>NZ_MLBF01000047.1 GCF_001936615.1 Desulfosporosinus metallidurans
ATCTACATCTTAGCATTTTCAACTCTCGTTGTCAATGACTAATTTGTTTTGTCTGGATTGACTAGCTCGAGTGTTTTAACCACCTGTTCGATCAATCTTTGTGCGTCTGTAAGGCGCTCAGTCATAATACCATTTTCAGTGTGTGTTGTCAACTATTATTTTCTTCCGTCTTTCTCCAAGTTTCCACACGGGAGAAGCGACATTTGTTATATTATCACGAATAATCATGGGTCGTCAATAGGAAAAATGAAATTCTAAATGCTACGAATTTGACATCCTTTGTAATTGGCTATCCCTCAACCCAGCTTACTACATACTCGGTGTTTTGTGGTGTACTAATGCTACCTGGATCACTTATCAGCCATTTCCCAACGATCCCCGTTTCTTTCGCTGTCAGTTCAAAATGACACATGGCAATACCGATATCAACTCTTTGCAAATCATGAGCCTGTAGTTTTGCGTATCCTTTCGTATGTTGAAGGTAAAAATGAAATTTAGTATTGTCCTTTACAATCCTCCAGGGCTGCTTGTTAGATGCTGAAGGTGCCAGCCGAAGCAATTTCTAGGGGGGCCACATAGTTTCCAGCCTCCGATTCAGATAAGTTCTTACTGAAATCACAACTGAAGAATAGCTCTTCCCACCCTTTTCGACTTTTTGACCCGGCAGCAAATCTCATAGCTGACTCAATAATACTTTTACGGCTGCTAGGATAGCCAATAGGTGTAATACAGGGCAGTATCTCATTATTTTTTTGCTTAATTGCTTTGGCAAATTCGCTTTTTTTAAACGTACCCCCAAGCCAACAAGTCCCCAATCCTAAGGAGGTAGCATATATAATCATTTTTTCCAAGAGATATCCAAATTCCTCTAAATCTTTATCTGCCTTTTCTACCACTGCAACCACGTATGTAGATGCACCTTTAATCACACCATACGTCCCTAGCTTTGCACTAGACCCCTTCAGCGCTAAATCACTTTCAATGAGTTCGAATCTTATAGGTACTCCAAACGGTCCACTTAAGGAAGAAAAGAATCTGCTTAACTTATCTTTTATTTCAGAAGTCAGAGAGTGCTCTAGATAAGTCCTGACGGATATCCTATTTTTGATTATTTCGGTGATCGGTGTTCCAAATAATAGTTCCTCAGCCATGTTAAACCTCCAAACTAAACTATGCTACCCTTCCTCGGTATTTGCCAACAGGGTCTGATAATTATATGATAACATTAGGGGCTGTTAGACGCCCTGAACCTTAACTAACCAATAGAGATGAATTAAATCGATCGGAGGCATTTAACTGTGACGATCCGCATCTACTCTGATTATATTTGACCGTTTTGCTATATCGGCAAGGTCCTTGCCGACCAATTAGGGCGTGAACTTAACTTGCCCATTGAATGGCTTAACATCGAAATCCATCCGGACACCCCCCCTCAAGGGAGGTCGATCCGCGAACTGTTCCCCGCCCAAGTGGTCAACGGAATGTACAAAAACCTTAATGAAATGGGGGCAATTTACGGTCTCAAATTCACCGCACACGATCTTCTCTCTAACTCGCGCCCATCCATTCTTTTGGGCGAGTACATCCATCTACACTATCCTGCTCAAGAAGATGCCTACCACGCTTCAGTATTCAGTGCATATTTCAGTGAAGGTAAAGATATCGGTCAATCAAAAATCCTTGCTGATCTTCTCCAAAAGTTGGGAATAGACTCTAACGTGCTTGCAAATGCACTTAACGATCCCGCCTGTCAAATTCGCATGAAGGAAAATGCCCAATCATCTGCAGCCATGCAAGTCACCGGTACTCCCACTTTCTTTATTGGCAACGAACGGATCGTAGGAGCCCAACCCTATCCACGCCTGCTTGCCGTTGCTCGCCGTGCCTTAGGTCTAGATGACACAAACCAGAATGATTTTTAAAGGTAACGCTTCTGCCGAGTATCCGTTGCTTCCGCAACGCCCCCTTCAATTAATTCGTAGGTTGCACTGATTCCTAGACAAATGCTATTTCTGCTTCTAAAGCATTAACGGTCATAAGTATTTGTCCTAACATAAGGACGGTTTGACATTTTATTGTCGCCGTCCTTTCATATACCACTTAGGTTGTCCGCGCAATCTCGATAAGTTTTGCTATTCCCCATGCAATCAAAGCATAGACAATAATTGCAACAATGATAGCCGGCTCCAGAACCGCTTGGGTTTCAACTCCCCGGGTAGTTGCTGTTCTAAAGATTCCAGTAAAGGGCGCCATAAATATATTAGATAGGGTGTAAATAAAAGATACAAATGCGCTTGCCGGGTTAGCTCCCAATAATTTAAAAACAAGACGAAAGGCCAATAATACCTCAATGACTCCTAAAATGTAGTAAACAATTCTTTTCCAAGGTCTAATCTCTTCTCTGTTTTCCATACAATCACACTCCATAGATTCTTTCATTCAATTGATATCTATGGTTTCCTAAGACTTGTTAATTATTCAATCCGCGTTGCAGAACTGTTTCGGGCACGTTCTCAAATAACCCATCGACGAGTTAACCACCCAATCGTTAGTCCCTGAATCACAAGCGAGAATAAGACAACCCCAAATGTTAAAACAACAATAGCCTCCCGTTGTGGGAAAGCCGAAGGCAAGCTCATAGCCAAAGCAATGGAGAGCGACCCTTTTAACCCTCCCCAAGTCAGAGCATGTTTCCAACTTATCGGCATTTTTGACTTAAGACCCAGTGTGGACACATAAACCGCGACGCTTCTTGACAACAAGGATATAACAATAGCCGCAATAATATATCCCCAATAATCTTGGATATTCATTTTTTGGATTTCCAAACCAACCAAATAAAAAATCAAAACATTGCCGATAAAAGCAATGGTATCCCAAAACACTTCGATACTTTGTTGCGTTTTTTCGCTCATCCCAATTGCTCGCCCATAATTCCCTAAGATCAACCCGGCGACGACAACCGCAATAACACCGGATACATGGATGTGTTCTGCTAAAAAATAGCTTCCGTAAAACAAGGCGATTGAAAAACTGTTTTCCAACGTATAATCATCAAAACGGCGGAAGACACGCGACGCAATAAGTCCACAGACACCTCCAATAGCAACGCCACCCAAAGCTACCTTAATGAACTCAACGAATCCGATCACTAAGCCGCCCCAGCCCAATGAGGCGATGAGAGCAAAGGAATATACCGTGAGTTTAAAAAGGACAATCGCCACACCATCATTAGCTAGACTCTCACCTTCAGTTATAACCGCAAGGTTCTTATTTACTCCCAAACCCTTAAATATTGAAATAACGCTTACCGGATCAGTAGCTGACATAAGCGCTCCAAACGTAAGAGCTACCTGAAATGGCCACTTTGTAATGAATGCTATCAAAATGCCTGTCGTTATAAACGAAAGAATTGTTCCTCCAATTGCCAAGAAAAAAATTGTTAAAGCATTAACTTTCAGATCTTTAAAAGACAACTTCAAGGCAGCTTCACCAATTAAAGCGGGCAAAAAGATATCAATAACAATATTGCGAAACACTTCCTCATCTAGGAAATAGAGTTTCAACTCATTAAAAATAGGAATAACCCCGATAATACCTCCTAGTATGACAAGTGCTATAGGATAAGGAAGCTTTAGTTTTTTGGCAACGGCCGTACCTACCAATGCCATGATAAATAACCAAAGAATGTAACCCATCTGCAAAAACTCCTTCTGCTTTTCACACAACTCAACGGTATACCCTCCTGCTCCCTTAAATGCCAAACTCTGAGAGCAGACTCTCATTTCAAAGTATATCCAATACGATCATCTTAATAAAGGTAAAAATAAATTCTCATTGGATTAATAAATTTTATAAAAATAATGTCAAAATGATATTTACACATGATCATATTGATCATATAATAGTGGCATTAGGAACAGATTCTTTCTCATCGCGACTTAGAACAAACTCCTAGGAATATTAGTCACGAAGGAGGTGATGCCATGAAAACATCCTATCTAACCGAGATCATGGAGATCGTCAATACTCTCGAACCCAAAGCGAAGGCTTTACCGTATCTCGAACTCGACTCCATGATGCTTTCTCAGGTCGTTGAAGTCGCTCAGAGAGTAGGTCAAAATGATATCAATAACACACATATTCAAAACTGGGTTCGACGCAAGTATCTTCCTAGTCCTCAAAAAAAGAAGTATAACCGGGAACAAGTTGCGAATATCTTACTCATCAACGATCTGCGCAATATCTTGTCCTTGGAGGAAGCCTCCCGTTTGCTCGGGTTTGTCAACCAAACGCTAGCCGATAATTCCGATGACCGTATCAATCCGTCGAAACTCTATCAATACTATTGCGAAATCTTCGATCGGACCCAGCTCGACTGGCAAAAATCCGTAGAACAGTTAGCGAATGAGGTTGATGATTCTCTAACGGATGAGGAAATGAATGAGGAAGACAAGGAAAAGGTTGCCGTGACCTTAGTTATCCTTAATTTGTTAGCAAGAGGAAATCTATATAAGCAAATTGCTGAGCACTGGTTAAAGATATTGCCGAAAGAACCTGAACATGAACTGAATCCTAGTAAAGGTTCCTAGGAAGGAGGGGGAAACGTGGGGACTGGATTTGTTGTGACTCTATTTGTGCTCGGAATTGTCCTCTTATTTCTAGAGATTTTTGTGCCTGGAGGAATTCTTGGATTATTTGGCATAATCGCCCTAATTGCAGGGATTATGCTAACGGTTGATTCTTTACTCCAAGGCGTACTTTACGTGAGTTTATTACTATTTACACTAGCAGTGTTGATCGCTTTAAGTTTTCGTTTTCCCCAAACCCGTCTTTTTTGGGAAAGATTCGCCTTGAAAACCCGTCAAACCAAGAAGGAAGGCTATGTAGCACCTAAACCTAGTTACGAGAACTTCTTAGGCAAACAAGGGATCGCCCTCAGTCAATTACGCCCAGCAGGAACGGCTGATTTTAGTGGCGAACGACTTGATGTGGTCACCGAAGGAGGGTTTATAGCTAACGGGTCAAAAATTATGGTGATCGCAGTAGAAGGTACGCGTGTGATTGTCCGTCAAATTGAAGATTTAGCGTTAGATATCAAGGGAGGTTTTAAAGAATGTTAACCGCAGCTTCATTATTGTCTCTTATCCTTTTAATACTTGTGATTATGGTTGTGGGTGTCCTATTAACCTTTATTCCAGTAGGTCTTTGGATTTCTGCTTTAGCTGCAGGAGTCAATGTTGGGATCTTTTCTCTCATTGGAATGAGGCTACGTCGCGTTACACCCTCTAAAATTGTAAACCAGCTCATCAAAGCCCATAAGGCTGGTCTAGATATTACAACCGCTCAATTAGAAGCACATTACCTCGCCGGCGGGAATGTCGATCGAGTAGTTAACGCTTTAATTGCCGCCGAACGTGCCGCTATTCCCCTTCTTTTTGAGAGAGCAGCAGCAATCGATCTCGCAGGACGAGACGTGTTACAGGCTGTACAAATGTCCGTTAACCCAAAAGTCATTGAAACACCCATCGTGTCTGCAGTCGCTCAAAATGGAATTGAACTACGAGTTAAAGCTCGTGTTACTGTACGTGCAAACATTGACCGACTCGTGGGGGGCGCAGGTGAAGAAACCGTTATTGCCCGGGTCGGAGAAGGAATTGTAACCAGTATTGGTTCTTCGGACTCACATAAAGCTGTGTTAGAAAATCCGGATTTGGTATCCCGTACTGTGTTATCCAAAGGCCTTGATTCCGGTACAGCGTTTGAAATTCTATCCATTGATATTGCAGACGTAGACGTTGGTAAAAATATTGGTGCCCAATTACAGACCGACCAAGCAGAGGCCGATAAACGAATTGCTCAGGCTAAAGCAGAAGAACGACGGGCGATGGCTGTTGCCAGAGAACAAGAAATGAAAGCATCCGTTCAGGAGATGCGAGCAAAGGTCGTTGAAGCAGAAGCCGAAGTGCCCCGAGCCTTAGCTGCTGCCTTACGAGAAGGAAAAATGGGTGTGATGGACTATTACAATATGCAAAACATTATGGCCGATACGACGATGAGAGAAAACATTGCCCGCACCGGTAAAGCGGATTCCGGGGACCTCACCCCCAAAAAGTAGGGGGGAATTACTATGGATATATTATCATTACTTCCTATCATCCTAATGATCTTTGCCCTAGTCTCCAAATTAAATAAAGGGGCCACAAGAACAAATCAGCGTTCGAGAAGTCCATACGCCCCTTCTTCTCCCTGGGCTCACAATCTCGAAACTTCTTTGCAAAAATGGCTTTCTTACGGAAGCCCGACTCCCACCCCAGAAATAGTGGAAGTTCGAAAAGACTATAGAGTGGAAGAAGCTTCTTGGATGGATAATACACCTGAGGCCGAAGGTACAGCCGGGATTGAAGGGACAGAAGGGACAGAAGGAACAAACGGGGTTGAAGGAACTGCTGGATCGGAAGGAACATTTAAACCAACGATTTCGTACGAAGTTGTACCCCTTCAGTTAGAGGAACGTTCTTGTTTACCAGACCGTCCAGAAATTAATCTTGCAGAAGCTGTCATCTGGTCAGAAATTCTCGGCAAACCCAAGGCTCGAATTAACAGACCCTTTCCGAGAAACCATTAACACACAAAAGGACCACAAAGGATAAAAGCGAGCACCGTAGTACTTAATCGGTGCTCGCTTTCAATTTTATAGCATTTAATTAATGTAGATTAGTAGGTGATAATTTTATGCAGCAAGTTCTTGTGCGGGGTGTAAATCCCTCACTTTAACCCAATCTGAGGAAATCAATAGGGTTAAAGTGATAGCGCCCACTGCAAAGGCGATCAGCATAAACACGCTAAAGCTTAGGGAAATGCTCGCACTCCCAGAGATAATCTGCCTCAAACCTGCGGTACCGTAAGTCATGGGCAGGAAGGGACTAATCACTTGGAAGAACTTAGGCACAAGCTCCATGGGGAATGTTCCGCCACAAGATGTTAGTTGAAGCATGAGTAAGACAATGGCTAAGAAACGACCTGCCATGCCAAACGCTTGGACAAGCAGCTGAATTATAGCGATAAAAGTCCATGAAAGCAAGATATTGAATCCGTAGAAAGCCAACGTGTGCGAGGGGCGAAGCCCTAAGGCCGCAATAAGAGCAAAGGAAGAAATGATCGCTTGAAATGCTCCCAAAAAGGCCAGCGTCCAGAACTTTCCAAGCACAATACTCAATCGAGATATCCCCGAAGTGGTCAACCGATTTTCCTTAATATTAATTAGGAAGAAAAGGATGAGCGCACCCACCCAAAGTGCCAGTGGGATAAAGTAGGGGGTGAATCCGGTACCATAGTTGCTGACTGGATGAATTTGAGTTTGTTCTACAGTGACCGGACTTCCCATTGCCGTAGCAACCTTTGAGCGATCCTGAGGAAGTTCTTTACTCAGCTGATTAACTCCGTCTTTAAGTCCTATGGAAAGATCCTGTCCTCCAGTATTTAGCTTGTCTAAGCCTGTCGTTAAAGTTTGACTTCCATCATAGAGGGCATTGACCCCAGCGTTAATTTTCTGGGCACCCACGGCAGCTTGGGTCGCACCGCCAGCCAGCGTTTGTGACCCGGATTCGAGTTGAGCGACGCCCTTGTTAAGCTCACCTATCTTTCCTAAGAAAGGCTGAAATTGGTTGAGCCTTTGTTCGAGTTGAGTTTGACCGGTATGGAGTGTTTTTCCGCCATCGATCAGCGCGGGAAAAGCAGCAGCACCACTAGAGAGGCCAGCAGCCAGGTGTTTGTTTCCGTCACTGAGAGTTTGAAGTCCTTGGGTTAATCGGGCCGCACCCTCAGTGGCTTGATTTAATCCCCCTGCCAGAGAAGCCGAGCCGGAGGCCAAGTGCTGGGAACCGTCCAGGAGTTGTGTTAATCCGGCATCCGTCTCAGTATGAAGCATTTGCAAACCCCCACTTAGGGAGGTCGCACCCTGATTGAGGGCACCAAGGTTTGTCGAGATGCTATAAATCCCAGGACTAACTTCCCCTGAAGCGCTAAGAAGAACTTGGGCACCCTGGATTTGTTGTAGAGTTCCACGGAGTTTTAGCTTTTGGCTTTCCGTAAGTTGGGGATCTGCTAACAAGGCGCTTAGAGTTTGACCAGCAGCGCTTAAGGTATCCTTTGTCGTCGCAACTTCCGTCTGCAATTGCGCAGTACCTTTAGCGAGTTGGTCCGCTCCTGCGACGAGGGCGGGTATCCCTTGGGTCTGGTTATCTAGCTGGGTTTTCATCTGATCTAAACTTTTATTAAGTTGGCTTGATCCAGCTTGAAGTTGGGTGGCTCCGCTGTTCAGATCTTTCATTCCACTTAAGAGAGCAGCACTAGCGGAAAGAGCGCTTTGAGAACCAGCGTTTAACTGGTTTGCTCCCGTCGAAGCACTTTGAAGTTGATCTCCCGCCTGGGTCAAGCCATTGACAAGGGTACTTGAACCAGCAGTTAACTGAGTCGAACCGGTTAGTATCTGACCGAGCCCGTTACTCACCTTACTGGTAACGGCTCCTAAAGCGTTGGTACCGTTTGCAAGACTGGTATACCCCTGGGACAGAGAATTTGCGCCGGTCGATAAGGAGGTAAGACCGGATGTAAGAGAATCACTTCCTACGGCGGCTTCCTTGAGATATCCAGTCAGTTTGTGGCTTCCATCTGTGGCTTGGCTAAGGCCGTCTTGGAGCTTTACAGCACCATCCGAAGCCGTTTGGAGATTATCACGCATATCGCTTAATTTACCGAAAACATTCTCAAAGAATTTACCCGCAATTTGTCCATTGACTTCCCCTTGAAGCTCAGCCGTAATCTTATTTCCGATCTGTTCTGCCAAGAAGTTATTACTCGGGTTGGAGTAGTACAAAAGTTGAGCTTTTTTAGTCTCGGTGCCAGGAACTGGATCTTTAGCTGAATCAAGGATCGTTTGCGAAAAATCGGAGGGAATAACAACCGCCAGTTCATAATATCCGTCACTAAGGCCTTGTTTAGCGTCAGATTCATTGGTGAAACGCCAGCCTACCGTATGATCCTCTTTTAATTTGTTCACAAGCTCTTCCCCAGCGCGAACTGTTTGGTTATCTTTATTCGCCGCTTGATCTTGGTTGACAATAGCAACACGCATGCTTTCCAGATTATGATAGGGGTCCCAAAATGCGTCTAGATAAAGGAAACTATACAGTAGAGGCATTAAACAAACGACGATGGTTGCAACTCGCGCAAAACGATTACGCGAGAGTCGTTTAAGCTCTAGAATAGCTATTCCAAGAGAGTTCATGGCGACTGACCACCTTTCCTGAGGGCATAAAGACGACTTGATCACACTGAGCTGCCACTTCTTGATGCCGAGTTGTGAGAATCACTGTTTTACCCAGAGACTTAAGGGTTTGTAAGCGCTTCCAAATGATTACGGTTTCTTCCGTCGTGAGATGGTATTCGGGCTCATCGAGTAAAACGAGTGCAGGATTTCCGATCAATGCCATAGCCATTCCTGTCTCGGTGTACTTCAAAGCTGGAAGACGGTCAACTCGGCGTTTTGCTTCCTTCTCTAGACGAAAGTTTTGAATCATCTCGCAAACATGGTCTTTTGGATAAGCTAATTTTAGTGCTCGAGCCTGAAAGGTTAGATTTTCTTCGACAGAGAGATGCGATAGTAAAGGATTAAACTCCGGAATGACGCCTAAACCGGTCTGAAGCCGCGCCCTTCGGGGATCCTTGAGAACATTAATGTCCTCAACAAAGACTTCACCAACAGAAGGTTTTAACAGTCCGGCTAAAAGCAGGAGTAACGACGTCTTGCCGCTGCCGGTTGATCCGTAAAGGGCGATAATCTGACCCGCAGACAACTCGAGGTTGAAATTAGCAAGCACATTCCCCCGCCCGTGTTTGATTGTAATGTCTTGACAACGGAGCGCCATAATATTCCTCCTTAAATTCCTTCCAGTAAATAATGTTGCAATTCTTGGACTGTATCCTCAAGGTGTAGTTCACCTTGAGAAAGCAGAAGATGTAAGCTGGCAGCTGCTGTCATACCAAAGATCGAAGCAGCCAAAAGCGCACTGTCCGTCGCTCGAAGTTCATTGTTGGCAACACCTTCTTCAATGATGGTTTGCAGAAAGCTCAAATACGTTTCCAAGTTTGCCCTGAAAAGACGTTGCCTCTCATGGTTGCCCCAGACTTCACTTAACAGGAGTTTGGTAAACTCGGGATGCTCATACGAGAGTCGGGTTTGAACTTCAATGGCTTTTGACAAACGAGCGGAAGCATTCTCTAAATCATGGGTAGCTAATAGTACCTCGGATAGGAAAAGATCGATCGCTCCTCGAATAAGATTAAGAAAGAGATCATCCTTACTTTTATAACGATAGAACAATGTCCCTTTAGCAACACCCGCCTTTGTGGAAATCTCATCCATCGTAGCTCTTTCAAACCCCTTGGCGGCAAAAACCTCAAGTGCAGCTTGGAAGATAACCTTTTCTTTTTGGTCAGACATACAACACCATCCTTAATGAAAACTTCTAACCACACCGGTCAGCTATGACGTGAAATTAGAAACTGAGAGCTTAATCAAAATTTATCTTGATCCGATAAAGTAACCGCCTTTCATCTAAAATAGAATCCAAAAATCGGTCTGACCAGTCAGTCCAATTGACTGACTGGTCAGATTTTACACCATATCGTGACATAATGCAAGGATATTTCCTTCTACTACCAACACGTTGAATGCATTTTTCTTGAAGCACTCAAATCCAAGTTAAAATTATTAAAGCGATTTAGCTACAAATACGTCACGAAATATGTTACGATTGGATATCTTAGAATACTCACATGACTCATTTCAGGGAGGGTAGCCCTTGAACAAAAAACACTTTTCATTCCTAACCTTACTTATTTCCCTCACCTTTGTGATTATATTATATCCTAAACTCCAGCATCCTGCTGTTTTACAGGCGTTTGTCTCACAGTGGGGATGGATTAGTATCTTTGTTGACCTCTTTATCATAACCCTTCTAATGCTTTTTCCGGTAGTACCATTTGTCTTAATTGCCGGGGTTAACATTATTCTTTACGGAGTTGTCGGTGGCTTTATGCTCTCCCTTGGCGGAAGCCTGTTGGGTGCCTCTTTAGGTTTTTGGTTAGCCCGTACACTTGGACAGGCGTGGGCTCAGCCTAGGGTAGCCAAGCTTGGAAAATGGGGCACTCATATTGAAGGAAATAGCTTTTCGATTGTCCTCATCTCGCGCCTTATTCCGATCCTGCCCTCTGCCGCGGTAAATTATGCAGCGGGCTTATCGCTTATGACCTATCCGACGTTTTTGTTGGCCACCCTGATCGGTAAAATTCCTATGATTATTTGGGAGTCTTGGGTGGGGCATTCCTTCTGGCGGCTATCACATCATCCGGGTCAGTTATTGATAGCCTTAGCATTCGGAGCACTCCTCTTTGGAACTGTCGGTCTCTATTGGTATTGTTCAATAAAGCGTACAAGTGATCCTCTGCCATAATCTTAAAAGAATAGCAAAAATAGCCGCCTGTTCCATAAGACAGGCGGCTATTTGTTAATTATTAATTACTCTTTAATTATTCTTCGCCACGGGCGATTTTAACCACTTCTAAGGCATCTTCCTGATAAATATTGGCCAGTAGCCACCGATCATCCTGCCAAACGAACTCCCAAAATTCAGTGTAGTAAAGTCGATGGGTATTATCTCCGGATATCTGGCGTCCTGAAGTATCTACCGTGTAATCGATTAGACTAGCAGAAACCATGACCATAAAATGTTGAGTCAGCTCATCTAAATGGCTATGGATAAATTCAATATCCCCCGTGTTCAGTACGGGTTCCTTGATCACATTGCGCTCTCCGCGTGCTTTCATCCCTTGAAGATCTGCTCTGTACTTATTACTTAGGGTTATCGTTAAGTATTCCTTATCTGCCGAAAGGTCTTGACGACTCCAAGCGTCCTGTAGCCAGAAGAATACCTGACGGACCCTTCCAATTAGGAAATCCCGATCCCAGCGTGGAAAAGACTCTGCATAATAGCGCATGTTTTCCCGCGTAAAATTGATGGCCTTACCAAAACGCTGAAGGGTATCTGAATTCGTGATAGGTCGGCCATTTAGATCCACTGGTAACTCATTGGGATTCTTGCTCAACCTTCCTTGACCCAAGCGACGCGAAGAGCGCAAGGCCTTGAAGATGAGGTAGAGGATCACCATTAAGAAGAGGAAACTAAAAAATCCACCAAACAGGGATCCCCCCGAAGAATTCCCTCCGAAGAAAAAGAAGGGGAAGAACCCACCGAGCCCGCCACTAGAAGATCCTCTGGGCAGACTACCCCCAGAGAAAGATCCGCCACTAAAACTTCGTCCAGAACTTCCGCCCAGACTTCCACCCACTCCCCCGCCCCCGCGTGCTAAAGCAAGAGAAGCCTGGCCCGAAAGGAGCATGAAAGTGATGGCAACCCCTATTTGTTTTATCCTCGTATTCATGCCCATCACCTACGACAGGCGCAGAAAGCCCCTTGTCCTATCAAGGGGGGGAAATTGCGCCCGTTCCTTTCTAACATATTTGTTACCACTAATTACCCCTTTTTTTGCCTATTTTTCTAGTCCTACTTTGAGTCCTGCTTTAAGCATAGCTAACTCGTCCTCAACTTCTGCATTAGCCTTGCTCTTTTCCAATTCCGCAAATTGATCCTCAATAGTATTGGTGCTCACCATTGTACGAGAAGCCTTAGCTTCCGCTTCCATGCGTTCAACCCGGTCTTTCATCCGATCAATGTCAGCCAAGGGATCGTGTGATGAGAGTCCAGATATCGCTTCATTAGCATTTTTCATGGTCTGAGCCCGACGTTGGCGCATTACGAGATTGTTGCGTTCCATCTTTGCCTTTTCCAACTTCTCCGTAAGAACGCGCATGTTTTCCTGAAGGTCTTCAACGGCTTTACCCTGTTCCAGAAGCTGTTTTTCATAATCTGTCCGGCTGGCTTCAGCCTGTTTTTTGTAAGTCAAGGCAGTTCGCGCTAAATCATCTTTACCCTGTTGTACAGCAAGAGTCGCCTGTCCCGCGCGCAGTTCAATTTCCTTATTCAAATCCTGAATGCGTTCCTCAAGTTGAATCTTATCAGCCACAGCACGGTTAACTTGAATTTGGAAGTTTCGCACTTCCTCCATTGCGCGTTCAACATAGAGATTCAACATTTTCTCAGGATCTTCCGACTTATTCACCATATCCATTATATTGGCTTGGAGCAGATCTTTAACTTTGCTAAACAATCCCATAATTTTCAGTCTCCCTTCGTTTCTGAGTATGTGTGTACATCAGCTTTTCTAATCTTAGTTTATCCATTTAACGATCATTTGCAATCTTTACATATTCTCCTTTCCATAGAAAAATACCTTCCTTTTGAGAAATCCTTTTAGTACTATTTCCCATGCGGGCTCAATTACAATAATAACCTTACCCCTCTCGAGTAAGGTCATTATACAAAAATAATTACGGTTAGTAGATACCTCAATAACGAGCAAACGTTTTAGCCATCACCTGATACCCAGCCGCATTTGGATGCACATAATCCCGGTCAATCAACAACCTCTCTTTCCCTCTAAATTCACGATCAATATAGACTGGATCAGCTCCGTAACGTTTTGCCCAGGTGACGATCATGGCATTGGCATTATCCAGAACCCCTTGTGCCTGTTCAAAATATTGTACGTATGGACCTGCTGGCAGGGGATTATAAAGAGTGGCCACTTTAACGGTTGCCCTAGAATTGAGTCGCCTAAATGTATCCCCAATTTGCGTAAGATTTTGACCCATGGTATTGAACATATGCTTTAGAGATGTGTTCATGATTTGGTTGGGGTTTCCTATAAGATGAAGTAAATCATTAGAACCAATAGTGAGTGTGATCAGAGAAGCCTGGGAAACAGAGTGACGCAGGTTATGATTCGTCTGTAACAAATCAAGAAGCCCGCACGTCGATAAACCGTTTACACCACAGTTGATCATATGCAAGTCTGGGTTATGCCTCTGCAAAAAAGCGGCATATAACGATGGGAAGGAAAATGGACTTTCAACGCCATACCCCGCAGTAATCGAATCACCCAAAGCCAAATAGACATTCACCTTTATCACCGCTTTCAAACTCCCTATTAATTCAGGATATGCATGTAAAGCATTCACTGTCACGCCCTAAGAATAAACCTCAAAAATTATGGGATTATAGTCAAGGGAGGGATTCAAGCCATGAGTACTCTTTGGGAAATAATAAAAAAAGGGAATACTTCATCGTTTTACGCAGCACTAGGCAATCTCTTCCTTGTCATTCTGAAAGGAATTGCAGCCTTTTCTAGTGGAAGTGGAGCTATGTTTGCTGAGGCAATGCATACAGGTGCCGATACCGTCAACCAAGTCTTCGTCTTTATCGGGAGCATTCTCGCAGAACGAAAACCGACTCCCCGTTTTCCAACTGGCTTTGGACGCCTTATCAATGTATTCTGCATGGGGGCCGTAATCATTGTCACCATCATGGCTTATGAAACGGTTCTGGAAGGGATTCATCTAATCCGACATCCCACATCCGTTCAAACGTTAGGGTTTACCATTTTTAGCCTCGGCGCTTCAATGGCCATTGACGGATATGTCTTACTCAAGGCTATTCGTGAAATCGTGAGAGAAACACGTGCCGACGGAAAGGGATTTAGTCTGATCCTAGCTGCTTTTAAGAATGTCAGAAGAGCATCGCCTGCCACTCGCCTTGTCTTCTATGAAGACCTAGTAGCTACCTTTGGAGCGATGCTGGCCATTGGGGCTATCCTTATCACACACTTTACACCTATTAAAGCATTAGATGGTTTCGCTGCGACTATCATTGGATTTCTTATGGGAGGGGTTGCCTTTAGAGTTGGCTATGACAACATGGTAGGACTAATCGGCGTTTCTGCCCCTAGGGACGTCGAAGACAAAGTCTCGCAAATTATCTTAGATGATCCCGATGTCACGGATATTAATAAAATGCGCATCCTCCAAGAAGGTCGTTTTTATCATGTCGAAAGCTACATTGAGCTACGCCAAGGCTTAACCTTGGCTAAAGCTGGCGACATTAAAACTAGGATTCGGGATCAGTTATTAGCCTACGAAGATGTCACGGATGTTACTTTGGGGATTATTGAGGATAACGGAGTTGAGGATTGGAGAAGTTTATCGTAACAATAAAACGGTTCTTCTTTACCTAAAAAACTAATGTCGCCAATATACTTGTAGCCGCATTTGATAAACAAAGACTGCATCTTCGCATTCATTGAATTAGTGTCTGTTTTTAAATAAGCAATATTATGGCTCTGAGCTAAAACCTCGGCAAAGTTCATAAGTTCCAATCCAACCCCGTTTCTTCTATATTCAGGGTGAACGGACATCCTGTGGATAACCATTCCTTCTTTTGTAGAAGACCAATCGAGCCCACTATATTCGTCAGGTTCAATTTGATTTACACAAATAAAAGCGACAAGCTTTTCATCTCTTTCTGAAACGTATAAATTACCCTCATTAATATCCGTTATGAAATCCTTTTCCTGAGGATAATTCTCATCCCATTGATAATTGTTGTAGGAATGCATTTCAAGAATAGTCATCTTGATAATGTCCATTATTTCATCGATATCCTCTAAGTGGGCTTTTCTCATATTCTATAACTCCTCCGAAAGTTGTCTTTATGTTCTTCTTTTTCACTATTTCATTATATTCTACGTCGCGGTCGTAATCAATTTGTACATTTTAACGCATCAAGTTATTACTCAAGAAAAGCCCTACTTGACATAGTGGAATATGACTAATTCTTTGACTTTCTATATAACTGAAAGGTTAGGGTATTGCCTTGTACAGTACTACGAATTAAGACAGAAGTATCTAAACTGTTTCTAAATTTAAAGTCTAGTGCGGGAAAGGCTACCGTAGCATCCTGCCCAGGGGGTACATAACTTATAGGCAAGGTATGCCGGTGTTTTTCAAGAATTTCTAAATTAGCGATAATTACAGCATTATAAAGAGTTGAAGAAACTTGGCAGACTCCTCCTCCGAGCCCCGGAGTGAAGATGTCTCCTTCGATGATCAGCGCCTCTTTATAACCCGCTTCAGCAGTTCGTTCCCCAACACTCCCATTGAAGGAGAATCGTTCTCCGGGGGCTAATAGTGTTCCATCCAGAGCCTTTGCTGCAAGGCGAATGTTCTCCGTCCGATTGGCCTGACTAGAATCAAAGTTAGTAGAATATTGGGAAATAGGCATTGGTTCTTTGACCATAAGATTAAGTTTAATTGCTTTGCCATATCCGTCTACAGCTCCATTATAAACCCTTGACCCAATGCAGCTGGTATCGACAACCTTGGGATTCCACTGAACAGGCACATCAATAGTATCACTGTTGTAAAGCTTAGCTTGAACAGTTGTAGGTAGAGAAAAGCCTTGATTTTGAGTAACCGTTGCAGTTATATCGGCTATAGAATAAATACTAGTTTCTTGCACTGTTCCCGAAATCAAGTCACGTGTATTTTCTATGACTTCATCAGATACAACTCCGCTGCCCCCTAAAGAAACTAGATTTGGCCTCAAATTTTTGGCATGAAATTTCTCAAAGTAACTTGCTACCGATTTTGGCAATGTTGGTGTCGCTGGATCTATAAATATTATCGGCGCTCCATTTTTGGCTGCTACTGAGCTACCTGACAGAGCATCAGTAAAACCGTAACCAGTGGCTAGATAGACTGTTGATGGATTCGGTGCAAAGGTTTCTGCAATGACAGCATTTGTATCAAACCGTGATTGTCCCATCAACCGATCGACACTAGCTTGGGGTAGCAAACTGCATATCTCGTTTTTTATATTGTCCGATATTACTCCTATTCCCCCAGTTATATATACTTTAGAAGGCTTTCTTTCCAGTAAAAAGTTTTTTATTCCTCGAGGTAATGCATCATAAGGTGATAAAAGGATCGGCCAACCTTTGTATGCAGCAAAACTTGAGATACTTAAGGCATCTGGATATTGCTCTCCAGAGGATATCACAACTGTGGATACAGTAAGATTATTCAGTGAACTTGCTATCCTATAAGATGTGTCATACCTGTCTATACCAGCAATTCTTACTATATTTTTGAATCCAAGTTCATTAAGCTTAATTTCGAACTCCTTGCCTATTATTACGGCCCCCCCAACGATGTAAACCGTTCCAGTTGTATCAAGATGTTGATTGATATAATCAAAAGCATCCTTAGAGCCATCAACAGAAGTATCAACCAATAATAACGGGGCTTCCTTTTCATGGGCGAAGACACTTGCAGATAAAGCATCCGCAAAATCGTTTCCGGTTGAAAGGATTATATTATTAACCTTTCCATTGGCATAATACCCGGAGATAACCTTGGAAGTCTCAAATCTTGTATCTCCCGCAAGCCTAGTATTGCTCGCTGCGAATGTTGGTTTTGCTACATACATGCAACTAAATACGATTAAGATTACAATTACTGCAATGATCTTTTTATTCACCTTTTATAACACCCCTTAAAATAAACATCTGGATAATTATCCCATGATATGTATGTGAAGTGTGTCGGAAAGAGTATATGATTTGCGTTCTAATTAACAACAAAGATGTCAAATTTAAACGAATGGCCTCTCCCATCATCGTCTGCACGAGATGTCATTTTTACGTCATAAAATGTACCTTTGGCCTTTTACCCTAAAAAATCCGGTATAATATAATGCTCTTGGATTGTGAAATTAAACACAATAGGACTCTATAAGAACATTAAACAGGCGTACATTGATTATTCGTTTGATGAATGTAAAAACCTATGACCTTCTTATCCAAAGGCCAAGACCCTAAGTGTGTGTAGTGTGCCCTGGAGAGGATCACCTCTCCAGGGACAGTAGCGAATCACTTGCTTATTTGACTCAAGGAGCAAGTACTGTTGGAAATGTTATTTTCACCTGCACTACAAGGACCATTTTTTCCTGTAAAGTTCTGAAAGTGCCTTCCTCAAAAGGCCCTCCCGCCAGTGCTACACGGCCTGGACTTGTTTCGTTAACTGATAGGGGAGCACACCTTATCAAAGATGCCGTAGAAATAAAAGCTGGATTTGAAGCCATGGTTTTTCATCCTTTCGTATTATAATTTAGACATATCCCTGCCACTCTTTACACACTTGTTATTTGGTGTTGTGCAGGTAAAGGACCGAAGATCTTGTACCACATATTGCCAATATTAGTATATGTCCTTCTCGGGGTTTCTCCCAAAGCATTTAACCAAATCAGGGGACAATAAGACAGCCCAGGGCTATTAAACCCCTGGGCTGTCTTATTGTCCTGCAAATATTAAAGGCTCTAATCATAAACTAATAGGTGCCTATCTAAATTCATAACTCCAAAACAATATATAATATGGACATGAATGCTAGATAGCCACATTGATGTAAATCCCAGATCCATTCCTCTTTCCATCAATCCAATTCCCTGCATACTTATCACCATTATCCCCAGTCCATATACCCGTTCCACTAGGAATACTATTAATCGTTTGACCTTTATAAATACCAATATTATCGCCATTAACCATAGTATTGTGGAAAATATTCCGATAATTATAGCCAAAACTAAAACTACTATACTCAGCCGTATGTTCATTTCCTATGGGTACTTGCTATTCGGGAAGGGGCGGGAACAGTACAGCGACACCATATCATTGAATCGTCGGTTAGTTTTTCAACATGCATAGTGTGTTTGTGGTTCACTCTTGATTCCATATCAATATATTGATAGAATATGTATATAATAGATATGGAGGTGCTCAAAATGCCAAACATTAGACCCAGTTCGGACTTAAGAAATAAATACAATGAGATTTCCGAGTTTTGCCACAAATACAAGGAGCCTGTTTATATAACGAAGAATGGACAGGGTGATTTAGCGGTGATGAGTATTGAAACGTATGAAAAAATTGTTGGAAAATTTGAGCTTTACAAATTACTGGACGATGGGCTTGATGCAGTGAAACAAGGGAAAACAAGACCTTTTCGTGAAGCCCTAAAGGATATTCGGAAAGGGCTTGTCTAATTGGGCACATACAGCGTTCACATTTCCGAGTTAGCGGAAAGCGATTTAAAGGAAATCGGTCGCTATATTGCTGAAGAACTTTTAGAACCCACCATTGCCCTCAAACTGGTGGATAAAGTCGGTGATGCAGTTCTGAGCCTCGAAGAAATGCCGCAGAGAAATGCTCTTGTTGCCGACGAAAGATTATCCACATCAGGGATAAGAAAGCTTTTGGTAGACAATTATATCATTTTTTATGTTATATCCGTAGAAGAGAAAACTGTGATGATGATTCGAATACTCTCTGGCAGACGGGACTGGCTTGCGCTGTTATAGCGGATAATCCGGTCGTCACCGCTACTTTTTTACAGTACCTTCTGCAACGGTATAAACAACTGACATACACTGATCTGGGCGATCATCGTATTGCTATCAATGATCGCGAATGCTTCTTGTGCACTATCGCTAGCTGTAAGGCAACCCTATGGTAGAGACTTCTTCCTTAGAGAACGGTTTTTCCCTATCATTTATTTGACGACGATAAGGAGTTCTCCGGCCTTGACCTGCTGCCCTTCCTTGATATTCACCGAGCTGACAATCCCTGCAATAGAACTCGTTATCCTTGTTTCCATTTTCATAGCTTCGACAACCACTAGTGGCTGGTTCTCTGTTACCTTGTCTCCTTCTTTAACCATCAACGTCACGACAGTCCCTGGGATAGGGGATCCGATTTCATTCTTATTGTCAGGGTCTGCCATCTCCGTCAAACTGTATTCTCCCGACTGGCTAAGAAGGTTGATGTTGCTCCAGTTCTTGTCTTTGATTTTGATTTCTCTTCTGTTCCTGTTGACTTCAAACACTAGAGTTCTGTATCCTTCCAGATCCGGCTTCTCAATGGAGCGGAGCTTGATCATTAGACTCCTTCCTTCAGCGACCTCAGCCTCGATGATTTCTCCTTCATGAAGGCCATGGAAGAACACGTCGCTTCCGAGCCTGCTCAGGTCTCCGTATTCGGCTACAATTTTCAAGAATCCTTCAAACACTTCCGGATACAAAGCATAGCTCAAGATATCCTTCTTAGTTGGTTCCAATTCAAATTTATCCCTCAGGTGCTTGGCGATACTGTCAAAATCCTCATCTGGGAGCAATTCGCCTGGACGCTCGGTTATCGGTTTTTCTCCCTTCATTACCAGCTTCTGGAGTTTCTCTGGGAATCCTCCCATCGGCTGGCCCATCATACCCTGGAAATAGGATACGACCGAATCAGGAAATGCCAGATTCTCCGCTTTCTCGTAAATATTCTCCGGGGTGAGGTAATTCTGGACCATAAATATGGCGAAATCCCCCACAACTTTCGAGGACGGGGTGACTTTCACGATATCCCCCAACATCTCATTAACTGTCTTGTACATTTCCTTGATCTCGGTAAACTTATGCCCGAGACCGAAACTTTCCACCTGAGGCTTAAGGTTGGAGTACTGCCCTCCGGGAATCTCATACTTGTAGATTTCAGCAGATCCCGATCTCAAGCCCGACTCGTACTTACCAAAGACCGGTCGTACCGCTTCCCAGTAGTCAGATACCTTTTGGATTCCCTTCAGGTCAATGATCGGATCCCTCTCCATATTTTTAAGCGCTGCAGCAATAGAATTCATGGCTGGTTGGCTCGTTAGCCCTGACATGCTGTTGAACGCAGTGTCCACAATATCTACCCCCGCTTCCACAGCCATAAGAACCGTTGCCACCCCATTACCTGTAGTGTCGTGGGTATGGAGATGGATGGGAATTCCGATCTCGTTTTTTAAGGCGCTGACCAGCTTGTAGGCTGCATGGGGCTTCAGGAGAGCTGACATGTCTTTTATGCCCAAGATATGAGCTCCGGTTTTTTCTATCTCTTTCGCGAGCTTGATATAGTAATCAAGGTTATATTTTTTCTTCCTACTGTCGAGGATATCCCCTGTATAACAAATGCAGGCTTCAGCGACTTTCCCACTCTTTAAGACTTCGTCAATAGAAACTCCCATGCCCCTCAGCTCGTTTAGGGAGTCGAAGATTCTGAAGACATCAATTCCTGCGACTGCTGACTCTTTAATGAATTCCCGGATGACATTGTCAGGATAGTTCTTATAGCCTACCCCATTCGCTCCTCTTATGAGCATCTGGAACAGGATGTTCGGGACTCTTTTCCGCAGTTGCTCCAGCCTTGCCCACGGAGACTCCTTGAGAAACCTATAGGCCACGTCAAACGTTGCGCCCCCCCACATTTCAAGAGAAAATAGGTCCTTACCGTAGACCGAAGTCGCTTTGGCGATCTTGATCATGTCCTTGGTCCTGATCCTTGTCGCCATCAGAGACTGATGGGCATCCCGCATGGTCGTGTCTGTAAGCAACACCTTCTTCTGATCTTTTATCCAGTTGACAAGCCCCCCTGCACCTTGAGTATCAAGGATCTGCTTGGTCCCGCTCAGATCGCTCGAACTGCTACCGTCGATTTGGGGCACCTTGGGGACATCGTATTGCAGCTTTATCCCCATCGCCTCGTTGACCACGACATTGCCAAGGAATTTCAGAAGCCGGCTTTCATCATCGGTCTTCTGGGTGAGCGAGATCAGGTCAGGATTTTCCTCGATAAAACCGGTATGACATTCTCCGTTTAGAAACTGCGGGTGATTGAGCACGTTAATCAGAAATCCGATATTGGTCTTGACTCCTGTAATCTGCGTCTCGGTTATAGAGCGGATGGATTTCTTGATGGCATCTTGGAAACTCCTGGACCAAGAGATGTTCTTGACGAGGAGGCTGTCATAATAAGGGCTGATTTCAGCTCCAGTGAATCCGTTGCCGCCGTCCAACCTGATCCCGAATCCCGAGCCAGTTCTGTAGGATTCGATCTTCCCTGTGTCAGGAGCGAAATTAGTTGAGGGGTCCTCCGTCGTGATTCTACACTGAATGGAATACCCATTGAGCATGATGTCCTCCTGTGAGTTTATCCCGATCTCAGGAGAATTCAGGGCGTATCCTTGGGCGATCTGGATCTGGGCCTGTACGATATCTATCCCCGTAACCATCTCTGTAACCGTGTGCTCAACCTGGATCCGTGGATTCATTTCAATGAAATAATAATTCCCCTGGTTGTCTACCAGAAATTCGAGGGTTCCTGCGCTTCTGTATTTTACAATCTTCGCAATCTTCAGTGCGTCCTGATAAATATTGTTTCTAATTTCCTGGGGGATGGAAAAGGCCGGGGTGAATTCCACGACCTTTTGGTGCCTTCTCTGGATTGAACAATCCCGTTCAAACATATGAACTATATTGCCGTACCTGTCCCCGAGAACCTGCACTTCGACATGCTTCGGTTTTTCAATGAATTTTTCCATAAAGATATGATCAATGCCAAACGCTTTTTTCGCCTCGCTTTTAGCACTTAAGAAGGCAGACTCCAGCTCACTCTCATCTCTTACGATCCGCATTCCCCTTCCGCCGCCTCCAGCAGCTGCCTTAAGCATCAGGGGGTAACCGCTTTCTGCCGCGTGCCTTTTTGCTTCATCCACAGTTTTAACATTCTTCTCATAACCCGGGATGATCGGGACCCCGACTTCCTTGGCGACGATCTTTGACTTGATCTTGTCTCCCAGCCTATCCATCATCTCCGCCGTCGGCCCGATGAATTCGATGCCTTCCTGCTCACATCGCATGGCGAATTCAGGGTTTTCCGACAAGAAGCCGTATCCCGGATGGATGGCATCCACGCCCTTCTTGATTGCCAGGCTGATGATCTCCTCAATATTCAGATAAGCATCAACAGGACTCCTGCCTTCGCCGATAAGATAAGCCTCATCGGCCTTGCTTCTGAAGAGGGAATATTTATCTTCGTTGGAATATATAGCGACAGTCCTTATTCCCAGCTCATTGCAGGCTCTGAATACCCTAATCGCGATTTCCCCTCTATTGGCGACCATCACCCTTTTAAAATTACCCATGATGTCTTCCTCCATCTCTTATTTGTTACGCTCGACCTTTGCCGAGGCAGTTCGTACTATAAAAATTCTAAATTAATTTTGCTGTAAAGGATATAACTTCAGCTGAAGGTACTAATAAAAGTTGTGCTACGACAGTACCTACTATTAACCCTCCAACAATAAAAGTTATACTAGAGTAGTGTCACAAAACCCAGAAAAGAAAATTTGACACACTTATGTACCTAAATTATTAATACACGGTTTCTCAAAATCAGGAATAGAGCAATTCAAGCGATTAATACTAAATGATTCTACGGCTTTACCAAAAACTTTTATAAATGTTGGCATTAATACCTTTCAATTGTTTTAGCCAATAATGGTGCTTGAACACTGTTTGCAGTCCTAGAGATTAATGCAAAAATATTGAATACCGCAAAAGATACTGCTATTCTTCCTGTTCTTACACCAACGATTCTCACAGAATAAGCTAGCGTTGAGATTATAGAAATGATAACTGTAAGAATTAAAACAATTATTACTTGTGTAGTCATCTTCTTTCCCCCATCTATCCTTCTTCCAAATTAATATTAAAAATATGAGAAACCGTCAGTTAGTCAAGCAGACCAGGCTTCTCTAGTTCTTTATTCTTAAATTCTTTCGCTAATTTTAGGTTCTTAATTAATGCATCAACAATTGGATATTATGGACCCCGTCAGGATGAGGAGATTAACTGAGTCTGAAGAAGCAGCTAATATTTCCTGCTTTACTGGCTTAGACCATCTACGATTGCCAATTGAGTCACCAGCTAAGTTAATTACTACGTCAGTTTCCTATAGTTTATAAATGGAAGATAGAGGGGAACTATTGTCCCATTCTATTACCTTCACTGTATTTTTCCAAGCTATATTTTAATCAAAACTGACCATAGCATGTACTGAAGGCGTGCTCCCATTTTATGTCTGAGTACAAATTTCACTCCGAGGAGAAAGATGATGAAGATGATGAAGATGCTTGCTTTGGCAGATGTGATCAAAACCCAGTTAAAAAAGTTGAGATAATTTGCCTGTAATAGCGTCAGCATCTTCACTCCTTCCTTTCTTCAAGGAGCTGTTTAAGTTCTTCAATGTCGTCCTGAGAGAGTTTTTCTTCTTGAAGAAAGGTAACGAGCATAGGCTTTAGTGCTCCGCCAAAAACACGAGTAAGAAAGGACTTA
The DNA here is from genome assembly GCF_001936615.1 of Desulfosporosinus metallidurans. Lineage (GTDB taxonomy): Bacteria > Bacillota > Desulfitobacteriia > Desulfitobacteriales > Desulfitobacteriaceae > Desulfosporosinus > Desulfosporosinus metallidurans. The sequence continues at coordinate 24,273 of NZ_MLBF01000047.1, forward strand.
CTCTCCGCTTTAATACACTCTTCCTCCGCCACTAACGGGTTGTAGATATAACTCCTTCCCTCTTCTTTAAAAGCGAGTGCTCCCTTTTTCACCAACCTTCCAATTAAAGTCTTAATTGTGTTTGGCTTCCAATCTGTTGATCGTTCTAAAGCCTTAACTATCTCGTTTGCAGTACACGGAGCTGATTTCAACCAACAGATCTTCATGACCTCCCATTCCGCATCGGATATTTTGGGTGTTTTTAGCACTTGAAGGAGCCCCTTCCGTTCTATGTTTACACGTGTAGTTAATAGATATATTACAACTGTAAATGATTGCTATCAAGCCAAATTTTTCCATCCCAGCTACTCTAATAAGTACATGAAAATAAGGGGTCTGTTGCAAAACGAACAAAGTTCGTGAAGCATCAGTCCCCTTTATTACTACTCCATTATTTAATGCAACGAAAGGGAGTGTTTTAATCAATCTTTGCATGTTAAACAGAATTTTGTCGCCACGTTCAAATTCTATCCACAGAGTAAAGTCATCCTTTGGTAGTGACGCATCTAGCACCAAGGAGATCATATGGGGTTGTTCAAATGAAGAAGAAAGCAATTCTCACTATACCTAAAGAGGTTCGTATGGCTTTACGCTTATCTGATGAAGGTGAAGTGTTTGAACTGATTGTTGAAGATGGCAAAATTATTCTTGAACCATTTAAATCACATCAAAAAGACTCATCTGATCACTTTCCGGAATTCCTTTAAAGCAGCCAAATTTCCGAAGTGAATCGATGGTTGAATTCCCGATTTTAGCCCGTTTCTTGACATCCTCTATGGAGTTGAAGGGCTTTTCTTGGGCTGCGTTATATAGTCCTTCGGCTGCAACAGTTCCCATGCCGGATATGCTGTTTATGGGCGGCCTTAAGCCCTCCTCCTCGAGCAGGAATTTTGAAGCATGGGATTTGTATAAATCAATGGGCAGGAATTTAAAGCCCCTTTCATACATTTCCAACACCAATTCCAAGTCATCGTACATATCCTTATCCTTGGGGGTGGCAGCGTTGCCCAGCTCCTCAATTTCCTTCATTTTGGCCTTAACCTTTTCTTTGCCGAAAATCATAAATTCAGCGTCAAAGGCTTTCGCTCGAATGGTGAAGTAGGCTGCGTAATAAGCCTGGGGTATGTGCACCTTAAACCAGGCTATGCGGAAGGCCATCATGACATAGGCAGCAGCATGGGCTTTGGGGAACATGTATTTTATTTTTCGGCACGAATCGATATACCATTCCGGTACCTTATGCTCCCTCATTAAAGCTTCATATTCCGCCCATTTTTCAGGGTTCGCTAAAGCCTTTCCTTTACGCACCAGCTCCATGATCTTAAACGCCGTATTGGGCGACAGGCCCTTACTAATCAAATAAGTCATGATATCATCCCGGGTACACACGGCTTCACTTAAGGTCACAGTTCCCGCATCGATTAAGTCCTTGGCATTTCCCAGCCACACATCCGTACCATGGGAAAGTCCGGATATACAGATTAAATCTGCGAAGGCTTTGGGCCTTGTATCTAAAAGCATTCCTCTGACGAACTTCGTACCAAACTCAGGAATTCCAAAGGTTCCAACCTTGGAATTGATCTGCTCCGGGGTTACCTCTAAGGCTTCCGTGGAGGAGAATATTGACATGGTCTCCTGATCATCCATGGGTATCGTTAGCGGATCCACGCCGGTGATATCCTGCAGCATTCGTATGACCGTCGGGTCATCATGACCCAGTATATCCAGCTTTAATAGGTTCGAATCAATGGAGTGATAATCAAAATGGGTGGTTATGATATCCGAATTGGAGTCATCGGCAGGATGCTGGACGGGGCAAAATTCAAAGATTTCTCGTCCCTTCGGCACGACGATAATTCCTCCCGGGTGCTGTCCTGAGGTTCTTTTGATCCCGGTGCAGCCTTTGGAGACTCTCAGAGTTTCTGCCTTGCTTACGGTACGGCTTTTTTCCTCATAATACTTTTTCACGTAGCCGAAGGCTGTTTTTTCGGCGATAGTACCGATGGTTCCGGCCTTAAAGGTTGTACCCTTGCCAAAGATAACCTCTGTATATTTATGGGCCTTGGCCTGATATTCTCCTGAGAAATTCAAGTCAATATCGGGCTCTTTATCACCATTGAAGCCTAAGAAGGTCTCGAATGGGATATCGATGCCATCCTTGGCCAGCTTTTCTCTGCAAACCGGACACACCTTATCCGGTAAGTCAAAACCGATTTTAACGCCATAATCGGAAAAGTCCGAATACTGGCAGCTGGGACACCGGTAATGGGCCTGCAGGGCATTGACTTCCGTAATCCCGGTCATATAGGCCACAACCGAGGAACCAACCGATCCTCGTGAGCCGACCAGATAGCCATCCTCATTCGATTTCCAGACAAGTTTTTGAGCGATGATATACATCACAGAGAAGCTATTTTTGATGATCGAATCCAGCTCTCTATCCAGCCTTTGCTGAACAATTTCCGGCAAGGGGTCTCCATAGAGGGCATAGGCCTTCTCATAGGTAATATCCTTAATAGTCTGCTCGCAGCCTTCAATATGAGGCGCGCACTTCTCCGCTGAAATAGGACTAATCGGCTGGCACATATCGGCTACCAAATTGGTGTTGGTTACGACCACCTCATAGGCTTTTGCCGCTCCTAAATAGGAAAATTCCTCCAGCATCTCCTCGGTGGTTTTTAAATATAAGGGTGCCTGATTATCGGCATCCTTAAAGCCTTGACCAGCTTCAAGTATTCGCCTGTAGATCTCATCTTCCGGATCCAGGAAGTGAACATCACCCGTGGCGACGACAGGCTTGTTTAGTTTTTCACCCAGAACCACAATTTTGCGGTTGATTTCCTTTAAATAGTCTTTGTCGGGCACCTGCTCTGTTCTGACCAGATAATCATTGTTCCCGAGAGGCTGGATTTCTAAATAATCGTAGTCCTCGGCAATGGCTTTAATTTCCTCATTGGATTTTCCCAGCAAGATGGCCTGGTAAAGCTCACCTTCACTGCAGGCACTGCCCAGGATTAATCCTTCGGAGTATTTTATATAAAGGCTCTTTAAGATCCGGGGCTTTTTATAAAAATAATCCAAGTGGGAATAGGAAACCAGCTTATATAAATTCTTTAATCCCACATAGTCCTTGGCTAAGATGATCGCATGATAAGTTTTAAGCTTCTTATACTCTACCCTTTTTGCGTCTTCATCGGAGCCATAGCGATCGATATCCTCAAGGGTTTCTGCTCCCCGTTGTTTTAGTTTTTCAAGCATAACCTTAAAAACTTTAACCGTGGTATCCACATCATCTAAGGCCCTGTGAGCTACCTCCACCTTAAAGCCTAGGTTCTTGGCAATTCTTCCTAATTTATAGGTTTTGTAATCCGGAAAGAGCTCCTTAGCCAAGGACAAGGTATCCAAATAGGTGTAATCAAAGACATAGCCTAAAACCCTGGCATTATGCTTTAAGAAACCCATATCAAATTCAGCATTATGGGCCACCAAAACGCTTCCTTCTATAAATTCCAGCAGTTTAGGAAAGACCTGGTCTATGGTTTCGGCATCTTTAACCATATCATCGGTGATGTTGGTAACCTCTACAACCCTTGCCGGAATCGGCTTTTCCGGATTAACAAAGCAACTAAACTGGTCGATGACCTTGCCGTCTTTGAGTTTCACAATTCCTATTTCTGTGATTTTTTCGGTTACAGCTGAGAAGCCGGTGGTTTCCAAGTCCAAGACACAATAGGTCGTATCAATACTCTGGCCCTGGGCGTTGGTTACCGAGGACTTTTTATCCGGTGCCAAATAGGCTTCCACACCATAGATGACCTTCATGTCCGGATTATCTCGTCCTAAGAGCTTATGGGCCTCGGGAAACGACTGCACCACGCCATGATCCGTAATGGCAATGGATTTCATCCCCCAGCTCATCGCTCGTTTAATCAGATCCGTAGCACTGGTCATGGCATCCATCTGACTCATCTGGGTATGCATGTGCAGCTCGACCCGCTTCTCCTCTGCTCTATCCTGCCGCTGAGCCTTCCTCATGCCTGCTGTTTCTATAATGGTATTGGCAATAAGCTCAATTTCCCCAGAAAACTGGCTAAAGCCGGCATTTCCGGCCAGCTTGACACCCTTAGTCTTTTTAAGCCTGGATACTATCTCACCATCTTCACCGGGCTTGATGAAGGCCTTACAAGTCATAGAACTCGTGCCGTCATATAAATCAAAGGAAATTAAGGTTTTTCCGCTTCTTAATTCCTTGGCTTCGATATTGGATAGTTCACCTTGGATTGCTATTCTACCCTCATCCGGTGTAATGTCCGTAATTTTAATGGCCTTGTCCTTAATAGTAGAGTTTCTGCCTAAGATCAAAGCAGGATCGCCTTTTTTTCCGTCCTTTTCTCCGTTATTTTCCGGCTTTATTGGTCCGGCTTCCATAGGGAATTCAGAGGCATAATGGCTTGGTGTGGCAGCCGCTTCCTTTTGCAGAAGCAGAATCTCCGTTTCTTGTGTATCTTCTTGCAGCCTTTTTAATTCTTCACTGCTTACATTATCCACAAAATTTATTTGATAGGTGGCATCGTAGAGGTTTTTTATGGTCTCTTGGATTTTTTTATCGTAACCTCTCGCTTTTAATAAGTAAGATACTGCTGTTTTAAACGTAAATTTAATCGAATGATTTTGTGCTATTTCATAGTCACAGTTTTTGAGCGCTCCATTTAAGACCGGATGTTTATCGGCCATCATGGACAAAATAGTTTTGAGTTCCTCTTCTAAGGGCTTTCTATGGGTTCCCTCAGTATAAACGACCGTGATGATTGAATCGTCTAAGGCTAATCGTTCCCTTATAAACTGATTTAGGGATTCAATTTCTCTTAGTTCAATATATTTATCAGAGCTGATTTTCATCTCCAGGGTTTTCGTACTTTTAGTTAAGACCACTGCTTGTACAATAGCAGTATTGAGGTTACCCTCTGCTTCATAATCACTAAAAATTTCACTTATTCTTTTCATGTACTTCGTCAGTCTTTCCTAAAAATTATTGCCGGTTAAAGAAAACTTGGCTAGCGCCCGCGAAGACACTGTCTTCGCACGTATTAGCCTTCTTGCAGACACTGTCTTCGCACGTGTTAACTTAGCGGAGCGAAGACACAGTCTTTGCACGTGTAAACCAGCTTGCAGCCGCAGGCGACGGCGGTCGCCTCTTCAGAAAGTATATACATTAAAGTTATACTTTCTGAAGCAGTAAAAAATAGACAGGACTTGGCGTTAAATCGTGTCTTATCTAATCTTATCATCAAAGACCGTCCTCTGAAAAGGCAAATTTGTTAGAAGCACCTCTTTTTTAAACCCGCCAGCTGATATTGGGATATATTCAATTGGCGGGTTTGGTCTATCCGAAAAAAACTATCTATATTATACTTACTGCCTGGGTTCTTTGATGGCGACTACTTTTCCACAAACATTTGAACAGAACAATGTAGTATAATGGATTATTGTCAATCATGTTAATAGAAGAGGGAAATTATGACGAAATATGTATTGAAGGCCAATTTAGCCATGGTAACTGTAATAATTATTTGGGGAATTTCTTATGTTAGCATTAAGGCAACTCTTATTGAAATCCCCCCTATCACAATGGCACTTATCCGTTTTATGATTGCCTCCTTAATACTCGGGATGATTATCCGAAAAGTTGAACCAAAGGCGAAACTAGATAAATCTGATCTGCCGAAAATGGTTTTAGGCGGGATTTTTGCATCACCTTATATTTTATCCTTGAAAACATCGGAGTCAAATTTACCACAGCAACTAACGCTTCCCTGATCGTTTCCGTCGTTCCAATTATTACAATAACCTTAGATGTACTATTCTTCCACGGCAGGGTATCCTTAATAAAGCTATTGGGAGTTAGCATAGCCATAGGGGGTTCTTACCTTGCTGTTACCGCCAATGGTAGGGTTGAACTAAATTCCACCCATTTTATTGGAAATATTTTAATGATTGCTGCAATGCTGTCATGGGCATTTTTTACTTTGGTCAATAAGTCTCTTCAAGAAAAATATTCGGGATTATTTTTGACTGCCTACCAAACCATCTTTGGAACCCTGTTCTTTATTCCTTTGTCACTTTTCGAGTATAAGGAATGGAAACTGGTTTCGCTTATAGCGTTAGGTAATATTTTATTTCAGGCAATTTTTTGTTCTTGTGTAGCCTACTTATTGTATAACTATGCCTTGAAACGTTTGGATGTGGCTCTAACAACCATCTATTTAAATCTGATCCCTGTTGTTGGAGTTCTCAGCGGTTACCTTATTCTCAAAGAACGTGTTTTAGCCATCCAGCTTGTCGGTGGATTAATAACACTTCTTGCCATCGTAATTATCAATTTTGAATTAGGAACTCCGCGGAAAAACGCATAGATTGAGCCAATACTTTAAATCGGTCTCCCTCAAATTAATGCCTTCCTTTTCGGATAGAACCATGACTTCTCTCATTGCTGCAATCATAGTATCTCTCGGTGCATCCTTTTTTTGAATTTCACCATAGTTACTCTCATAGACCGCAACCGTTTGGTTCACACCTACATTAAGCCATACTGAACTGAAAAAAGCACCTTCAATAGAAGATGCCTCATGCTCGTGACAAGAATTATATGTTTTCTACAAATTGTATACTAACACCGTTAGGGTCCTTAACATGAAAAAACTTAATATGAGGATTAGGTTGGAAAGGCCCACTTTCTACTTCAAGTCCTTTTTCTTTTATTACTTTGATCATATTGTCAACCGACTCAACTTCAAAGCCTAAAGAAATGCCCTCGGCATTACCCGTTCTTTTATGGTTTGGATTACAAACAAGTTCAACTTTTGTTTCTCCCTCTCCTAAAAAAGAAATCTCTACTCCTGCCCCTGCCGTAAATCTCCTACTAATTGAAAGACCCACAATCTCTTGATAGAATTTCAGAGAATCGTCCATATTATCAACCGTTATCGTACACCAGCAAAAGCTCATATTCTCCCCCCAAATGTTCCTTAATTTTAGTTGAATATATCACATTTCATATTTGACAACAACTGGAGATTCTTGAATTAGAAAATATATCAATTATCCGAAGTACTAAAATAAGCACAGAAGGAACGTAACCTTATGGAAAAAGCAAAGCTGATTGAAATGATCAAGAATAATCCTAATGCAATAGCCTATATAATTAATCCAACTGATGAGATCAAGTTATTGGCTGTTCAAAAAAATGGACTTACGTTAAAATATATTGATAATCCAACCAGAGAGATGCAAGAATTAGCTCTAGACAATAATGGCCGAGCGATTCAATTTATAGATGACCCTACAGAAGATATGATGATCAAAGCGATTAATGATGGCTGGGTTAACTTAGAGTATCTTAAAAATCCCAGCGATCAGTTAATCAAATTAGCGCTCAATCGAACTGGCTGGGCTATTAAATATGTTAAGAATCCAAGTGAGGAATTGCAATTATTAGCTGTAGAAAAAAATTACGATTCGCTAAAGTTTATCAAAGAACCTTACGCCAGTGTCCAGGAAGAGGCTGTAAACATCAGTTATGATGCCTTAAGATATATCAATTCTCCTACCCCTCAGGCCGAGCTTCTAGCGATCAAGCATAATGAGAGCGCTATTACCTTTATCAATGATTTAGATAAACATAAAATCTTAGAATTTTTGAAAGTCAATATTTTAGTGATTAACTATGTTATGAACGAAATCTCTCAAGATGAATTAGAACACGTGTTAAAGGAATCCTTAGCCAATGAAGATGTTGAAGAAAAATATGTGAGAGACTTTTTAAATTGCAGTTACCTCAATCAAAACAGCGATACTATGCCCATCGACAAGATCATGTTTATTTATAAATATGGCAGTAAAAAGGCCAAAAAAATAGCTGTCGATGAAAAGCTGAAGATGCTATAGGAGTGAGACATCATGAACTTTACAGACACCTTAAAAAGTGTTGACTTAGTACTATCCACCGGGGAAGTCCCCTTAATCGTTGGGGAAAGCGGAATCGGCAAAACAGCGTTAGCCCAAGAAATTGCACAAGAAAATCACTGGATTTTAATTGTGATTAATGGGAATCTCCTTAAAGAAGGTGAAATCGGCGGTCTGCCAACGATCGAAGCTTATGCAGGCGTCAATAATCAAGAAGATCAGGTTGAAAAGAAAGCGACAGTCTATGCTGTTCATCATAAGCTCAGGGAAATTGATGAAGAAATATCTCAAGGAAAAACCGTTCTGTTATTTATCGACGAGATCAATCGCTGTGAACATACAGTCCAACAGGAACTTATGAATTTAATTTTAAATCGGGAAATCAATGGCTATAAGCTACCTGAAGGTGTAAAAATATTAGCCGCTATGAATCCTTCCAGTAAATATGGTTCGGATTTTGATTACCAAGTCGTTGATATGGATGCCGCCCAAGAAAATCGGTTTGTCTGGTTATCGATGGAGCCTGATTATAATCAGTGGATAGCTTGGGCCATAGAGGCCGGAATTGAGCAAAAGGTTGTCGAGTTTATCTCCACCTTCCCCGATTATTTGCATAAGATCAACGAAGACGATCTAAGAGCAACTCCCAGAAGCTATGAGCGAATTTCCAGCACTTATAAAATGTATAAAGAGAAAAAAGATACCATACCTCGCTCCGTGTTTTTAAATGTTATCAAAGGAAATGTCGGGCGCTTAATCGCCGAAGAGTTTGTGAGCTTTGTGGAATCCGATCATCGTTCCCTCATATCCTATCAAGATGTTTTTTCAGGAAATTCTCTCCATGAATCGATCCGAGAAAAAATAAAAAACGAAAGCCATACCAGACTATATCTATCGGCCAAGAATATTCTCAAAAGCTTAGAAGCAAATATCTTAAATCATAGTGATGATTCAAATTTTTATATGGAGAGGCTGATTGAGTTTTTGGAACTATATCCTGTCGATTTAATGATAGGAATCATGAAAGATATTAAAAACAGTTATCCTGAAGT
>NZ_MLBF01000048.1 GCF_001936615.1 Desulfosporosinus metallidurans
TTTTGGTAGAACAAGTGCAATACCTTTAAAGCCCAAAGCAAAAAATATTGTCTCCCAAAACGAAGAATCGAGTCCTTTTGGCAATTTTATTAAAGGAAGATTTTTTGTTGGTAAGGAACCTGTTTTGCATCGGAAGTGCTCCTGTTGCCCCGGTTGCTTCGTTGCTTCCCGTCGCACCAGTATAAGTATTGGTTACTGCACAGAAATAATACTAAAATAATAGCCCCTCTAAACGTTCAATAAACGTTCGGAAGGAACTTGTTTAACTACAAAAACTAATACTTGTCTAACCGTAATATTGAGTTTTTTATCATAATACACCAATGTATTTAAATAAGTTAAGGGAAACTACCGTAATTTGAATGTACCATTCTGTTGTTTCAGTTGAAGCTGCCTTAGAGTGTTGTTTATTTCAAGATATTTCTGAGGATTTAACTGGGCTGGCTCAGATTGTTTCAGCCCAGTTAAAGTTATTCAGTAGTTCTTATCATTCATGACCGGATTGGCTACCGGACATATGATTCTCACCCCTATTAGTATTATGATTCTCGTTAGAATTGTGATTAGTATTATAACCATTTCCGTTCATATTTGTGCTTTTACTCGTACTGGATGGTTGAGCACTTTGGCTCGGTTGCGTACTATGAATTTGCTGGTGTTGTTGGGGATTCATATTTGAATGTCCGTCATTGTAGTGATAATTGTTTTGTGCAGGGGTGACGGGCGCTGGAGTGACAGGTGGCGGAGTAACTGGTGCCGGGGTAACCGGTGCTGGGTTAACTGGTGCTGAGGTAACCGGTGCTGGGGTAACTGGTGCTTGGGTAACGTGTGCTTGGGTAACGTGTGCTTGGGTAACTGGTGCCGGGGTAACAGTTGCAACTGGGTCAGTTGCTGGGGTGACAGTTGTAGCCGGGTCAGTTACAGGGGGACTGGTTGTTACAGTTGCAGTAGTGCTAGGGTCCACAGACGTTCCTGATGTAGCAGCACTAACTGCTGCTACGGCTCCCATTATCAGCCCAAGAGACAATGTACTTACCATTAGCGTATTTTTTAAACTTTTCATTAAAGTCATCCTTCCTTAAACTAATTACTAAAATTCACAAATTAACTACAATGGCGCTGCTTTATTGAATAATCTTACATTCGATTCTTTTCCACTGACCACCCCCTGTCTTCACTGAGTTATTCGCAACAGTTTATTATTTTTTGAGGGTAGCTTATAAAAATAAATCATAAATTTCTTCTTTATCCAACATTGCGCCATCCTTTAATATGAAAGCTTCAAACGTCTCGTAAAATTCGTGCTCCACTTCTAAAATGCTTTTATACCTTTGCTCTACACCCATAAGCCTTTTTAAAAATAACAGTTCCTTTTGATGCAAATGCAATTCATCATACCAGGGACGTTTCTTGTCACCTTTGAATTCAAAAGAAGAGTAATACAGATGAAGAAGGAAATCTCCTAAAAATGCAAAGTCCATGTCTGCCCTGTATTTCTTGTTATTAATCCAGCGGGCAAGCCCAAAATCAACAAGGTTAACCTTTTGACCATCATACAATGTATTTGGCACCCTTATGTCTCTATGGACTATACTCTTTGAATGTAAGTACTTTAATATCTCGACAAGCTGGCTTCCTACTCTGTATATCTCTTCTCTTTCAAACACGTGCTTGTCAAAATAAATAATATCCTCGAAAGTTCTACCTTCCATGAATTCAAGTACATAGCCGCAGAAGTCCTCACGCTCAATCTTTCTAATTAACCGGGGAACGCTCTCATGCTGTAAGCTCTTTAAAATATCTTCCTCAAACTGGGCCTTTGCTCCTGCTTTCTCCAGCATTCCCCTTTTTAGTTGCTTGAGTATATACGTTTTCTGACCATGAGAAACCTGATAACAGATACCATACCGGCCTTCTCCAATTATTTTCTCAACGGTAAATTCAATTATCAGTTCCGAAGGCATAAGTATTTTATCATGTCTAAATAGGTTCAAGACCACGAGCTTTTACGGTGATGCCGGTTTGGATATTGCGCGTTGTGGCGGTTTGAGTAGGACTGTAAATGCCTTTTTGAACCTGTTAAGGCATCAAAGATTTTCCCAAGTATTCCTCCCATGCCATGTGGTCTTTTATAATGGCCACCGCCATGATTCTGATATGGGTAATGTCCTTTACTTCTTGATCTTGAAAAAAAACTCATACTGAATCCTCCTGTTAATCGTTATTTACCTACTTTGATAACCAGCTTAATTCTGTTGTAGCCTGCAAATGTGTAAGTTTAAGTTCTTTCTTCAGAAGTTTTTATCCTTTTATTATTTATAAAGGTAGCCACTCCCGGCAATAAAGAAATAACTATGATTGCAAATATTACAAGGGTAAAATTCTCTTTAACAGTAGGTATATTGCCAAAGAAGTACCCTCCAGCTATAAATAATGCTACCCAAATCACTGCTCCAATAATATTGTAGCTGATAAACCTCCAGTAGGTCATCCTTCCCATTCCAGCCACAAATGGAGCAAAGGTTCGGATTATCGGTATGAATCTGGCAATTATGATAGTCTTGCCCCCATGTGTCTCATAAAACTCATGGGTTCGCATGAGATATTCTTTTTTTAAAAACCGCACATTCTCTTTATGGAAAATCTTTGGGCCTATGCGCTTGCCAATATGATAGTTTACCGTATCACCCAGAATAGCCGCCAAAACCAATACAATTGTAATAGCTGCCAAATTCAGTTCACCGCTCGCTGACAAGGCACCAATTACGAAAATCATTGAATCTCCCGGCAGGAAAGGTGTAACAACCAACCCGGTTTCACAAAATACAATTACAAATAGAACTAGATATGTCCAAATACCATAATCTTTAGCCAGTTCAGTCAGGTTTTTATCGAGATTCATAACAAAATCAAACAGGTTCATTATTAAATCCATTGCACACTTCCTTTGTATTTTTCAAATAATTCTTCTAGTCATTGTCATCCTCCCAGTTTCAATTAACAAATAGAATCTACCATATATGCATTACATGAACGTAACGGATTTTTAACAATTTTGTTAAAATACCTTAAACGAGATTTTTAGCTTTGAAGCACCTTGCTTTTGGCTAATCCGTTTTCATTACGCGCATGGGTTTATTACAACAATTATTGTTACACCGCCATCGGCAAACACTGCTTCCCAATAGTGGCGATACCTTCAGCACCTAGAACAAGTACAATACCTTTAACGCCCAAAGCAAAAAATATGGTCTGCCAACGATGACTGGAGTCCTTTTGGCAACTTTAATAAAAGGAAGATTTTTTTGTTGGTAAGGAACCCTGTTTTGCTTATGCTTGCTATAATTTTCTTTGACTTAATACCTAAATCCTTTGAAAGTAGTAATATATACATAGCAACCATTGGTATTTTTATTGGACTCACCACTGCTACCTTACTTGATAGTGGTATCAGTCATCATAGTTTTGAAGGCCCATATAGTAAAAAACAGAGATATTTAAACGTAGCATTCTTCATTGCAGTAGGCATAGGAATACATAATATACCTGGAGGTATTGCGTTAGGTTCACTCCTAAATATCTCCTACACTAAAGGTATTCCGTTAACAATTGCATTATTGTTACACAGCATTCCTGAAGGGCTTGCTTTAGGAATTTATCTAAAAGGAAATGGTGCTAAAATATTAACAGTAATACTTCTCTCGCTATTTACTTCTATTCCACTGGGCATAGGTGCTTTTATAGGAGGAATTTTAAGTACAATGTCTCCAGTAATTACATCTGTTAGTTTATCATTTGCTGCTGGTATCATATTGTATACTATTTGCAAAGAAATACTCCCAGAATCCATTGGATTATGGAGGGGTAGATTGTCCGCTATTGGTACTGTATTAGGAATAGTAGTAGGAAGACTCTTTATTTCAATTATCCATTAAGTCACATGAACTACAGTTCAACACCTCAACATTTTTTGTAAGTCATATTTGCTTTTATTCATCAATTAAAAACAATATAGAATAGAGCCGTAGATACAACTCATACATTAATTTCAACAATTGATGTCAACAAAATAATTCTAGTATATAAGTAAATTTGTTATTCTAAACTACAATAATAGCAAATATAATAAATAATATGGTTGAAATGCCCACACCAATTAAACAATATGGTAGTTCAGATTTAATATGTTCCATTAAAGGAACTTCTGATATAGTAGATGATAATATAGCCGTTTCCCCAAGTGGTGATGCATTATCTCCAAGAGAACCTCCTGCCAAGACTGAACCTATAATAAGTGCTAAATTGGTATTAGTGGCTACTGCTATAGGTATAGCTATAGGCATAATAAGCGCCCACGTTCCCCAAGCTGAACCCATAAAATAGGAAATAACACAACCAAGTAAAAAAATCGATGCTGGTATTAAAAAATGAGGTACTTGATTTCCCATCGCTGAAGTTACGAACTCTGTAAACCCTAAATCCTGTACGATGCTTGAAAGTCCCCAACTTAAAGTTAAAACTATAATTGGTGGCATTATTTCATTCCCACCAGCCAGAAAATGACTTTCTATTTCACTCAGAGGTATTTTTTGAATAACATAGAAGACGGATGTAATCACCAGAGAAATGAGCGCAGACATAAAAATAGATTTTTCAAAATCTGCATTCATAATTGCTCCAGTTAAGCCAGTTCCCTTATCTTTACCAGTGAACCAGAAAAAGAAAAAGGTAGTTGCTATTAATAGTGTTAATGGCAAAATTAGATTTAAAGGACGTGGTTGCGCTTTTTCTTCAAATTCACATTGTTCATGTGCTTCATGGCCACCGTATTCAACTTCTTCACTTTCTGTATTTGGGTTAATGGTCTTGTTAAATCCAAAATTAAATATAATAACTATAATACTTATTAAAAGCATTGTTATTGCATATAAGTTATAAGGAATACTTTTTATAAATAATCCATATGCCGATTCATTTATTCCTGCTTTACTTAATGAAGAAGCGATTACTCCAACTATGTATCCAACATATGTAGTACCAAATGGTATAAGAACAATTAATAGACAAGATGTCACATTTAAAACAAATGCGAACTTCTTTTTGTTTCCGTTTGTCTTTTCAATTAGTGCTTTCCCAACTGTTCCTGATGCTATTACATGGAAACAACAATCTATAAAAGTAACTATACTTACAAGCCATATGGCTCCCAAAGCACCTTTTTCAGTTTTTACGAACTTATTCGATATTTCGGTGAAGCCCTTAATACCTCCTGAAACTTTCATTATTTCACCGAATGCTCCAAATACAAATAGAAACAGGATAATATATACACTCTCTTCAGTGGCGATTGATTTTACCAAATGCTCGGAAGATAGCATAACGCCTTGGATTATGTTACCACCTGCCAACATAATACCACCCGCTAAAATACCAACTATAAGTGACGAAATAATTCTTTTTGTAAGTATAGCAAGCACAATAACTATAACTGGAATAAATAATGAGATAAATCCATAATTCATATTAACATTCCTTTCCATATTATTTTCCGTTATAGTTTATCCTTAACGTAGAATATTATTTTAATAAGGCGAATTAAATACTTCTCATAAAGAAGAGATCCTGAATTATCAATGACCTCATTCTCTTTAGAAGTGTAAATTGAAGGTAACTGATTCTTTCCCGATAAACCAGACATAACAGAGTTAGTGTTTTCGCCCGAAATCTTAACGATCATTCAAATTTCATTTTCTAGTGATATCATCGAGCTGCTAGCTCCTTAATTGCTTGTGCAGCCAAGTCCTTGTAATACATCTGTTTAAAAGCCTCTGGGAGTCATATTTCCCAGTACCTGATGCCACGTTTTCTGTTATAGAAGAATTCTATGTACCAGAAAATATCCCGCCTTGCGTCCTCGCAGGTCTTGTAAACCTTGTATCTTAGCCTTTATGATTTGATAGTTGGTTACATAGGAAGTGATATAACAATACTAAATGATTTATCAAAGATTATTGGAGACCCGATTACTAATACCTGAGAAACACAACAAAGACTTAGTATCCACGCAAATTACAAAGATGTAATGGTTCCAATAGGGGCTTAGTTGTGACGCGTAGTAAATGCTCAGAACGTTAGAAGAAATGATAACCACGACCGGTTCCGGTCGTGGTTATCATTTCTTCTGAATATATTAGCAGCCACATCAACGTCAATTCAGCTGCCAATTTGGTGTCAATTCTCAATCAAAAAGGATTACTTATAGCACTGCTTGCCTGTTTTTACACCTCAAAAGGGTACGGGGTCGATTGATTCAGGATCCCTTCTTATTATGCTAATGGTCTGAAACCCGTATTTAGCAAAGGACTTTTATGCGCGTGATCTCTCCTGTATTGCTTACTAATTTTGGAATTTGCTCGGCTTAAAATAAGCGTAGAACGCACCCGTTAAATACGTCCAATATGCGAGCACTTGAACTAAATTCGGGCTGTCTGCATACCCAAAAACAGCTTTGAGCAGGCTTCCCATCGTCGATTCTTGATCCAATAGTCCCTTGGTACTCCAAACTTGTTCTATCCCTACTGGAATCATATGCAGTTCTTGAAATTCATGAATTCCTCCGGACAAGAGCCCTGCTGCCATGACAATAAGAAGCACACTCATCGCCGTAAAGAATGATTTAAGTGGAAGACGATGTGTTCCTCGATAAAGGATATATCCCAGAATAGCTGCCACGCCAAATCCCAATATACTACCACTTACGGTAGCAAGTGCCGATGTTTCCTGTGCAGTACCTACAATAAAAAGCACAGTCTCGATGCCTTCTCTGATTACAGAGACAAAGGCTAAAGAAGCTAATGTCCAGACTGAACCATGACTTAGAGCGACCTGTATCTGCCGTTTTAATTCTCCGCCGATATTTCCACCCTGTCGTTTCATCCAAATTGTCATCCACGTGAGCATAATGACGGCAACAATCTTAAGTGTTCCTTCCAAGACGGCTTGAAACCCTTCGACTTCCGACGTTCCAAGTACGAAAAAAATTCCCACCGCTACCAGTACACTGATCAATGCAGCCGTTCCTGCCCCAAGCCACACTTTTCCTGTTTCCTTCATCTGTCCTAATTGTTTAAGATATGCCAGGATAATAGCGAGAACAACCGCGATTTCGACCCCTTCCCGCAAGGTAATAATAAACACATTAAACATACTTTTCATCCTTTCTCATGTAGCTACATGATGGCGATTAACAATATCAAAATCATAACTCAGCTATTGGATCAAGAGGTCTAAGCTCACAATTCTTCTGGCGTTAGTGGCTCACTTTTTTCTTGACAATAGCATTTTAGCTTCAAGTTCCTGCAACAATCCCTCCAATGAAGTTCCACTACTGCTATGGCATCTGAAGACCGGTATCTTCTTTCTTTTTGCTTCTTTTACAGCTGTGTGAATCATTTGATGAGAGACTGTCGAAGTGAATAATACAATTCCATCGGGCGTTCCGATCACCTTTTCAAACCTAGCTGGCATCTGGGTATAGACCTTTACATAATGCCCGCGTTTGGAGCATATCCCCATATATTCGCTATGCATCCTATCATGGCCCCCAACAAGCACAATACTCATCGTATCCCTCCTTTTGCTGGAATTGTTCGATATAACTCTTCACACGTCCTAGTATGTTATTTACAACAATCAGACTTGCTTTGGGTGCAATTTCCACAGCAAGAGCTTTCACCTTTTCGCATGCGCACTATTGTCCGAACGACAATAAAAACTGTCACACCAACAATGA
Source organism: Desulfosporosinus metallidurans (assembly GCF_001936615.1). GTDB lineage: Bacteria > Bacillota > Desulfitobacteriia > Desulfitobacteriales > Desulfitobacteriaceae > Desulfosporosinus > Desulfosporosinus metallidurans. The sequence continues at coordinate 7,793 of NZ_MLBF01000048.1, forward strand.
CACCACCTATAATCCAATTAATCATTTCATCACCCTTTTTCGTTATTTATGTTCAACTAAAGCCCTTCATTTTACCTACCTGAAAGGCAAGGATTACCTACCATTCAGACAATCCTTATATGATATTCTACTGTAATAACGTCATCTAATGGTCGTGATGTACTTGTCAATCTGGCAGATATATGGATTATTTTAACGGTCGCTGGGAATCTATACTGGACAATTTCTTAGTAATTCCTACGTTGCTAAATTTATTTATTAGCTAAGCCCCCAGCCTATTAAATATCCAACTTGATATACTATAAGCGATATCAACCAGGCAACGCCACATTGATAACCTACAGTAAACAAGGTCCATTTCCACGAATTCAACTCTTTTTTCGCTGTTGATATGGCTGCTACACAAGGAGCATAAAGCAGGACAAAAACCATCATCGAATAGGCTGCCAAAGGTGTAAAATGAGCCTGTAGAGCTGTACTAAGTGCACCTGTCAATTCTGAACCCCCACTGTTTATATACAAGATGCCCAATGTGCTTACAACAGCCTCTTTGGCTATTAAACCAGTGAGTAAGGCAGCTCCCGCCTGCCAGTGAATTTCTGTAGTACCACGTACATAACCAAAACCATTAAATGCAAATATCGGCGAAATAGCACTTCCAATGATACCAAAAATACTCGTAGCAGAGTCATTGACCATGTGCAGCGAAAAATCAAATGACTGAAGAAACCAAATTATAACGGTCATTGCAAAGAGTATAGTACCCACCTTTATAACATAACCTTTAGCCTTTTCCCAAGTGTGTATCAATACTGCTTTTGCTGTAGGAATACGATATGGGGGAAGTTCCATAACGAAAGGAGCCGCCTCACCTTTAAATACCGTTTTATTTAAGATTAGGCACGATATCAGTGCAACAATTACCCCTAAGAAATATAAGCTGAAAACTATTGTACCTTGACTTTTTGCAAAAAACGCTCCTGCAAAGACAGCATAGACAGGTATTTTTGCGCTACAAGACATGTACGGCATAAGGGTAATGGCTATTCGTCTGCTTTTTTCATCCTCCAATGTACGTGTAGCCATTATAGCAGGAACTGAACAACCATAACTCATAAGCAAGGGTACAAAAGCTTTTCCCGAAAGTCCAAGACGTCTGAATAGCCTATCCATGACAAAGGCTACCCTTGCCATATAACCGCTATCCTCCAAAATCGAAAGGCACATAAATAATAATGCTACCTGTGGTAAATAAGATAAGACATTTCCCAAACCAGCGAAAATACCATTTATCACAAGACCTTTTATTAATTCAGATGCTCCAGCCAATTCAAGGAGCTTTGTCACGGCATCCGGTATAGTCCCTGTGACTAGATTTTGAAAAGGGTCTTTTAGCAAAGCCCCGATAGAACCCACCGATATCTGAAAAATAGTGAACATGATAAGGAAGAAGATAGGCATTCCCAATACACGGTTTGTGACTATGTTGTCAATCTTATCCGATAAAGATAGGGTGCCTTCTTGTCTTCCTTTCTTTACATGCTTTGATACAATTTTACTGATGTATCTGTATCGTAAATCTGCAATAACTGTTTCCAGCTCTTCCTCTGATCTTTTTTCCTCTTCAGTTATTATTTTGCTAATAGCAGCTTCTAACTGCTGGTTTAATTTCAGACCTTCCTTTATTTTATCGTCCTTTTCCAGTAGTTTTACTGCATGATGAAGAGTATCAGTATATCCATCTTTTTTTAAAGCATTACTAATGTTTGTTACTGAATCGAATATTTTAGTGCCTTCTAGGGCAGTTTTCTTTACAGATTCAGGTCTTTTAGCAAGTGTTATTGCTCTTTCCATAAGTTCTTTTATGCCATGACTTTTTGTAGCAGTTATAGGAACAATGGGTAAGCCCATTTGCTTTTCAAGATTCGCTATGTCAATTTCATCCCCGTGGGCTTTTACTTCGTCCATCATGTTAAGTGCGATTACCGTCGGAATTCCCAATTCTAATAGCTGAGTTGTCAAATAAAGGTTACGCTCTATATTGGAAGCATCTACTATATTGATGATTACATCGGGTTTTTCGTGTGCCAAATAATCACGAGCAACAACCTCTTCTGCTGTATAAGGGGAAAGTGAATATATCCCAGGCAAGTCAATGATCTTTACATCATCATTGCCTTTTCTATATTTGCCTTCTCTCCTTTCAACGGTAACCCCAGGCCAATTACCTACATGTGCAGTGCTCCCTGTCAAGTCATTAAAAAGCGTTGTTTTACCGCAGTTTGGATTGCCTGCTAACGCAAAACGATAGGCCATTCTCTTGCTCCTCATCTCTCACTTGAATTTTGTTACTTTGTTACAATGATTTGGTCAGCTTCGGCTTTTCTTAGACTAAGCTCATAGCTACGTAGATTTATCTGAACAGGGTCGCCGAGAGGAGCAACTTTTCGCATTGTTACCTTGACCCCTGGTGTTACCCCCATATCCATAAGCCTTCTACGGACTGGGGCACTGCCTCCTATGCTTGTTACGATTGCACTTTCATTAGGTTTTAGCTCTTTTAATGAGATTTCCATTAACAATCCTCCCTTATTTATTGGTATTGATATCCATTATCAATACCAGAGTAAAAAAAATGACTTTAATTGTTATTTACATTTTTCACAGCAATTGAGACCATTCCAAAACGCTCTCTCTGTTCATACCTGTACAAAAAGCTGATTCGCAATTCCCTTGTTCAAGGCTAATCTCGTCCCTTTTACAAGAACAATTAGATTCCCCTTAATTCTCGATATGACCGATATAGTTACACCCGGGATTATTCCAAGTGCTTCTAGAAACTTTTTGGTTGAGCCCTCAGCCTTACAATCAATAATTTTTGCTTCTCTACCTGAAGTCAGCATTGTTAAGGGCATTTTCTTCACTCCTTATCTAAAATTACTGAAATTGATAATCAATATCACTCTCTTATGGACCAATTCTAACATCTCTATTTAATTGCGTCAATGGAAACTTTTTATATTCAATTTATGTCTGCCTTAAATTCTTGGTCATAACGTTTCCCATTGTTTGACATGATTTTTGTCCCCCACAGTTGTTCATATAAATTTCCTTTATTGGCATATCGAAATCATTTGCCAGCAATAAATAATTTAGCTTTTTCAAATTTGGATCCGATAACCAACACCATTACAAGTTGGAGTCGGATGGCTGGCCTAACGTGTCTTCCATCGCGATCTGGTCCGATAACTAAGGTATGAAAAGCGATAGCTCCCCCTACAAGGAGCTATCGCTTACGTTTAATACTCGATTCCCTCCCGCGCCACTATCCCCTTTTCCATAGGATGTTTGCTGGCAGTTATTTCCGAGACATAATCAGCCAACTCGATCAGCTCTAATGGAGCATCCCGCCCTGTCAGAACGAGTTCCAGTTTTAGCGGCTTTATCTTAAGAATCTCGACTACTTCCTCCAGAGGCAGGAACCCGCAATTCACAGCGGCTATAATCTCGTCCATGATGATCAAATCCCATTCCCCGCTCATGACGGCCTCAATAGTATAGTTCAGACCAATCCGGATTTCTCCTTTTATTCCTTTCATTTCTTCATCTGTCATTCCCCAAGTGAATTTGTCATTTTCTTTGTATTGAAAGAGCTGAAAACACGGTCCTAGACTAGCAATGGTATTCATTTCACCCGTTAACCAACCTTTTAAAAACTGAACCATGAATACCTTAAGTCCCTGTCCATACGCCCTGATCCCCAATCCGACTGCTGCTGTCGTCTTCCCTTTCCCTGCACCAGTATAAATATGGATGAGCCCTTGTTTCATGCTTATTTCTCCTTTCCTTGTTAAATGTTATAAGCTTCAACCTTGTAACACTGCCTCACTCCAATGAATACGAACGGCAAAATCCTCGATCAAAATAATAACTAATCCAACTCACTTCCCCGCAGAAAGGTCATCTGGGTAACGAAAAAACCTCCCGACAGGAAATGTCAAGAGGTTCCAAAATAGCACCGGCTATGTTCGGTGAACACTTCACACACCCCCTATTCAAACGTAGAGTTCATGGTGTAGAAATACAGGCAGGTTTCCTGGCTTAAGCGTCATCACCCTCCTAACCTTCCCGGTTCCCCAGTGGTTTTCTAGGAGGATTCTTCTTTTACAGTGGCGTGACCGCGTGGGATTTTCACCCAACTTCTCTTTTAACCGTTCGTCATTCGTCATCGGAACATGAACGGCACCTGGATTGTCTATTAAATTACCTTAATCAATATGGAACTTTTCATGCAAAACAATGACATATTAACCTATTACTTTGCGTGTATGTTAGCTTCGCAGGTATTACCCCTAGTTTTAGTGTTCATGCCTGCGGTGAATGTCAGGTGTATAAGGATGTTTATGAGCGATTAGTTCTATACGCTTTCCGACTGCCTCTTCCAATGGTAAAGCAGCAGCGATTAGGGCTTTTAGAATTGGGGTAATATTTCCATTCTTTATTTTTATTACCTCTTGTCAGGAATGTTATCATCTACCCAATCCAGTAATTCCTTGACATTATTCACAGTCAAACCAGCATTCGTCTTAGCTTTTTTCACAAGGACTGTCTCGATTCCCAATTCTAAGGCAGCTGATATTTTCGTATCTGTCCCACCGGCAGACCCACTATCTCTGGTTAATAGAATATCTACTCCATAGAATTTAAATAGTGCATTGTTGATCTCTTTAGAAAATTGCCCCTGCATAGCTACGATATCCCTCGTTGAAATACCCATATCTCTACATTTTTGGACTAAGCGTCCTTCCGGAAGAACCCTAACAACTAAACGAGCATAGCGAGCAAAGGCACTTTGCACGATGCTTTCCAATTGGTGGCTTCCCGTCGTCACGAAAATCGTTACTATATGTCCTTTCGCTTTATGCATTGCACCGACTCGCTGTTCTAATTGGAGCAAAGCTTCCTCCCAAGTACCAACTGGATATATTAATAAGCTGTCTGGAATGACAGTCTCTGGTCTTTCTAACCTGAGATAAGGAATGCACCGCTGTTCACACCATTGGCGTAACGGGGCAAACTTTACAATGCTGGAAGGAGGGCTGGCATCAAGGATTAATGAAGGCGTCTTCAAGCTGGTCTTCTCTGTCCAGGTTTGCAAACGAATAAACTCAAGCCCTCTAATATCCAGACATTTACTAATCTCACGTGCTGCCGACGTTTCTCCCAAAAGCATGATCATTTTTGGTAACCTCCATAACCGTTTTAAAAATATGTGTGATTAAAATATAAATTCCTAATTTGTACGAGATATATAATAACTTTGTTCAGTATTATTAATGTGCATGTCTATGGTAAATGTCGGGAGCATGTTCATGGACATGTATTATAAATTCGTGTCCATGAACATGGGAGTGATGGCCATTTTTAGGTATTTCATTATCAGAATGGACGTGTGTATGGTGCGAGTCGTTGTGGTTATGCCTATGCTCGTGTTCCGTTGTTTCGTGTTCATGTAAATGTTCATGCTCTTCCTTGAACAAAAAGACTGCCCCAATAATCATGATAGGAAGAGCAAAGAAAAACAATGTGCCCTGGCTTTCTCTGAACAAGAGCAAAGATAGTACTGCTCCAACAAAAGGAGCCGTTCCGAACAAAGCACTTGTTCTAGCAGACCCTAGTTCTCTCATGGCTCGAATAAATAGTACGATACTCAGTCCGTAACTGAAATAGCCTAAGACCATTGCCATAAGAAGAAATTTGAACGAAGGTAACGGAAAACCCAAAATAATCGATAGAATTAAGGAGAATGTACCGGCACTTAATCCCTTGATTGCTACAATCGAGAGAGGGTCTTTGGCCGAAACATTTCGTGTGAAATTGTTGTCTATCCCCCAAAGTACGCAAGCACTAAGTACGCCAATGGCACCCAATGAAAAACCCCACTGCCCGGATGAATCCCATGAAAGCAATATGCTTGCCATAGTAATCAATAGTACTGCCATCCATATACGTTTCCCAACAGCCTCTTTGAATGCAACGACTGCAATTACGGTAGTAGCCACGCCCTCGAAATTCAGCAAAAGGGAAGTCGTAGAAGCTGGTGTATTTTTCAGGCCAAACATCAGCACTATGGGGGCAGCAATTCCGCCTACAAGTACAGCACCAATTATCCAGGGCCAATCATTTTTGGTAAGTCTTGCCTCATCCCTGAAACGGGTGTCTGAACTTTGGAAGTATCTCAGTAGAAAAAGCCCAATACCACTGCCAAGATATAGAAATGATGCCATTAGAGTTGGGGCAATTTCACCCAAAAGCAGTTTTGAAATCGGGGCACTTGCTCCAAACAAAGCAGCAGCAATTATGGCTTTTAGCATTGGGGCAATCTTTCTGTTCTTCATTTTTATTTCCTCTTGTCAAGTTTTAACACGCTGTATTGTTCTTTGCCGAAATGCTTCTAAACAAATCTTCCCTTGTTTTCGGCAAAGGAGTAGACGGAGGTAGCCATCCTTTTTGCACCAACTCACTATGCATTTCTATCAGCCATGGAAGTGCCAAATCAGCACGTTCCACAATCTCAGTGCGCATAAATAGTTCTCCGGGTTCCCCCTGCGCAATGATCGCTCCACTGTACATTATTGCTATCCGGTCTGACCAGGAGTAGGCTAAATCGACATCATGAGTCGATAGGATAATAGTTATACCCTCGATGCTCAACTTTTCTAGAAGCTGCATGAACTCCTGGGAGTGACGAGGATCCAACCCTGCTGTTGGTTCATCAAAAATAATTACTTCTGGTTCCATCGCCAGAACGCCTGCAATAGAAACCCGTTTTTTCTGACCATAACTTAACAAGTGAGTGGGCTTGTCTTCAAGGTCTGTGGTTTCTGTATCTGTCAGAGCTCGTTTAACTCTGTCAGCCACCTTCTCTTCCGAAAATCCGAGATTGAGCGGACCAAACGAGATATCCTGATAAACACTAGCGGAAAATAGCTGACTATCCGGATCTTGAAAGACGATTCCCACTTTCTTGCGTAATTCTATCAGAGCCTTATTTTTATAGGAAATATCTTGTCCCTGGTACTTTATTGAACCTGAACTAGGACGATAGATTCCGTTAAATTGCATAAATAAAGTGGATTTCCCCGCTCCGTTTGATCCCAAAATTGCTATTTTTTCTCCCTTTCGAACTTGCAAATTTATTTTGCGTAATGCATTTGTACCATCAGGATAAGAATATTCTAGATCAACCGCTTCAAGTATAACCTCTGGCAAATTCATCACCTCCCTAGTAAATTCAACAAAATCAAAGGAAGTTCAAGCCCAATTATAATAATGTAATTACTTAGGTTAACAGGATGCTTCTTTGTAAGCACCTTAATCTCTCCCGTGTAACACCGCGCTGCCATGGAATTGTAAAGTTCTTGGGATTTCACAAAAACTTTCCCTAAAAGAGCCGAGAAGAGCCGACTCAAAGAACGGTAAGAACTTTTCATGGATACATAACCTGAACGAGAAAGCTGGGCACGTCGAATAGTGGTGGCTGTTTCCATAAAGACAAAGATAAAACGATAAATTAGCAACATTAATTCGGTTATAATCACAGGAACCATCATTTTATTGAGTACTGTAATGAGTTCAGTCATTGGAGTAGTTAGGGCTAGAAAGTATAGACAGGAAACAGCTCCTAACGATCTTAGAAAGAGATGAACTGCGGTGATCAAATCTGGGTAACGTGTTCCTACGGTTACGCCATTAATGGTTTGAGCTAGCCAAAATCCTGAAGGGTTGGTCGAGATAGAAAAAGCGATCGTCAAAACGCTTATCAGGAGAAACGAAAGAGGAACTAGCATCAGCTTGACAAAAATTCGGGCTGGAATGCCTGCTTTGAAGATTATCCCTCCAGCCATCAAGGCTACGATGATAAGCGGGGTGATTACTGTAGGAGAAGTTAGACAGACTACCATAGTAATCATCGCAAAAAGAGACTTTTCCACCGGGTGAACTGTTTTTAGGTTATTACTATAGGCGTAACAATCAATGCTTGTCATGCTTGATCCTTCTTGCTTACACTGTGTTTACCCTTGGAATAACCTATATAATAGAAGAAAAATCCGCTTCCGATGGCTGCCTGCAGGGCAAACAAGAAAGTTTCGACTTCTCCGCTCGGCGGTTCATACAAAGGTTTAAACCAAGGTTTATAATTGGCATTAAGTGTGCTGATAGCGTTTTTTGCTCGATCATCCGCTCCGGCGAATTCGGCACCGCGTGTCATAAAAAGGGGACCAAAGGCTAGTACAGCTACAATTACCAGTAATATTCCATTCTTAGCAATCGGTTTCATGCTTTCACCCCCTGTTTTCGGGCAGGTAACTCTTTTCCAGTAAATACTCCTAAAAATTGCAGCTCTTTTTGACTGTAAGCACTAAGAATATTAATGACCAAAACGGTAAGGATACCTTCGCTTATGGCTAAGGGAAGCTGAGTGAACGCAAAGATGCCCATGAATTTTAGTGCGGAAGCCATCACTCCGCCTGAGGCCGCGGGAAAAGCCAGCCCCAACTGGAAAGATGTTGTAATATAGGTCATTAGATCCCCTAAAGTAGCTGATAGAAAAACTGATAGCCACAGGGGAGCCCCCAATTTCTTACAACTTTTATAGATAGCGTAAGAGACAAAAGGTCCCACAATCCCCATGGAAAACGTGTTTGCTCCTAGGGTAGTTATTCCACCATGAGCGATGAGAAGGGCTTGAAAGATTAAAACAATCATACCCAAGACGGTCATCGCTAAAGGTCCGAACAGAATGGTACCTAGACCTACGCCTGTCGGATGCGAACAACTACCGGTTACCGACGGAATTTTTAGGGCTGACAAAACGAAAGCAAAGGCTCCCGCCATACCGAGCAGCATCTTTAAACTGGGATGAAGAGTCACTGTTTTCTTAATGGAACGTACCCCAGCAATTACAAACGGAATCATAACAATCCACCAGAAGGCGGCCCAGTTAAAGGGCAAGAATCCTTCCATAATATGCATAGCATAAGCATTATTGGGAAAGACGATATAGATAGCCAAAACGTAGGCTATTAATAAACTGATCTTCTTAATCTTTCGTAGACCCATAATAGTTCTCGACTCCTTTTCATTTTTGGACGTTATGGAACAGCGGGCGCGTGTCCGGGAAAACCTTCTATTATTCAGTCTTAGATTTTATGATGTAAAAAAATAAAAACCCTTTACCACATAGAAGGGTAAAAAGTTTAACTGGTATCAGGTAACAACAGTAGTCCTGAAGACACAGATATCAACCTCCCTAACATTCCCGTAGGTAGTTTAGACTTAGAAATAAGCAGGTCTCCTGGCTCAAGATCTTCACCAACTCACGTCTTCCCGGATTTATCCCAGTGACATTATGTGAGTTAACTCCCTATTACAGTGGCGGGCGCCGCGTCAGCTTCAACTGACTTCCCTTTTCAATTCTTTCCCTCGGAAAAGAATCACTCATCCCTATATTTAATTGTCTTTCACTCTAACATAAAAAATTGCGTCTGTCTATTACCAAAATATATTTCAATATATTTCTGAGAATTTAACTGGGCAACCTCCGATTGTTGTAAAATCGCTTTTCTAATAGGGTTATGCTCATGATTCATATATTTTATTAGTTATCCAGTGGTTCAAAGTGGATGTGAACATTCTCTAAACGATCCACATTGTTTTTCAGTTCGCTTTTAATATTGTTTGATATCGATTCCAGTTTATCCACAGTAAAATCGCCCCGAACTCCACAATGCAAAAACGTTGAAACCTTGTTTCCATTGCGGTATAGTTTTATGTCATGGCAGTCCACATTGTCTCTTATTTTTAGGACTGCAGTTTTTATGTTATCGACAATATCCTGCTGTGTTTCAGTAATATCCTCAGTTTGTACCACTTTCTCAGCTCGCTCAAAGTAGAGACTCACATTGTCAACATTTTTTATTGCCTTCTGAACCATGTTGTCAATTCTATGGGATAATTCATGGGAATCCTTTAGCGTTAAGTTTTCTTCCAGTTCTATGTGTGCAGTAATCTTCTTTTTGCCTTCAAATTCATAAACATGTATATTATGAACATTTGTACAATTAGAAATTTGGCTTACTATTTCCTCGAATGTCCGGCTAAGACTTAAGTCAGCCATCCCGACAGCATCAACAGGAAATGTGCTGACCACAATATCACACCTCGGTATTTTTTCTGAAATCTTTTCCCTGATTTCATGAACTATAGTATGAACGCTTCTATGACTTTGATATGGGTCAACGCCAACATTTATTTCAATATACTGAACTGCCCCAGAAGGTCTGAGCCTAATTTCTGCAATCTGAATAACACTGGTGATTTTACTAATCTCCTTTTCGATCATTTCTTTTATCCCGTCTGGTGCAGTATCTAACAAAACATCAATGGTCTCTTTGCCAAGCTTGATGCTCACCTTAATAACAAGCAGCCCTACCCCCAAAGCCGCTACTGGGTCTGCGTACTTTAAAACAGGTATGTTGAAGTAATCACCTATCCACACACAAATCAAGCCCACTATAACAACTGAGGAACTCCATATATCACTGCTAAAATGAAGTGCATCCGCTTCCAATGCCTGACTTCCATGTTCCTTGGCAGCCTTCTTCAAAACTCTTACTCTTGAGGCATCAACAAGGATTGAAATAATCATTGTTAATACGCCCCACTGAATCCCGATCAATTCCACACCTTTGCCAAAAAACAACTTTTCCACGGCTTCATAAATAATCCATACACAGGTTATGAGGAGTAAAACTGTCTCTATCAGTGCTGAAAAGCTTTCTATCTTCCCATGTCCATAGTGATGCTTAGAATCTGCTGGTTTATCGGAAAACTTTACTGCAAAAAGGGTTATAAGCGCAGCGCATAAATCCAATGCAGAATGCAATGCCTCGGATAAAATTCCTAAGCTGCCTGTAAAAATACCCACTACAGTTTTCATTAATGTGAGGAAAACTGCTGCAAAAACAGAACTCAAAGCTGCCTTTTGTTTGTCAATAACCAAAATCAGACCACTCCTATTAACTTATTGAATTAATAAGTATCTTGATAAATTCAACTTGTTAATTATACTATCGTAAGTACTCAATTGATTCAATCGTGAAGGCTAGTATGTCATATTTCCCCATCTTATATTTATTAATTTTCAGCAAGTAAACTTTCCATTAAATCGACGGGAGCAGTATTTCTACCCGAACCCCTCCATTCGTTCTATTCGTCGTGGATATCTTCCCCCCGTGCTGATCAAGGATACTATGCACAACAGATAACCCTAACCCGGTACCTTTTTCCTTCGTCGTAAAAAACGGGTCATAAATATAGGGCATGTCGTCCGGTGAAATACCTGATCCCTCGTCACTGACGGCGAAACCTACAAAGCCAACTTGTCGAACTCCCTCTAGCTGAATTACACCGCCATCTCCCTGGGCATCGATGGCATTAAGTAAGATATTCAGTATGACCTGCTTAATCTGATCCGGGTCGACCTCAACCACATGCTCCTCAACTTGGCTTCGCGCTTGTAATAATTCTATATGATGTTGCCCCAGGGCAGGCTGGATCAAGGCAACTCCTTCGTCCAAGAGTTTCCCTAACGCAATCCCCCTACGTACAGGCTCTTTAGGACGGGCAAAGGACAGAAACTCGCTCACCAGGCGATTTAACCGTTCACACTCTTCAAGTAGTACCCTACAGTATTCTGAAACAACCCCGTCATCACTTTTTTCCTGCGCCAGTAGTTGGATGCTCACTTTCATGATCCCCAAGGGATTGCGTATTTCATGGGCCAACCCGGCACTCATATGCCCCAGCGCCGTTAATCGTTCTGTTTGCCGGATCTCACCCTCCAATCGTTTTCGTTCCTGCCCTTCTTGCTTTAACTTCTCCACCAACTGCGTTTGAACTAGCAAAGCGAGCTGATGTTTGCGTGACGCCTTCCGTTCCTGTTCAGTCAAGAATCCTGTTAACCAGCCGATTACGTTTATCAAGCCGATTTCAACCCACTGCGTATACATGGCCGATGGTGACATCGCCTGGAATGACAACATCAACGGCAGGATGAGGATCGTAATAACCAAACCGGATATTATCCCGCCAGCAGGGCCAAAACGCATGGCAGCATAAATCACTGGGAGGTAGTACGCGAATTGCAATAGAATGTGATAATTCATTTCGTAATGGTAATTCGTGTAGTGTATGACCGTCAAAATCAGCACAACAACCCCAATCGCGATAAGATCAAAGAGAGTCCGAGCACGATTTTGTGCAGGGGGTTCATGATTTTGCAAAAAAAGATCTCCTCCCTATCCTTTTTTTATCCTCCCCTAAACACCCAGTGGGGATCTATTCTTGTATTTTACATATACAAGAGTAGGACAGTGGCCTATTGTATGGCGCCTGCCCTGAATCGTTAAATCAATTTACCATCAACTTACCTTACATTTAACCACACATCATTAAGTTTTGTTTGTAGCTTTACGATATCTGCCCCCGTGGTTCCTACCTTAAGTATCACATTCCCCAGCTAAGCTTGGGCAGAAGTTGAAATGCTATAACTTCTCTTTTCCTACCGTCGTAAGAGAAGAAGTAGGACAGGCGCCCATTGTAAGCCACTTGTCCTACTCTAACCTCATCTCTATACCAAGTCCATGTTACTGGACATATTCTTGGTCCTTTCCCTTTAGTATAATTAATCTCAGGGCTACCTTTTTCAAACACCGCTTTCGACTAATTCGTTTTCATAACACGCATCGCATTGATGACAGCAATCACCGTTACCCCGACATCCGCAAAGACCGCTTCCCAAATAGTGGCTATCCCTCCAGCACCTAATACAAGTACGACAGCTTTAACGCCCAAGGCGAAAAATATATTCTGCCAGACGATGCTTCGGGTTCGTTTAGCAATTTTGATGGCATTCACAAGTTTAGAGGGTTCATCTGTCATAATTACAATATCCGCCGCCTCTATGGCTGCATCAGAACCTAACCCCCCCATTGCCACCCCAAGATCAGCTCGAGCCAGTACCGGGGCATCATTGATACCATCACCGACAAAGAGTAGCTTCCCTTTGGTCTGCTTTTGTTTTTCTAAGAGCTCCAGCTTCTCAACCTTCTGATCAGGGAGTAGTTCAGCATGTACCTCATCAAGGCCTAACTGACGACTAATCGTTTCTCCAACTAGCTTGCTATCTCCGGTAAGCATGACTAGTTTCTTAACGCCAATCCCCCTTAGCTCTCTTACGGCCTTTTCTGCATCATCCTTTATCTCATCCGATATTACAATATAGCCTGCATAGTTGCCATCAATGGCTATATGAACCACTGTCCCAGTTTCATCCATTACATTATAGGTTATATTTTCTTTATTCATCAGTTTTTTATTGCCTGCTAGGATACGTTTACCCTTAACACTCACTTTGATTCCATGCCCTGAAATTTCATCATAGTTCTCTATTTCGCTTTTATTAATTTCTTTCCCGTAAGCTTTAAGGATTGAAGTGGCAATGGGATGGCTGGAATAGCTTTCAGCAAAAGCAGCATACTCCAGCAGATTCTCCTCTGATTCACGACCAAGCGTGTGAATTTTTGTAACCTTAAACACGCCTTTGGTAAGGGTGCCTGTCTTATCAAAAACAATCGTGTCCACGTTATTTAAGGCTTCAAGGAAGTTGCTACCCTTAACCAGGATGCCACTTTTAGCTGCTCCGCCAATACCACCGAAGAAACCCAAAGGAATTGATATTACTAAAGCACAGGGGCAAGACACAACCAGAAAAACCAAAGCCCTATAGATCCAATCTGAGAAGGTCGCACCTGTGACAACCAAAGGTGGAATAACTGCCATGGCTAAGGCAACGAATACCACGACTGGTGTATAGTATCTTGAAAATTTAGTGATGAACTGCTCTGTTGGAGCTTTCTTACTATTGGCATTTTGTACCAAATCGAGAATTTTGGAGACTGTGGAATCTCCAAACTCTTTAGTTACCTCAACTGTTAATAGTCCATTCTTATTGATGGTTCCTGACAGAATTTCGTTTCCTGGTTCGACTTCTCTTGGCACTGACTCCCCGGTTATGGCGGACGTGTCAAGCATCGACATACCCTCAATCACCTTGCCATCAAGGGGGACCTTCTCGCCCGGTTTTATTAGGATAATATCTCCAACACTTATTTCTTCAGGAGATACCCTCTTAATATCCTCACCAACCTTTAGATTGGCATAGTCGGGTCGAATGTCCATCAAAGCACTGATTGACTTTCTCGAACGGTTAACGGCCATATTTTGGAAGAACTCGCCAACCTGATAGAAAAGCATGACTGCCACACCTTCAGGAAATTGCTTTATTGCAAAAGCACCTATGGTAGCAACCGTCATTAAAAAGTTTTCATCAAACACCTGCCCTTTTAAAATATTTCGAACTGCTTTTAAAACCACTTTGCCACCGACTAATACGTAGCTTACTAGGAATATTCCAAACTCAGCCCAAAACGGAAACTTGCCTAAGATGGCGACAAAAAAGAGAGCTGCACCTATAGCTAAACGTATAACTTCTGGCTTGTTAATCCCTCCATCTTCCTTGCTTTCCTCTTTCTTGTCCTCGTATTCAACCACTTTAATACCTGACTCTATCTTCACTGCAATTTTAGAGGCTTGCTCGATGACCCTTTGCAGATCACGCTTGTTATTCACTTCAAGGGTTAACTTTCTGGATACAAAGTCTACAGTAGCAGAGCTAACACCTTCAAGGTTTTTGACCTCTGATTCAATTTTATTGGCACAATTCGCACAGTCCAACCCAATTAATAACAATACCTTTCTTTCTGGCCTGGAGAGTGCTTTATCTTTGATAATGATATGGGGTTCAAGTTTGTTAATAATTTGATTCGCTTGATTGAGTATATCGTCTTTATTCCCATCACTGACCAACTCAATGGTCAGAACTTTGGTCACAAAATTGAGCGTTGCACTGTTAACCCCTCCCACCCTTTTGACCTGATCCTCAATTTTATTGGCACAGTTGGCACAATCTAATCCCTCTAATAGCAGCTCCTTCTTCACTGTCGAACTCACACTAATCTCCTTCTTTCTGATTTCTTAACATCTAATATTGATGAGAAGATCACTATTCATTGATATGGATTAATCCTTGGTCAAATATTTGCTTAATGTGTTCATCTTCCAAAGAATAAAATACAATTTTTCCGTCTCTACGATTTTTCACCAGCCTTGCACCTTTCAAGACTCTTAACTGATGGGATATCGCCGATTGGGTCATATTTAATAACACAGCAATATCACAGACACACAGCTCGGCCTCTACCAACGCCCAAAGTATTTTAATTCTTGTTGAATCCCCGAAGACTTTGAATAGCTCAGCAAGGTCATACAAGTTTTCTTCCAAGGGCATTTTGGCTTTGACCTGATTTACAATTTCCTCGTGTATTACACTGCAGTCGCACCTATCAACATCATGCCTTTTATCAACCATCACGATACCTCTTTCTGATTAATCCGAACACTTGATTATATGAGTATGTATTCAAGTGTTTACTTTTTTAGTATATTGCTTTTTACTGTATAAGTCAATATTTTTAACAGGCAAACCCTATGCTAGTCCAAGACCACCTAACTCGCTGACAAGTCCAGTCACTTTTTATGTTTGGGGAAAAAAAGCTGGTTTCTAGCGCAGGCGTTCGGCAATGGAACCCGAAGCCATTATGACTGATAGAAATGCTGGATATCGACGAATGGGCTGTCTCTATAGCAATTTGCTTGGAACAGCCCATTCTTTTCGAAAATTTCTTGATGTTATTGTCTTAACGCAAATAATTCAAAGGATTGGTTGTGTCCCCTTTGACTATAACCTCTAAATGAAGGTGCGGCCCGCTAGAACGTCCAGTCGAACCCACTAGTCCTATCGTTTGTCCCTGAGAAACTGTCTGTCCCGCAGCAACAAGGAGCTTCGAGGAATGAGCATAACGTGTCATTATTCCGTTTCCGTGATCAATAAGAATGCTATTTCCGTAATTCCCATTCCACCCTGCACTGATTACTTTACCATTGGCAGTTGCTACATAAGGGTCACCTTGGGAACCATTGATATCCAGAGCATTATGGAAGCCTCCATTCCTATACCCATAATAAGAATTAATTCTTCCTCTGATCGGCCAAATCAGACCGGATGAGTTCTGACCACTTCCCCGTGAATAAGCTACAACTACTGGTTCACGTTTAGCCCCCTTGGCAACAACTTGGGGAGCTGATTCTTTTAAGACCTTCTCGTCCAATATCGTCTTGGTTATTACTTTGTCATTCTTTTGTTCATAGGAATACTTGATTTCTTTTTCTCCGTCACTACCTTCTTGGATTATTTTCGTTTGGCCGCTGGCAAGGGTTGAGTCGATTTTCATAACTTCGTCGAATGGAATGATTTCTTTATCTGTCCGGGTCCCTTTACTCACAACCGTTAAGTACGGAGAAACCTTTTCTAGGTTAATCGTTTGACCGGGCTTCAACACTGTGTCAACAGTTGCCCCCGGGTTAGCAGCTAAAACTTCACTTGTTTTCAAATTATTTTTTCGAGCAATAAACCACCACGAGTCATTTGGTTGAATAATATAATCTTCTTTCTGCACATTTCCCTGCTTAAGCTTTTCCAGAGCCTGTTCATAGGTAATAACTCTTTCCGGAGAAACTTCTACGGAAATTGTCCCTACCTCTTCCTGAAATGATACGGTGGTAACCTGATTTGTCTCATCTGACTTGGCAAAAACTTCTTGATAAGATTTCAATAATTTATTGATCTCCTCCTGACTAGGAAGAACAAAGATCGGATTATTAGCTACCGTTAGCTCGAACCCTTCAATATATACTGCTAATTTTTCTTTTAGATTCTCTTCGGGAAGTAGTTTATAGTCCCCATTCGATAGTCGTACAGAGGAATACTCAATCTTATCATTAGTCTTGGCAGTGACACCTAAAGCGGCTCCCTTATCAGCCAGGATTTTATCGATAAGGTTTTTCGCACTACTAACATTGGAAACAATTCCTACCGTTTCCCCGTTAATGATGACATATGCCGCCGAAGTTGTAGTCTGGTAATAATATGCCCCTCCTCCCAACATCAACAGTAATACCATCGAGCTTCCAATCACTTTCGGTGATTTCCATGGTATTTTTTGTATCCATTGGGTAATGTGGTGTCCATGCATGTTAACCTTCAACCTTTTCATTATGTCCCTCCAATGTTGTCTGAGACCTGTTTACTGTTAAGAATATTTAGATAAAAATTAATAAATATCACTCGATCTAAAATTGCAAATTACGATATATCCATAAGTAACCAAAGACAACTTATCATAAAAATGAAAGATGGATGTGAAAAATCTGTGAACACTTTGTAACTTATTTGTACTCCCAATCCCATCAAGGTTGAAAATGACTTAGAAATCTTACTTTATCGATATTGCCTTTTTCTAACTTTATGTAACGCAAAAATAACAGAAATGTGACAATCCTGTAACATTCTATCCCCATAATGGGAATAGAATGTTTTTTTCTATCCCTCGAAACTGTTTTAGTTTTACGAACTACTAGTAAGTGGAGTGATTAAGGTGCAAGAACAAGTTTTGAAAGATACCTTAATATCAGCCAAGAGCGGTGATCCTCTCGTACGAGAGGAACTTATAAGATCTCATAAAGCATTTATAGCTAGGGTAAGTTCCAAAGTCTGCAGTAGGTATTTAACCTGGGATAATGACGATGAGCTCAGCATTGCTCTTTTAGCTTTTAATGAAGCGATTGATAGCTTCGACCCTCACGAAGGTGCTTCTTTTCACAGTTTTGTTCAAATGGTGGTCCGCCGAAGATTAGTGGACTATTTTCGCAAAGAAGGCAAACATCAACACCTTTCCCTCTCACCCATGAACCTAGAAGATGAAGAGCTGAGCCGCTACGATCTTGATACTTCCCTAGAGCAATATCAAGAAAACAAGAACCAAGAGGTCTTTGCGCAAGTCGTTGAAAACTACGTTCGTGTGCTCTGTGACTATAACGTAACGTTAGATGATTTAATAAAAGTCTCCCCGAAACACACTGACAGCAAGCAAACTCTCACAAGGGCGGCCTTAGTTTTAAGCAATAACCCTGGTCTTATGGCGCTTCTCAAAACATATAGACTTTTACCCATCAAAGAACTAGAGGTATTGACCGGCATAAAGCGCAAGGCCCTGGAAAAGGGGCGAAAATATCTTATCGCTCTGGCCCTCATCCTATCCGAACCAGATTTTTATCCGCTAAAAATATTCATGCAGCTTCCAGAAGAACCAGGAGAGAAGGTGTAAGCAGAAATGAAGAAAACCAAAGGGATCGTGATGCGGACTTCGCCAAAGGTTACTGTCATCTTTACAGAAAAAGGCGACTTTTTAGAAATTTCTACTCCTCAAGAGCCACCTGTTGTAGGTCAGACTATTGAAGTCAATCTAAACCCTAAGCGTATATTTGTGTTTCATAATTCCGCCTTGATGTATGCGGCCGCAGCAGCCGTTTTTTTACTTGCTCTGAGCATCAG
The DNA here is from genome assembly GCF_001936615.1 of Desulfosporosinus metallidurans. Lineage (GTDB taxonomy): Bacteria > Bacillota > Desulfitobacteriia > Desulfitobacteriales > Desulfitobacteriaceae > Desulfosporosinus > Desulfosporosinus metallidurans. Next base: position 26,427 of record NZ_MLBF01000048.1, read on the forward strand.
TGTTTTTTCTCTCTTAGTCATTCCAAATATGGCAGTAGCGTCGGTCTCTCTAGATATTAATAAAAGCATTGAGCTATTGACCAACAGAGAGGGCAAAGTTATTAAAGTTCAAGATGTCAATGTTGGTTCAAGTATTGTGGATGGACTATTCATCAAAGGGCTGGACGTGTATCAAGCCGTTGAATTAATCGTAGAAAACGCCAACAACCAAGGAACGCTAAACGGAACACAAAATCTAGTCTTAGCAAGTGTGGTACCGATAAATAAGTGGGGAATCCAAGTTATTGATACAGAAAAACTTCGAAACTCCATCCGTGATGAAATGAATCGTAGGAACCTGTCCGGAAGCGTGGTTGTCGGTCAAGCGAACCAGAAAATCCAGCAGGAAGCCAAGCAACAGGGCATGACGGTTAACAGTTATTTAATATATGATCGATGCATTGAGAAAGGTATAGCTGTTCAACCTGATACCCTCCGTAATGATGCCAAAAAAGCACTGCTGGATGCAAATGTAAGTGTAGCCACCCTTTTTCCTGAAGAAAGTTTGGAAGTAAGAGCACAAAACGAACATCCTTCAAATATGAAATCAAACACCACAGAGAACCATGATTATCCGGACCGTTCCGAGAACCAAAACAGGTCACCTGACAACAACCCCAGCAACTGGAGTGCACCTAAGGCTTCCAGCAGTCCTCCTGTAAATAAACCTCCGCGAGGAACATCCCCTGATTTGAGCAAACCGAGTTCCGGCCAGGTCTCCCCTGACAATAAGATGCCTGAAAGTTCCACACCGCAACCACCTACGAACCCTTTCTATAACGAGGCTCGGGATTATGAAAATCCAGATGAGGAAGAGCATGACTTTTATAATAATCAACCCCAGTCCAATTGGCGCCAGAATTCGGGTGAGCACTCAACGTGGGATAAAAATGCTTCATGGTAAATTAAACGTATGCGAGCTTTGATAGGCAGCGCGTTGTTTAGTGTGCACTGGTCGCACACAAGGTTTGAGTCAGCTCCGACCGTCATATCGCGGTCGGTACATCAGTTGTTAAAACACGATGCAGTTAACTACCATGTTATTGAATAGCGGCATACCATGAAATGCATTAGTCCTCCTTATATAATTCCGATAATTACCATAGCAACGAACAACCATATTCTGATTACAACATCCTGATCAAAATGCTGGTTTAGCTGACGTACAGCCTCTATTTACTGACACCACCAACTCCTAACTGCATTAATCCATCTATCGTCGTGCGGACTACTATACCAATAATAATCCGGCCGATAGTTTGGATTCAGCGGACTACACCACGATCCACTGACATCAGGGTTAGCCGATGGCCTAACATTAGGTATCACATTATTTTGTATATCTGTAGAAGAGAGATTAGGCTCGGCTTGGAATGGTCTAGCATTTTGGTTTCGTTGCCAGAGACGGGTTTCCGCATATGCTTTTGTAAGGAAAAGACCTGCAACTAATAGTGCAATAACAATAAATATCAATAATGCCTTTCTCACTGTAATCCCCCCATTATCAACTATATTTTATCTTAAGAGAATTACTTGAAGTTAATGGATTTTTACATTTTTGTTAATTACTCTCCATACTAGTTACACCGTAACCTCAACACGTGGATGCAGGACCTTTGGGCTCTCATGCCATTCGATTGGAATGTCCTAATTCAAATCTTATAGTTTTTGAGTTTACTGCCTTCTTAAAACTGTCTTAATTCGGGTAATGAGTTCACGAGGCTTGAACGGTTTTTCAACGTAATCATCTGCCCCTAAATCAAAAATTAACACTCGATCATTCTCTTCTCCCTTACCTGTTAGCATAATTAAGGGAATCTTGGCTTCCTGTTTTAACGTCTTAAATACTGCCCAAGCATCTAATTTTGCTATCACTAGATCGATGATGACGAGATCTGGTTTATCTTTTCCAACCAACTCCAATGTTTCGTCTCCATCCTCTGCCTGATAGACAGTAAAACCGTCTGCTTCAAGGTAGACGCATACAATATCCCTAATCCGCTCATCGTAGTCTGCTACTAGAACCTTTTTGTTCAATGTAGCTTCCTCCTTCATCAATTTGCATGTGTATCATTCCCTAGAGACATGATTCAAGCCGAAGATACGTGGACTTAACTTTTACGACATCACTAATTTGCAGATTGACATCTTATTCATTTATTTTTGGCAACTCTGACTCACTCTAGGGTCTGTCCACTAAGCTATTCGTAAGAGTTTGATTCTTTACTAGGGTATTTACATTATGATCTTACGAGTGTACAAGAATGGTTTCACAGCAACATCACAGGTTTTTATATTTATTGTTATATTTCTCCTTATATTTCTAAACATTTCGTAAACAATTTACATTTCCGGTTTACATTATTAAATGATTCATGGTGCCACTGTTATAGTAGCAATTCTTTTTTCCGCTTTTGATATTCTTTCAAATCAATCTCACCACAGGCATAACGTCCAAGTAAAACATCTAAGGCCTGATCTGGTTCGATAATCCGACGTATAAGAATCCGAGAACCTATCCGCCGAAATAAATATATAATCAATGCAATCAATACTATCCAAAAAAACAAGTGGATTCCCATCCCCCAAAATCCGTCGCCAACAAATAAGCCCCAACCGCCAAACATAAATTACTCCTCCTTTCCGTGAACTTTCCATCAAAACATCCACAATAAAGTAAGGTCACCTTTCAACGTTGTTAGCTAAGAATAGAGGTTTCATTTTACGCCCACGTCACAGATTCTTAACATTTTTGTTAATGTAGTCTGCTAAGGCATGAACTGCTTGTAGAATTACCTCAGCCCCAGAATGTTGGCTTTGGCGGGCACCCATCTGAACTTTGCAATTTAACAAATGCAACTTTCTTGTAGGATGCTTTTGATTTTGATTTGCTCTCCATAAACACATAAAAATTGGACAGGCCCCCTTGTAAGCAGCCTATCCTACTATAACCTTATCTCTTTACCAATCCATGTTCCCAGACCAAGACCAGTTTCTGGACATCTGGTTACCAGTCCGGCTATTTCTATTGGATCTATTGTTATTTACTCTGCCGTCTTTTTGCGCATTTTGCCATTGTTGTTGCATTACTGCTTGATTTTGTGGATTTACACTATTGCTTCATCATTTGTTGATCTATCTGGACGCAGTTATTGATCCTTTGGTTATAGAGATCGTTTTGGCTTGTATCCGGGGCAGTAGCCGGTGGAGCTACCGGTGGAGCTACCGGAGTCGTTGCGGTATTCATGTTCATGACCATCGGATTAGGATCGTTCGCAAACCAATCGGCTATTAGTTGCTGTTAGTTTGTGGAAGTGGCAGCACCGGCTACACACTGTTATTGACTAGCCCAAATGACAATGATTTGAGTTCACTAGCAAGAATTTCCTCAATTTCGTCATCAACATCCATAAGTTTGATCAACAATTTTACTCGATTCTTGCTCTCTTTCTCTAACGTCATAATGACTCTTTCTCTTTCTACACGTAAACTTTCTAACCGTTTCATGGTTAGATACCTCCTTAATTGTGACGTATATTTTCATATTTATGCAGCCTCCAATTCATTTTCGAGAAAGACAAGCATTGTTCGAGGGGGGCTATCAATCGTCTGAAATTCAACGAAATAAAGTATGGATACATCATCACTGCCTAATTCGATTTTTTTAACAACACCAGCAAGCCCATTGAAATCTTCGTTTCCCTGATCGTTGATTTTCACGATATCACCAATTTTGTAAATTGACATGTTATCACTGCTTCCTTTCTTTCTATTTTCGCAACCTCGACTCATTGAATAGATTTCGTTCACTAAGTCATTCGTTAGAGTTTGATTTGTTTCGAGGGTAGGACATTATGATTTTAGCTTCTGTCCTAAGGAAAACCGGTCCATGTTATAGGTATCTTGGTTCAACCGAAAACTTCTTTCGTAAAGAAATAGTTCTCAAAAGCTAAAAATCAGATCGGTGGTTAACTTATGCTATGACTATTTACTATTTTATAAGAAAAATTTCACAGCAAAGTTACAGGTTTTTAAATTATTTGTTATTTTAAAGTGTCCAGCGATTAAAAGCTTCTCTAAAGTGGGAAGCCCACCTATGGGACTTAGCCACAAAGTATACAAATTGACACAGGGTTTGTCCCGTAAAATCAGGAAACAATAAAAAGTGCCTCGGCCTACCATAGCGTTACGCCTGGTAATAACCCGGGGCTATCTTGCAAATCAACGAGAAGAAATGTTCAATGGTTCATCTTGAACATAAATTCAACATTAGGACTCCCGACTAAGGCAATTGTTTCTAACCCTTGAGTTACTTGATTCACTTCACCGTGACAGTTTCGTACCTAATAAAGCAGTTGATAATTTTTTATACCAAGGTGCTTTCGTAATGCAGCATTCCATCAGAACCTCACTCCTTTTCTTGATAATGATTATCATTTATTTCGAGTTAATATT
>NZ_MLBF01000049.1 GCF_001936615.1 Desulfosporosinus metallidurans
CCTATAAGTGGGTTGTTTCTTCGTAAACTCCAATAGAGGTCGACCCATCCTTCGCCGCGAAGTGTTCATTTTGGGATAGACGGCTTCGGCGAAACCCTACACTGGAGGCTTTCGTATCGGAAGCCTTGATGTTCAGCTTAGTGAACGAATTCACTGGCAAATGGGCAAGTATATGCAAAAAAGGTCAGGAGGTAAGATTTAATGAGAATTAAGGACAAAGTTGCAATCATTACAGGAGCTGGGAGAGGTATAGGGGAAGCTATCGCGCGTAGATTCGCAGCCGAAGGTGCTAAGGTGGCCCTCTGTGACATTGATGAAGCCAATGCCAAACGTGTTGCTGATGATCTGTGTCGAGAAGGTGGAGTTGCAGAAGGTTTTGTTGTTAACGTAAGGGATAGCTTACAGGTCAAGAATATGGTCAAAAAGGTTATTGAAGAATTTGGCACGGTCGATATTTTAGTGAACAATGCCGGAATCACTCAAGACGCGATGGTGCATAAAATGACTGAGGAGCAGTGGGACATAGTGATTGATGTAAACCTTAAAGGCGCTTTTCGCTTTTCCCAAGCTGTGATACCTATCATGCGGGAAAAAGGTTATGGAAAGATTGTGAATATTTCTTCCACTAGCAGGAACGGTAATATCGGTCAGACAAACTATTCAGCGTCGAAAGCAGGGCTGGTCGGAATGACTCAAACCCTAGCCAAAGAATTGGCATCCAAAAGAATCAATGTCAATGCAATTGCACCCGGGACAATTGAAACAGAAATGTATGCGTTGGTGCCCGAGAATATTCGGCAAATGGCCAATTCACTTACACCGCTAAAGCGGCCTGGATTACCAGAAGAAGTAAGCAGTGTATGTCTCTTTTTAGCAAGCGACGAAGCATCTTATGTAACAGGACAGGTTATTAATTGTGACGGAGGGATGTTTATGAGCTGAACTAAGAATCTAAAATCCCAAATATTTAGAGGCTGTGTCAAAAGTCAGACTCATAAACATCAATGCGGGGATTGTTTGTATAAAGATGCTACTTTAACCTTTTAGTGGGAAACAATATTATAATAAAAGACGATATTGATATAAAAGTGGGGCTGTGTCATAAGAAATCTTATAACACAGTCCCTTTTAAGTATTCTGGTGTACACGCCTGATCGGGCAGCAGAAGAGAACAAAAAGTGAGTTGCCCAATTCGATTAGTTAAATCGGTGATTAATGGGAGTAACATCTCCCTGGTATCTGCGCACCATGAGTCTGAACTTACGGACGTAAACCCTGTCTGGACTCATGACTAACGTTAAGTTCTTTCTATTTGTGTTGTTTGCGTCTTATGGCCTTCAAGTGGTTATCGTCCTAGGTGGGCCACTGGCTTTCCAAATCGAGCTCGTGCCTGGGTAAAACATAACAAACTGGGTCATAGGGGTATAAGATCGGTGACTGCGTAAGACAAGCTAGAGCATCGGTGGCTCTACCACGGCGAAATATCCAGTGAACAAGTTAAATGCCGGGATGTCTTATTTGGACGGTCTGGCTTTTGTTTTTTATGAATATTTTTGCAATTTTAGGAGGAAATCAAGGAATAAAGTGGAAAGTGTAGAGGTGCCTTATTATCGGTGCTTGGAAAACCATCTTGACACAGAGGGATGTGTAGTAGAAAGTACTAGTCGAACATTGCCTGTACGGTCCTCCATGTGATTTTTTAGCGGTGGTTTCAATAAACTACCGCTAATTATAGTGCGCCCGGCATGGGCGCAGTCTAACGGGTGCAAGTCCCGAGTGCGGGCTGATAGTGCCAAGCACATAGCCAAGGGTAAGGGTGTCCATCGCGAGGTGGAATCTGAAGGAAACCGGAGGCGAACTTCTGGTCTGACGAACAGAAATCACATTAGGCATATGTAGGCTGGGTAAGGTTGCTATACAAACCAAAGCCCTAAACTATCCGGAAGCCTACGGTGTAGATGTGGCAGATAGATGGAAGGAAAGACTGCGTTCTTACCCGGGGAGGTCTCATGGACGTGCGGAAACACAGTGTATGAAGTACGGTTGAAACAAGATTTATCATGAGAAGTCAGCAGAGACCATAGTACCCGAGGAAGTCGACGTCGACGTCGTCGGGGAAGGGTTGAACCTCAGGAGGTGATAGTTAATGAATGTTACCAAAACAGAAGCGAAGTGTAGCCAACTTCCAACAGACGAAAGTTTAAAGGAAGGCTCACCCCAAAAGAATAGTGCGGAACACGAAGGATATGCGGGAGTGCACAGTTCTGTGAGGATCACTGAGAACAACATCACCGGCGCAGTCCAGTCGAAGGAACGACTACTTGAGGGAGTAATAGACAAAGACAACATGAACAATGCGTTCAAGAGGGTCAAGTCGAACAAAGGCGCTCACGGAGTCGATGGGATGGTAGTAGATGAACTTCTACACTATCTCAAAGAAAACGGAAGCCAACTCAGGCAGTCAATCTTGGATGGAAAATACCGTCCTAATCCCGTCAGAAGGGTAGAAATACCTAAGGAAGATGGAAAGAAAAGAAATCTAGGAATACCTACGGTAGTAGACCGAGTCGTACAACAAGCGATAGCCCAACAGTTCACACCGATATTCGAGAAGCAGTTTTCCGACAACAGCTATGGGTTTAGACCCGGACGAAGCGCCCATGATGCGATCAGGAAATGTCAGACCAACATAGATGAAGGATACAAATATGTGGTCGACATGGATCTGGAGAAGTACTTCGATACCGTGAATCAAAGCAAACTGGTAGAAGTACTGTCAAGAACCATCAAAGATGGGAGAGTCATATCGCTGGTCCACAAATACCTAAGGGCAGGAGTTGTCGTTAGAAAACGCTTCGAAGAAACAGAAGTCGGCGTGCCCCAGGGCGGCTTATGCTAAGCTTAGCATAAACCACCTTATGCAAAGTAGCGCGTTATGCTAAGTAAACGCCTTGAAAGCACGGTTTTAGGGCATATGTTCTTGATTTACTTTGCATAATATCTCGACAGATAGTCGACATTACACCTTAGAAATGCGGGAAAAGCAGTCCATTCAGTGTAGATAAAAGCCATTTCGGTATGTTTTCTCGATTTATTTGATTAAGAAGCTACATATACTATGCAAAGTAAATTTTGGTCTGTCCTACTTATGACAGGCTTTTCACCGTTTACTTTGCATAATAACTTTCTTTGCATAAGGCGGCCCATTAAGTCCAATTCTTAGCAACATTATGTTGAACGAATTGGACAAGGAACTTGAAAGAAGGGGCCACAGATTTGTCCGTTATGCGGACGATCTGATGATCTTCTGCAAAAGCAGAAGAAGCGCTGAACGTGTACTAAACAATATTATCCCTTTCATCGAAAAGAAATTATTTCTTAAAGTGAATAGGGAGAAAACGGCGGTTGACTACGTAGGAAAGGTAAAATTTCTTGGATTTTCGTTTTACCAAATGAAAGGTAAAACGAGAATCAGAATACATCCAAAATCGGTGGCAAAGATGCGTGGCAAGGTTAAAGAACTCACTTCCAGAAGCAACGGGATGGGTAATGAAACTAGAGCAACGAAACTCAGACGCTACATCATGGGATGGATAAATTATTTTAAGTTAGCGGATATGAAGACGCTGTTATTGCAAACCGATGAATGGATGAGAAGACGAATCCGCATGATTTACTGGAAACAGTGGAAACGAGTGAGGACAAAGTTTAAAATGCTTAAATCACTGGGATTCCAAGAACAGAAAGCATGGGAGTTCGCAAACACAAGAAAGAGCTACTGGCGAACATCCAATAGCCCTATTCTAACCAAATCCCTAACTAACAATGTTATAAAAGGGTTTGGATTCCTATTCTTTTCAGGGTATTATCGACAAGTCACAGCGTAAACTGAGGAACCGCCGTGTACCGAACGGTACGCACGGTGGTGTGGGAGTTGCGCCTTGCTAAGTTCAAGAGGCACATGTGGCTTGAGATAGCCATCTTGATAAAGCCTAACCAGCAGTCAAGCACCGAGTCTTGCGTGGTGCGTGGTAACATTCATCGCGAAGCGTAGACAGGAAGATAGTAGGCCGGAATAAAGTGAATGGGATAATTAGCCCCGAAATTGAACGTGTTGTGAAGTAGCCGACCTTTTCTCTCTATGGGGAAGGCAGAAATTAGATGTCCGTTATTGGTGAGGATAGACTAATTACTTCCGGGGTTCGTACCTACGGCATGCTATCAATGGGCCTTTTGGGAACAAGGGAGATCCGGCAGGCTTCCTTTAAGGATAGGGTTTGACAAGCTGACAAAGTGAGGATAATCCGATGGCCTGTCGGAAGTCTTACTGACTGATAGTACTCTGAGGTAGGGAGAGCCTGCTACATGGGGAAGCGGTCAGCAGAAATTGAATCTTTTCCAAGGAAACATGGGCTCCATACAATGGGAGGATTCGGACCTTAATACAAAGTGAGGAGAAACCCAGCCATGAACACGAATTTGGAAAGAGTAGCAGCGAAAGCTCGAAAGGAAACTAACCTTAAATTTTCTTCGTTGGCACATCACATAACGAAGGAACTCATATGGGAAGGCCTAGCCCGGATGCCAAAGTATACTGCACCCGGTATAGACCATGAGACGGTCAAAGGAGCGCAGAAGGACTTTGACCTTTGGATTGAAGACCTTATGGAGTCAATCCATCGGAAAAGCTATAAGCCTCCGGCGGTCAGAAGAGTCTGGATACCCAAACCGGGTAAAACAGAAAAGCGCCCAATTGGAGTTCCCACAGTTGTGGATAGAGCCCTGCAACGCAGTACTGCCGAAGTATTATCCGCAATATATGAGCAAGACTTCCTTAACTGTTCATTCGGAGGAAGGCCCGGGCGAGGTGCGCATAATGCCCTTGCAACCCTAAACGAAATAATTGCCGGAGAAAGAGTCAGTTGGGTACTGGAAGCAGACCTCAAGAACTTCTTCGGGAGTCTGGACCACAAATGGATGTTGGATTTTGTACAGCATAGAGTGGGAGACCCCAGAATTATCTCGATGATAAACCGATGGCTGAAAGCCGGAGTTATGGAAAACGAAAAAATACAGGCGAAGTTGGCACTCCTCAAGGTGGCTCGATTAGCGTCTTGCTGAGCAATGTTTATCTACATTATGTACTTGACCTGTGGTTTGAAAAGGTGGTGAAGCCAAGGCTAAAAGGTGAAGCATACCTGATTAGGTATATTGATGACTTTATAATCTGCTTTCAATACCGTTCAGATGCCAATCGTTTTCATGAAACGTTGAAGAAAAGGCTGGAGAAATTTGCTTTAACTCTGGAACCGAACAAAACGCGCCTAGTCGAGTTTGGACGCTTTGCAACTAAGCATGCTAAGGAACGAGGCAAAAGATTAGAGTCGATATATTTTCTCGGCTTCACCCACTATTGTACTACTAATAGAAAGGGAAACTTCATGGTGGGCCGAAAGACTGAGAAAACTAGACTTAAGCGAAGTATTATTAAATTGCAGGCAACCCTACGTGAAATTCGACACTCTCCTATTAAGGAGCAGGTAGCGGTAATAAATTCGGTATTAAGAGGCCACTACAATTACTATGGGGTAGCGGGCAATTTAAAAAGCCTATTCAAGATTTACCTCAGGACAGAACATTACTGGAAAAGAATGCTCAGTTCCAGATGTAGTAAAGGATATGTCACCTGGGAGAAGTTTCAAGCAATTAAAGGCACGTTTCCAATATTGCGACCAAAGCTTTCGATACCCTATATGTCATTAAAAGCATACGCAATGCTGTAAGTCAATTTCTGAAGAGCCCGGTGCGGGAAATCTGCACGCCGGGTTCCGTGGGGGTTGGGTCACCGAAGGTGACCCTTCTACCCGGAGTCGGCCATTCAAATAATGAGTGGCCTCCTACCCGATTTTCGAGAAAATGTTCATTCTTTAGATTGCAACTTTTCGATAATTATCTTATTAATTAACTTCTCGATATTTTTACAAGATTTAGCTTTTATATATGGTTTACTTAAGAAGAATACATGCCGGATTCCATCAGCGATCACATCTGAATTAATAGTGCTCGGGTTGGAAAAGGCCTTCGATGTTTCATCTTCAGGGGTCTTCTTTTCCTCCCTAGTGACCTAGGTACTTCCCGAAATTTGTCGAACCCATTAAGGGGTTGGTTGTTATGTGGAGTGGCTTAGCGTTCCACTTTGATCTTAAAACTTATTATTATCAGCAAGAAATTCTGGACAAATTGAAAGCTGAACGGGAAGTCCATCACTCGTTTAAAAACCTGGTCGTTGCTGCCACGGGTACTGGTAAGACAGTCATCGCCGCCTTTGATTACCGGGACTTTTGCAGGGCAAATCCGAATAGAACGAACAAACTGCTCTTTGTCGCCCATCGAAAGGAACTATTAAGTCAGAGTTTGTCTTGTTTTCGCGGGATACTAAAGGATCTCAACTTTGGCGCTATGATGGTGGGGGGCCTAAATCCGGATAGCTTTGATCATTTATTTGTCTCCATCCAATCCTTTAACTCAAAAGATTTAACTGAGGTCACTTCGCCTGATTTCTATGATTATATTGTCATTGACGAATTCCATCTTGCCGCAGCCCCATCCTACCAAGAACTGTTAGAGTATTATAAACCGAAAGTGTTACTTGGACTGACGGCAACTCCTGAGAGAGCGGACGGGCAAAGCATCTATACTTATTTCCAGGGCAGAGTTGCTGCCGAAATCCGGTTATGGGAAGCTATTGAACGGAAATTGCTTAGTCCCTTTCATTATTTTGGTGTGACAGATAATGTTGACCTTAGTCAGGTTCACTGGGTTGCCGGCAATTACGATGAGCGGGAACTAGAGAACCTCTATGTGTTCGAAAAAGCCATTGCCGAAAGACGAGTTGGTTATATTATCAGCGCTCTGGAACGATATTGTCTGGATCCTGCGGAGATCATCGGAATTGGTTTTTGTTTAAGTAAAAAGCATGCTGAATTTATGGCTCAGGTTTTTAACAAAGCGGGGATTCCTCTAGTCGCGGAATCGGAGATCGTTGTGAGGGATAGCGTGAAGCGGTGCCTGGTAACGAAGGAAATCACCTTTGCTTTTGTGGTGGATATATATAATGAAGGAATTGATATTCCTGAAGTGAATACAGTTCTTTTTCTGCGGCCGACGGAAAGCTTGACCGTCTTTTTGCAGCAGTTAGGTCGGGGGTTAAGACTCTGCGAAGGGAAAGAAGCGCTGACGGGATTGGACTTTGTGGGACAAGCGCATCAGAGGTATTCCTTTGAAGGCCGTTTTAAAGCCTTGTTATCAAGGTCTCGAAAAACTATTGAGCAGGAGATTAAGACAGGTTTTGCCAATGTACCTAGAGGCTGCTCGATTCAATTGGAAAAACAGGCTCAGGACTACATTTTGGAGAACATCCGAGATGCGGTTAATACTAAGCGAAATTTGATCAGCAAGCTTTATGATCTTATAGAAGTCAAACATGAGCTTAAGGTCAGGGAGTTTTTCGAAGGTTACCATGTAACACCACAAGATGTCTATAGCAAAAAGGTAACGGTTGTGGGACTTGCTTCTTAAGCTGGTTTACTCAAGGTCTATCAGGTCGATGCAGAGAGGGAAAGATTGCTGGCTTCAGTGTTGGGCAGATTGTCTTTGCTGAATTCCAGGCGCTGGATTAATTTTATGAAGATCCTGCCGCAAATTCTTGTAGGTGAAGGTTCTTTATGGCATTCGTTGACCAGCGGGAAACGGACAATGCTAACAATGGTTCACTATACCTTATGGGGCAAGGGGCTTAGTGATCTAGGAAATAGGTTTGCTTCAATAGAAGAGGCGATATATTGGGCATTAAAGATCCGCGGCTTTACCAAGAACCGATGGATTTATTGGACTCTCAATTCTGCAATATCAACTTTGTAGATAAGCCTTTAGTTGGTTTTGAGGATGAATACCCATTGGACTTATATTGTGCTTATACCTTTGATCAGATTTTGGTGGCTCTGGGAAAACATACGGAACAAAAGAGGAGCTCTTTCCGGGAAGGAGTTCTCTACCTAGCTGAGAAGAAGCTGGATGTCTTTTTCGTGACCTTGAACAAGTCCGAAAAGGACTATTCTCCGTCAACCATGTATCAGGATTATTCTATCAATGAGGAGTTATTTCATTGGCAGTCTCAGAGTCGAACGACGGTGGAATCGCTGACAGGGCAGAGGTATCTTAATCAAGCAGCCAGGGGTGGGAATGTGTTGTTTTTTGTGAGAGAGTAAAGAAAGAGGGGGCTTTTGCCTCTCCGTTTACTTGTATTGGATTTGCCGATTTTCAAAGCCATTATGGTTCAGCACCAATTAGTATCGTCTGGAAGATGAAGGAGCCGCTGCCGGGTTTTGTGATGAAGAAGACGGTAAAGATTTAAGGTTGACAAGTGAAGTTTTCCAAAGAATTGTTTCCTTATTAGATGCCCGAAGAACAACATGACCTACTAAGGGAATTAGAGGATTTGTTTTGATCATAAAGAAGAAATAACCACCCCTGGCTAGGATTGCGGTTATTTCTTATAACTTCTAATTCGGGCTAACCGTTCGGTTAGACAATCGGTTGGACTGGAGTGCTTGCAACACGTCAGTCCTTTTCTTATATGATACCTATAGAGTGTAAACTAGCAACCAGCTATCAGCTATCATCTGGGTAAGGCTGGAGGAAGATAAAAAGAGATGCAGGCTGTATTTTTTTGCCTGCTTTTCTTAGGTTGTCTTTAAGTCCTTAATGATAGCTAGAAGATGTTCCAATTGGCCATCGTTCAGCTTCTTTGACTCATTAATTAAGTCATTTAATTTTGTCGGAAAGCTTACTTCGTCATTAAAGAAATCCTTAGGTGGGACATTTAGGTATTCGCAGATATAAAAAAATCCTGTCATGGATGGCAGCGACTTTTTGTTCTCAATTTTATTGATATAGCTTTCACTTTGCCCCAAAGACAGGCTCATATCCCTTGCGGAAACTCCTTTTTGTGTGCGGAGCGTGGTTAATCTTTCATAAAATAAATCCTCATACATTACAATTCACCGCCTTGTATATGATTATAGACAATACATCGGCTCTTTATACGGAATTACAGCATATGTTTCTATTGACATGGGGAATTGTATTCCATATAATGCAAGAGAATATATGCCTTAATTCCATATTATTATGAGAAAGGTGGTTGTCTAAAATACTGATGATTGTTATCAGGCGGCAAATTGGACGATAGCGCAGCGTGACAGGTACTTTTCTATTGTAGAACGATGCGATAAGGAAACTCTATTGCAGCGTCATTACAGTAAAGATTGCATCAGAAAGAAAAAGGAATATATGGTCAAACAAAGTAATTATGTGCTTGTGGTATGGAACGGCAAACCCGGCGGCGCGAGGAAAATCCTTTCTTTTGCCCGCACCCTGGGAAAGATTGTGATTCAGATTGACCCCATTACCTTTGAAGTGCGAACTGATTTGAAAAGCACTAGCGACACAGCCCAATGAACCCTATTAGCGCTCCTACTGGCAAATTGAAGTTTAACTACAACGTGGCTCACCGGGTAATGAATATAAAGGTTTAAGGTACCCTTCCAGGCAGTTTACAAAAAAACAAAACAAGGTGTTTCGCGTGTTGACGCGAAGCACCTTGTTTAGCTGTGTAGGCTATCTCCTACTTGACTCTAGTTATCTCGTAATCTCTTAACTTCTTCTTCAGAAAGACCAGTTGCATGGAATACCTTTGAAATTTCAAATCCCATGTCTAAAAGGTTCTTTGCAACTTCAGCCTTGTCAACTGGTCACGTAGCTCCGCTTCTCTGGCATCGTACAGCATTCTTGCCTTTTCATCGTTACTGATGATCTGTAATAGGTCTGACTTTGCATCCAAGAATTCCATCCAAATAGAGCAAAAACCTAGTTTACACTGGTTTTTGCTCTATTTCTGTACACTTTGTTATTTGACGCTTACGTCTTAAAAGCAGCCGGTTAAGCCTGCGGCGGGTCGAAAAGGTCGTCGGTTGTGGTATCTATTACCCTAATGTCGCGTATTCCGGTCAGCGCGCCGCTGGACGTAAGGAATAGATCACTCGCAATAATCGAGTCCATCACGGCCACGGCCTCAGCCTGCTGCAGGTCTTCCCTCGGATTGGGGATCGTAATCGCTAACGTTTTGCCGCCGGCGGTCGTGAAAGTCAACCTTAGCACTCTGCTTGTTGTGACGGCCATGCTTTCACCTCCTTTAGATCGGATTTTTCGGCCGGCTATTCATCGACAGCTCAAAGTTTTTCCTATAGAGTACGTCGATCACCGGATACTGCGCCAGACCGAATAAGGCATGTGCCGCATCATAAACAGCTTGTTCAGCGGCGTCGGATCTCACATCACTCAGGCTTTTCTGACGTCTAGCAAAGATCGTGGGGCCTTCTGCATTTTTGTGATCTAAACCATCTACTCTCAAACTCCAGAAAATGGTATAATACTATTAAAGGTGGTGCATCAATGAAGACAGACCTCATTGATCTAAAAATTGATTTTGCCTTCAAGCTAATCTTTTGTAGGGAAGGCCAAGAACCAGTACTTGTTGCATTTTTGAATGCAGTGCTCAAACCTGCAGAAGGCAAAAAAATCAGATCCTTAACTTATACTAATACCGAATTGACGAAAGCAAATGCCGAAGACAAAAAGGCTACCCTAGACATACGAGCGGAGCTCCAAGATGGGCGGCATGTTAATATAGAGATCTAGATGAAAAATGAGCATAATATGGCAAAGCGGTCTCTCTTATATTGGGCTGAACTGTTCAGTCGTCAGATGGTGGAGAAGCAAGCCTATGAAACGCTAAAAGATACTATAACGATTAACATCCTTAACTTTGATTACCTGCAGGAAACCGATGAATTCCATAGTGAGTTCTGCTTGCTGGAAAAGAAGAAGCATTTTCTACTGACAGATGCTCTAGCCATGCACTTCATCGAAATGCCTAAGCTCAGGCAGAAGTGGAGAACGAAGGAAGTCACACCACAGAAAGATCCCTTGGTAGGTTGGTTGTTAATGTTGGATGGCAATGATAATGAAGAAATCAGAAAACAATTGGAGGTGGTAGCCATGGGAGATCCGATGATTGACCGAGCTATGAAGGACTGGGAAGTAGCAAGTGCTGATCCACAATTGCGGGAACTGTACTATGATCGAAAGAAAGCTATTCTGGATCAACTAGCAGCAGTAGAAGCGTCCAATCTGAAGGCTGAAAAGGCTAAAAAAGATGGCATTGCTGAGGGTGTAGCCATTGGTAAGGTTGAGACAATCTGTCAATACCTCGAAGCTCGCTTTGGTGTCGAATCTCAGGTGCTCCAGGAGAAGATACGCACGATCACTGACTTGGATGTGCTCAGTCGAATTACCAACCGAATTTTTATTGTCGCCCATTTAGATGATGCAATTGCTCTCGTTCAAGATTATTTAGTCTCTCAATAGCATCCGGTCATATCATCATTCATCAAGAGAGTCTTCGCTCGACGAGGGCTCTCTTTAATGTGCATTCATTGTAATAGTGAAAAAAGGTATAGGAGTGTTTTTTAAACGCATATTTGTAAGATATTACGAACTGAATTTTACTTGTAATTTTGCTTTGGAAGGAGTGATTACTTTAATATGAAAAAGAGTATTAGAATTCAGCGGCAACCTTGATTCTCCCGAACGTTTGGATTTTTTGCTATACATTTTCACGGCTAACGAACAATTGAAAAGTTTAATAAGTAATGGTTTGGACCTTAATTCGGAAGACTCTGACGGTTGGACAGCACTTGACTAAAAAAACCAGAAGACGAGAACATATTGCCTCAGTCTTCATCGTTATTACCGAGCGCAAAGGCGAGGTAATTGTTCGCAAGGGTAAACACAACCGTTACCGCGAGGTTCCATACAAATGACGTTGATCTATACCGCGCCTAGCGAGGAAGATTTGACCGCGCCGTTGAAAGAATTGAGTTGGATTTAATGAATATCTTTGATAAGATAAAGGTAAGAAATTAACTTTAATTACACAATAGTGTAATCAAGTAATTGAGGTTGAAAGACTAACAATTACAAAGGGGAATGAAAAGAAAATGGAAGAACAAAAGGTTTTAGAAATGTTGAATGAGCTAATGGGCGAAATTAAGAAAACGCGAGCTGATCTATCAAGCGAAATATCACAAACGCGAGCTGATCTATCAAGCGAAATATCACAAACGCGAGCTGATCTATCGGTCGAAATAAGTACGATAAAATCCGAAGTTGGTAGAAACCGCATACTATTGGAGGAGGTACAAAAGCAGATTAATACGGTTGCCGAGGGAGTAACGTCATTGAGGGAACAAACTGCACAGCAATTCGAAACACTTACACACTATGTAAACGAAAAAACGAGTTTACTAGAGAAGGTTATCCGAAACGATGTTGATGAAGCGAAACACATAAAAGGTATATTGGGCGAACATGAGGTTTCTATAAGGCACTTGAAAAGCAAAAGTTTATAAGGACAAAATGAGCCACAGAAAATGCGGTTCTCTTTTTTTTATCTATGGGCGATGGTGTAAATCTTTGCTCATTTTTTTGATTTACCATTCGAAAAACATTACGCGGTCTTTTTTATGTTGAACTCGCTAGGCTCCGAGATTAGGGCCGTTTAAGGGACTCCCATCCATTTCATTTTGGGATGTAGATGTTACGGAGACGCAGAAAGACGGCGAAAGTCAAAATATCATCGCTATTTAAGAAGCCTTATAAGAATGCCGGCAAAAATATAATTGTAATCAGCGCCCACTATGACGATACTGGCTACCGAGCAGTTCTTGATAAACCAAAGGCATGCAAATTTTACAAAATGGGTAGACAACGTTCAGTTCCATATAAAAATAGAGGGGCAGCTATTGATGATGGATGTCTAGATGAGCTTTTTACTGAAGGTAGAGATGAAGACGAATAAGCATATTTTTTTGGTTTTTACTTGATAAAATAAAACCCTCTCTGATTAGTTGGAGAGGGTTTTACTAATTCACATGGTTCTTTTTGGTCCACTTGAACACAAACTAAAAAGGTTGTAAGACAGTGATGTAGAAATATAGCCTATAAGATAATATTGGAAAATGGGATAGAGGGTTAAACAATCCAAAGGCAAAAATCTTGAAGAAAGACTGAAAAATACCAAGTATATTTCTCGAAGCAGGATTCCGGAGATGTCTGGGTATGTAAAGGGTTGGGGAAGCTGTCGGCCAGCCTGTTCCCCAGGTAATAGGTTAATTTTTGGGGCAAGAAACTCCTTGAAATTAAGCTGAAGGAGGGTTCTGGCGATGAATAAAGATATATTAAAATCGGCTATTAGCGGTATAAAAGCAAGTGGCGAGTTTAAGAAAAAAGTCTCAAGATTAATGATGGAGAAAAGTTTTCCTAAAACCTCGAAATAGAAGAAAAATCAAGTGTATTACCTTTTTATACCATATTGTGATATTATAATTACGTTAGAATAATGAAAACGAATAAAACAACAATGAGATCGGGGTGTTTATATGGATGCGGCCGCAAGTAAAGAGCTTGAAACGATCAAGCAAGCCATTTTAGATACCATTATAGTTAATGAAATATACTTGTTTGGTTCTTTTGTATATGGAACGCCTCATAATGATAGTGACTTTGACATTTATGTGGTCATCCCTGATGATAGTATGCGCCCTATCGAAGCTATGCAAAAAATTGGTCGAGCGATCAGCCGGAAGGATATTCGGGCAGTAGACATTATTGTCGGCAAGGAAAGTGAATTTAACCAGCGAAAGCAACTACCTACTATTGAAAGAACAATTTTCAGAGATGGGGTGAAGCTCTATGGACAAGAACGGCATAGTCAAATCATGGTGTGATTTTGCAAAGGATGATTTGATAACCGCAAAATATTTATTGGGGCTGCATCCACTTAAACTGGAAATCATATGTTATCATTGCCAGCAATCGGCTGAAAAGATACTGAAAGGGTTTCTCATCGACAAGAATATTGACCCGCCGAAAACACATGATTTGAGATTGCTCAGGAGAATGTGCGGGAAAATTGCAGATGGCTTCGAAGATATCGAAGAAGCTTGTGTACGTCTAACTGCTTATGGTGTGCAACCTCGTTACCCTATGGAAATTGAGCTAAGCGAAGGCGATATGCGGCAAGCAATAGAAGATGCAGACCATATTATGAGTTTTATTGCTCTGCGCTTAGAACTTAAATCAGATGAAATACAAAAAGACAATCCTCAGGCAGGTCACCAAATGACATAACAGACTAGAAAAGAGAAGTGCCAGGTTATAAATTGCTTGGCATTTTTTTGAAATTTGTACTCAATTGGCCAAGGAAGTTCTTTCTAAGGAAAAGGACTGTTTGATGTACATACCCCATGTGGTAAAGAATGACCCAACTGAAATAGTCTTCTTTGAAAAGTACAAGGATAAGGGGCCTTCAAAGCCCATGGGAGTTCAGCTTATTTTCAGGAAGCAGCCCAAAAGTTTGAAGACCTACTAGAGGGTAAGATCCAGGTTAAATTTCTTGAAGAAGTTTAATGGGTTGCAGTGAGCGATTGACGCCAAATATTAAGTCGTCCTGTCAATTTAGATAGGGAAGATCTATTTTCACAATACCTTGAAAAGGAAGGTGATCTTTATCGCGTCTCCTGAAAAGGCAATATCTCAAATAATTTTCGAGATAAAACAAATCGATGAATTATTTACTTCCTTCAGCGAATTATTGGAGAAGAGTAAAGTGGAGGAACCAACTTTAATCGAACTTACCGCAATTGGATCAATCCTGCATTCGAGTTGCTCAGTGATAAACAAGGTGCTTCGCCTTTAACGCGGAGCACCTTGTCTTCGTCCATCGGCCAACCAATCGGTAAGCTGGCTATTTTTATGCTATAATAATACAAAAAAATTCATGGAATAAGAAGGTGTCAACAATTTCAATAAAATATGGCGGCACCATCTACCGACTAGGCGATAAGATCATGCAATAGCCATCTAAACAATAGCAAACAAAATGAATACATTTGAATATTGAATTGTGTGAAGAAAGGAACACAGCATGGCTAGTAATATAAAAAAGGATGCAGAATGGGCTGAAGCAAAAAAGAAATGCAGACTGAACGACGAAACCCTGAAAATGGCCAGAGCGATGGGATTAAATCCAAGAAGTCTGATCAAAAATATCCCCAGCCCAAGCCAACAATGGAAGGCACCTGTGAGTACTTGGATTCGAGAGATGTATCAAGAACGCATGGATAAGGCACGACAGAAAAAAGAGCGGAAAGAGATTTCAGCGGAGTGATGTTCTTGCTATGAATTTCGAAAGTTGTTTCAAAGTGGCACCAATTTATTATTTGAAGAAGCAATATGCAAGCTAGCCGCCAACGCTTTCTGCGTACTAGGCGAAGAAGATTCTTTAGAAGGCTTTAAGTTGTACTCGTTAAGTACACGCCTAGACAATCAATAATCCCGACTGGCTTATTTGTCAGTCGGGATTATAATTTAGTTGCAATTGACTCGTAAGTCAAATTACTCTATTTTATTTAGGTCATTAAGACATTGCATAAAGATATAGGTAATCACACCGGAAACTATTGTTGTACTCTGATGTAGAAAGAAACAGTTATGGGCAGGATATAACGGGAAAATGAAGAATTGTAGATATAGTCGAAAATGTTCAGTACCCGTCAACAGGAAGCGGGAAAACTCTGACCGCTACAAAGTTATATCAACGACTTATGAATTGTGGAATAGGCACGTGTAATCTCACCGGAGGTGGCCGATTGCTATAGGTCGGATGGTAATTACTTTATGAATTTTTACAGACAAAGGCGGTTTTACAATGGAAGAGATAAATCAAAACCAAGTTAAGGGACGGGTACTTCAAATATTCAAATATCTACAAGCACTTGATCAATTAAGAAATCCGGTTATTCGAGACTTTCAGCTTCAGCCGTGGAGCTTATGGATAAAGGATCTACCCAGTTATCCCACGATCATGATCGGTAAGTTTGAGGATACATTCACAGAGGCAGTTGAAGATGCAGATTTATCCAGTGCATATGTCTTAAAGGTTGGAAGGCCAACGCTAACCGATGCTCCACCCCCACCTCAAATTTACTATTCTATACTTAAAGACACCTGGATGAAACCGGAACTTCCAGTTCGATTTAACTTAGAAAAAGTAGCAAAGTCAGAGGACGGGCAAGAGCTAACAGATGACTTTGTACTCAAGCAATACTAAGATGACTCAGCTTTTGCCGAGTGGTACGAGAGAAGAAATCTATGGGCCGAGCAAGAAATTCCAGCTCGACAGGCCATGGCCGCTTATAACAAGATCTATGAAATCTACGCTCGCTTAGAGCGCGAATCTGAGCAATATGAATTGATCCTGGGAGATGGTTTGTTGAATTGGAATCACCCAACAGGGTTAATTCGTCATCCTATTTTGCTGATGAGACTTAAACTTGAATTCGACCCTTCTGTGCCAGTATTCTCCTTGATAGAGTCTGAGCAACCCGTAGAGCTCTATACGAGTCTCTTTCGATCCGTTCCGGAAGTGACAGGGACGGTGATGAACAGCCTTAATGAAGAGCTAGAACAAAAACCGTTTCATCCTTTAGGCGGACAAGAAACGGAAGAGTTTTTAAAACGGCTCGTCGCCCAACTCTCTCCCTATGGACAAGTTCTTCAAGCAGAGGATAAACCGATCCAAGCGGAGTCGCCATGGATTATTCGTGATCCGATGATATTTATGCGCAAGCGTTCCTTGGGATTCAGTAAAGCCGTGGAAGAAATCATCAAGGATATTCCAGAACGTGATGAACTGCCGGGTTTTTTAGAAAATATTGTTGGAGTTGACCATGACATCCTGCCCCTGGAATCGAATGAGCCCGTCAGATGTATTGATCCGAATGGGGAAGATGAAGAGATCCTACTTAGTAAGCCTGCGAACTCTGAACAGTTGCAGATTGCCGATCGTTTGAATCGCTACAGTGCAGTTCTGGTCCAAGGCCCGCCGGGAACAGGAAAAACGCACACCATTGCCAATCTAATCGGACATTTCTTGGCCCAGGGCAAAAGTATTCTGGTCACGAGTCACACTTCAAAAGCACTTTCAGTTCTTCACGAGAAAATTGTACCTCCTCTGCAACCACTGTGTCTGAGCGTCTTAACCGACGATAGCCGTAAACAACTCGAGAGTACGGTTGATGCCATCACCGAGAGATTAGCCAATAGTAACGCTGATCAGTTAGAGCAAGAAGCACTTGTGCTGCAGAAAGATAGAATCGAGATTTTAAAAAAGCTTCGTGAAACTCGTCAGAAGCTTCTTCAAGCCCGCGCAGATGAATATCGTCCGGTCGTGATTGCCGGTGAAGAATACGACCCCGCTCAATCTGCCCGCCAAGTGTATGAGCTTAGAGAAAGCGCCAAATGGATTCCTAGTCCCGTGCGCTTAAGTGCCGCTCTGCCTTTATCCGCAAGAGAATTAGAAAAACTCTATCATACCAATACGACGTTAACCTATGCAGACGAAAAGGAACTAGGCTATAGTTTGCCAGACCCTGAGCAGCTAATATCTCCCCATGAATTTGAGAATCTGGTGGCCAACTTTCTGACGTTATCAGGCGAAGAACTCGCCTTGGGAAAGGAGTATTGGTTACCAAGTAGCGGACTAAACTCAGAACCGCTGGAATCCCAATTAATCGAACTTGAAGCAACCGTTAAGGTGATTCAAAGTGCCTCAAACTGGCAACTTTCTCTTCTCGAAGCAGGAATGCTGGGAGAGGAGTATCAGAGTCCTTGGCAGAACCTGATAACTCAGATTGAAAGAACTTGTACTACCTCTGTGAATTCTAAAGAAGCCCTGCTCGAATATAACCCTCTAGTCCAAGAGCATGGCTTACCTCACGAGGTCGAAGCAGTTCTAGAGGAAATCATTGAGCATCTGAAAGATGGCGGATCCCTTAATTTCTTTACTCTGATCACCAAAGGGAATTGGAAAACCCTGATTAATCTATCCCAAGTAAATAGTAAGCCACCCAGTCGGCCAGAGCATTTTGCAGCCATAAAAGCTCTGATTGATTTAAGAAACAATCGTACTAGACTTCTCGAACGCTGGGAAAGACAGGTCACGGTTCTTCAAGGCCCTAAACCGACAGACCTAGGATTTGAGCCTGAGTACTCCGGTCGTCAATTTGTCGCGTTCATCACAGAGTCCTTAGAGTGGTATACGAAACGCTGGACCCCGCTAGTGGAGAAGCTGCAGACTTCAGGATTCCAATGGAAAGCATTTTATGAAAAGACAACGGTTCAGCTTGGCAACTATGGAGAGCTCAGACGATTAGAAGAGGCTGTATCCCACGAACTTTCTCGTCTGCTAACTTTTCAGGCTAAGCGATTAGCTTTAATTCAGTTAGAGACTCAGATCGATCAGTTAAAAAGCATCATTGAAAGAGCCCAGGGTTCTTCAGCTCACGTTTCCCATAAACTTTTAACAGCAATCCAAGATTTACACGCACCTCGCTATCGTGAAGCTTATCAACGTCTCGTCGATTTAAAAGACCGTGCCCTCGATCTTAAGCTGAGAAAGGAATTATTAGCACGGTTGGAAAAGGCTGCACCTGTTTGGGCTACAGAAATTCTTCAGCGCAAGGGTCATCATGGGCAAGGAAGCTTACCGGGTAACCCTGCTGAAGCTTGGTTATGGCGCCAATTTGTGGATGAACTTGATGACCGGGCGAAAAAGTCAATGGAGGAGTTGCTCAATCAGATCACCTATCTCTCCAAACAGTTAAGGGATAAAACCGCCGTGCTCGTGGAGAAGAAGGCTTGGGCTGCTCAAGTAAGACGTACTACGGTGCGTCAACGTCAAGCTCTCAACGGCTGGAAACAACTGATGCACCGGATTGGCAAAGGAACCGGGAAGCGGGCGCCAGGATTTAGAATGGAAGCTCGAAAACTTATGCCGATCTGTCAAAGTGCTGTTCCAGTCTGGATCATGCCCTTAAGTCGAGTGGTGGAGAATTTCAATCCACGAACCAATCGCTTTGATGTCGTCATCATCGATGAAGCAAGTCAGGCCGATGTTCTCGCCCTAGCTGCCCTTTATTTGGGAAAACAAGTCATTGTGGTGGGGGACAATGAGCAAGTTAGTCCTTCTGCCGTCGGGCAAAAACAAGAGGAAACCGATAAACTCATTGACGAGCATCTCGTAGGAATCCCGAATGCTAAGCTCTACGACGGATTGTTCTCCATCTATGATTTAGCAGGTACCGCCTTTCAGCCCATTTGTTTACGCGAGCATTTTCGCTGTGTAACCCCCATTATCCAATTTAGCAACTACCTTTCCTATCAAGGCAAGATTAAACCTCTCCGTGATGAGAGTACGGTTAAGGTGCGTCCCCATACGGTTGCTTATCGGGTTCAGGATGGTACGAGCTACAAAAAGGTAAACGTTAATGAAGCTCAAGTCGTCGCTTCCCTGATCATCGCCTGTACAGAACAGCCGGAGTATCAGGCTGCCTCAATGGGCGTCATTTCGTTGGTGGGTGAAGAACAAGCAGGTACAGTTGATAGACTCCTTCAACAATATCTGTCTGCTGAAGACTATAAAAAACGAAAAATCCAATGTGGCAATCCAGCGCAATTCCAGGGAGATGAACGGGACATTATTTTTCTTTCCCTGGTCGATGCCTCAGCAGGAGAGGGCCCCTTAAATAAGCGAGGCGAAGGGGCTAACGAAATGTTCAAAAAACGTTATAACGTTGCAGCCAGTCGGGCTCGTGATCAGTTATGGGTAGTCTACTCCCTAGATCCTGAAAATGATCTCAAGCCTGGGGACCTGCGCGGGGAACTCATTAAACATGCTAAAGATCCTCAAGCAATCATCAAAATGTTAGATACTGCTGAAAAAGAATCAGAATCTGAATTTGAAAAACAAGTGCTCTTTAGGCTCCGTCAAGCAAGTTATTCCGTTCATCCCCAGTGGAAAGTCGGTGGCTATAGAATTGATATGGTTGTAGAAAGTGGTGGTCAACGGGTCGCTTTGGAATGTGACGGAGACAAGTGGCATACTGAGGAGAATCTTGCGCAAGATATGGCTCGCCAAGCTATCCTGGAAAGACTCGGCTGGCGTTTTATTCGTATTCGCGGGAGTGAATATTTCCGAGACCCTGAAGGGGCTATGCAGAAAATCTTTGAACGCTTAACCTATTTTGAAATGTCGCCCGAGGGGATTGTGTCGGAATCTAATTCCTTAGAAACAGAAGGGGATGATCTTAAAGCTAGAGTCATCCGGCGAGCAGATACTATCCGCAGACTTTGGAATGGAGAAGACCCAGAGCCGGTTAGTGAGCCTGTCATAGACGATGGAGTTAGGCAACAGGAAGGTCTTGCTCAAGACGATAAGGCGAAACAGTTTCGATCCGTGATGCTCATTAATAATGGTGAGGCGAGTTGCCTTTATGATTTCACACCCTTAGAAAAGGTCGATGCTGAGCTTGCGAAATATACCAGCGTCCAGAAGACCGAGGTGAGTCAATACATTCCTGTACAACTCTTTTACTGTCCGACGTGCAATAAGGCCTATATAAATAACTCCATAAACAGCCATTTTATTCGACTAGCGGCGATTAAATATCTGACTATCGTTCCCTATACGCCGTAGCGTTCGAAGGCTAACTAATTAAATACAACATCTGCAACTAACTTCTTACGAGGATTAGTTGCAGATGCTTAGTTTGGCGTCTTCTTAAGATCCATGGTCAGCTTTCAATGAATGAGTTGAGTAACACTTACTGGGATAGACCATAATTATATTGCGACTTGATTCTCGCGTATTCGACATGTATAGAATGATACACTACCGAGAATTTATTTATGGGACGCATCTCAACCACTATAATCGTTTAGCCAAAGATGCAAAGTTTGAGCTCTTACGTATATCCTCAAAATATACCTATAAAGAAATAGAAATAGCTTTAACGGGAGTTTTTGATAGGCCAAAGAGATGCCTGTTGTTCATAACAATAATGATACTGTTTTGTGCCCCAAATGCGGTCTGACAATGGTTTTACGCAAAGCAAATAAGGGACAAAATGCAGAGAAAGAATTTTATGGTTGCCCTAATTACCCTCAATTAAAGAAGTTGTTAATAAAAATGGTTAGGATTAGATTTGTTCAGAATTAAAAGCCTTTTCAAAGATTTGTCCACTCCATGTGATATCATAAGACTATAATAATGATGGGTTCAATAGGGAGGGCGAGAATCATAAACAGGTCCAGATTGAGATGGCTTAGATAAGAACAAAAAGCTTACTTACTGGTTAAGCTAACAGCAACTATTCATTTCAGGCGAAAAAAAAGACGGGTTGTTATCCCGTCATCTTACGTATAGTTGTGCCATGAATTCATCAACTGACTTTGTTATTTTGCAACGCCCAAGGTTTCTATGAGTTCTTTGTAGAGTATCAAAATCTTTAGCACCATATACTCCGACACTTGCCCTTGGAATAGAAGCCTTTATTCTTTTATAAACGGATTTCAGTTCGATCGTCGACCCAAGTTCGAGGATATCAGTTTCAGACTGAATACGACCAGTTGAGTATATATATAGTTTCGACATTTTAATCAGCCTCCACACAATTTGCTTGAAATGCCTTCTCAGGTAAATGAAATGAATGAACAACTTCTTAAACCTATTCAAGAAGCGACCTATTTGACGGTTTCGAACGCTTGGCGTTATCGTTCTATTTTGCGTTACGTTTATCTACAACACGAACGACTACGTTACTACATAGTTCTCGAAGAAATCTTGCAGTTTTTGAAACAGGATCTTCACTTCCGAGAGTACACAGAGGAGCAACTTCTGCAGGATTTAGACCAACTGGTTAGCTGGAAGAATCTTATACCGCGTCAAGACACAGGACGCGTATCGAGTATCGAAGAATTTAAGAAGCGAAAATCCGTTATCAGTTGACACCCTACACAATTGAAATTGAACGGATGGTTTTAGGCCTGGAGCATTTAGGAGCAGGCTTTGGAGGTTCACTAGAACGAACCATTTTTGATCGCTTATTGGGTAATTTAATGGACCTTACCGTCGCCTGGGTGAACCCAGATGCTGTTTTTAGTAAAACGAATGAAGAAATTTATCTTCTCTGGCAAGACCTGTATGAAAACTTTCATCGTCTGACAGATAATGCGGCCGATTACTTGGCCCACCTGCATAGTAAAAAAGTAGAGGAACAAATGATGACCGACGCTTTTCTAGTCTATAAAGAGGCGTTAACAGAGTACCTCCGTAATTTTATGACGAGCTTACAGAGAACTTCCTTTCGGATTGAAGGCTTACTTGAGGAAGCCCCCTTGACGTTTTCTCAAAAACTCACGGAATGTGTCGCAGACTATGAACTGTCTATTCCACGCCTGGACGTCCGTCCTAGTAAAGAGCAGCTGATGGAACGTTTTCAAAATGAATGGGAAAGTCTTAGAACCTGGTTCCTGGGAGAAGGAGGCAGCGAAAGCGATCTGCTCTATCTTCAGAATGCAACCAATGATACCATCCGCCGTCTAACCCGCTTTGCCCAGCGTCTTGGCGAAACTCATCACAATCTGCGCAACCGGCGCCTGGATTATTTACACTTGGCTAAGTGGTTTTCCAACTTAGATACCGTACAAGAGGCTCATGAACTCTCAGCCTGTGTTTTTGGCGTCTTCGATACGCGCCACTTATGGGCCGATCGTCCCAAGCAGACGGAAAGTTTCGAAGTTGAGATCTGGGATGAACCACCCTCCGAAATCGAGATTCGGCCTAAGGTAAGAAACTACAGAGAAAAAGGCAGACCTAATGCGGTTGTTGATTTCCTGCGCACTCACCAACGTCTTCTTCAGACCACCAAGGCGCTAGACCGCTTACACCTCGAGCGAGAAAACGCTAAAATCGCCCTAGTAAGTCAGCAGGAAACAGAGACGATCCTTAAACGGGAACAGCAAGTTTTAGATGTAGAACGAGAAGCCCTAGGGGAGCATGATGTCTTCAAGGCGGAAAAAGAGAGAGAGAGGCTCCTGAAAGAGCAACAAAAGAACCAGGTGATCTTAGCTGGTAAAAACAAGCAACTGACTAACAACGTGTCTAAGGAGGGTACGCTTAAGGATCAAATCGGCAAATTAGAGCTTAAGGAGCAACACGCTCTAGCCACGATCCACGAAGAACTTGAGGAACTCGACAGTTTGGCCGAGGAATCAGCCTTTCTAAATCATGAGATTGCAGCTGACGAATTCAACCGAGAAATTGATCGGACATTTTCCTTCGCCCTTTGGAAGAAGGAGGCGTTCGATTATCAAAGGTTATTGGAGAACGTTATGAAGCTCCTTCGCCAAGAATCAGGAGCCAAAGAGAGGTACCAAGAAGCCGATCTGGCGCTTAGCGAGACTAAAAAAGCCTGGGATGAGGAGCAATATCAGGAAAAGAAGTGGGCAGACCTACTTCACGAGGAACGGTCCTCCTGGGTGGCTCAGTTGTTTGAATGGCAGCCTATGAATCAAGAATTACGCTTCCAGGATATCGAGCTGCAAACCCTTGCCCTACGAGCCAGGTCGTTTCCAGAAAGTGTTAACCAAAGCACGCTGGCAGTCCAATATACTGAACCCTATTGTAAGCTTTGGCTACAGGCTATCAGTAAAAAGCAGCCAGGCCATCAATACGCGTCAGCCCAATGAAATTGAGTGCTTGCCAATGTTTGCCCTACTCAGCCCTCTTAGATCTCTGTCGAGATTTTTGTGAGGAACAGGGACTTATGGAGATGACCCCGAATCCCCCCCTCATTTGTACACATGGCCAATTCAAACTCGCCAGTTTGCTCTTGCTCGATAAATTAGCCGCCAGCGGTACACTAATTTATTACTCGGGGGACTTCGACCCTGAAGGCTTATCCATGGCAGAACGGCTTTTACTGCGCTACCCCGGGCAGGCAAAAGCTTGGCATTACACCCTCGAAGATTATCAGCTTTCGCGCTCGGACCAGGTCCTAAGTCCTCAGCGCTTGAAACAACTCGACAGAGTCTCCTCTCCTGAACTCGCTCCTCCCAAAGAAAAACTTCTTAAAACTGGTCTAGCGGGTTATCAAGAAGGGATTCTAAGTGACTTGTGGTGTGATGTGAAACAGTCTATGCAGGGATTTAACACTTCAAGCGTCTGATGATTGGCGGGGCAAAAAAATGGAATACCTAAGCGGAGTTGTCGAGAGAATTACCTTCGAAAACGCTCGAAATGCTAGCTCGTGAGTTAAATGCCCCTTTAATCACCGGAAAAACTCCACAACAGGAACGAGATCGTCTCTATGAAGAATTTCGCAGCGGCCGCTTGCGCCGCTTAGTGGTATCTGGTTTCACTGCCCTTCTTTAAGGCTTACTCTTGCATTTTGTTTTCAGGACGTTTGTTGATCAAGCCGAAAGACGATAAGTCAATTGAAAAATTGTAGCCAATAGGATATTTTGACATGAAATCCTCACATTAGCAGGCAGGATTAGAAGGGCAGCAGCCAAACCTAGAAACATTAATAATTAGACATCAAATTGTTACAAAATCTATTGAAGAATTGGAAAAAGAAAGTACAAATTTGAATGCAATCGAACAGGGACTAGCAAATTGGCACGCTGCTGAAAAGTTTAATGACATTGATAATCAAATCAAAAAGCAAATAGGTGACACTAGTGAAAAGACATATATAGAATCATTAAATACTTCAGTTACCCAAAAAAACTGCATACTTCAAAACATTAAAGCGAAAAAGGAAGCTGTGAATTTATTTTTTACAAATGTAATGACAGAATCTGAACAAATTCATGGGCAATTAAACGCAATTAATGAACCCTGGAAAGGATTGTTGAAAAGAATTGTTATTAACCCCTTAATATCTAGAGCCCCTTTATTGAGTAATACTACCTCAAGGAATAAGCGTATAGCTAAAACTTCTGCAACTATTCATAATCAAAATATGAATATAACCGATATTGCAAGTGAAGCTCAACTTACAGACCTGCAACTAACGCTTATGTTGTCTATGGCGAATAGATCTCAATGGACCCCATGGAGAGCTTTACTATTAGATGATCCTACACAACATCATGATCTTGTTCATGCATCGTCAGTTTTTGACGTATTAAGAGATTATATTATAGACTTGGATTATCAAGTAATGATGAGTACTCATGATTCGATACAAGCCAAATTTTTTCAAAGAAAGTTGGAGAATGAAGGTGTTCCGTCTAAAATTTATCAGTTGGTCACTCGAAGAGGTGGCGTGACTGCAGAACGTATGGCCTGAACAAATATTGTAACGAGTAGAAGTTGAAAAGTCGAATAATACAAATCAGTTTATCGATAAATTACTTCCCTATTCAAGTGTTCCAGCGGTAGGGTGAGAAGATTTTGTGACCCATTATACCCATATTCATGATGTTATCCGTGGTAGCTATTTCAATGTGGGTTTTAACTAGTCTAGGATTCTTTATATTCACGCTTGAACTGAGGGCTCTTATTTATTGCCATTTTGAAGAGATACGAGGTATTTTCCAGGCAACAGAAGTTTAATTAATTAACTCAGCAAGCAGGTTAATCAGGAAAAATGGAGAAATATCGTAAGAACGTAAATTCACCATACCACGAAAGGAAATGAGTCTTATCGTGCACGAAGGACACAGAAGCCGATTGAAAAATCGATTTATCGAAGAAGGTCTAGATGCCTTTGAAGACCATCAAATCCTTGAACTTCTGTTGTTCTACGCCATACCGAGAAAGGACACCAACGAACTCGCCCATTCCTTAATTAATAAATACGGTTCACTGTCTGGAGTTTTGGAAGCTGATCCCAAAGATCTAGCAAAGACTTCGGGTTTGGGAGAAAACTCAGCCATACTGTTAGCCCTTATACCTTCATTGGCCCGAATATATCTAAAAGATCGTTGGGGAACAAGGCCTACCCTTGATAGTACTGCCAAAGCAGGGGAGTATGTCCAAACACTATGCTCGGGAAGAACCTATGAAGTTTTTTATGTGATCTGTCTGGATGCCCAACATAGGGTGATATATCCGGCCCTCGTCCATGAAGGGACTATTGACCAAGCACCAGTTTACCCAAGGCTCATCGTGGAAACAGCCTTGCGACATAAAGCCCAGAGTGTCATTCTAGCCCATAACCACCCAGGAGGGACTCCCATTCCTTCACCACAAGATATTGAAGTGACGAAAAGAATTCAAGTTGCTTTAGAACAGATTTCCATTTCCGTGCTTGATCACATCATTGCAGCAGGAGAACAATACGTCAGCTGTGCAGAAAAAGGACTGCTTTAATCTCCCGTGTTTCGGTTAAAGAGCAGCATGTTTGATAACACTATTAGTTAAAGCAGAAATTGGAAGTGATGCAGTGGAAGCACAGTACTACGCAAACCTAACAGGTGAGCCCTATTTATATTTTGAACTAAAACATGTTGCTAAACTAACTTTGGCCGGTCTTTCGCCCGTTGAAATAAGAGCAAAAATTAAGGACGAAAACCTGTTCCAGTCTGCCACCAATAAAAGCATCAATAAACTGTTAAGTGCTACCCTTAAGCGGGTAGCGATCTTAGATGAAGTGATGTTGAACATCTTGGTAAACGGTTCTTTACATACGAGCAAACTTATAGCTTTAATCGCCATTATGAAAACCAACAGGCTTTTTTGGGAGTTCATAGAGGAAGTTTATCTGGAAAAGGTCCAGCTCGGAGAACAAGAACTAGAGCCTAAGGATTTTCGCATTTTCTTTAACAATAAAGCAGAACAAAGCCCCAAGGTGGCAAGCTGGCAGGAATACACCCTCAAAAAATTGTCAGCAGTCTATAGTAGAATACTCTTTGAGGCGGGTCTGATAAACAATACACATCAGAAAACCCTAACTCCACCTACCATAGAAGAAGAATTGCTTAACCATTTGAGAAAACTTGGCGACCATAGACTTATTCGCGCTATCACAGGGGGAAGAATGTAATGACTTTAATCAGAGAACGCCTGGACAAGATATTAGAGAAAATCCAATCTCCCGCCTTTTTAGCGAACAAGGGATTAGGAAATGAAATAGGCTTTTATATTTTCGACTATGACCCTAGTGACGAACTCATTGTTCGAGAACATATTGCTTATTTAAAACGTGCCTTATTTGACGGACCTTCGAGCAGAAAGGTCATTGAATTTGACCTCTACGATATGATGTTAGCTTTATTAAAGCACGAAGGGGTATTAGAGGACTTACCCCAAATCGAAGCTGAACAAGGGTCAATGTACATTAGCGAGGCTTTACGAGATATCGCTAGTCCAGAAGTCTATGTTGAACAGATTTCTGATCAGATTGAGGGAGCGGATATGGTTTTCCTCACGGGAGTGGGGAAGGTCTGGCCGATGGTCAGATCCCATAACATTTTGAATAACTTACACCACGTCTTAGATAAGGTCCCGGTTATTATGTTTTTCCCTGGGAATTATGATGGCGCAGAGTTGCGATTATTTAACAAGCTCAAAGATGACAATTATTATCGAGCGTTTCGCTTAATTGAAAAGTAGGAATTGAGGAAGAAATTATGCAACTACAACAGATCTATGCCAAACGGATCGGCAGGGATATCAAAGGAGTTATCAAGGTCGGTCAATTAGAACAAGCGGAGATCTTACAAGAGTTAGATGAGTATGTAGTGACGAAAGAACTCAATCGGCACTTTGACTCTTTTTTTGATGCTTACATAAAGGGAATCAATCAGTCGACCGATGCCATGGGGGTCTGGATTTCAGGCTTCTTTGGGTCTGGTAAATCTCACTTTCTAAAGATTTTATCCTACATCTTAGAAAACCAAGAGGTAGATGGCAGAGAAGCGGTTAGCTTCTTTGACAGCAAAATTAAGGACCCGATCTTACTCGCCAATCTTAAACGAGCTGGACAAGTCCCTTCTAACATCGTGCTCTTTAATATTGATTCCAAAAGTGACTACGGTACCGGTAGTCAAAAAGATGCCATTCTCAAGGTCTTTATTAAAGTCTTTTATGAAATGCAAGGTTTCTATGGGAGTAAACCCTGGGTTGCGGATATGGAAAGTCAGCTCGTAAAAGAAGGAAACTACGAGAATTTTAAATCCATCATTCAGGAGAAAACCGGTGACCTTTGGGAAAATCGCAGGCGGCGTGTCTTATTCGACAGAGACCTTATTGTGAACACTCTGATGGAAGTTCGGAACTGTTCTAAGGATTCAGCCTTAGAATGGTTTAATAACAAGGATAACAACTTTACCATGAGCATCGGAGAATTCGCTTTAATGGTCAAAGCGTATCTGGAGGAAAGAGGTCGGAACCATCATATCGTTTTTTTGGTTGACGAAATTGGACAGTACATCGGGGACAACACTCAGATGATGCTGGACTTGCAAACTATCGTCGAAGAGCTGGGCGCCAAATGTAAGGGCAAAGCCTGGGTCATCGTCACGTCTCAAGAAGATATTGATTCGGTCACCCCTAAGGTCAAAGGACGAGACTTCTCGAAAATTCAGGGTCGCTTCAATACGCGGATCAACTTATCCAGCAGCAACGTCGATGAAGTCATCAAAAAACGCCTTTTAGAAAAAACGGCTCCAGCCCAGGATACGTTAGGGCTGCTTTATGATGAGAGTAACGCTAAGCTGCGTAATACAATTAGCTTTGCTTCAGGCACCGCGGAAATGAAAAACTATGTCAATAAAACCGACTTTGTTGAGGTATACCCCTTTATCCCGTACCAATTCAACCTCTTGCAAAAAGTGTTTTCGGGTATTCGAAAACATGGTTCATCCGGTAAACACCTTGCCGAAGGAGAACGCTCCTTGCTGAGTGCCTTTCAAGAATCCGCCCAGGCCTACCGAGAGCAATCAATCGGCACGCTTGTTCCGTTTTACACGTTTTATAATTCTATTGAAACCTTTCTTGATGGATCGATTCGGAGAGTGATTGACCAAGCTAGGGAGAACACCCAGCTACATCCTGAAGATCTTGATGTCTTAAAACTCTTGTTTATGATTAAATATGTTAAAGAAATTCAGCCTAAGTTAGAAAACCTGGCCACTTTAATGGTCACGAAAATTGACGAGGACAAAATCACCCTCAAAGGGAGCATCGAAAAATCCCTCAGAAGGCTAGTCCAGGAAACTCTGATTCAAAAAGATGGTGATGAATATACCTTCTTAACCGATGATGAGCAAGATGTTAACCGAGAGATCAAAAATATGCTGATCGACCCCAGTGACGTCAGTGCTAAACTTGGAGAAGTGATCTTTGAAGATATCTACCCGGACAAAAAGTATAAATATAACAGCAAGTATGACTTTGCGTTCAACCAACAGATTGATGATCGCCCTCGTGGCAAGCAGGATGGGGAAATGGGGATTCGGATTATCACTCCATTTTTTGACCATTACAGTGAGTATGGCGAACAAGAATTTAAGAACTTGTCCTTTGGCGGAGACAAAATAATTGTGAAACTTCCCCCTGATGCTGACTTTTGGTATGAGATGGAAGAAGTGCTCAAGATTGAATCCTACCGTACCAAAACAGCTTCGATCAGCCTACCGGAAACTATCCGAGGGATCATAGACAACAAATCCAGGGAACTAAAGACTAGAAAAGATCGAGTCAAGAGCTTACTCATTACGGCAATTACTGAAGCAGATATCTATGTTAGCGCTCAAAAGGTCGAGATCAAAAGTGGACAACCCGTAGAAAAGCTCAACAAGGCTTTTCAGTCTATGGTGGAAAGCATCTATACTAAGTTGAACTATATTAAGAAGTTTGTGCTGGTCAACAGTGATCTGTGGCAAATCCTTGTAGAAGATGATCGACAGATAAAATTGGTCGA
>NZ_MLBF01000050.1 GCF_001936615.1 Desulfosporosinus metallidurans
CTTCTTGGGCCGGATCTACATCTTAGCATTTTCAACTCGCGTTGTCAATAACTAATTTGTTTTGTCTGGATTAACTAGCCCGAAGGTTTTACCCCTTACTCGTTCAATCAGCGTGCGTCTTTGTGGCGCTCAGTTATAATACCATTATGCCAGTGTACTGTCAACTATTATTTCTCTCTGTATTTTTTTCTTTAATAGATTTCAAAGTATGAGTAAAATTATTTATGCTGGAAAATGATTTTATCGTCTTATTATTGAAGGAAATCTAAAGAAGTAAGTTCTTATTAAGTCTCACATACTTCACTGTAAGCTCGGATTGTTTAGTTTAGTTCACTCCAACCCTCTGTTCCAATCAGCGGAACAAAACGCACCGAACCCAAATTCTCTTCTATGAGTTCCCTTGTCACTGTTTTCTTAACTCGCAACAGCTTTTGATCTCCCTTATCCCCTACCGGGATAACCAAACGTCCTCCGATAGCCAATTGATCGATTAAAGACTCCGGGATCACAGGGCCTCCCGCCGTGACCAGTATGGCGTCAAACGGTGCTTTTTCCGTCCATCCAAGTGTACCGTCCCCAATGCGCACTTCAACATTTTCATAACCCTGATTCTGAAACCGTTCCTTCGCCAAATGGGCCAGTACATCATGTCGTTCAATTGTATAGATACATAAAGCAATGCGGGATAGTACAGCGGCGGAATAACCAGAACCCGTTCCTACTTCTAAAACCTTATCGTTCGCTTTTAACTCTAACGCCTGAGCCATGAGGGCCACAATATACGGCTGACTTATCGTCTGCCCTGCTTCAATTTCCAAGGCGGTGCCATAATACGCATACTCTTGTTTATCTTCCAGAACATACTTGTGTCGTGGCACGATAAGCATACTATTAATGACCGCCTCATCCGTGATGTCTCGACCAATGAGTTGAGTCTGAACCATCCACTCACGTTCTGCCAGTCGCACATCTGAATCAACCTTGTAATAATCTATGGTCAAATTTATCTCACCCAACTTTAAGTTTTTTCTATTCTTCTCCGTTATAACAAGTTCTATTTATATTCCACTTTTGTTCTATAAAATTTGCGTTTGTATTCTTCCTCATCAAAAGCATCAATGTTGCTTTGTAAATACATTAAAACACAGTATCAAGGAGATATCCTTAAATATCTCCTTGATACTGTGTTTTAATATTATATTGGTAAATTCCCTACTCTGGAAATCATTCTTTAATAAGATAAAATTCATTATCTTCTATATTGTAAAATAGTGGTGCAACTAAAATTTTAGGATATCTTGATCTTAATCTTACAGCCTCACTTAAAACAAAATCTATTTCATTTCCAATTTCATACATTGGAGCAAAATTCATATAATGCTCCTCTGCAAATTCCTTGTTCCATCCTGCAGTTTCAACTAATCCTTCAATAAATTTTTCTTTCTTAGAATAAAGATTTACCATACCACAATTATTATGGCCTAGTAAAGCTATGGCCTTTACACCGCCAATAGCAATGGCATACGATACTTTAAACTCACTGTAACGTAAATTCCCCCCGCCACTGCGAATTATATACGCAAAATTATCTGGAATGCGAAGAGATTTTCGATTATCCATACACATTCCTATTAATAACTGCGCTTTCGAATATGAATCAAATGAACGATGAAGATTATGATATTCCAAAAGAAGTCCAATCGGGGTTTCTCTATATTCGGGAAAAATATCTTCTTCAGTTGATACGTGAATTAATTTATCCATTATCATTATTCCTTTCCAAACAAATCCGAGTCCACTCCGAGTTCGTGTCCCACTAGATGTACGGATTCATTTATCAATGCGCAGACAGTTAGATTGTTTTGCTAACATCGTATAAACCCGTAGCACTGGTTACTACTTCAGCCATAGCCGATTCTATGTCATGTGTTATCTGCGCCTGGTTCTGAGTAGTCGCAACATTTTGGCTGATCTGATCCACTACATTATTGATGCTCTTCTGACTACTTAGTATTGCCTGCCTAATGTTCTTCACTGCATCAACACTTTTCTGAGATAGTTTTTTCACTTCTTCAGCCACCACTGCGAACCCGCGCCCATGTTCACCAGCCCTGGCCGCCTCTATCGCTGCATTAAGCGCTAACAAATTGGTCTGTGAAGCAATGTTTTTAACAAGCTCGTTCATTTCTTCGATGATTATAAGTCCATCTATTAATGCTTTAATAGCATTTTCTAAATCTGACATGGATTCCACACTCTTGTCAGCGTACACTGTCATTTCTTGCAAGGATGCAGCAATTTCCTCCGAACTGGCGGAGAGATTGTCCGCAATTTCGATGATCAATTCCGGCTTCTCTCTGCTTCTCGCTACCGCAATACAGCCAATAACTTTGCCATCTTCAATGGCAGGGAGAGCAATCGTTCGAAATGTAAACCCATACACCTCTTTCGGAACGAGTTTATCAATCGGTTGACCTGTCACTACACATTGCTTACCACCGCTGCCCTCCGCCAGTCTGTCACCTGTTTTAGCCTTATAGGTCACAAAACTTTTTGGGGTATACATCGAATCAAAGCTTTCCGTATTTGTAGTAAACAATACAGCCTCTTCTCCCAAAAGGTAAGGAATGACTTCCTCCAAGGTTTTAAATGCTTCCAGTTGCGCTCTGGTGACATGATACATCAAGATTACGTCGCCTCCCTAAAGTTAGCTATGATCCTTTTGTTCTAATTGCTGGTAAGCTTCGTATTTGATAATATCGTAAACTTCTTTAAGCGGTATCTGTTGCTCTTCTGCTAGTTTACGGCAATCCTCATATTCTGGAGCCACATTACGCAGGCTATCCTGATAACGGGCAACTTTCACCTTAGCTTGACCTAACTTGGTCTGCACTGTCCTTATTTCATAAGGCAGCATATACTTGGTCACAGGGTAAACCCTAACCCCGATGGACGTTGTCTCAGCAAATATCTGCTGGTAGAATGTTTCTAATTGATGGGTACGGATCAATAAACTTAATACTATGGCTGGGCGGTTTTTTTTCATCTGGATTTTCCGCAAGAAAACATCCATCGCTCCGGCTTTAAGGAATTTGTTAATCAGGTAATCATAAAACTCCGGGTTCATGTCATCTATATTGGCTTCCATCATCAGGGCTTGTCCTTGGTGGACATCACCCTTGCCGCCATAACGAATATGCCCGTCGGAACCAACCTGATCCAGTTTCTCACCAATGGTTAAACGCAGCAAGTTTGGAATGACTAAATCATGCTCACCTGCCCCATAACCGGTGTTATCAACCCGCATCGGCGGCATACTGCCGAAATTTTTACAATATGCGGTAATAATTGCCGCTCCAGTTGGAGTAACTAATTCTTTTTCTATATCCTGGGAGTATATGGGAACCCCTTGCAATAGTTCCATAGTCGCAGGTGCAGGAACTGGCATTATCCCGTGGGCACATTCAGTAAAACCTGTTCCGGTATGCACTGGTGAAGCATATACTTCTTCAATCCCCAGCCTCCACAAGCCAATAACTGAACCAACAATATCAATGATGGCATCCATGGCCCCAACTTCATGAAAATGAATCCGCTCAATAGTTGTCTGATGTACTTTTGCTTCAGCTTCAGCCAACCGAGTAAAAACCTGGATACTTTTTTCTTTAACAACTTCCGGCAGCGTACTATTACTAATTATTTCTTGAACATCCCGCAGATGACGATGTACATGGCCTTCTTCAGTTAAAACGTGTACCTTGGTCCCACTGATGCCTTGTTTAATCACTTTCTCCATTTGTAATTGATAACCTGTTAAAGGAAGTTTGGCTAAATCTGACTTTAGTTGCTCCCAATCTAAACCAGCATCAACTAAAGCCCCCAACGTCATATCTCCACTTATCCCGGCAAAACAATGAAAGTAGGCGATTCTCATGCTCCATCCTCCCCTAATTTATTGATTAAACTAGCCTGATAACCTGCACCGAAACCATTATCGATATTGACCACACTCACACCACTGGCACAGCTATTCAACATCGCAAGCAAAGCGGCTAACCCGCCGAAACTGGCACCATAACCAACACTGGTGGGCACGGCAATCACCGGTTTGTCCACTAACCCTCCAACTACACTGGCGAGGGCTCCTTCCATTCCAGCAACCACGATTAAGACCCGTGCGGCAAAAAGCTTATCCTTTTGGCTTAATAAACGATGAATACCCGCTACACCGGTGTCATAAAGGCGTTCCACCCGGTTGCCCATCACTTCGGCGGTAATAGCCGCTTCTTCCGCAACAGGAAGGTCTGAGGTTCCTGCACTGAGCACTAAGATGTGTCCCCGTTTTGCCTGTTCACCTCGCCGTATCACAATTAAGCGAGCTAAATCATAATACTCAACGTCAGGAATCCGTGCAGCAATTGCTTCATAAACATCATAATTAGCCCTAGTGGCTAAAATGTTGTTTTCTGCCCCTTCAGCTAGCTTTTCGGCGATGGTAACGATCTGTTGAGTAGTTTTGCCTGCACTATAGATAACTTCAGGAAATCCCTGCCTGAGCTGGCGATGATGGTCGATTTTGGCAAAACCTAAATCTTCAAAGGGCAAATCTTTCAATTTATCTAACCCAGCATCAACACTAATTTCGTTATGCTTGATTCCTATGAGCAAATCACGCAGGCTTTTTTCGTTCATACTTTTTTGTCCTCTTCCTTTAAAGTCTCATTCATACTCCCCGTCCGGTAACCTTGCAGGTCCATGGTAACATAAGTAAAACCACAAGCTTTTAGCTCTTCAACGACTTGGTCTACTTTTTCTACCATTAGCGAAAATTGATCTCGGCTGATCTCGATCCGGGCAATTTCACCATGGTGACGTAATCGAAACTGTTGAAAACCCAAGGAACGCAATAACATTTCTCCTCGATCTACTTGGTTCAACTTTTCTTTCGTTATTCTAGAGCTATACGGAAAACGGGAACTAAGGCAAGCAAAGGAAGGTTTGTTCCATGTCGATAAACCCATTTCTTTGGAAAAACAACGAATTTCCTCTTTAGTGATGCCTGCTTCTTTTAGTGGACTGCGTACGCCCAATTCCTTTGCTGCTTTCATTCCCGGTCTATGGTCATTTAAGTCATCGAAGTTAGAACCATCAAGAACGTAATTTATTCCCTCATCCTTGGCGACAATTAATAATTTGGAGAATAGTTCATTCTTACAGTAATAGCACCGGTTAGGCGGATTATCCGCAAACCCTTCAATATCCAATTCTTCCGAAACGATTAGTTTATGTCTAGCCCCTAATTCGCGAGCAAGTTTTTGAGCTTCCGCCTGCTCCTGAGCAGGATAAGTTGAAGAAGTAGCTGTGACTGCTAAGGCTTTGTCGCCTAGTACTTCTACCGCAACTTTAATCAGAAAAGTACTGTCAACTCCACCTGAAAAAGCAATAACGACACTTTCCATATCTCTTAAGATCTTACGCAATTTTTCTAGCTTAGCTTTATTTGCCGGATTCATCTGTTTCCCTCCTGTATTTTCCACGATAAAAGTATTTAAAACCCAATTGCTGTATATTCTCGGCGCAAAACAACTCGCCTAATTTGACAAGTCGTAAGTCCAATTATGGTCTTGTTTAGGAAGTAGCGGGCGACAGTCGACGCCCGCTAACTTATCTTTACTTTTAGATTCTTGACTTAAACAGTTATACCAGATGAGTAATTGAGTATAATAAGCATTTATTTTGCTGTTTGAAGATTTTCAGCACCCTCACCCTTTTTAACTCTAAAATCCTCTCTCTCGACTAGTAAGGATGTCAGGATACCAAGAAAGATTGCCCATAATGGAGCACCTACATTTAAGATCGAGAGGTTTGTAACCGCGACAAAGAAAGCGACTAAAGCCCCAAATCTAAATTTGCCGGCAAAAGCTCCTTTGAAAGCACTGGAAAAGACTTCAAACATAGCTAACCCCGCTAAGACAGCCGTAAATTCTTTAGGAACCATCTTCACCGATTCTACAATAATCTTCGCCAGTAAAGCAAAGATAACCCAAAAGACCCCTTCCGAGAACGCCGCGATAAAGCGCAGATCCTTCTTTTCACCCGCGGCCGCACTGGAACAAATAGCCGTACTCGGACCTGCGGTCACAGCAGGATGAGCCCCAAGCAAAGAGTTAATAAACGTGGCAATACTGGGTACCAAATACATCGAGTTAATCGGTGGTCTATACTCTTCGGCCATGAGAACCCCAACCGCCTGAATGTTTTGAACGCCAATGACTAAGAAGAAGAGAGGAATACTGATATCTATAATCGCCCGTAAGCTGAAAGCCGGAGTCACGAAAACTGGTTTAGCAATTTCCCAGGTTAATGGAATGGGTTTAATTAGACCAAAGAATCCCAATAAGACAACACCGGCAATAATCGCCATAATGATCGGGGGGAACTTTTTAGAGAAACTTTTAAAAGCCATTGCCAGAAAAAACGCCACTACCATGATGCCATAAACCTGGGGCATCTTAATAGCTGCAGTAAACATACTTGTAGCAAAGCTTAATAACACACCGCCAACCATACCCAACATTACCGGCACTGGAATGTGTTCCACCAATTTCTTGATAGCACCGCTTACGGTAAGAAGGAACGTGACCACACCAACGACAACATACGCACCTATTACCTCATTAAACGTAAAATTGGGGATTAATTTTCCGAGCATGACAGCCCCAGGGATACTAAAAGCTATGACAACCGGTATCCGGTAACGTAAAGACATAAACATGGTCGCCAATCCACCACAAAGGTAGATACCTAGGAGCCAAGAAACGGCTTGAGCGTCTGACAAGCCGCCCTGCTTGGCAGCATTCATGACGACCATACCTGGTCCCATAGTACTAAAGAGGGTAGCTACTAAACCTGTGGCGACTCCAGAAGCGTTTAAGTTTTGCCATAAAATTTTGAAACTTTCCCTTAAATCATATCCCTTTTCGATGAGCACATAATTTCCTCCCTTGTTATCCGTTTCCAAGACTCCCACTTCTGTAAGTGGGGGGAGTTCCACTTTTCTGCTTCGGTGGGGGTAGAGTCCCCCACCGAAATCTCGATGTCCAGCTTTAATTAAATCAATATTCCTCTCTGACGCAGCCATTTTGGCAATAAGATTTCATCGACTTTAGCGCTGACAGCGGGAGCTTTCTGCAACAGTTCCTCGGCTAAAGATTCGCTGACATTAATACCACCGACAGCCCCATCAAAAATAACGACCTTTCTCGTCCCTGTGGTCTTATAGGCAAATTCCATAGCCGACTCCGTACTCTCAGCCACCATGGCATGGTCCATATAGGTAAGATTCTGCGGATCGCGGCTAAAAAGTTCGGCTTGCTCTTGTCCGACAACAATCGTTGGAATGTGCTCGCTAAAAAAAGCACTTGGATAACCGGTCCAGGCGTAATTTTGTACACACATTTTAATGGCCCGATTAACTGTTGGAATATCATCAAGCAAAGGCCGACCCTGTTTACCGTAAAATGCCTCTGTATACCATGTATAGGCTGGTAAAGGTAAGTCGAGATCATAAAGATCCGTGTTAGCGCCCACAACATTGGCATAGATGACGCCCGCTGAGAAAACGTAAACGACTGGGCAAGGAAAATCTAAAGCACAAATATAGTCCTCAAGTTCTCCGAATAAGGTCATTATTTTGCCGTAATAACGTAAACCAGTTTGAGTTACCCTATCATTAAGGGCATACAGATCACTGTCGACATCCACCCCGATGATTCCGTTAGGTGCGACTGTAAGAAACGAAGCAAAGGCAAATTTACTTTGCACGAAGGTTGAATCGAAAATAGCGCGGGCCGTGAAGTTAGCCGCTCTCGGTCCGAGGTTCTGATGGTACGTAGAACGAGTCTCGATTCGGGCATAAGACATTCCGAAAGGCTTTACAGCCCGATCAACTTGGCGATGAAAATGAACCTCACGGACATCGCTGTTGTGAGCATGGATAATCCAGTCCGCATCGTAAACCTTTTTAAGTCCGAATAAGGTTCCTACCTCCGTCTCGATAGGAATCCCTTGATCAATCGGCGCTACCCCAATAGCTTTGCCATCGAAATAGACATCCAGGCCGTGGCGCTTGA
Organism: Desulfosporosinus metallidurans; assembly: GCF_001936615.1. Classification (GTDB taxonomy): domain Bacteria; phylum Bacillota; class Desulfitobacteriia; order Desulfitobacteriales; family Desulfitobacteriaceae; genus Desulfosporosinus; species Desulfosporosinus metallidurans. The sequence continues at coordinate 8,133 of NZ_MLBF01000050.1, forward strand.
TATACTCCTCCGTCTCGCGGAAGCGAAGTCCCACTCCCGCCCGCAGACGAACGTTGCGACAACCCGTGCGTGCCTCAACAACATCTTTAATGGCTTTGAGCATTTCCGCATAGGGTTCACCACCCATTAGGGTGAAACCGTGATGAGAAGCAAGGATATTCACAGAGTGTTCTGGCTTAATTTTGCTCATATCGACGTTTTGCAAAGCGGCTTCAGCAGCTTTGCGAATTGCTAACACTCCCTCATCACTGGGGAAAATCACTTCCGGAAGATCAGGGAAAAGATCGGTCAGCATGACCGAAGTCATTCCAGGCAGTTCACTGACACGGGTTTTGACTAAGTCTGGATCAATCCCATATTGGGATGAACGAGGCGGTATCGGCTTGATTGGAGGTCGCATCAAGATTCACTCCTTCCTTGCAGCGGAGCTGCAACTACTCGATCTAAAAGTTTAATGTCTTCATCGAAGTAAAATCCCCGGCTCGCATATTTTTGTTTTACTTCCTCTGAAATATCCCACACTGTAACTGTCTTACCATACCACTGCCATCCACCTTCTGGCGGTTGCGGTTTGACACCGGCTGCCTCGAGAAGACGTAACAAGGGTTGAATACATTCAACTTTACAGCCAGTACGGGCGCCCGTCAGTAAGGAAAGTTTTTCCGGGGTATCGGCCCCTAGTATAATCGCAGCAGCAATTTCTTCCGCCCGAGTCGCTGTACAATAGCAAATCAACTGTTCAGGATTAAATTTAGCCTTCCGGCAGAGATCTTCAATCAAAGCATAATCCACACTGCTGACATCAACCTTAACAACAACTGGTTGTTCCCTTTTGACCATACTTATCGCATAAACTGGGCAACGTTGCTCACAAGCGGCACAACCACGGCACATTTCATCGTCAGCAATTGCTAACCGGTCCTCCATCTTGATGGCTAATACTGGACAAACCTTCACACACGTTTTACAGCCGATGCACTTCTCTTTGTCAATGACTGCCAGTAAATTTACGTTTTTCATGATACCCTCCTTTTTATTGGTTCGCCAACTGATACGCCACATCAACAATCATATCTTCCTGACCGCCAACCATTCGCCTCTTTCCTAGTTCTGCCAAGATGTCCCGGGGGTTAAGGTTAAATCGTTCAGCCGCCCGGTAAGTGTGTAAGAGAAAACTTGAATACACACCGGCATAACCCAGCATTAATGGAGCATTGCGCACTACCTGCGGACGGTGCATCATGGGCTCAACCAGGTCTTCAGCAACATCCATGATTTTGTAAAAATCCACACCCGTCTGGTAACCGACTTTATTCAGAACCCCCACGAGCGCTTCAATCTGAGTATTACCAGCCCCGGCCCCCAAGCCTCGGCAAGTCCCATCCAGGAAGGTTGCCCCAACTTCTAAGGCGGCTAGGGAATTGGCGGTGGCCAAGGTCAGATTGTTGTGAGCATGAAAACCGACGGGTACCCTTACAGCTTGGACTACAGCACCAACCCGGGCTCTAACATCGTCGGGTAGCATGGCTCCGGCTGAATCGGCCACATAAACGAAATCCGCGCCGTACGACTCAAAAAGTTTGGCCTGCTCAACCACTTTCTCCGGTGGCGCCATATGGCTCATCATCAAGAAGCCAAATACCTTCATTCCCTGGCTCTTAGCCATCCGTATATGTTGCTCAGCAGTATCCGCCTCTGTCACATGGGTAGCAACCCGTACCGCCTTAGCTCCGCAAGCCTCAGCCCGTTTCAGATCTTCAATAGTGCCGATCCCAGGAATCAATAAAACAGTTAAAATTCCGTTTTTGATGACTCCGGCTGCCGCTTTGATCAATTCCTCCTCATCCGTGGCAGACCTGCCATAATTAAACGAAGAACCCGCTAAGCCGTCCCCGTGAGTCACCTCGATATATTCAATCCCAGCCGCGTCAAGCCCACCGGCAACGGCCGCCACTTGTTCCACTGTGTACTGATGGCTTACTGCGTGACTTCCGTCTCGCAATGTTGTGTCCACTAGATGAATTTTAGCCTTGCTCATGCGATCACGTCTTTTCTAATTAATTTTTGGGCAAGCCTTTCCGCGTAGGATACGGCTGCCGAAGTGATGATATCAAGATTTCCGGAATATTTTGGCAGAAAATCGCCGGCCCCTTCTACCTGAATCATGATGGTAACTTTTTGACCTTCAATGATGGGAGGAACGCGAAGCCTATAACCTGGCACGTATTTTTGGATCTCGTTCACCATCATCTGAACAGCGGTCGTAATAGCTTTTTCGTCAGGATTCTCTACTTCTACATAAATAGTGTTCGCCATCATCACAGGGGGTTCAGCAGGATTTAACACGATGATCGCCTTCGCTCGCTTGGCCCCCCCAACTTGTACCAAGGCCTTAGAGGTGGTTTCCGTAAATTCATCAATGTTTTGACGGGTTCCAGGACCAGCGCTTTTACTAGATAGACTGGCGACAATCTCCGCATAGTGGACGGAAGCTACCTTGTTAATGGCATAAACAATTGGAACCGTTGCCTGTCCGGCACACGTCACCATGTTTACATTCGGTTCGTCCAGCAATTCCTCTAAATTGACACAGGGAACACAATAGGGACCGACTGAAGCCGGCGTCAAATCAATCGCTATTTTACCCGCTTCTTTGAGTAGCGGGGCATGCATAAGGTGTGGCTTCGCTCCGGTTGCGTCAAAAACGATTTTAATATCCGGGTCTTGGAGAACCGCGTTAACCCCTTCAATCGAAGTGTTAATTCCCATGTTCCGAGCCCTTTGAATCCCTTCAGATTCCACAATTCCAGTCAGCAGACCCATTTCCAGGTGCTGACTTTTGAGGATCTTAAACATCAAGTCGGTACCAATATTTCCTGGTCCAATCACAGCTACCTTAATTTTATCCACCAATTACATCTCCTCAAATGACATTCTTTAAATGAATTTTAAATTTAAACTGCCCAACCCGTCGAAAGACAGCGTGAAGACATCCCCCGACTCAGCCACTTCGGCTGCCGTCACTGCCCCAGATAAAATAATCTCTCCAGCTTCCAATGCGATATCAAATTCAGCTAGCTTATTGGCTAACCATGCAACTGCAGCCGCAGGGTGCCCCCATACCTCCGCACCAGTTCCAGTGCTGACCATTTCTCCGTTCTTCTCCAAAACCATGCCGATTAGGCGCAAATCAAGATCTTGTACTGGAACCAAGCGGCTGCCTAAGACCAGGCGGGCACTGGAGCCATTGTCGGCGATAGTGTCTGCTAGTTTTATCTTCCAATCACGGATCCGGCTGTCAACAATCTCAAAGGCTGGCATGACTCCTTCTGTTGCACGGTATACGTCAGCTATGGTTACCCCAGGGCCCTTAAGGGTATCCTTTAAGACAAAAGCCAATTCCCCTTCCACCTTAGGCAAGAGAAGTTCCTGACGCTGGCATGGTTCTCCCTCTAAGAGCAACATATTGTCTAACAGGTGTCCATAGTCTGGCTCATTAACTCCTAACAGCTTCTGCATGCCCTTACTGGTCAAACCAATTTTCTTACCGATCACCTTTCGGCCCTGAGCTAACTTCATAGTGATACCCTCTAGTTGGATACGATAGGCATCCTCTACCGTTAACCCTGGGTATGTCTCTGTCAGGGTGTCAATGGGCACCCTTTCACTTTCCGCCTGTAATAGTTTAGCGGCAATGTCCCTATTATCCATGTTTATAACCTCCGTTTTTCATAGCTTGCCGCCAGCGCTCTCTTATTACTGCAGCGATTGACTCTGCTATCGACTCTGCATCCAGTCCTTGGGCCAGTCCCGTTAAAAGAGAATTACATCCTAAAAGGGCCTCTTCATGCGGTCCAGGCAGGGCGACAATACGCGCAATGCCCACTTGTCCCACGGCTATGCGTACTCCCTCCTTGTGATGGCGACGGTAGTCCGGGGTAAATTTCAAGATCCAGGGTGTGAACGCTTGCGGATCCAAACGTAAGATAGCTTCTATACTATAGTCTTTATCTTCAGCCCCAACTCCGCCAGTTGTTATCACCAAACCGAAACCCGCTTCTAGAGCCTCTTCTATACGAGCGGACGCTAGCTTGGCATTGTCTTCCAATATACCTCCAAACCGCGCGGTGAAGCCCTGTTTTTCCAGTTGCTGCATTATATACGGCGAATTAGTATCCTCAATCTTACCGGCTATTACTTCTGCACCGGAAGCAAAGACTATTGCTCTCCGAGCCACCGCCTCGCTGACCAACCTAGCCTGATCTGCCGAAGTTCTAAGCACTTCTCCGACTTCTTTTGGATCCAGCGCAATAAATCCTAAAACACCTTCCGAATGTATAGCTGCATTCGGCCCGATCATGACTCCCTGAAGACTTGCCAAACCTTGGAGAATAGTCTCTCCTTTGCCAGCTACCGCGTCCGGCTTGACTTTCTTTTGCAAAATGTCAAAAGCCAATAATCCCGGTCGTACGTCAACAACCATTACTTCCTCCGGCTGCAATCCCAGCGCTTGGGCAGCAACCTCTGCAACCTGACCTAAGTTGGCATTGTCCAAGTCAATATCATCGATCCAAAAGGTTGTTTTCTCCAACAGATCCCACTCCAACATTAACGATCCCCGCCTTCCACATCAAGACTAAAATCAAGTAACGGAGCATCAAGAATGGCCCGACCAACATCAATAATATCCGGCCCAAGTGCTACGATGTCAGCTAATTCTTCCGCGGACACCCCGCCGGCAAAGGCCAACTGTACACTTTTTCGCCAGCCATCGGCTACAGCAGCAGACATAACAGCCTTGAAATCCTCCAGAATACCGGTATCAACCATCAAAATGCCTGCCCCAGCCTGTACTGCATATCTGGCCTCTTCAACAATACCTTGGGCCTCACCTCGCAATTGGGCAACTACCAACCGATCCGGATCAAATAATTTTGCCTGAGCCACGGCTGCGGTAACTCCTCCAAACATTCGGATATAGTTTTTGTCTAAATAGACAAATGGTTGTTCGGACATCCGAAGTCCTGCCCCACCTGTAATAACCGCCTGGCGTAGTTCTCCCTTAGCAGCCTGACCTATCTTTTTCCAAGCACCGCAAACCACCTTAACTGGACTGGCCTTTTTTACTACGTCTGCAGCAGCAGTGGCTACTCCAGAGGGTTTTCCAATGGCTCCCATAAGTGTTTCCTCTGCCCTGGTAACCATCTCTGCATCGCCCCTAGCTGTAAGTACCGCCATACCGGGAATTAGCAACGATCCTTCCGGAGCCACTGAAATAACTTCCAACCCGAGATCAATCGCCAGTTCGTTTACCCGAGCTACTCCTGACAGTATTCCATTTTCCCGAGTTCTGATCGCGAACGAATAAGACCTATCTTTGAGTGGTTCAAACAGGAACTCTCTCAACTCCATTGCAATCACCTCCTTCATAATATCTCCCTTTCTTATGACCTATATCCCAGACTTGTCGAGATCTCCTGTCCAATCCGAACTATCAAGTTCACGATGGATTCAAGCTGTTCTCCGTCAAACCGCGACAACGGTCCAGATACGCTAATTGCGGCACAAACTTTACCAGTATGATCCCGCAATGGCACCGCTACACAACGCAAGCTTTCCATAATCTCTTCATTATCCATTGCATAACCCTGTTGTCTGACTAGATTCAGCTCTTCTTCCAACCGACTGAAGTCGGTAATCGTGTTTTTGGTATAGCGGGATAAACCCTTGGTGGCAATTATACGTCTTACCTCATTAATCGGAAGATTTGCCAAGAAAACCTTGCCTACACCAGTACAGTGAGCCGGCAATCGTGTACCCACTTGAGAGACAATTCTTAAAGATTTTGTACTCTCTCGCTTATCGATATATAAAACCTCACCCTTGTCTAAAACTACCAGGTGAACGGTTTCTCCCAGTTCATCTACCAGGGTCTGAATGAATGGTGCAGCTACTTGGCGCACATCCCAGCTATTGGCAACAATATTCCCAACTTCAAAGAGTCGAATTCCTAGACGGTATTTACCGTCCAATGGGGACTGCTCTATATAACCAAAATCTCTTAACGTAGCCAATAGACCGTAGGCTGTGCTTTTAGCCAACTGCATCTCCTTAGCTATGTCACCCAAAGACATTTCGCGCTGGTGCTCAGCAAGCACATTCAGAATCATAAGCGCCTTAGCCACTGACCGAACCTGAGTACCCGCAGTAACCGTTGGAAAATCTTCAGTCACTTTAACTTACCTCCTTTCTAAAACAATCATTTTTTATTATTGCCGCCTGTTAATGGAAAATTCAACTGACTTCGAAATGTTTCGTTCGTTATTACCGAATGGCGTTTTGAATTTCTATAATTATTAATTCGCTTTGCATTTCAAATCTCCTTCTAAGTCTTGTATGAATTTGTTCGGCATAGTCGCAAGTTTTACGGTATTACCAATCCAAATAAATCATTTCTTCTAAATCACTTGGAGCCGCAGCTTATTGTCACACACTTAACCTTCACACTGCAGCCACACGTTATGTGACGGGGTTGCTTAGACTAAATGTCTGACTACTTCTTCCTTGATAAGAGAGAATGGATACATTCTAAAAGACCGTATAGACAAAAAGACTACCTCAGTTAAGAGATAGTCTTTTTGCATGTTACATGGCGATGACCTACTTTTTCAGGGGCCTGCGCCCCAAGTATTATCGGCCCTGGAGGTCGTTTCGAGGCGCGATGCGCGAGGTTCGAACTCGAATTGTTTTCTTAAGAAAACAAGAGATAAAGGAGTTATCCTTTAAATGGCAACTGACGAGGAGGCAAGGCGGGATATTTTCTGGTACATAGAATGTTTCCATAACAGAAAACGCAGGCATCAGGCGCTGGGGAATATGACTCCAGAGGCTTTTGAACAGATGTATTACAAGGACTTGGCTGCACACTAATTAAGGAGCTAGCAGCTCGATGATAGCACTGGAAAATGAAATTTGAAGGATCTTTAAGATTTCGGGCGAAAACACTAACTCTGTTTGTCTGGTTTATCGGGAAAGGATCACATTTAACTGAATAGATTTCCCCAGACGGTTGCCAGTTTCACCAAATTTCTCGGTGAATACGGGTTTCATCGTAGCGGTCCGCGGCTTGTTTTGGTTCCACAGGGTAGCCTATGGAAATGATGCTAAACGGCACCATCTCCTCTGGAATGCTAAAAAGTTCTCGCATTCCGTTCAGCCTTGAAGGATCGGGATAAACCGCAAGCCAAACGGCCCCCAAACCAAGCGAATGGGCAGCCAGGAGAATATTTTGGCTAGCTGCTGAGCAGTCCTGAATCCAAAGCTGTCGCAGTTCCCCTTCGTACTTTACCCTGGCCGGATCTGCTACGACCAAAATTGCTAAGGCTGCTCCTGGCAGCATTTTGGAATAGGGATGAAATTCAGGTACTCTTTTAAGTTTGTCCCGGTTAGTAATCACCAAAAACTCCCACGGCTGCTCGTTGCCGCCGGAAGGAGCGTTCATGGCCGCTCGTAACATCCATTGCACCTGATCCTCGCTTATCGGTTGGTCGACGTATTTGCGGATACTCCTCCGAGTAATAATTGTCTGTAATGCTTCGTTCAACTTCCATCTCTCCCCACTCCAATAATATTAACCATACCATTGGATAAAGTCATCATCAAGAACTCAATATTTGATCACTGGACGCCCAAAAAAGTAATATAGGCAATCGGGGCCGCATCACATAATTGAGTATGCGGTTTATAGATAGAGAAAAAAGCCATTGATTAAAATCAATAGCAAAGCAACCCAATTCATGCACATTAAATTGTCGTTGGTCGACGTATTTGCGTAATTCTATTCTTCCGTAACCGCCGCATGGATTCCGACTAGGAACTCTGCCCCGTTGCGGATGACTTCTTCATCCACATCAAAGGTGGAACTGTGGTGACCGCCAAAAATAGGGGTTCCAAACAGTACGTAGAGGGCTTTTCCACCGTGGTTCTGCACCCGTTCCATCATCAGAGTGACATCTTCCGAACCGTTAAAGGGTATTTCCGGGATGGCTTCTTGTACCGAAGGCAGGTTTTCAGCAACCTTTAGGCCAAGCTTGATGAGGTCAGGTGAGTTCCTACAGCTAAGCGCTGTAGCCGCAGGTTTAACTTCAAGATTTAGATCGTACATTTGTGCCGCTCCATGGAGGATTTCAGTCACTTTCCGAACCATGTAGGAATTGACTTGGTTACTTACTCCCCGTGTTTCCAAGCGGAAATAGGCGCGTTCTGGTATGACATTCCAGGTCGTGCCTGCTTCTAATGTACCAACATTGATACGGGAAGCGCCATCGCCATGCCGGGCAATGGCATAAAGGTTAGTTACGGCTGCACAAGCTCCCAATAAGGCATTTTTCCCTTCATGCGGACTGATTCCGGCATGGGTAGGACGACCTGTGTAAGTGACTTCAAAGCGGGATAAGGCCAGAAAACTATAAATATCAAAAGCAATCTGTCCGGTCTTTCTGGCTGTAATCCCAACGTGACCGCCAAAAAGATAATCGAGGTCATCCAGCAGGCCCTTTGCGATCATGGCCGGGGCTCCACTTAAGTTCTCCTCATTAGGTTGGAAGATAAATTTAACTGTACCGTTAAGTTTAGCTTTATTCTCCGCAAAATGACGGGCTAAAAGCAAACCAATCGCTGTATGGGCATCGTGTCCGCACATATGGGCATAACCAGGATTTTGCGAAGCAAATCCTTCCCTGGCTGGTCGGTGAGAGTCTGCATTTGATTCAACAACTTCATTGGAATCGATATCAAAGCGGAAGCCTACCGTTGGACCCGGTCGATCTCCTTTTAAAATTCCAACCACCCCAGTAAAACCGCCTTGGGCAGGCGCAATAAATTTCTCTTTCACACCTGCTTGCAGAGCCCGGTCATATTCTCTTTGCAAGATTGCTGCATCCGGCAGTAAAAGCTGTTTATCTTCGGCGATAATTTCCCGGCCTAGTTTTACCTGATAACCCCACTCTTCCAACTTTTCAGCCACATAGCCCGTAGCAAAAAATTCCAGCCAGGACGGTTGCGGACACTTATGCAGATCCCTCCGCCATTGCAAAGCCTCCGGGAAATGAGCTTGAATCGTTTCCTCCGGTTTATGATTAGTGCACAATGAGACCAATACACTCCCTTTCCTACATTGGAGCTTAATATGTTTTTACGTAACTTTTAAATTTCATCGTGTCTTAATAACTTGATTAAAGATGAGGGTACGGGAACAATGCTACAGTACTAGACAACTTCATACTATTTTTTATAATCAGGCTGTCTTTTCTCTAAAAATGCCGACATTCCTTCTTTCTGTTCTTCTCCAAAGCATAAGGCAAATAAGTTTCCTTCGAGTTCACAGCCCATATTAATATCCACTTCAAGACCTTTATTGATTGCGACTTTTGCTTGTCGAATCGCATAAGGTCCTTTGGAAAGAATAGCTTCTGCTAGGCTAACCGCCTCGGCCATAAGGTTTTCTGTAGATACTACTTTATTAACCAAACCTAACTCTAAAGCTTCAGATGCATTGATTGTTCGCCCTGTTAGAATGATTTCCATAGCCTTTGCTCGTCCAATAAGACGGGGGAGACGTTGTGTTCCTCCGAAGCCTGGTATAATACCTAATGCGACTTCAGGTTGCCCAAACTTTGCCTTGTCAGTTGCGATGCGCATATCACAGACCATCGCAAGTTCACAGCCTCCCCCAAAGGCAAAACCATTAATTGCAGCAATTGTAGGTTGCGGAAGTTCTTGAATTCGTTGAAACAAAACCTGACCTTGACGCGCGAAGGTATAACTCTCTTGTGGGGACTTATCTTTCATTTCTGAAATGTCTGCTCCGGCGACAAAAGCCTTTTCTCCTGCGCCTGTAAAAATTACGACATCGATTTCTCTATCATTGTAAAGCATGGTTACCATTTGATTTAATTCGCTAAGGACTTCCGTATTGAGAGCGTTTAAAACCTTGGGTCGATTAATGGTCACAAAACCTAATCTATTTTCTTTCTTAAGCTCAACGACAGACATCACTATTCCCTCCAGAAGTTTAATATTTATAGAATCCTTTTCCGGTTTTACGCCCTAAGAAGCCTGCACGAACCATCTTTTTAAGAACAGGACAAGGCCGATATTTAGGATCACCGAATTCTGCATATAACGTTTCCATAACAGCTAGACAGACATCTAATCCTATCATATCGCCTAAAGCAAGAGGCCCAATCGGGTGGTTTGCTCCGAGACGCATTGCAGTGTCAATATCCTCTGCAGACGCAATATCCTCCATATAGATAAATGCAGCCTCATTGATTAATGGAACTAGCATTCTGTTAACAATAAAGCCTGGAGATTCTTTAACTTGAACGGGAACTTTTCCTATTTCTTTCACAAAATTATTTACGAGTTCAACCGTTTCATTGCTCGTTGCTGCTCCGGCAATAACCTCAACAAGTTGCATAACATTGGCTGGATTAAAGAAATGCATACCTATGACATTTTGGGGACGGCTTGTTGCCGAGGCTAATTCACTAATGCTCAAAGCAGAAGTGTTAGAAGCAAATATTGTTTTTTCTGGACATTGAGCATCAAATTCTTTATAAACGCTTTTCTTAATTGACATGTTTTCAATGATTGCTTCAATAATTAAATCTGTGTCTTTTAATTCTTCGGCCATTTGATTTACGTCATAAACTCCTTTGAGGGTTCCAAGAATCCCCGATTTATCCTCAGCAGACATTTTACCCTTTTCAACCGCTTTATTTAAGTTTTTTTCAATAATTTTAAGGCCCTTTTGAACAAGACTTTCTGAAACGTCACGAAGGATTACCTGAAAACCCGCTTGAGCAGCAACGAATGCAATGCCAGCGCCCATAGTCCCAGCACCTAGAACAACTATTTTTTTCACATTAAATCCTCCCATCATAAATTAGAATTAAAGAAAACTTGGCTGGCGCCAAGCCTCGCGAAGGCGGCCGCCTTAGTTGCACTTATGCTTCCAGAAAGTTATACTTTCTGACTAGTAAAAAAAAGGGGCTAGGGTAGCCCCCTTCGAGTGTGTAAAAAGTTACTATAACATTTCGACAACAGTGGCCATAGCAGGACCTCCACCTACACATAAGGAGGCAACGCCATATTTTCCTCCACGACGCTTCATTTCATTCAGCATGGTTACGATAATACGAACACCTGAACATCCAACGGGATGACCTAAGGCAATTCCGGAGCCGTTCGCATTGACTTTATCCAAATCAATTTCCAGCTCTTTATTTACTGCCAAAAATTGTGCAGCAAAGGCTTCATTGATCTCAAAATAGGCTATGTCGCTGAGTTTTAGGTTGGCATACTTAAGAGCTTTTGGGATTGCGTAGGCTGGTCCAATTCCCATAATTTCAGGGGCTACGCCATAAGAAGCAGTGGAAAGAACTTTTGCGATCGGTTTAATTCCGAGTTCCTTCGCTTTAGTCGATGTCATTAAAACTAATGCCGCTGCTCCATCATTCAAACCGGATGCGTTACCTGCAGTGACTGTTCCATCTTTCTTAAACGCCGGCTTAAGCTTAGACAGACTGGTCATAGATATATCTGCACGAGGGTGCTCATCCACTTCAACTATGGTTGTCCCTTTACGAGTCTTTATTTCCACTGGCACAATTTCATCTTTGAACCGACCACTTTGAATGGCTTCCACGGCTCGTGTATGACTGAGGTAGGCTAGATTGTCTTGTTCCTCTCGCGTGATGTTGTATTTTTCAGCAAGGTTTTCTGCAGTTACTCCCATATGATAGCCCATAAATGCATCCACCAACGCATCGTAAGTTAGATGATCTTGTAAAGTATCAGGCCCCAACTTAACACCTTGTCTAGAATTCAGCAGTAAATGCGGCGCTCTGGACATGCTTTCAATCCCTACAGCAACACTGACACTCGATTTGCCTAAGAGCATTTGTTGGGTTGCAATCTCTAAGGCTCGCATGGCTGAACCACATTGTTGGTCAACCGTGGTCGCCGCGGCTTCAAACGGGATACCAACTGCGAGTTGTATTTGCCGTGCTGGGTTTCCTTTAGCACCAGCTTTGTAAACCATTCCACCGACAACATCTTCAACAAGACTTGCCTCGACTCCAGCCTTGTCTAACGCACCTTTTACCGCTATCGTCCCGAGGTCTACTGCTGATACATCTTTTAATGACCCTAAAAAATCTCCAATAGGTGTTCTTGCTGCACCTACAATAACAACCTCTTCCATGGGCTTGCTCCTCTCTTTAATTGCCACTTTCTTATAAGCTCGTACTTGAAGACTTAACGGATTGATTATTCATAATAAATTTGTCTTCCTTTAAAAACAGTGTTCCGATGGATGCTAATACGGCTAACGCTGCGAAGAAAATAAAGGCGCCAGTATATGAATATCCCGAGGTAGTTTTGACAACTAGGAATCCAGCAACGAGTGGAGCGACAAAAGAACCTAATTGACCAAAACCATTCGAAAGTCCGACCGCACTGCCCACGATATCTTTAGGATAACGAATTTGAGGGTAGGCGTAAACAGCACCGAAGCTAAGATTAACGAAGAAACCAAGCAAGACAAGCATTGTAATAATTATTGGAACGTTTCCTGTAGGAACCATTCCGACGTAGAAAAGAACAGGAATACTTACAATATAGGATATCAGAAGCACGGGCTTTGTCTTATTTTTAAAGATTTTGTCAGTAAGACGACCTCCAAGGAGCATAGCTACGATGGCGACAACATACGGCAAAGAAACCAGGGCTCCCATCGTTTTGAGATTGAAGTGATGTTGATCATACAGAAAGGAAGAAATCCAAGTCGTACTTCCCCAGTAGATGGCTAAGTTACAGAAAAGAACTAAGCTGTATATCCAGAAGTATTTGTCTTTAACAACGATTGACATCCCGCCTTTTTTTCCTTCAACCGCTTCATCACTGACTAATCCGCTCTTAATATAATCATACTCTTCTTGAGTCATTCGACCTTTTTTCACCATTTCTTCGGGTTTATCATTCACGAAATACCAAAGAATAAACATACCCAGAAGTCCTGGGACTGCAAGGACATAAAACACAGGGCGCCAGCTCCCAAAGGCCGCAGCTAAAGCAGTGATAACGACGGGGATAATAGCTGGACCAAAAGCCCATGCTGTAGAGAAGAATGCGGTTGCTGTTCCTTTTTCTTTTTTAGGGAACCAGTCTGCAATCGTTTTGTGTGCTGGGGCGAAGTGGTGTCCTTCACCAAAGCCTAAGAAAAGACGTATCCAAATAAACTGAACATAGCTGCGAACCATGCCTGTTAAAAAAGTAACGGCTGAGAACACAACAATGGCTATGGTCATGACTCTTTTAGCTCCAATACGATCAGCTAACCATCCACCACTTACTTGAGCAATGGCATAAGCAAAGAAGAAAATCGATGCGCCAAAACCAGCTTGTGCAGGGGTTAATCCCAATTCATCTCGGATCATGGGTAGAAAGATTAATACACTCGTACGGTCAAAATAGTTAATGACGTATAATAACCATACTGCAACGAGAATCACATAACGATAACCCCATGCTTTTTTCCCAACGGTCTTCATTTGTCCCATACTCTAATCTCCTTCAATAATAAAATTACACTATCGCATCTTCCCTTTTCCAGTTTTATCGATAGCAATATAATATTTATTCGGCAGTCCAACCGCCATCAATGACAATCATTTGCCCTGTCATGTAGTCCGAGGCATTTGAAGCCATAAGAATTGCGGCCCCGACCATATCGCTAATTTCGCCAAAACGTCTCATAGCGATTTTCTTAGTGATATGGTTGTGAATTTTTTCTTCTTTTAGGTCGGCTTGATTCATCGGAGTAATAACATAACCCGGGCAGAGCGAATTCACTTGTATGTTATGTTTTGCCCATTCTAAAGCCAGAGCCTTGGTCATTTGTACGACGCCACCCTTGGCAACACAATAAGGAAGAACCTGACGGTCACCTACTAAACCAAGAATGGAGGCAATGTTAATGATCTTGCCCTGTTTTTGGCTAATCATTTGACGCCCAACCGCTTGGGCACAGAAAAAGACACCTTTAAGATCTACATTTAAGACTCGATCCCAATCCGCTTCGGTTAGGTCTTCAGACTTCTTAGTAATGGCAGAACCCGCATTATTAACGAGAATATCAATTCTTCCGTAATACTCTGTTACTTTCTTCACTAACTCATCAATAGCTTTTTGGTTCGTGACATCTGTCGCCACAGGTAAGGCATCATGACCAAACTTTTTAATTTCTTCAGCTACTTGATTGCAGTCATCTTGATTCCGACTTACGATGACGACATTTGCACCAGCCTTGGCCAAACCTTCTGCTATCCCTCGTCCAATCCCTTTGGTGGAACCGGTTACAATAGCCACTTTATTCGTTAAATCAAACGTAGGATTATTCACTTCATTAACCCCCCATTAAAACAATTGGTGAAGAATTTCTTGAGATTCTTCTAGCATTTGAACGTACTTTTCAAAGGTTAATCCTTTAAGGCCGCTACCCGTATATATTTGTCCGGCATCTAAGATTCTTGTGATTCGAACTTCTTCTACGGTGGGTGGCTCTGTTACTTTTACATCGTCTGCAATTTTGAGTTCCCATGAAACTTCCGCTTTTACTTCTTCCACGGTAACACCAGGATGAACACTGTAAAGATACGCTTCTTTGGTTATAGGATCGAACCTAAAAACACATTTGTTAGTTATTACAGCGGCAGGACCCCCTCCGGGTAATCCATGTTTTTCCCTTGCATCATAGCCGTCAATATAACCAGGTGAAGTAATATAATCGACCTTCTCCAAAAAACGTCTTTTCTGAAGGGGAAGTGTAATGATTGTTCTTCCTGCTGAACTCGCAATATCATTTGCCCCACCGCTACCCGGTAGCCGTGAAGCAGGGGTATAGTAATCTCCATCTCCAAAAATGACAGTACTGTTTAGATTTCCATATTTATCAACCTGGGCTCCACCAATCATTCCGACATCAAAATATCCGCGCTGTTGATCGGAGAAAAGACGCCAGAGTGAAGTGGTACAAATGCTGTTCTCGACGCAGGCATTATCGCCAATTCCTAAAATCACACGATAGGGCTCTGGACCAATGCTCCCAGACTCCATAGCCATGATGACATTCGGGGCATGGGTGAGTTTTGCAACCATGGCGCCTAAGGTCGGGACGCCTACTCCAGCAAATACTACGTCACCGTCAATAATCTCCCGGGCAGAAGCTGCTACCAAGAGCTCTTGCAACGAATACTCCTGGGCATATTCTTTGCTCATGTTTATCCCACCTTTCTACTAGTAATTTGCTTTAGCAAAGCGACGTTCAAGTTGGCGTAGTTTTTCAAGACGACCATATCCCACTTTCTCAAGATAGCCCTCCCAACTACCAGGAGCAAAACAGTACTCTTCTAACCATTTCTCAAAGCCTTCTCTTGTTTTAAAGGCAGCTAATTGTTCGGTATGGAAGGGCATGTCGTAAGCATAGGCATAAGGAAAATTCCATGGATGAGAGGCGAAAGGTACTTCCACAACTGCATCCACTGCATATTCTGGAATGATGGTTAAATTCGGATGACGTTTAATTTCCTCAGTACTCACTATTTCCTCACACGTAATGATAGTACGTTTGGAAGCCCGTGCAAGGTTTTCAGCATTTGAAGAAAAACCGAACATTTGAGCATTTCCTCTTTTATCAGCACGGGAGACATGAACGATGGCTACATCAGGATTAACGGCAGGGATCAAGGCTACTTTTTCTCCGTTATAAGGATCTTCGGTAACCTTTATCTTTTCGTTATACTTTAAGAGGTCTGATCCCAATAAAGATTTCGTTGGAATATAAGGTACATTGATAGCACCTGCTAAAAACCGTAAGCCAATGGTATAATTCGAGTACTCAACTAGTTCAATTTCATGGGGAACCTTTTCTTCAATTGCTCTACGGTAGTTATATCCTAATCCTGCAACAGCATAAGAACACCAGGCAAGTTCGGCTTTTTTGATTGCTCCCGCTCCGATTAACATATCCCCGCTTTCACAAGGGCTGTCTCCAACAAATGTTAGATTTTTAATTCCCTGCCTAATTATTTCATAGGTCTGGGCAACACATTGGGCTCCACCCATACCGCTAAAACAAATCATACTTCCATCTGGAACATGGGTTTTAATAGCGTCGGTAAGCGTCATCCGTTTATCTGGTTTCTTTTTGTCATTAAGATTGATATTAGTCAAAACATGCCGCCCCCTTTTCTTTAATCTTTTTTAGAATTTGACTCGGTAGTTCCGTTAACGAATATTGAATTCGTTCCACGGAACTACCAGCCACGTTAATAACCGGACCATTGAATTGAGGCCGAGTAGCACAATCCGATGTGCAGCCACTAACTATGAGAAGGATATCCTTTTGTTGCTCCTGCCAAGATACAAATTCCAGATCAGGTTCTAGTTTCTTAAGGTTCTCAATAATTTCTGGCCCTTCGATTATCGGATTACAATGTCCACAATATTTTACACCAACAATAATTTTCATAAAGTTTACAACACCTGTGAAATAATTATTGACACTTGTCCAATTTAAGGATGATTTAGGTTTTTATTAGAGTGCAATCTAGCTATAAATTCACCAGATAGGAGCCTGACAGAGTCGGTGCCCCTTCGTAGAATAAGCTAGAAGCCTATTAGATCCCTCCTCGTCTTTCACTTATTTTGTTCTGATGAAATACATTAAGAGCAAGAACCATGCCACAACCTTGAAAGGCCGTGAATCCAACAAAAGCCTTATATTCAGGATGTTTAAGGTCACAGAACTGCCTTATACCTAATTAGATTTTATGGCGCGAATTGCTACAGTGTTGTCATTCGCTACACTACATATTATTTTGCCTTTTCATCCCCTTTGGGTTTAATACCGGCAATAGCCATTGCACAGCGCTTCTTATGTTCTAGATTGGATAGCTTGGAATACATTACTTTTTGCGCTTGAGGCGATCCAGCTCCATGCATACTTTCAATCAATGCCGTGCCACCCGTCATATTTTCAAGCAGTCTGGCCATACGCATCCGATCTTCAGTCGGAACAGATGCAACACCTTTGAAATATTTCTCCACATATTTACCAATCTCGGGATTCCTTAGATCGGATTCTGACGGAAGTGTAGCCGTCAATCCCCCTCCAATATCTTGGGCAATTCGGTCAATATCATAAATGAGCCGAGTAACATTATGTTTGCCAACATTTGCAAGCAGAGGATCCACGAAATAAGACCCAGAGGCAGTTTGTTTCCCCTCGGCGGAACAAGCGATGGAACAAGCATATAGGGTTTCCGCCATGTGAATCATTTCGTTGATTTTATCTTTAATATGAGCAGCCTTTGCATAACCACTGTAATCAGCCATAACTGCCGCAGCGCCGATCACTATATCGGAAACGCCACCCTTACAGCCACCATAGTTTTGACGATGATAACTAGCAAACCGTTCCACCAGCATTCCGGCAAAATCAGTTTCACCACACATGAAGACCTTTTCCCATGGCACAAAAACGTTTTCTAGCACGGTAAGACATTCGCCGCCGACAATACCGAACTGAGCATTACCTTGATCTATTTCCCCTTCACATTTACGGTCATCGTTAGTCTGTCGCCCAAAGATGTGTAGGACTCCAGGGGCGTCAACTGGTATTGCGCAGGATACCGCATAATCTTTATCTTCTGCGACCATACCCATAGTAGGCATAATTAACATCTCATGAGAGTTTACCATGCCAGTCATATGGGCTTTTGCTCCCCTGACCACAATTCCCTGGTCATTTCTCTCGACAACATGCACAAACATATCAGGATCAGCTTGCTGTCCTGGTCGCAGACTTCGGTCACCTTTGGGGTCAGTCATGGCTCCCGCAACCATGATATCGTTTTCCTGCATGTATTCGACATATTTTTTCATGCGCTGATGATAACTGGTACTAAGTTTCTGATCCATTTCAAATGTTGTAGAATATAAAGCGTTTATGGCATCAAACCCTACACACCGTTGGTAACATGTGCCAGTTTTTTGAGAGATCATTCGTAACATTTTGACCTTTTTGATTAAGTCTTCTTTGCTTTGATGAATATGAGTAAAGCGATTGATTTTCTTACCGGTAAGATGTGAAGTGACGGTCATCAGGTCTTCACTAGCAGGGTCATGGGCAAGCTCAAAGGTCATCGCTGCAGAATTCACATGTCCACGAATAAAAGGATGGTCGATTACCTCTTCACTCTTCAAAAGTTGACCTTTTACATAAACCTTGATATTGCGGCTCCGCAAACTTTCGATATACTCTTTGCCTGTTTTCATAATCATTCCCCTTCCAAATTTACTTAAAATAACTTATAAAAGCGAAAGTAACTTCTCGCATATGAAATGCATTAATTGCAAGACCTATGCCATAATGCAAAATAGCTGTTAACCTAATAAAAGACCTGCATTCAGAGTGTTTAACACCCAATGAACTACTTCGATTATCAAATCGACTGAAGCGAATTGCTACAGTGTTGTCATTTGCTACGCTACGTATATTAGGTCATCAAAATAAAAAAGGCCCTCCACATTGGAAAGACCTTGTACTAAACTTTCATTATTATGATTGTTTTAACTAGTGTACGTCAATAATGATTCAAGTTATATTTATCTAACTTTCGATAAAGTGTCGTTCGAGCAATGCCTAGTTTATTAGAGACTTTAGTAATATTACCAGCATGTTCAGTCATTAAACTAGAAATCAATTCCTTTTCTAAGTCGTCAAAGGACTTATGTGAAACTGAATTTTGTACTTTTTGAAGAGCAGTGAATTCATTGGGAAGAAAACTTACCAGCAACCTTGAACATTCTGCTATATTCATGGACCTCTCAAGAATATTATATAATTCTCGAATATTTCCTGGCCAATCATAGGCATTAAAATACTGTTGTACAGCATCCTCTATTTCATTGACATCTTTTCCTAATAGATGATTCATCTTTTGAATAAAATGTTCACATAAGAGAGGAATATCATCTTTATGCTCACGTAATGGTAAAAGGTTAATTGAAATTACATTTAATCTATAATAAAGATCCCTTCTAAAATTCCCCTGATCTACTTCCTTGATTAAATCCCTATTTGTTGCCGCAATTACCCTTACATTAACTGGAATCGAATCGTGACCTCCAATTCTCATAATGGATTTGTTCTCGATCACTCTTAATAGAATAGTCTGTAGCTCTAGAGGCATTTCACCGATCTCATCTAAAAATATGGTCCCGCCATCTGCCATTTCAAATTTACCAGGGTTTCCACCACGCTTTGCACCAGTAAAAGCTCCATCGACATAACCAAATAGTTCGCTGTTTATTAATTCTCGAGGTATTGCACCACAATTTATTGCCACAAAGGGTCCATTCGAACTTTGACTAGCATTATGAATGGCTTGAGCAAAAACATCTTTTCCAGTACCACTTTCTCCTAGTAATAAGATATTGGAAAGACTATGAGATGCATTTTTGGCTAACTTTACGGTCGAGAGGAACTTTTCGTTTTTCCCAAGTATATCGTTAAACGTCAATTTAGCTTCTAATCCTGACATTCTTTGAACCAATTTTCGGGTTCTGTTAATTTCATTAAAGACTATAACTGTGCCTTTCATCCCACTAGGAAGACCTTCAATTTTCCTAGAAGAAATGATTGCCTTCTTAATTTTCCCATTAGTAATAATGTCTACTTCTTGATCCGTAAGGCCTAACAGGTCTTTTTTATTCTCCTTAAAATATGATGATTTGAGATATGTTTTAATATCTCTTCCAATGATTTCATCCCTGTTATCTTGAAGCACCTTAATAGCATAGTTATTTATATGAGTAATTACTCCTAATTCATTTACTGCCATCATTCCTTGTGAGATTGACTCAACTATAGCATTCATATAGCTATTAGCTAAATTATATTTTGCCCAAGCATACTTTGATTCCAACTGGTTATCAATCCCATGTACTGCTGCAACCACCATACCTAGTGTATGAGAATGAGCCTTTTCAAAATCTCCTGTCATATCCAAGATTCCAATGATATTTCCTTCTGTGTCATGAATCGGAGCAGCAGAACAAGTTGAATTGTGGGAACAGATGCAGAAATGTTCATAACTAATGACCTGTATAGGCTGATCAAGTTTGATAGCGAGACCAATAGCATTTGTCCCAGCACTTTCTTCGCTCCAATCTGCTCCAATAATGAAGTTACCTTTAGAAATAGAGTTGACTACTTCTTGATCACCAACAATTTTTAGAATAATACCTTTATTGTCAATTAGTGTAACAGTAAATCCAGAACCAGCTACAAACTTATAAAGATTCTCCATTACTGGTAGGCTAACATCGATTAAATCTCTATTCAAATTCTCATTATAAATAATTTCTTTTTCTGTTAAAACGCGATTGACTTTTTTCTGAAAAGGACTTATTCCGTTTTTAACACTATTATGCCAAGAATCTAAAATAATTTGGCGAACTTCACCAGTATTCACCGATTTTCCTTCAATAAAGTTGTTCCATGAATCCTGCAATGTTGCATAAAAGACTTGTTTTTTGAACTCAATTTCTTGATTATTTTTCAAAACAAATTTCTCCTTTACAAACAAGAATCAATGCTCCTAGTGCACCGCTCAAGGGTGAATCGGTAACCCGCGAAGCCCAATCTAAGGCATTTTTCAATACAGGCGTATAGAATAGTTGTACTCAGGTGTAGCGGTATAATATCGCATCAGCTGAGGCTATTCTCTTTTTATAGTCTACTACGACTTAAGGGGATCCCTCCAGCTTCCAAATCTTCGTTAAAAAATGGGATCTGAGTTTAATCCAATATATTCCAATCTTGCTCCATCCGGCAATATTTCACTCGCTGCGCGTAAAGCCGATTTATTGTAAAAATTACGTCGTAGGCTTGCGGTAAAACGTTAATATTAATAGTCTTATCCATAAATAACTACTCCTTCTTCATAAAATTCATTATCAATCCGGTTAATATAAGATTCTCCGTTAATTTAAGAATTCCTTCCGATGTGCTCCATCGTTAAAAAGGGGGAGTCCATGTTTTACCAAAAAGTGAAGTAAGTCAATGGCCCTATTTCCAAGATCCATCCAATACTCGTGGACCGTGCTTATTTCCTGTAGTCCACTTGATTTATCATGAGCTTGAATAGCCCCGCTAAGACTTGCTTAAACTTATTGAGAAATTATAATTTGTTGCGTTCTGAACTAAACTATACTCTATCGACAACCTTTTCCTAGGATAATGATATTAGTATCATTGTGGTGAAATTCCCTGATGGCGAATCTAAAAAAGTAGCTCTGGAGATCATTCGCGCATCGAGCAAAGTCACTCCGGAGCTAGCTGAAGGCAAACCGACGGTGACAGTTGAGGTGACAGAAGAGGGGAATCTCGCTGAGCAGATGTCATCTGTTGACCTAACCAAGCCAGAAACTTTAAGGAACTCGAAGAAAAACAGACCGCTGTCATCGAGGACGAGATCACTGCCGCGCTGGAGGTAAACAGAGGGACAGGTAAACAGAGGGACAGGTAAACAGAGGGACAGGTAAACAGAGGGACAGGTACGCTGTTTCAAATAATGGAAACAACGAACCTGTCCCCTTGTTTACCCGAACGGGTGGAATCCTGGCTCCCATGCTCTAAATCCTTATATAGTGTTCAGCAA
>NZ_MLBF01000051.1 GCF_001936615.1 Desulfosporosinus metallidurans
ACTGCATCAATTATCAATCCCATTAAAGAATTGAGAGGCTGGGCCTTCATCTTCACCTTCCTTTCAATTGGATTTACCACTCGTTTCAAAGATCTCACATCTGTGGGTTGGAGGCCTTTTGCAGCGTTTACCACAGGGGTTTTAGTGAATGTTCCGCTCGGCTATTTCCTTTCAGTCGTGGTCATGGGCGGCTACTGGTCCATGGTAAAATAATTGATTTAATCTCATAGCAAGAAGCCTTCCCTTTAGTTGGTATTGATAACTAATGGGAGGCTTCTTGCTGTACATAATCAAACTCATAGCCGTCAGATTGGTCGCGGATACTACAACAAACGCAAGAGGATGTGAGATCTGATAAGAGATAACTTAATCCAGCGAGATGGTCCGATTCCACTTTTTGGTTTGAACTACAGAGTAGACGATGAATGAATTATCAAAGGAGTGTTAGGCATGGATCCCAATAATGAAACCTGTGTTCAGAGAGCTAGGTTTTTATTCTATTATGAAAAAAAAGTGTGGTTACCTGGTGAGAAACCGCCCCTAGAAGATATTATCAAAGTGAAAAATGTTCAGCCTGCGGCACTGAGATATTTTGCAAAGTTCATGCATACTCGTTTGAACCGCATAGCAGAAATGATGGACATTCTTTTGGAAGTTCATGATAATTGGACCGTTACAGGGTGGAAAGACCACATTCTCATGGAAACCGAAACCTTCGATTTTAACGATGCCACCAAGGCCCTGTCAAATCGGGGTTTCCATGATGATGAATATGTCTTAAAGGTGGAATATACACGCAAATGGGGAGTGCTTTAACTATAGATTTCGGGGATTTTAGAAAAACTAGTTCGCACAAAAGATATCAAGAATTCTCCTAAAGGAGACCAGACTGTAAATCTTTTCCTAGTGAGGCCTTTCAAGGCCCAAGGAGTCCAAGCCGATTTACTGAAACTCCAAGGTGACATCCAAACCAAAATTCCTGTCCTACAAAAAGTTTTAGGTGACTTTCAGCAGGTGATGTTATGTATGCCACTGCACGGATCCAATATCTCCATTATAGCGAGGGATAACGTGAACATGCCAGTGGAAAATCGTCTGCCCTGCAGCGGATCCCACGTTTGCCCCGATGTTGTATCCATCTGGGTGATACCGCTCGTCTAACTTAGCCTTCACTTTCGCCAAAAGATCCCCAACACTTGCCATTTCCTCGGGGGTCGCCTCAAAAATAGTTGCAGCATGCCTCTTCGGAACAATGAGGACATGTCCTGGACTCACAGGATACTTATCAAAAAAAGCTCGGACTAGGTCATTCTCAGCCAAAATTTCAATACCTGGTAGTACGCAAAAAACGCACTCATTCATTTCAGACTTGCTCCTCCTTTTGACTCGACCATTCCTTTGGAACTTACTCCTTATATTACATATTTCATAAAAGGCCCAGGAGTAGTCGTACGCAAACTTGCGAACCCCCTAAATCATCCTATAAATATTAAATCCTTCCTTTTTAACGACTTCTAATTCACCCTTATAAGTCGAATACACTAAGTGGGCCAATGTTTCTGCCATGGCAAATCGGAGCTCATGAAAACTAAGATCTTGCCTGAAAACCTGCTTACATACCTGATAGGCTGTTGCCCCAATTCCCGCACAATTTTTGATCTCTACCAATCGCTCTTGGTGGTGAACCTCCAATTGACTAATCCTCTCCTCAATCGTAGTGAAAGGTTTGCCGTGGGCTGGTAACGCTAATTTGCAATCTAAACTTCGGATACTGTTTAGAGCACGGAGAAAATTATCCAACGGGTTAGGGTCTGCACCTGGTTGGGGCCATAAGCTAATATTAGAGGATATCTCCGGTAATAGATGATCCCCCGAAAGAAGCACACCATAATCCTCATTATAAAAACAAATATGTCCGTCGGTATGCCCCGGAGTCAAGATAACCTGGTACTTATAATCCCCTATGTTTACCATTTGCCCCGGCTGTAAGATGGTCAGTTCTGCATGGGGAACTGTAAAAGAAATCAGCTTGTCCACGGAATCGGTCACCTGATTTATGACATCTTGTGGCATCCCATTTTCTCTAAACAAAGTTCCCATTGCCTCAAGAATATAGTCTCCGTTTTTCCAGTAGTGATTAATTCTATCAGCGTCAATGGCCCCTATGAAAACTGGTGCACCCGAATAATTCTGTAGCCATCCTGAACAGCCATAATGGTCGGGATGAAAATGAGTCACATAAATCCCCTTGATATCCGAAGGCTTAATGGCATGTTCCTCAAAAAACTGCATCCATCCTTCAATTGTCGCCTCACGGCTCAGACCCGCATCAACCAACCACCATCCGTCAGTTCCTTTCACTGCATGACAATTAACATGATTCAATCTAAATGGCAATGGTAATTTAACTTTATAAATTCCTAACTGTTCATGAAGCATCATATCTTTATCTCCTTCTTTCAACGTTTAACTGAAAAATCCAAATATTTGTTCGTGCAAATCTTATTTCTTCATACTGGTGACCAATTCCTCCCTTTTCTTCGGATCTATCCCTGTATATTTTGAATCCCCTAAGTTAATCAATTATGTCGAGGATAGGATTGACAATAGTGACCATTCTGTATATATTGTATATATACAGAATGGTCACTATTCACTTTTGCTTTTTCGTCCTGAATTTAGTCTCCTGCTTCATGATCTTAGCGCAAGTACAACTATGTCCTGATCTCCCTATGAGTATCTCTATACTTTCAAACTGATACGAAAGGAGGAAGCCGTCTTGCTATGAATATCATAATAGCTAATTCTTCACCCGAACCCATCTATCAACAGATCGTCACCCAACTAAAAGACCTTATTTTAAAGGGTGATTTGACGGAAGCAGAAGCCTTACCCTCAATACGCACTCTGGCTAAGGAATTACAGATTAGCGTAATCACTACGAAGAGGGCCTATGAGGAGCTGGAGCGGGATGGTTACATCGAGACCGTAGGAGGCAAAGGATCCTTTGTGGCAGCTCAAAACAAGGAATTATTGCGTGAGAAACGACTGCGTGTCGTAGAAGAAAAAGTAACCGAGGCCATCTCCGCGGCCAAAATTGCAGGTTTAAGGCAGAAAGATCTCCAGGAAATGGTCAAACTTCTTTATGAAGAAATTTAGATCCTCACCTTAAGATTATAGGATCAGATTATTATATAACGAAGAGAGGGTATAAGGATGTTCAACCAACCTTTAGCACCGCGTGAAACTCAATCCCTTGATTCCCCTGTAATGACGGACAGCATCCTCACTGTCAACAATCTCACCAAACATTTTAAGGACTTTACTTTGAAAAATGTTAGCTTCCAGTTACCGCGTGGCTATATTATGGGGTTTATCGGGCCGAACGGAGCGGGAAAAAGCACGACGATCAAACTGATCATGAATTTGCTGCGTAAAGACGGAGGACAGATTAGTGTATTCGGCTTAGATAATCTAAAGTATGAGCTTGCCGTCAAAAATCGCACAGCCTTTGTCTTTGACGAAAACCACTATTACGAGGAACTGACTCTGCGAAAAATGGGTCAAATCGTAGCTTCTTTTTACAAACACTGGGAACCCCAGACCTTCGACAAGTATCTGAAGGACTTTGAACTCCACTCTAACAAGAAAATTAAAGAACTCTCCAAAGGAATGAAAATGAAGTTTTCCCTCGCAGTTGCCCTCTCCCATGGGGCCGAGCTCTTGATTATGGACGAGCCGACGGCTGGCCTAGACCCACTGGTACGCAGCGAACTTCTGGATATCTTAGCCACCATGATCCAAGATGAGAGGAAATCCGTCTTATTTTCCACCCACATCACCTCGGATCTCGACAAAATTGCGGACTTCGTAACCTTCATCCATCATGGTGAAATAGTTTTGAGCACTTCCAAAGATGATATCCTAGAAAAATACGGGCTGGTCAAAGGGGCTACCGATCTGTTGAACGAAGAGACTAAGAGTCTTTTCTTAGGTATTAAGACCCATAACTATGGCTTTGAAGGACTGGTCAGAGATAAAGAAATGGCTCGTCACTTCTTCAATGAGCGAGCCGTCGTTGAAAAGCCGACCTTAGAAGACCTCCTAATTTATACCGCAAGGGGTGTACAGCATGATTAATCTCGTCTGGAAGGACATTATAATCTTAAAGAAAACTCTTTGGTATGCTCCGGCCTATGGATTTCTGGTAGTCTTTGTCTTTAATCACATGAATGGAGGAGCACTGAGCGCTGCCACAGTTGGGGTAACCTATCTGCTTATGATTCAGGCCTGTGCCCGTGATGACAAAAATAAATCTGAAGTCATGCTCATTAGTCTCCCTCTGCGTCGACGAGACATTGTCTTTGCCAAGTATCTTTCCATCTTTCCCTATGCTGTCCTTGGGATCTTGTCCTTCCTGCTCGCTCAAAATGTTGTATCCCTAACCGGAATCCCGCTCACCATAAACAAGCTCTCTTTGAAAGAAATCGTGGGCGCCTTGATTGCCATGATGGGGATGATTTCCTTCTATTATCCAGTTTATTTCAAACTTGGCTTCATTCGCTCCAATATGGTTGGGATGATCCTCTTCTTTGGGTATTTTTTTGGAGTAGGCCTTATCGGGTCCGGACTCCAGAAGATTCACAATCCTTTGGTGCATAATTTGATCCAAGGATTCGCGAAGTGGCTCCAAACTCAAGCAGATTGGCAAATCGCTTTTTATTTGATCTCCTTTGCCCTGACCTTGTTGGCTGCTTCGATTCTCCTTTCTTTGAAGTTCTATTCTAGCAGAGAATTCTAAGAGCACTAAATTAACAAGAGCCTTTCCACTTGAATCATCGAAGTGAAAGACTCTTGTTTTTTTGTTGCCCTTTTGACTCACGCTCTTGCGCTTTTTTTAAAACCGACATATCCAACTAATTTCGTGGCGATTGGACCCAGCAAAGCTTTGTTCTCATCTTCTTAGTTTTTTGCTTCCTTCTTGCTTCGCCCATACATAATTCCACCGAAGAGCATGGCTACCACAATAATAATGGCCGGATGAATATCAGCTAAGTATAGCAACGCTACAGTCACGACCCCAATTCCCCAGGAACTACCCGTGAGAAACGATTTCTTACCCATGTCATAAGCGGTATCTGCGACGAGAACAACCACCACAGGACGAACAGCTTGGAGCATCGCTTTGAGTTCTGGAGAGTTAGAGTATTTCATTATGAGACTACCTAATAGAACAACGATAATGACAGTGGGAGCAACGGTTCCAATCAAGGCGGCCAAAACTCCCAGCAACCCAGCTACTTTATAACCGATATAAGCTGCCATTTTCGTGGCGATCGGTCCAGGTAAAGCATTCCCGATGGCTAAGGCATCTGCAAACTCTTCATTATCCATCCACTGATAGCGTTCTACCGCTTCAGCTTTTATAAGTGGGACAACTGCAGGCCCACCACCAAATCCAAGATTTGAAGCACGAGTG
The DNA here is from genome assembly GCF_001936615.1 of Desulfosporosinus metallidurans. Taxonomy (GTDB): domain Bacteria; phylum Bacillota; class Desulfitobacteriia; order Desulfitobacteriales; family Desulfitobacteriaceae; genus Desulfosporosinus; species Desulfosporosinus metallidurans. The sequence continues at coordinate 5,480 of NZ_MLBF01000051.1, forward strand.
AAGGCAATAAATACGTCCCATAGCTTTTTGAACAAGAGAATCTACTCCTTTAAGGCCATTTCATTAAGTCAAATAATTCTGGTCACATCCCCCTCAGGCTATGAACTAGTTCAAACATGATCAGAACTTTGCTATTTTATTGTGTGTTAGCGAAAAACTAGCAGACCAAATGCCATGGACAATACAATAATTAAGGCTGGATGTAGCTTCAACCAGTAGAGCGAAGCCAACGTCGCCAGCGCAATCCCCCACGTCGTTATGTTCGGAAAAGAGCCTATTCCCATGTCAAAAGCAGTCTGAGCAATTAAGACTACGACGACTGGACGCACTCCTTGGAGCATCCCTTTTAGAATCGGAGAATTCGAGTACTTCATCAAAAAACCAGTCAACAAAAGGACTGCTAATACAGTGGGCATGATCGTACCAATTAACGCCGCTAAGGCACCTAACCATCCAACTACCTGATAACCTACATATCCGGCCAATTTGGTAGCAATAGGGCCAGGCAAAGCATTTCCAACGGCCAGCGCATCAGTGAATTGAGCGTTTGTTAGCCAGTGATACCTCTCGACAACTTCAATTTTAATAAGCGGGATGACTGCAGGCCCACCGCCAAAACCCAGGTTACTGGCCCTAGTAAACGCGATGAACAGATTCCAGAGTTGTGTCAGCATTGTATTTTCATCTCCTTCTTTGTTATTTTTATAAGAATAATTTAATAGTTTTAAGATCTTACCTTGACAGGATAACAATGGATAGTGCAATTCCAGTATCAATTCATTCTACTATTACGGTATACGGTATACCATAATAATGAAAATATTACTTTTCTCAAGCTCTATAGGACGTTATACATGACTGGTTACTATGATTTTTGTTACCGAAAGTATATAACCTAGAGTTCCCTCAACATGACACAACATGGTGTATCCCCTTACCCTATTTCTCCCAAAAAGCCATTTCCAAAAACGCTTTGCTCGAATTTTCTGTGTGTCTTTTCGCGGCGGCATCAGCCCCGGAGCTGTCATGATTACGTAGAGCCTCAATGATCTCATTGTGTTCTACCCATACTTCTTCGGGCCGACCGGGTTTAGAATAGGCCACTTGAGTGAACTTAGTAACATACTCTCGCAATGTATTAAGAAAATCGTATAATCGTGGGCTCTCAGCAGCTCTATAAACTATCTCATGAAACTTATCGTTCAATTGGTTAGACTTTTTAAGGTTTCCTTTTACGTGTTCGTCTAAAATCTGCTTAGCTAACGATTCCAAACGTTCTAATTCCCGGGGTCTAATTTTTGTAGCTGCAATACTGCAAATAAGCGCTTCCAATGATGTTCTAATGGCTAGAATCTCTACAATATCTGCCTTAGTGAATCCGGTGACCACTACCCCTTTGCGTGGGATATGAGTTACCAACCTTTCCAATTCAAGCTTGTGAATTGCTTCACGTACAGGAGTCCTGCTAATCCCCAGCTGTTCTGCTATATTTCGTTCCACAAGTCTCTGTCCTGGTTCTAATTTTTTGTCCAGAATGGCATTTCTCAGAATAGAGAACACTGAGTCTCGAATATGACCCATGTCATCAAACTTAATGGGTGAAAATTGATATACCATTTTCCTTCTCCTCTTAAGAATTTTATAATAACTACTCTTAACACAATTATAATTCCTTCCATGGCATAAAGGCAAGTGAAACTTGGTATACCGTATTCCAAAAACCAAATCTTTCTTTTCACTACTACAAGGTAAAGGACGGAAAGCGACTTCGACCGTCATCTCCAGTAAGTACAATGCACCCAACCAAAATAGAAAAACAAAGGGAAGCTATTTGTCATCCCCATAACCAAAAGATCGACTGAATCATAGAATGAAGTCAGATATTTTATTGTCATGAGGAGGGAAAGCTGTGTTTAGTTATAGCAAACCATTATTCTATCCGGTTCACGTTCAGCTACGAGACCCCCTGTTTGGCCAAGTATTGCTTGAGCACTATGGTGGAAAAGACAGTGAGTATTCGGCTGCCACCCAATACCTAAATCACCGTTCCAACATGCATAATCGGTATCTTCGTGATCTATTGGGTCTTATCGCCGCCGAGGAAATGGGTCACATGGAAATGATTGCTGTTGCTATCAAGAAGTTGGGTGGCCCACCACTGAGTTACGTTAATTCCCAAGGAGTCCCCTGGAATATGAGTTATGTTGATCAAAATTTGGACCCAATTGGAATGCTTCAAGCGGACGTCGAAGCAGAAGCTCGGGCACGAATCTTATACGATCAGCATTTCGAGATGACTAATGACCCCGGCCTTAAAAAGATGATAAAATTCTTGGGGAGTAGAGAAGATGTTCATAAACACCTATTCCTCAAAGCTCAGATCTTAATTCTCCAAGGGACCCCGCCGGAGCAGTTTATTGAGTTGATTCATGAATATAAAATGAGTTTGCAAACCACAGACAATTTAGGGCTCTAAAATGCGAAAGGGCTTGCCTTAATAAGCAAGCCCCATACTTTTTCTTCTTTCCTAGCCAGTTAATTATTCCAATTATCTACCTCCGATGGGACAGATCGACAGTTCTAGTTCATTATCTATTGCCAGTTTATTTTTGATTTGAAACTGAACTCCGAACTCAAAAATATAAGGATAAATCTTTTTCACTAATTCAGGGGGCAGTTGTAGTTCCGTGGCAAGGTTTATTAAACGCTGCATAATTTCTTTCTCCCGACTGATATCTTTGACGCGATCTAGGCGTTTCTGATCCCCTACTTTTTTCACAATTCGCATTCGAGCCGCTAGCTGTTCAATAATACTTTGATCGATACCATCAATTTTGGTGCGCAAGGATTCCAAGGTATCCTCTCCCACGTACCCGCCACAGGCGAAAACTCTATGCACAGATTCGGCGACCACACCAAGTTCTTGGGCCAATTGGACAAACTCTTCCGGATGCAAAGACTGAGGTCCATCGCTTACCGCCACGGAAGGATTAGGGTGCATCTCAATCAATAAACCATCCGCACCTACTGCTAGAGCAGCCTTAGATAAGGAGGAAATCAAGTCTCTTCTGCCCGCTGCATGACTCGGATCGACTATAACAGGTAGGTGAGAAAGCTCTTTGGCAACTCCGACGGCACTGAGATCTAAAGTGTTTCTAGTGCTGGGTTCAAACGTGCGAATTCCCCGTTCGCACAGAATAACCTGAGGATTACCGGCAGCTAAGATATATTCGGCGGCCAGCAACCACTCTTCGATGGTCGCTGACAAGCCTCTTTTGAGGATAATGGGTTTGTTGATTTTACCCGCCAATTTTAAAAGCTCGAAGTTTTGCATATTCCGAGCACCAATTTGAATAATATCGACCTTTTCAACCACTAATTCCAGACTTGGAGCATCAATCACTTCAGTAACACAAAGTAAGTCCTGTTCTTTAGCGGCTTGAACCAAATAATTAAGTCCCTCTTGGCCCAAACCTTGAAAACTATAAGGGGACGTGCGCGGTTTGAAAACCCCACCACGCAGGATCTTACCTCCTGCCTTTTTAACCGTTTCAGCTGACTGGCTCATTTGGATACTTGATTCTACAGCACAAGGACCACCCATTAAGATTATCTCTTTTCCTCCGATAGTTACCCCATTGACTTCGACGGTACTTGTACCTTTTTCAGAAGTAAGTCCTGCTAATTTCAAATCTTTCATAATAATAGCCTCCCTCAAATTTAATCAAAAAAGTCCACGGCACATCCCATCCTTGGGACGAAAGCCGTGGACTTCCGCGTTACCACCCATTTTGGCCAAAATTGGCCCTCTCAAAAAAGTACAGAACAATCAAACTCGCATTTGTTGAGTTTAAGTCAAGGAATAACAAAAACTTCTCATCCCTGAAGGGACGAGAAGTTTAATTCTCGCGTTACCACCCGACTTAGGCCAAAGGCCCACTCAACAAAGGTACGGGAATGATATCCGATACCCCCTTCCTGTTAACGGTGAAGAACCGTCCTAGCCTACTTGATGACGTTCAGCTGGCAGCTCGGGAGGGAACTTCAGCTATTACCACACATGGAAGAGTTTTCAGTCGAGACTCTTCCTCCCTGAAAGGTAATAAATAGCATACTTTTCTCCGTCGTCGCTTTTGATAATTAAGTTATTTGTATTATAACAGTTTTAATGAATTTGTCAACTGAAATAACACTCTATAGGGAGAATTTCTTATCACCTTTATTTAGTATATAGAACCATACCATAAGGTCTTACCACAAAAAGGATAATTTTGAGCAGTTATCCATACGACCTGTTACTGTCCTGTGATTATACCATTTTTCGGAGATCTCGTCATGATACTCTATACCCTCAGGTTAAGAAGAAGGTGCTATCCAAGCAAGAAAAAGCTTCATGGTCCCTCTGCTCGCCCCGGCCTCATGGGGAGATATCACCGGAGCTTCGTTCACTGTAAATACTAAAAGGATCCAATTCACTGACTCGATTAATAAATTGTTCGGAAAAAGAATACGGAAAGATACTTAAGCTAGACTCACTATCCCCCGGGAGATCTTCAACATAAAATTCGGCCTTTACAAGCCCTTCGTTACTCCTCATTTCAACCGTAACGAGAACTCCCTTGTCGTGTTCTCCTACGTCCTTTAGCGTGTAAACAGAGTACCAACAATAGTCATCCTCCATCAGCTTAAACTCGTTTGTTTCTAGCTTCTTAAACGATTCCTTGTGATTCTTGAAGTTTTCAAATCTATTTCCTATCGTTTGCTGAACACACTTTTCATTAAAGTTTAAAACAGAGAGGTTAATGCCTATGTTTTTGAACGGCAAGGGGAAGCCCAAATAGATTGTTGATCTAATAATTCGCAGGCATGAGGATATCGCCGCAAGAGTAATTATACTCAAGCCGATGTTCACTCGATCTGCATCAATGATCTCAAGAACCGTAGGCAATTTTCCCACTTTGCTCGTACTCTTAAGATCCCCTAGAATCTTAACGACAAAGTACAAGACGAATATAATGGTGACCAGCAAACCGGAAACCAACAAGACTTTCTCCAAGAGGGGGCCGACCAAAACTAGAAGATCCAAAGCTAGGATAATCCACACAAGAACACAAAATACTAGCGCAATTTGGGCAAAACCAATAATAATTTTTGAAAAATCTTGTTTTTCATTAATAATCTGTTCATAGAGAATGTATTTACGAAACACTTCTTTCCCTATGGCGCCTTTCTCTAGAAACAAATCTTTTTTATAGGGTAACGCAGCAAGACTCCATAGGATCTCTCGGCTCCGCTGTACATTGTGTTGGCTATTCATGGATATGAAAATTGACATCAGCCCTACTAGCGATAAAATTCCTGACGTGAAACTTAGTAATATCGATCGTGTTCCATCCACATTAGCTGTCTCCTTTAACTTTAATTAAAAAAAAGAAGGTCTATCAGCTCAATTAGCATTACCATAGAAATATTTATCTACTCATGCTATGCCTTCAAAATACAAACCACCCCTACGTCCGCCTTGCGCACATAGAGGTGGTAACATTTCCCTTTGATTTCATTCTTCACTCGTTTTTAAATCATCGACAATAGCGGTAAAGGCCACCGGGAGAGGGAGCCCGGTTAAGTCCTGTAGCGTAACCCAGCAATGGTCTTCAAGCTGATGGTCTTTCCTCGAATCCAACCGATACTCGCCGACTGATTCTCTTGGGGCAGAAACGCCCTCCGGTTTAGACTCGGGTCGTTCGAGCAATTCGGGTAGATTGCGCGGATTATCAAGATCGGGAAAATCGAAGATGGCCCAGATGATTTTCCAACGTCGGTGGCTAAATGTGTACCACACCGGTCCGTGTAGAGTTATGCCCCGCTCAAATTGTTCCCTCACCAGCTCATCAAACATCCGCTCAGATACTGTCTTTTGGAAAAACCCAAAACCATTGTCCCCAGATATGTTAAGGATACTTTCTTTCAAGTCATTGCCCTGACTCAGTTCCACACCTGGAAACTCCCACAGATCAGCCAGCAGCCCGTGGGAGGGACGTTTCTGTAAGTATACTTGGTCCCCTCGTCGCAAGACAAAGGTTAAACGTGTCACAACTTGGCGCTGTGATTTAGGCTTCTTTACAGGGTATAGGAAAACGTCGTCCTGTAGGTACCCCTCACAAACAAAGGCCAGAGGGCAACCTCCGCAGTCCGGATTCTTAGGGGTACAAATCATAGCTCCCAATTCCATTAACGCCTGATTGAAATCTCCTGGCTGAACGGCTGGTTGCCATTTCCCTAGAAGTTCGCCGAAATGGCGATGACTACGAACTGTCTCTACTGGCTCAGGCCAAGCCAAAAGTCGAGACACCACCCGCAAGACATTACCATCAATAGCCGCAACTCTTTGCCCGAACGCAATACTGGCTATGGCTCCTGCTGTGTACTTTCCAATCCCCGGAACCAGAAGAAGGGAGTCATAATCCTGTGGCATCTTTCCTCCCCTCTGATCGCACATGTAGCGGGCTCCTTCCCACATTCGGCGGGCCCTAGAATAGTACCCTAGCCCGCTCCAAACGGTTAAAACGTCCTCGAGACTTGCCGTGGCAAGTTGTACCACGCTGGGAAAGCGTTGCAAAAATTGTTCATAATACGGAATCACCGTTTTCACCTGGGTTTGTTGGAGCATCACTTCAGAAACCCAAATAGCATAGGGATCTCCCGTCCTTCGCCATGGCAAATCCCTTTTTTCCAGAGTAAACCAAGCTAATAACAGAGACGAAAGACTGTGCTCCTCGACAATATCGTTTGCTACATCGTTTGCCATATCATTTCCACATCCATTGCGAGTTCTTCTCCTATATTCCCTTATACACACATTCTTTATTTTTCTTGTACAGTCCTTTTTCTTCTGCCCATCTCTGAAAAAGTATCCAAAACTACTACTTATTTATAAGTATCAATCCCACCATACAAAACGCAACTCCAACTATCTGGGTAACCACAAATCCTTCCTTATAAAACAGTATCCCTATGGGAATAAGCATAATTGCCAAAAGGATATTCGCTACTAAAGACCCAACACTTATGTTCCACCCAGCTCTGTAGGCCATCAGATAGCCTAATTCAAGACCAACAATTGCCACCCCAAGTGCCACGCTAGTCCAATTCAATTCGTTAAACGATTGCAGAAATCCTTTATCCGTTTTGTAAAAAAGAGATACCATAAAAGTCAAAATCGCTGCGGTCAAGTAAGTAATTAGCAAGGCTGAAAAAGGATTAGCATTCTGGGGTGTCGATTTTTGGCACACATTATAAACAATATTTGACGCTACAATCAGTACAATTGGTAACACATACATAAACATTTATTCACCCCACTTCTTGAAGGTATCGGACGGACCTCTAGGCACGTCCACAGCTGATACTTATGTTACTTATAATTATACCCTTGCGGTTCTAACTCAAAAATCCTTTTTCTTATCACTCAGAATTACTTGTCGCCACTAAGGAAGCACGAGAACCGTCCCTCCGCTTCCCCCAAAAGTCTGCTACTGCTACACGGATGCCTTCGGCATTTTTTACATAGTGAACCTTTATCCATTCTTCAGGAAATAACTTCTTGTAAGAGGATTGAGCGAAACGTTCATCGATGAGCAGCACGACTCCTCGGTCGTTTTCTGTTCGAATGACCCGCCCAACAGCCTGTAAGACTTTATTGAGACCAGGGTACATATATGCGAATTCAAAACCCTGCCTATTAGATGCTTCATAATAGGACCGAATAATCTCCCGTTCCATGCCAATCTGGGGCAACCCGACTCCCACAATAATTGCTCCAGAGAGTCGATCCCCGATAAGATCGATACCTTCGCCGAAGATCCCACCCATCAGGGCAAATCCGATCAAGGTACGCCCGGGGTTAGTAGCAAAGTTGCCTAAAAATCCTTCCCGTTCCTCTTCAGCCATGCCCGGAGTTTGACAGATCACGCTGACCTGTTGGTTCTGTTCCCTAAACTTAAGATAGACCTCGTGCAGATAATCATACGAGGGAAAATAGACAAGATAGTTTCCTTCATTTTGGAGAACTGTCACGGATATCGCTTCGGCAACAAGGTCGTAGGACAAACCGCGTTGCCTGAACTTGGTGGAAATCCGATCGTGAATAAGCAAACAAAGATTTTCCGCCGGAAATGGAGACGTCAATTTCAGCTTATAAGACGTGTCTTCCCCACCCAAAACGTTCATGAAGTATTCCATTGGACTCAATGTTGCCGAAAATAAGATCACAGATCGCCCTCTTCCCAACGCTTCCTTCAATCGAACAGACGGATCAAGACAGAACAACTTCACTTGCAAATCATCCCGAGTTGGTTGAAAGAAGGTGACGTATCGTTCATCATAACTGTCCGCAGTTCGGGTAAAGGTTAACGCCTGGAAGTAGTGTTCAACGAGTTGTTCACGCCACGCAAACGGTTTATCGTTCGTTTTTAGGAAATATTCGACTTCTTTAACAAAGTGTTTCAACGCTTGGATCAGCTTGAAAGGCGGTTTTTTCTCCACTCTTTTTCCGTTTTCCCCACCTTCTATGCAGAGTTTTTTCTCTTTAACTAAGGCAGAGTTAACTTTAGTCAAGCACTTTGTCAGCCTCGGGTCATCCTCTTTCGTGAACCGCTTTAGCTGCAGCCAAGAATCCTTGCCCAGTTCTGCTGAAAACATCTCCCGTGCGCGCTCCACCAGGTTGTGAGCTTCATCTACCAAAAAGGTATACTCTCCCCCTTCAAGGAAAAATCGCCTTAAGTAGACACGGGGATCAAACACATAATTATAATCGCAAATAACCACATCCGCCCAATTTGCCATTTCCAAGGAGAACTCGAAGGGGCAGATAGTATGTTTGCGCGCGTATTCCTCGATCACTTGCCGCGTCCAAGCTTCTTCCCCAAACACATCTTCCACCGCTGTTCGCAGCCGATCGTAATACCCTTGTGCAAAAGGGCAGTCCTCGGGCAAGCAGGTCGCTTCGGGCAGAAAACACAGTTTTCGTTTCGCGGTTAATGTCAACCGTTTAATTGCTAACCCTTGCGTTTGCAAATCTGTGAGAGCCTTTTCGGCAACCGTTCGGGTGATAGTTTTCGCTGTGAGATAAAAGATCTGTTCGGTTAACCCTTCGGCCATACCCTTCAGTGCGGGAAACAAGGTGCCCATGGTCTTACCAATACCCGTGGGGGCCTGAGCAAATAGTTTTTGGTTTTGTTTTATCGTCTGGTAAACAGCTACCACTAATTCTCGTTGTCCTGGTCTATAAGATGTGAAGGGAAATTTCATCGTGCAAATGCTGACGTCTCTCTGTACCGCCCACTCTTGGAGTTGGCTGGCCCAGGTCAAATAACGATCCACTAAGCTAAAGAAGAACTCCGACAGCTCTGCCAAACAAAAACTCCTTGTAAATTTCTTGGTCTGGGCGGTATCTAACTGAAAATAGGTAAGCTGAGTCTCCACCGTTGCTAAGCCTTCTTGAACGGCGTACATGAAGGCATAGCATTGAGCTTGTGCCCAGTGCAAATCGTTGAACGATTCATCGATAAGGCTTAAATCCAGCGAAGTAGTTTTAATCTCATCGATACACGCACCGAATTCCTTCGTAATAATACCGTCTGCACGACCCTTGATTTCTAGACGTTGTGCCTCCTGATTAGGGTAGACATAACTTAGCGTTACTTCCGGCACGTAATCCGCTCCGCTCATTTTCTGGACATATTGATGGGCTTTGATTCCTTCAAGGGCACGTGAAGCCCCAATAGAACTTGGTTGCAAATCTCCGTGCCTGAGCACAAACTCAACGAGATTACGCACCGACACCTTAATCGTTGTCACAATTCATTAGTTCCTTCCGACACAAAGTCTACGTTACTCTTATTACTCTTGATTATACCAATTAGCAACCAAAAAACCTATCGTCAAAAAGCGAACGCTGTCACGAACCGTCCCCAACTTACACACTTAGGAAGCATGAGAACCGTCCCTCTGCTTCCCCATCTCTTAACCAATTCTTGACAACTTCATCATAAAGAGCAAAGATTTTCTAGATTTTTGGGTAGTATACTTTATAACTGTAAATAAGTTTTCGCAGAAAGGATTGCTATGTTGAATTCAAGCTTCGTCATGGATACTAATGCAAAAAATTCAAACTTGATTGCGAGTAACTCTAGTAGACTACCATTTTTAGACCGCACCCGTGGTTTAATTATGCTCTTTATGGCTTTGGATCACGCTTTGTTTTTTTGGAGTAGTGGCCGTATTAATAATGAAGGTTTGCCACTTTTAGTGAAGGGTGCCGTGACCTATAATCCGTTTGGAAATTCAAGTCTTTTGGCCTATCTAATTATGGTGCTTTCAAGTATCTGTGCTCCAGGTTTTCTCTTTATTGCCGGTTATGTATTGGCCCTCTCCATTAAAAAACGGCAATTAGCAGGCACCCCTAGTTCAAGTATTAGCCATCATTTATGGCGCAGAGGTTTACTTCTCCTTTTCCTGCAAGTCTTCATCGCTTCTCCGGCCTTTAATCTACCTATGGTCATTCAAGCTGGATCTCTATCCATCGTAACCCTAGGAACCTTTTTGTCATTAAGTATTTTGTCTACGTTCGGCATAAGTTTCTTGTTTCTCCTGCTTGGTCGCCATATTTCGCCTTGGAAGCTTTTCGGTGTGTCTGGTCTACTCTACTTATTGAGTCAACTTTTTCTGCCGAGTTTCACAAAAAGTTTCCCATTTAATCAAGCTATAGAACAAGCTTTGCAAAATATCCTCGTTTTACCAGTTCCCTTTTCGCCGGTATCTTTAGTGAATAATAACTTTCCAGTGATCCCTTGGTTTTTCCCTATGGCCCTAGGCTGGCTTTATGGACACACCTATACTGAAAAGCGAGGCGTTGCTTACGAGGCAAGAAGATTTGCCTTCTCAGGAGTCAGTAGCTTAGCACTTTTCTTCATTTTCCGTCTGGCCGGGATAGGAGATTATCTTCATGCAGATGGAACTCTGCAAGGCTTTTTCGGACTTTCCAAATACCCTCCCAGCCCTGACTATTTTCTGCTCTATCTAGGTCTTGTCTTTTTACTGCTTTTCGCATTTTACAAACTGCCACGATCCTCCAGGCTGGGTGGTGTTCTAGAGAACTTTGGGAGAGCGCCACTTTTCTTCTATAATACTCATCTTTGGCTTTACGCCGCAGTTCCGGCACTTATGGCTAACTTTAATGGATACTCATTAATCTTTGGAGTGGGAATCTGGCTACTAGGCTTGATTATCCTCTATCCTCTTTGCCGTGGTTATCTGACATGGAAATCCTCCAATAGGGTTCGCATTCCTCATTCAAGACTTGGAGATCCAAGTTATATCTGGAAAGGATTGAGATAGAACTGTGATTTCTTCTACGGATTTCAGGACATTTAGAACGCTTGAATGGCCAAAGAAATATTTTCTTAAATTATGCTTTACGTCTATCATCTTATTTTTTATTTTTGCTCCTAACCGACCTGCCCATTACGTTTATCTCTTATTGGCCGTGGCTTGTTGGGGGGTGCAAGGTGATCGTGTACCGATATCTTGGAAACGTTTTTTAAAGATCGGAATCCCTTTAGTTCTGTTTCCGATTCTTATGTGGCGGTATTTCCCCCCCCTGTGGAATGAAGTGGTTTATTGGCAGTTGGGTACCCGTGTCCACCTTGTGGATCTGGATAATTTCTTTAGGTCAATACCTGGAAATGACGGCTGGATGTTTAGAGTGATCCAGACCCCTTGGTTGACGGACTATTTCCGTTGGATTTATGCCAATGGCTTCACCCTTCCTGTTCTCATCCCAGTTTTTCGTTCCTTTCTTGCCAAGGATTCTCTTAAAATGATTCGCTATAGTTTATCAGCTCATGTCTTGCAATTCATCTTAATTTTCCCCTTTTATCTGACCATCCACGTTAATGAAGTCTGGTACGTTCTAGGGCAACCCGATGGAATGGCTCGCAATCTTTCTGTAGCTGATGCTGCTGTCGTCGTAGTTAATTGCTTCCCTTCAATGCATACTTCTGTAGCATTTGCGATGCTTTTACTCGCTTGGAGAGAAAAGGATAAACTCTTCCGCTGGGTTTGGACGTTTTTCTGTCTTTCCATCATTTACTCTACACTTTATCTCGAAATTCACTGGGTAACTGATGTTATCGCCGGAATTTTCTTGGCCCTAGCAGCGGTCAAACTTGGGGACTGGATTATAAGCGTAATTTCTTTAAAGCGGAAAACTTTAGTGCAGGGCAATCATAATTCTCACCATAAAAATTCCCCCTATGTTCATTCTTTCAGACCAATAAAAGAAATTGATTAAAACCGTGCAAACAGAAAAAGCACTGGTTCGTACCAATGCTTTCTCTGTTTAACGTTACAGTTAAAAAATAACCATAGCTATGAGACCGCTAACAACTCCAACCAAAAAAACTGAACCAGTCACAAAGATGAGAATACGGGTACTGAAGGCCCTTTTTACAATAAGTAGTGAAGGAAGACTAATGGCTGGTAAAGTCATCATTAGGGCAACCGCCGGGCCAACACCGAGACCAAACGACATCAGAGTTTGAACAATCGGGATCTCAGCGGCAGTGGGGACAATAAATAGTGTTCCTGTAATTGCTAAGAAAATCAGTACTAATCCACTCGTCGCCCATTGCGGACTGATCACTGGGAATAGCCAAGCCCTTAGCCCCCCAAGCAAAAATACCATGATGATATAGGCGGGTATTGTATCTAGAATCAGTGGCCACAAAGCTCTCCACCATCTAACGAAAAAGCTTTCACGGGTTGTAATCGAGGGGGCTAAAGTGATCACTTCTTCGTTGCACTCTACCTCATCGATGTTCGTCAAATAGTTGGCAATATATGCAATACCGAAAACCAAAATAAGGCCCGCTATAATCCGCATTAGTGCAAATTTCCAAGAAAGAACAAATCCCATAAAGATTATTGTAGCCGGGTTCAGAATAGGATTTCCTAACCAGTAAGCTAAAGAAGAGCCAACTGAAGCAGAACTCTTACGTAGGCCTACCGTTACTGGCGCTGCACAGCAAGTACACATCATCGAAGGAATTGCTGCAACACCTCCAAGCAAAGTACTTCCAAAGGACGTACTGCCAAGTGCTCTTTTAATCCATTCTTGCGGCAAAAGGACTTGAACCAGTGATCCAAGTAAGAGGCCCAAAATAACAGCTTTCCATACAGCGTTGAAATAGGCAGTTGTATAACTCAGGGCAGCTTGCCAAGATGGAAGAGGGGAAGAAGCTAGTTTTCCGGAAATAATTGAAGCCCCAATCGAATGCTTACTTGCGGCAACGAAGACCTTTTGATAGTATGGTGACCACTTTACATACCAAACCCCTATTATAGCGATAACAAAAAATATGAGAACAGGAATTAAGTAGTTTAATTTTGTTTTTCGAGTGACAGGTTGATTGGTTTCTTTAAATCGTAGAATTTTCTCAGGCAAACGATGATTCTCCTCTCTGCTAAAAAGTTTTCGATAATATATCACGGATATATTATCGAAAACCATAATTAATTATTTATACCATGAATGATTATAAATTTGGGGGACCTGTATGTCAAGAAGCATCTTTCGTGGATAGGAGAATATCGTCGTCCGTTATTTTTTCTTTAGCGCATCCGAGAAATTTTTCCTACACGTTGCTCCTTTTCCGATTATGGATTATAATACCATTATGTGAAAACTCCGGGGGTGTACAACCAAATGCCGTGTAACGTAGTAGAACTCCTTGACGCGATAGAGAACTTGCGTCACCACCTGAATCAATTTGCCAGTAATAATAACTTCACCGATCCAGAAGTTATAAGCATGAGCCAGAGATTAGATGGGCTGCTCAATGAATATAATGCTTACATTTGAAACGAACGGGAAAAATGATCCCAGTTAACAGAAAGAAACCTATAAAGAAACTAGTCCCTCAAGGCTGTAAACCCTAGGGGACTAGTCCTTTTGAGACGGCCTAAAATTTTTAACAAACCGCAGGTATATTAACCCTTTACGAAGAATTTAACCTCTTGTGTCAAATTAAATATTACTTAAAACATGAGAGGATTGAAGATATGTGGGGATTAGGAAAAGGGATTTTGTGTTGTTCTTATTGGCCAGCGCAGCTATAGGAATTAGTCAAAGCGTCGATACTTCTTTTTTTAATAACTTTCTCAATGATAGTTACCACCTGACCATAACCCAGAGGACTTTTCTAGAGATTCCACGAGAATTTCCAGGATTTGCAGTTGTCTTTGTAACTGGTCTTTTGTTTGCCTTCGGAGATATACGGACGGCCGCTGTGGCTAACGTTCTCGCCGGGCTAGGGTCCCTCGGTCTAGCATTTTGGTCGCCGGAATACTTACCGATGATTGGCTGGCTAACAGTTTACAGCATGGGCCAACATTTATTTATGCCCATGTCCAACAGTATTGGCATGAATTTAGCTGCAGATGGTCATATGGGAAGAAGGCTAGGGCAGATTAACTCTGTGAACACGGCAGTCTTTCTAGCAACTAGTTTGGCCACCGCTTTCCTATTTCGGTTTATTAAAATTGACTATCATTTTGCTTTCACAATTTCGGCAGCGGCTTTCTTCCTGTCAGCTGTACTTATTCTAATGATGACCCCTCACTCAGGTAAGAGAATCGGCAAGCGCTTTGTTCTACGCCAAGAATATAAAGTATTCTACGGACTGAATATCCTTTATGGTGCTAGAAAACAGATTTTTATCACTTTTGGCCCGTGGGTTCTGATTAAAATATTCAATCAGGGGGTAGCTACCTTTGCCATCTTAAGCTTCTTTATCGCTGGCCTAGGAATTGTTTTCAAGCCTTTCATTGGTCATCTCATTGACAGTGTGGGAGAGCGATTCGTCCTAGCAGGAGAAGCAGTATCTCTGATCTTTGTTTGCCTAGGTTATGCCTTTACAAGAGGGATATTCGATAATTTAGGTCTGGGAAGCATCACTCTGTACGCAATATGTGCTTTATTTGTTCTCGATCAAATGCTTGCTGCGGTAAGTATGGCCAGAGCAACCTATTTGAAAAAAATTGCTCTTAGCGAAGAAGATGTTTCTCCGACTCTGTCCATGGGAATAACCCTAGATCACATGGTTTCAATGTTTGTGCCGTGGCTAGGCGGGTTAATCTGGACTGTTTTAGGCTATGAGTATGTATTTGTCGCTGGTGCCGCTATTGCCACCCTCAATTTGCTCTTGACTACAAGAATGAAGACGGTTAACCCACTTTAATTAGGCTTTTCCTACGGTTTTAACATCTGTAGCCAAATAGGCCATGTCTGAACCAGACATGGCCTATTTTTGTATCTTAAGTGAACGGAACTCGTGTGAACGTGCAAAGACCCCTTACTTTCAAAAACTCTACAGTAACTCGTACACCCCAGCGGCCCCCATACCGCCCCCAATACACATGGTCACCATGCCGTATTTCAGTTTCCGTTTTCCCATTTCATGTAATAAGGTTGCTGTGAGCTTTGCCCCAGTACAGCCGAGTGGATGTCCGAAGGCAATAGCCCCACCATTGACGTTGACTTTTGATGGATTGATGTCTAACGTCTTGATAATCGCTAGCGATTGCGAGGCAAACGCTTCATTTAACTCAAATAAATCAATTTGGTCTAGGCTCAATCCAGCTTGCTTTAAAACTTTGGGTATCGCCTTAATCGGGCCGATTCCCATCAACTCGGGTTCCACTCCTGCAACCGCAAAGCCGCGCCAAACAGCAACGGGTTTTAAACCTAGGACTTTAACTTTTTGTTCAGACATCAGAAGAGAGATAGCTGCACCGTCACTGGTCTGAGACGAGTTCCCTGCCGTGACTGAGCCTCCATTCAAGAAGGCAGGCTTGAGCTTGGCCAAGGATTCCAAGGTGGTCTCGGGACGAATCCCCTCATCCTTCTTGAACCACTTTTCCCCTGGTTTTCCCCAAGTGGGTAGAGGAATTGGAACAATTTCGTCATCAAATCGTCCGCTACTCTGGGCCGCAAAGGCTTTTTGATGGCTTTGTACTGAGAATGCATCTTGCTGATCACGGGTTACTTCATATTTCTTAGCCACGTTTTCAGCCGTTATTCCCATTGAGAGATAGACCTCCGGAGCATTGGCGATCATGAAGGGATTGGGAGCCGGTTTTCCTCCACCCATCGGAACCATGGACATGCTCTCTGCTCCACCGGCGAGCATCACATCTGCTTCACCCAAGCGAATCCGATCCGCTGCCATGGAAATCGCTTGAAGCCCTGACGAGCAGAAACGGTTAATGGTCACTCCGGCAACATCAAGTGGGAGACCAGCGCGCAGGGCCATGATCCTGGCCATATTCATTCCTTGCTCTCCCTCTGGAAACGAACAACCTAAGACAAAGTCCTCAATCTCTTCCGTTTTAAGAGAAGGTACTCTTTTAAGGATATCTTGTATAACATAAGCCCCTAAATCATCTGGACGAACCTGTGCCAAGGAACCTTTGACTGATTTTCCGATAGCCGTTCGCTTGGCCTGTATAATGTAGGCTTCTTGCATGCTTTTCCCCCCTAATTTCGTAATGGCTTGCCCTTCGCGAGCATGTGGCGAATACGATCCTGAGTCTTTGCTTCGCCAAGTAAGCTCATAAAGGCTTCTCGTTCAAGATCCAAGAGATATTGCTCATCCACGAGCATTCCTGCCGGACGATCTCCACCTGTCATAGCATAAGCCAGTTTATTACCCAAATACCGATCATAATCAGAGATATAATTCCCTTGCCGCATTCCATATAAGGCAAGTTCCAAAGTGCCACGAACGCCCGGACCTGCAATTTTAACGTTTGTTGGCAAATTAGGCCTAAAGTTACGTGCCAAATCAATTACTCGGGCCTTAGCATCCATAATGATATGTTCTGGATTCATGCTATACCGGTCGTGATCACGTAAGAAGCCGAGTTGACGTGCTTTTTCAGCGCTCATCGAGACTTGGGCCATGGCAATCGCCTCGAACCGCTTCGCAAAGAAGTAATCTGGAGCCACCTGTATACCTGGAAGAACCCCTTCCATCGCCCTTACGGCCATTTCTTTGGTTCCGCCGCCACCTGGAATCAAGCCAACTCCCATTTCAACAAGTCCCATGTAAGTTTCTGATGAGGCTTGAATAGCATGGGAATGCAAGCAAATTTCCGCGCCGCCGCCAAGGGTCATCCCGAAAGGAGCCGCAACGACAGGTTTTTTCGCATATTTCAGAGCCATCGTTTCGTTTTGTAAAGCACGTATCATGAGGTCGATCTGATCCCAATTTTCCTCTTCGGCTTCCAAGAGAATGAGCATGAGATTTGCACCCACGCAGAAGTTCTTGCCTTGATTGCCGATAACCATTCCAAGATAGTTTTCTTCAACCTCTTCCAACGATTTATGAATCATGGTCACAATATCTTCGCCGATAGAATTATTAGGAGAGTGGAATTCCAAGCAAGCAACTCCGTCACCGAGATCTATCAGGCTCGCTCCATCGTTCCCCATGATAACCTTACCGGCTTTATGAGCTTGCTTAAACGAAAAAGCGTATGGACTCACTGTTTTTTCAAGATAGGTTCCTGCATTGTAATAAGCAGTCTGTCCATTTTCGGTCTTTTGATAGAAGCTCTTCAGCCCTTTAGCCAGTAAATCTTCCACGAGCGGGGGGATTGTGCCGCCTTCCGCGATGATACGATCCGCCATTGCTTTGACTCCAAGTGCATCCCAAAGTTCAAACGGACCCATTTCCCAGTTGTACCCCCAGCGCATGGCTTCATCGATTCCGGTAATGTCGTCCGCAATATCCTCAACAATAGTAGCCGCATAAAGCAAGGATGCTTTTAATACATTCCAAGCAAACTCTGACCCAATGTCATCGCCGCTAACTAAGGTGCGAAGTTTCTCAGGCAAGCCTTTTGCCTGTTTTGCCTTTTCCAAGGAAGCAAATTTTACATTTTTTTGTGGGCCATAAGTCATTGATTGAATATCTAGAACTTCAATTACTTTGCCTTTAGGACCTTTAGACTTTTTGTAAAAACCTTGCTTGGTTTTATCGCCCAACCAACCATTTTTCAGCATGGTGTGTATAAACTCTGGCAATACAAAGTTATCTTTTTCTGCGGGTACGCCTTCTGCAACGTTATTGTTTGAGTGGATAAAGGTATCCAGTCCGACGAGGTCTATCGTACGAAACGATGCACTCTTCGGACGACCCATGACGGGTCCTGTCAAAGCATCCACTTCTTCCACGGTTAACCCGGTACGGAGCATTTCCTTAAGTATCACTGGAGAGGCAATGGCGCCAATCCGGTTCGCAATAAAGTTGGGCGTGTCTTTAGCCATAACAACCCCTTTACCCAAGACCCGCTCTCCAAATTCGCAGAGGAATGTGACGACTCCTGGATCGGTATTGGGACCAGAAATAATTTCCAGGAGTTTCATATAGCGCGGGGGGTTAAAGAAGTGCGTTCCTAGGAAATACTGAGTAAAGCTCTCTGGGAGCCCTTCCACCATAGATTTTAGAGAGATCCCCGAAGTATTAGAGCTAACAATCGTCCCTGGACGGACATTCGCAGCGATCTTTTTGAAGAGGTCTACTTTAATATCGAGGCGTTCCACAACGACCTCAATCACCCAATCCACTTCACTTAAACGACCTAAATCATCGCTTAAGTTCCCCACCTCAATTCGCTCGGCAAACTCTGGGACTAAAAGTGGGGCAGGATTCATTTTAATCAGTTTACTCTTATTCGTTTCCGCAATGCTATTTCGAACCTTACGGTCCTCAAGGGTCAATCCGGCGGCCTCTTCTTTTGCTGACAGCTTAGAAGGGACAATATCCAACAACAGGCTCGGAATCCCGGCATTAGCCAAATGCGCTGCGATGGTACTCCCCATCACACCTGACCCTATTACCGCTACTTTATGAATCTGCATTTATATCCTCCTCTCGTTTCTTCTGGGCGACACCTTGTTCTTCTTATCTCGTTCGGTTATTTTTTAACCGAAGTGCGCCTTCAAATATCCTAACATTGGCTCTACTTCATTTTCCAAGGTTCGTGGACTGCGAGCCATGACCCAATCCGTTGTGGCTTCATCCAGGGACTATTCGACCGACCAGTCAGCAAGCTTAAAACCCTCATTCTCCTTATAGCGGCCAAACAAATAGTGACGGAAACGCACATACTCGTTATAGTCACACTTAATCCCTTCTTCAGAAAGCACCTCGACGAATTTTTCCAGATCAGGCGGACATCCCCAGATTGGAATCGCCTTATTAATATTAGAATTATTCTTATTTAAGTGACAGGCACACTTACCGAATAGGACGGATTTTTCAAAACCAGTGGAGGCCAGCTGTTGCTTGCCACTGACTACCTCAACATTCGGAAAGGGATCCCCTTTAAATGCCGACGAAAAAAGGATTAGCATAGGGTTATATTGTACGGAACAGCCCGTGCACAGACTACTGTCATACTTTCGGATTGCAAGTCCGGTGATTCCCCTTTTTTGGAATCCAGCAGGACCAGTATCTTCGTCAGACCATTCCCAATCATAGTCTACAAATTCTTGATGCTCTGCGACACTTTCTCCTCTGACCTCGTAATCCGCCAATTCCATACTGTACCCATGGCGCTTGGCATAATTGGTCAGATGGACCACCTCTTTCGCTTGATAACCGAGGACGGCCGCCCCCACAAGGTCGCAGGCAAAAGGATCACGAGAAGCTATCAGTAAATCCTTTCGAAACGCTTTTCCAGTTGGTCCTGGACCTTTCTCTAGGGTATAAAGGCCATCGATGATGGTCAAAGCGACTGGCAACTTTTCAATAATGCGGGGGAACATACGACTAAGTTCCTCATCACCCACGCCGTGACAAGCCTGTTTGGATTTCTTATTGAGACACCCCTTGAGGTTTTTAATACCCAAAGACACTTTAGCCTGATTATGCGTTTTTAACACAGGAACGTTAATGATCTTGTCCGCTTCCAAGGCTTGCTTGGCAATATCCAATTTAAAGCCATCTCCATAATCTGTTGCGACAAACTCCCCTTGGTTAAAGTCCACAAGCTTAACACCGTAGCGTTCCTGCAGTTTTTTATACCCTAAAGCTTCGTAAACAGCATCTGCTTTAGGATTTAACGTCGGAAGGGCACCTTCGCCAATTGTCAAATCACTAAAACCATGCTCCACCAAGATACGGACCAAGGCCGTTATCACAGTACTAGTGGTAATTACTCCATAAGGAGGAAAGGGTAAATCAAAATCCCAACTTACTATGTTTGGTTTAATTAGGATCTTATCATTCGTGTTCAGCCCCGCTAACCCATCGCACAATCTCAGACCCTCCTGAAGAGACTCATAGACATCGGTTACTTCTACCAGTGATACTGCTGCTTTTGTCATTGAAACTCCCCTCTACTCTTGTAATAGTCAACGTAATAGTTTGCCTATACTAGTGGCGACAAAACTCTCGAAATTTCAGATAGAAATCATCCTTCGTAAGAATAGAAACCTTTTTTCGTCTTCCTACCCCATTCTCCCTTAGCAAACTTCTCAACGATTAATGGTGAAGGTTTGTCTTTTGGGTCGCCAGTTTCTTGATAGCGTTCCATAGCAATATAATAGGCAAGATCTATGCCTGTGAAATCCATTAAACGGAAGGGTCCCATCGGATGCCCTAAAGCATTGGTTACTGCCATGTCAATCTCTTCAGGAGTAGAAATCCCCATGTCAGCGAGAAACTGTGCTTCATGGTGAAGCGCAGCAAGGATGCGATTCACTAAGAAACCATAAATTTCTTTCTTAAGCCAAGCACCCTTTTTGCCCATTTTTTTGCATAAATCCATAGTTATTTGGGCAGTTTCTGTGGAAGTATGCGGCCCTTGCACTACCTCCACCAGTTTCATAACCAAGGCAGGATTGAAGAAGTGCATGTTGCACACTTTATCCGGCCGCTTCGTGGCGTCAGCTATTTTCGAACTGACAATAAAGGAACTGTTAGTAGCCAAAATTGCCTGAGGAGGAGCAATCCTATCCAAGTCTGCAAAGAGTTTCCGTTTTACGTTAATCTTTTCAACCGCTGCCTCAATCACAAAATCTGCGTCTCCGGCTGCCTTCTCAAGATTTTGAGTAAACGAAATATTCGCCATGGCCTGTTCGGCTTGTTCCTGCGTCAATTTGGCTTTGGCAACCCGCTCCGGCAAATATGTGCGCGCAAACTCCTCAGCTTTACTCAACATCTCCAAGCTGATGTCAGTACAACTGACCTGATATCCGGCCAAGGCAGCGCTCAAGGCAATTTGATGGCCCATATTTCCGGCCCCAATCACACAAATCTTCTTTACGTCCTCAATTTTCAATCTAATGCACCTCCTTGAAATCACAACCGAATGAGAAAATCTTGAAATGACCAACCACCTCTTAGGCATAAGCCTTGTACCTATGATTCGATTTGACAAAGATCCGCCCCTGTTTCATTAAACGTTGCAGGTGTTTTTTAAGCATGGTCTCTTCGAAGAAACGGTAAAGCTTTTGAGGTTCTGGATAGCGGCGAAATATGATATTAGTATCGACTAGTTCTGCTATAGTCTTAGGAGCACGTAAGTGCCATAAAATCTGTTTTTCTCGAAGATCAAGCATGTCTGCGTAGTCTCTTAACCTATCCGGGATATTGTCTGTAACAATACCGATATGACTTGTTACTAATACCTTGGGGTTCAGCTCAATTAGACGCTCAATGGAGCATGCGAACTCCTCAAGATCTGAACGCACATTACCGTACCAAGGTCCGAAGGGGGATAGGTCAATATCCCCCGAAAACAATATGCTAGCCGTTGGTTCATAGAGAGAAATATGCCCCGGGGTATGACCCGGTGTGTGGATCACTTGCAATGCGACATCTCCAAAATCCAAGACTTCCCCGTCCAACAATTCTCTGTCTACTGCTTGACCTGGCGGTCCTCCCGGAAATTGCAAGGGGTCCGGAAATTCTTGGGGAGAGTTAAATCCAGTGAATGCTAAGAATTGTTCAGGAGAACGCAAGGCAGGTGCATCCAAAGCGTGCGCCCAAACCAGCGCCTTCGGAAAATACTTGTTTCCGTAAGCATGGTCCAAATGAAAATGAGTATTAATGATTACATCCACTTCGCCAGCTGCCATAATGGCTTCCCTACGACTACGGCCAAACCCTGTGTCAACCAGAACCTTTAACCCAGTATCAATCATTAACCCGTTGCTGTAAGGAAACCGCCCACCTTGTTCCCCAGACACAAAGAACAAATTCGGTTGTAATTCGGTAAACATCTTGTCACTCATTTGCGTTACTCCCAGTTCTCTTAGCCACCAAAATCCTACCACAGGTATTCCAGTCTCCCGTTAGTTTTTCCTTTAGAGACTCCGTTAGAACGCCCCTTCCGGTATATCGATAGCCGAGGTATCAGCTTCTTTAATAATCCGCACAGTCGCCACCACATTAGGGACTATATTGAGAACATAAAATTTAGCGGTCTGTAGTTTGCCGTTATAGAAGTCTTGGTCATCATTTCCTTGAGCCAGTTTTTCTTGGGCAACTAAGGCTTGTTGCATCAGCAAGCAACCGCCATAGAGTTCGGCTGTAATCCGCAAAATTCTCGTACTATACAACGGAACCAGTCTAATATTTTCCTTAAAGTAGCCTAATACGGTGCCCAAGAGTTCCTGGTAGGCCAACAACGCTTTACCCAGCACTCCAAACTCACGAGCAAAGGTGTCATGATTTTGATTAGCCTGTACGAATGTAGCCATCTCCATCATCCATTCCTTGAAGACATTACCTTTATCAAGACTCCACTTACGACCCACAAGATCCATTGACTGTATGAAATTGGTGCCTTCCCAGATCGAGTAAATCTTGACATCCCTAGCCTGACGCGCCACTGGGTATTCCTCTGTGAACCCGTAGCCTGCGAAAACTTGTATCGCTTCGGTAATCATTAACCACCCTTGGTCCGAGCAATACGCTTTGACTAAGGGGGTGATAACTTCAATGGAGCGTTTAGCTTCCCGAAGATCTGCAGGATCATCCCCAAATTCGATTAAGTCTAAATAGTAGTAGCCCTTAAAAATCATGGCACGCATAGCTTCCAGCGTGGCTTTCTGGGTGAGCAGCATACGCCGGACATCTTCATGTTGGATAATGGGTACCCGATTCCCTTTAGGATTGTTAATAGGTCGACCCTGAATGCGCTCCTTAGCATAATGAACTGCATTGTTATACGCCACCGTCGCCACCGCCAGAGCACTGTGCCCAGTATCCATCCGCGAACCATTAATCATCTTAAACATTTGGGCCATGCCCTGCCCAAAACCTTTTTCATCCGGTGCGCTGCCTAACAAGAGACCGCGACACTGGCCCTCTTCTCCGAAACCGAGCACTGCTGTGGACGAACCCTTGAGTCCCAGTTTGTGTTCGATCCCAACAGTTGAGACATCGTTGGGTTCTCCCAAACTGCCATCTTCGTTAACCCAAATTTTTGGCACAATGAATAACGACAAACCTTTAGTACCCAAAGCCGCACCATCAACACGAGCTAGAACCAAGTGTATGATGTTTTCAGTGAGATCGTGATCTCCTCCAGTTATAAAGCATTTTGTCCCTTTGACCTTGTAAATTAATGGGTTATCAGTGGCGTAGGCCTTGGTCGTCATATCCCCAACATCGGAACCGCCACCGGGTTCAGTTAGGCACATAGTGCCTTCCCAAATGCCCTCGAACATTTTCGGGGTGTAGAGGGCGATCTGCTCAGGAGATCCGAAGGCCTTGATCACGGACGCTATACCACCGCACAACCCAATATACGGGGACATAGCTGGGTTTGCGCCAATAATAAATTCACGGACGGCTTCGTTTAAGATCTCAGGAAGGGCTCCCTCTCCTTCGACGTCACTGTTGCTTGCACCCCACCCATTTTCTTGTATAAATTTGAAGGCCTTATGAAAAGATGGTGGAACTGTAACTTTCCCCTCCTTAAAGATCGCTCCTATTGTGTCGCCGTCATCATTCGTGGGAGCGACAACGTCTCTGCACACTTTTAAGGACTGATCAAGAATTCCATCGACATCCTCAATACTGAGATAATCCTGAAAGCGCTTTAATCCAAGAATTTTCTTTCCATCCAGCCATTCTTTGATAATAAATTTGTGATCCCGGTTAGAGTATAAAAAGTTACTGGCCACAAATACT
>NZ_MLBF01000052.1 GCF_001936615.1 Desulfosporosinus metallidurans
ATTTAGATGTTAAAAGTTGAGTTCGATGAAGACCGCTGTAAAGGCTGCGAACTCTGTACGAGTGCCTGTCCAAAAAATATAGTCGTCATGGCGGATTATTTGAATGCTATGGGTTATCATCCCGCCACCGTTATTGAACAGGAAAAGTGCATTTCATGCAGTTTTTGCGCCAGAATGTGTCCAGATGTCGTAATTACAGTGCGAAAGGAGGAGAAGAAGTGATGGCCAAAGTGCTCATGAAGGGGAATGAAGCCTTAGCAGAAGCCGCAATTCGAGCGGGTTGCCGCTATTTCTTTGGCTACCCTATTACTCCACAAAACGAAATTCCGCACTATCTTTCCAAACGCCTTCCAGAAGTGGGGGGAGTGTTTGTTCAAGCAGAATCTGAAATAGCCGCCATCAACATGGTCTACGGGGCAGCAGGGTGTGGGGCACGGGTTATGACATCCTCATCTAGCCCAGGTATCAGTCTTAAAATGGAGGGGATTACCTATATCGCAGGCGCTGAACTCCCGTGTGTTATAGTCAACATGCAACGAGGAGGGCCCGGACTTGGCAGTATTCAACCAGCTCAATCTGATTATTTTCAGGCCGTTAAAGGGGGTGGGCATGGAGATTACAAAATGCTCGTGCTTGCTCCAGCGACCATTCAGGAAATGGTCGATCTAATGGGCAAGGCTTTTGGCTTAGCCGACGAATACCGCAACCCCGTCATGATTTTAGGGGATGGCATCCTCGGACAAATGATGGAAGCCGTGGAATTTCCGGAACAAGAAGATCTTGGGAGATTGCCGGTAAAATCGTGGGCTACGACCGGAGCTAAGGGACGAGCGCCTAATCTGATTAATTCCTTATTCCTTGACCCCCAAGAACTCGAAAAACACAATCATCACCTTCAACGGAAATATGACCGCATGGCTAAAGAGATGCTCTGGGAAAACTATAAAACAGATGGGGCTGAAATTGTGCTGGTGGGCTACGGTTCATCTGCTAGGATTGCCAAAGCGGCTGTGGATAAAGCGAGAGCAGAAGGGATTAAGGCGGGGCTATTTCGTCCGATCTCCTTATTTCCCTTCCCGAAGCCCGCACTTCAGGCTGCCTGCACGCAGGCTAAACATGTTCTGACCGTGGAGATGAGCATGGGGCAACTTGTCGAAGACGTGCGTTATAACCTAGAGTTTAAAGTTCCAGTCCACTTTTACGGACGTGCCGGTGGCATGGTTCCGACCACACGAGCAGTACTAGAAGAAGTTAGACGCATAGTCAACAGCGGACTGGGAGGTGGTCAGGCATGATTACAGTCTTCGAACGTCCTGAAGCCTTAACCTCAGCTAAGACTCACTACTGCCCCGGCTGTACACATGGCATTATTCATCGTCTGGTTGCTGAGGTGATTGACGAACTTGGGGTAAGGGAAGAAACGATTGGGGTTTCTCCAGTGGGGTGCTCCGTGCTCGCTTATAATTACTTTAATTTTGATATGCAAGAAGCCGCTCATGGCAGAGCACCTGCTGTCGCTACTGGAATCAAGCGAGTTCTTCCCGAAAAGGTGGTTTTCACATATCAGGGTGACGGTGATCTTGCTTCTATCGGAGTGGGCGAAATTGTACATGCCGCTGCGCGAGGGGAAAAAATCACAACCATCTTTGTGAACAATGCTATTTATGGCATGACAGGTGGACAAATGGCCCCGACCACACTTCTTGGACAAGTAAGTATGACATCTCCTCTAGGGAGAGACCCGGCTACACAGGGGTATCCTATTCGAGTTGCAGAAATGCTCGCAACTTTGGAAGGTGCGGTTTATATCGCCCGGGTGTCTGTGCACAATCCTCAAGAAGTGGCGAAAGCGAAAAAAGCAATTAAGACTGCCTTTGAACTTCAAATGGCTGGAAGGGGGTTCACTCTGGTTGAAGTCTTATCGTCTTGTCCTACAAATTGGGGGTATACGCCGAAGGAATCCTTAAAATGGCTGGTTGATAACATGATTCCTGTTTACCCGCTCGGCGTCAAGAAAACGCTAGAGGAGGGGAAGTGCTGATGCTACAAGAAATTATTCTGGCTGGTTTTGGAGGGCAAGGGGTTATGTCCATGGGGCAGCTTCTCGCATACGCAGGACTTGTAGAAGATAAACACGTTAGTTGGATACCTTCCTACGGCCCGGAAATGCGTGGTGGAACCGCCAACTGTTCTGTCACGATTTCGGATGAAGAGGTAAGTTCACCGATTATTACCGAACCAGATACTCTAATTGTCCTGAATCGTCCCTCCCTTGAGAAGTTTGAAAAGGATGTTAAACCAGGAGGATGGGTAATCATCAATTCCTCAATGATCGACATTGAGCCTCAGCGCCAAGACCTTAAAATTCTAAAAATTCCTGCCTCCGCGCTCGCCGATGAGAAGTTGGGAAATTCTCGGGTGGCTAATATGATTATTTTGGGCGCATTTATCGAGTTGACGGGTGCGGTGACCCTTGAATCCGTGATTGGGGCCTTAAAAAAAGTCCTGCCAGACTATCGCCATAATCTGATTCCACTTAACCGACAAGCTCTGGAGCTGGGGATAGAGCTAGCGAAAGGATCGAATTTGGAGTAGTATAATAACCATAGGGTAGTTCACTGCTGTGAAGCGGTTAGTCGTATCCATCGACTAGCCGCTTTGCTTTTTTTATACTTTCTGGAAGCATAAGTGCAACTAGGCGATCGCCGGCGCCTGGAAGGCTTGGCGCTAGCCAAGTTTTCTATATTATTCTTGACATTTTAGACAGAACATGGGGTAAAATAATTAAAGTAATAGTTTGTGGAGAGAGGGAAACACATTGGCAGAGCAAAATCGACAAGAGGAACGCATCACTGGAGAAGTGCTTTTTGAGGGGCGAATGCTCCGTTTAGAACGAGATACAGTTCGTTTGCCGAATGGATTGACAACATCCCGCGAAGTGGTTAGGCACCCGGGAGCGGTAGGGATCATTGCTTTACAGGATCAACACGTGCTTTTGGTTCGCCAATATCGTTATCCGGTTGCTCAAGAAACCTTGGAAATTCCGGCAGGAAAACTCGACCCCCAGGAACTTCCCCTTGATTGTGCGGTACGAGAACTGCGTGAAGAAACTGGGTACC
The DNA here is from genome assembly GCF_001936615.1 of Desulfosporosinus metallidurans. GTDB lineage: Bacteria > Bacillota > Desulfitobacteriia > Desulfitobacteriales > Desulfitobacteriaceae > Desulfosporosinus > Desulfosporosinus metallidurans. Next base: position 3,120 of record NZ_MLBF01000052.1, read on the forward strand.
GGGGGATCGTGGAACATATCAGTACATTTTATACAACTCCGGGTTTTACGGATGAGGTGATGCATCTTTATCTAGCGCGGGATTTGGTCTGGGACCCATTAGCGCCGGATGATGACGAATTCTTAGGGGTAGAACGAATCCCTTGGGATGAGGCCGTAAAGAGGGCAAATCAGAATGAGTTTAATGACGCTAAAACCATCCTGGGGATTTTGCTTGTTCAAGGGAGATTGGGATGATTTTTGCAGATCTGCACGTCCATGTCGGGCAAAGTTTAGATGGGAAGGCGGTTAAAATTACTGCTTCGAAAACATTGACGTTACCCAATATTGTGGAAGTTGCTCGGGATATTAAAGGACTTTCCCTTGTTGGAGTTGTCGATGCTCATTCAACCGGGGTGCAACAAGATTTTAAGACGCTGATAGCATCCGGGGTACTACGGCCCTCTTCAGCGGGAGGTTATCTTGCCCACGGCTTAACGTTGATTCCTGGACATGAAATTGAATTGCAGGTCGGGAAGGGAAATGCCCATTTCGTTGCTTACTTCCCGTCCATAGAGCAGATGACCCAGTACGTTCGGACCTTAAGCCCAACCACAAAAAATTGGCAATTGAGCACTCAGAAAGGATATATCCCCATTGATCAATGGCTTGAGGCGGTTGAGAAGGCTGAAGGGATCTGGTTTCCGGCGCATGCTTTCACTCCTCATAGGGGGATTTATGGAAACTGTTGCCGACGTATGAGTGACGTTCTTTCCGTTCTACCTAACGCCTTGGAAATCGGACTCAGTGCGGATCGAGCAATGGCAGCGAGTATCAGCGAACTGGACCCCATGGTCTTGTTCAGTAACTCAGATGCTCACTCTTTGCCTAATATTGCTCGAGAGTATAATACCCTTGAACAAGTAGATCCTTCCTACGGAGGGTTGATAGATTTAATTCGGGGAACTAACAGACGAGCTGTTCGAAATTATGGCTTGCCTCCCAGAGTAGGGAAATATCATCGCACGTATTGTCTAAGTTGTGAAAAGGTCGTTAAGACTCCAGCACCACAGCTGGTATGCCCGGATTGTGGGAGTCAGCATGTTGTAATGGGTGTCTTGGACCGTCTGGTAAGTATTGCAGACCGTCCGATGGGTAAACACGATGAAGCGTCCTATGTTCATCAGGTCCCCCTACGACAGCTCCCCGGAGTTGGGCCCAAAATGTATGAACGACTTTTGAAGGCCTTTGGGACGGAAATGGCTGTGCTCCATCACATTGATGCGGATGAATTGAAAAGCGTTGCTGGAGAAGCGATTGCACGTTTGATAATGAAAGCGCGTCAAGGTGAATTAACTGTGGAAGCGGGTGGCGGGGGTATATTCGGTCGAGTTGTGGACATACTTTGCCCTCGAGAGGAATAAAATCCCATAGGAACGTATGGGAAGAGGTGTAGAGAATGTGGAGAAAACTCGGCGAACACATTCGTCAATATTGGATTATTTATCTCACGCTTTCGAGCGTCTATCTGGCTGGTTTGGTATTTGGGGCGGTTGGAGTCAGTGCCTTGGGAACTTCAGAAACCTCCCAACTTGGGAAATTCTTAAACACGCTTTTAACAAGCCAACCGAAAACCCTAGATCCAACTTTTCTTGGGCAACTTGCTAGAGATATGTTTATTATGATGGCCGGAATTTGGATCTTGGGACTTACAATCATTGGGGCTCCCTTAATTTATCTGATTGTCTTCACACGAGGGTTTATTCTTGGATTTACCGTCAGTTTCATCATTGGAGTGAAAGGAACCCTTGGGCTCGCACTGATTTTAACAACGGTTCTTGTTCCCACTCTCTTTGCGATTCCGTTACTGCTTCTTGGAGCGGGGCTGGCCACTATCTTTTCGTTCTTGTTACTTCGAGGCAAAGCTAGAGGAGAGTCACTGCGGAGGGAATTTCTTTATTACACGGCTGCAGCAACCTTTGTTTCTCTTGGAGCAGTTGCTGTTGGGGTCGCACAGGGGTATTTTTCCATACTCGGCGTGCGATTATTGGGGCTCTGAGCGAATATTCGTGCAAAATTATGCACTGAATAATATTGCGTGCAAAATTATTCAGGTTATAGCGGGCTTTTCTGGACACAATAGTTTCTTCGGATCACAGTGATGGCTTGAGGAGGCCTATTTTGTGGACAATCTGATGAGGGGATTAAACTTCTTGCTAATGGCACAATATTTGCATTATAATTACAATGCGAGGGCTAATGATTAAGATGGAGGTTTGTATTATGCTGATTGGAGTACCGAAAGAGATTAAAAACAATGAGAGTCGGGTAGCGATTACCCCTGCAGGTGTCCATGCGTTAGTTTTGACTGGGCATCAGGTTGTTTTGGAAAAATCTGCCGGCGAAGGCAGTGGCATCACTGATCAACAGTATATTGATGCCGGTGCTCAGATCCTTGATTCAGCCGAAGACGTTTGGAATGCCGACATGGTAATAAAGGTGAAAGAACCAATTGCTTCAGAATATGAATATTTTAAGGCCGGTCAAATTTTATTTACTTATTTGCATTTGGCGAATGAACCAGAATTAACCAAAGCGCTCATGGAGAAACAAGTGGTCGGGATTGCTTACGAAACCATCCAGTTGGATAATGCCTCATTGCCTTTACTTACTCCGATGAGCGAAGTAGCTGGGCGCATGGCGATTCAAATCGGAGCTCAATTACTTGAAAAACCTTATGGTGGGAAAGGGGTACTGCTTGGGGGAGTCCCTGGAGTAACACCCGCGAATGTAACCATTATTGGTGGCGGAATTGTAGGCATAAACGCGGCCAGGATGGCTATTGGCCTTGGCGCAGGAGTTACGATTGTCGAAAAGAGCGCGCAGCGATTAAGGGAGATTGATGATGCCTTTAACGGTCGGGTAAGAACCTTGGCTTCCAATCCCTTCAATATTGCGAACAGTGTAGCTAAAGCGGATTTACTGGTGGGGGCTGTATTGATTCCTGGTGCCCGTACCCCTCATCTGGTTACCGAAGACATGGTGAAGGCAATGTCTCCAGGGAGTGTTATCGTCGACGTGGCCATCGACCAAGGCGGAAGCATCGAAACGATTGATCGTGTGACAACACACAGTAACCCCACCTATGTTAAACATGGAGTTGTTCATTACTCTGTTGCCAATATACCCGGAGCAGTTGCTCGAACCTCAACCTTTGCTCTGACCAATGTAACGCTGGGTTATGCACTAGAGATCGCCAACAAAGGGTATTTCAAGGCAATCCAAGATAATCGTTCACTTCGTAAAGGGATTAACGTAATTAACGGCAAGTTAACCTACAAAGCAGTCGCTGAAGCATTGAATATTATGTATACACCATTAGAAGAAGCTTTGCTCTAGTCGAGGTTCGAATGTTGCACATCACGCATTTGGCCCTTGAATAAGTTCAGGTAAAGTACTAATGAAGTTTTAGGTTTAGATGAAGTAGATTTTCTTTATCTTTGAGTGGAATCCATTGATCGGGTTCCACTCGTTTTTTTACAAGTCGGGTTCCAAGGTCGCTTTAAGAAAGTTTGCGTTCTTGAGTTTAGGCTCATTATGGCAAGGAGAATGTTGAAATTTTGGGGCCAACTTTCAGAAACAGTTAGCATGAATATAATGGGATTGTAGGTAAACAATAGAAAAACTGAAAATGATTTGGCAAGGAGTGAGTGAATTGCATCATAAACGAACGACCCTCGTTCCCATATATGGTCATTACCCGCATCAAGTGCATTGGTATCCGGTTAATTATACGGGCGGGTATGAACCTGCTTGGTGGGAACGTTATGAAGAACAGTTTGAACCCCGATGGCTTAAACAGATGGAAAGACGCATGGGCTTTGTGCATGGGAAGGAACCGATTTGGTGGGAACTTTTTGAAGAACAATTTGAACCTGCGTGGCTGCAGCGCTTAGAACGCCGTATGGGAATTCCACAGCCTTTTGATCCCCGTTATGATCTTCCGCAAAGAAGCTATTAATTGACTGAAGGAATTGTAAATCAACAGATTGGGATGATCTAATTTTATTAACGTTTAGAAGATTTATCTGTCGGGATTGCTTGTAAAAATAGCGGTCCTTTCTTCTTTTCAAGGATAAGGACAATCTGGAGGTGCATAGGTTTAAGGGATAGGGGGGAGCGTAATGCCTATAAAACGTTGGAGTGAGTTTTTTCTTTATCTCGGAAGGGTATTTGTCCTCCTTATTTTACTTGCCGTGCTCTTGCCCAAGCTGATTGCCGTGTGTAACATATGGATGTCCTCGCTCTTACATCATGATCAAAAACCTAATGGTAATCCCTTGCGCGTGGAAAGGCCGGGGTGGGGAGAGTATGTTATTCATTGGCTGCCGGATTTGCAAAGTGACAAATTCCTTAAGAGTAAAGGCTGAACAAGGAAAATCCCCCCTCTGTGTAGAACATTATCAGAAAAGGAGGGGGTAAAATGATGACCTCCGAGGAACAACTCATGAAACAGTACCTGACTTACCTACATGTTGAGCGGGGGCTTTCTGAGAATACACGGCAGGCTTATGAGCGAGATTTACGTCAACTCCAGAGTTTTCTCAAACAGCGGGGAACAGATTTTACAGGGTGTGAAGGAAATGATCTGTTTTTATTTCTTCTTAAATGGAAAGATATAGGGAGAGCACCACGAACTATTGCACGTTGTAATGCAACCCTAAGGGGGTTTTTTGTATTTTTGTTGAATGAAGGACAACGCAATGATAACCCAAGTACTTATTTGGTGACCCCAAAGTTAAATCAACCCCTTCCGAAGGTGTTGTCGGAAGGGACAATGGATAAACTATTACAAGCGGGGGAAGAATCCGATCTTAGCCTACGGGATTTGGCGATGTTGGAGGTCCTTTATAGTACGGGTCTCCGAGTTTCTGAACTTATCGGATTGCGTTTAGCGGATGTATCGTTGGATGTAGGATATGTTCGTTGCCTTGGTAAAGGAAGTAAAGAAAGGATTGTGCCTTTGGGTGAACCGGCTGTTCGGGCAGTTGAGGGTTATTTAAATGGCCTGCGAAATCGGTTGTGCGGCAAAGGGAAAAGCGATATCCTGTTTTTAAATGTGCATGGCCGACCTCTCACGCGCCAGGGAATGGTGTACATCTTGAAAAAATGGGGAAAAAATCATAATCTTGAGCGAACAATCTCTCCTCACATGTTTCGTCACAGTTTTGCAACCCATCTATTAGATCATGGGGCTGACTTGCGTTCCGTTCAAGAAATGCTGGGGCATGCGGATATTGCGACAACTCAAATTTACACGCATCTAACGCGGAAGCACTTGGTTGATGTCTTCAAAAAGGCGCATCCTCGTGCGGACTAAGGGATTAGGGAGTGAGAAAAACGAATGGCAAGGAGTATCATCATTGTATTGGACAGTGTTGGAATCGGCGAAATGCCTGACGCAGAGAACTATGGGGACTTAGGAAGCCATACTCTGGGTAACATCGCCCGTCAGCGGGGGGGACTCAATCTTCCGTTTCTCCAAAAACTTGGCTTAGGTAATATTGACTTGATTCCTGGAGTTCCGGCTTCTCACAATCCAGAGGGATGCTTTGGGAGAATGGCAGAGCGATCTCTTGGTAAAGATACGACTAGTGGACACTGGGAAATAGCAGGGGTCATTTTAGAGAGAGCGTTACCGACCTTTCCGGATGGTTTTCCGAACTTGTTTATAGAGCGCTACGAGTTAGCTATAGGGCGAGAAGTCATAGGCAATGAAGTTGCTTCAGGGACAGAGATTATCCAACGTTTGGGAGAAGAACACGTACGGACAGGAAAGCCGATTGTGTATACATCAGCGGATTCCGTATTCCAAGTGGCAGCCCATGAAGAGGTTATTCCGTTGCCGGAACTAATGCGTATATGTCAGATTGCTCGCGACATGCTGACGGATGAGCTGCAAGTGGGACGAGTGATCGCACGGCCGTTCCTGGGAAAAGCAGGACAATTCTATCGCACAACCAATCGTCATGATTTAGCGCTTGAACCTCCGCAGAAAACGTTATTGGAATATGTGCAGGAACGGGGCCTTGAGGTTTGCGCTGTAGGGAAAATTCGTGATATTTATGCAGGGAGAGGAATCACTGATTTTGTGACGACGAAGGGAAACATGGAGGGTGTTGATAAAACTTTAGAATACATGACCAAGGTGAAATCGGGCTTGATAATGACGAACCTTGTTGACTTCGATATGTTGTATGGACACCGCAATGATGTGGAAGGCTATGCGAGAGCTTTAGAAGCCTTTGATGCACGTTTGCCAGAACTCTTTGCAGCGCTTCGCCCCGAGGATATGCTCATTATTACGGCTGATCATGGTTGTGATCCAACCTTGTCTGGGACGGATCATACTAGGGAATATGTCCCATTACTTGTTTACGGGTCAGCTTTAAAAAAGGGAGTTGATCTGGGAGTAAGATCTACTTTCGCAGATTTGGGGGCGACGGTAGCCGAGTACCTTGAAGCAGAGCCGATGGTTAAGGGAAAAAGTTTCTATGCAAGTATTTCTAGGAGGGTGATTGAATGATCTCGGAAAAGGCACAAAATGTTAAACTGGCCGAAGCACGTCGTTATATTATGGAACGGGTCCCGTCACTACCAGAACTTGGGATTATCTTGGGTTCGGGGTTAGGCTCTTTTGCCGATCTAGTTGAGGAGAAAATCGTGATTTCTTACAAAGATATTCCGCATTTCCCAATATCGACAGTTGAAGGGCATGCCGGACAATTGGTTTTTGGAAAGGTTTCGGGACGCAAAGTCATGGTCATGCAAGGGCGCTTTCATTATTATGAAGGGTACAGCATGCAGGAAGTGACCTTTCCGATTCGGGTCATGCAAGTCTTAGGAGCCACTGGTCTGATTGTTACAAATGCAGCAGGGGGGATCAACTCAGGGTTTCACCCGGGTGACCTTATTCTCATTAAGGATCATCTTAACTTGATGGGTGATAATCCTTTGCGTGGGGCTAATCTATTGAGTTTGGGACCGCGCTTTCCGGATCTGAGCGAGGGGTATGATTTAGAATGGCGTCAAAAGGCGTTAACGATCGCCCGAGAATTAGGGATTAATCCTCAAGAAGGGGTTTATGCAGCCATGAGCGGTCCCAACTACGAAACTCCTGCTGAAATTCGTTATTTGCGTACGATTGGCGCAGATATGGTGGGAATGAGTACCGTACCTGAAGTGATTGTGGCTAACCATGGGGGGATGCAGGTTTTGGGCATCTCCTGTGTGACGAATATGGCGGCAGGTATTTTAGCGCAAAAACTTAACCATACTGAAGTCATGGAAACAGCGGGGCGGATTGAAACGCAATTTGTCCAGTTTGTACAAGCGCTCGTACGAGTGCTTTAGGGTATAATTTGGCTCAAGAGAAAAGAAAGAGTGATTCAGATGCGCATGGTAGATTTAATTGAAAAGAAACGGGACGGAGAAGCTCTATCTAGGGAGGAAATTCGTTTTATCATTGATGGCTATGTCCAAGGAGGTATTCCAGATTATCAAATGTCAGCTTGGGCTATGGCAGTGTATTTTCGGGGGATGACGCTCGAAGAAACGGCCGAACTCACGTTGATGATGGCTCAGAGCGGAGATCAGTTGGATCTTTCCATTCTTGGCAGACGATTTGTGGACAAACACAGTACAGGAGGGGTAGGGGACAAGACTACCTTACTCCTTGGGCCGATGGTTGCCGCCTGTGGTGTGCCAGTGGCGAAAATGTCCGGGCGAGGGCTGGGACATACTGGAGGAACCATTGACAAGCTGAGTTCAGTACCGGGTTTTAAGGTAGAACTTACCCAGGAAGAGTTTCTAGCGCAAGTGAAGAAAATTGGGTTGTCTGTCATCGCCCAGACGGGAAATCTTGTTCCTGCCGACAAGAAGCTTTATGCTCTGCGGGATGTCACGGCAACAGTAAGTTCCATACCTCTTATTGCCTCGTCGGTGATGAGTAAGAAAATTGCCGCGGGAGCCCAGGGCATTGTCTTAGATGTTAAGTACGGCTCAGGAGCCTTTATGAAGACTGTGGAAGAGGCCAGGGTACTGGCGAGGACGATGGTGGATATTGGGAACAAGCTGGGGCGGCAGACGATTGCGGTGTTGAGTAATATGAGTCAACCACTTGGCCGCGCTGTGGGAAATAGTCTAGAAATCCTTGAGGTGGCGGATGCGCTCCAGGGAAAAGGTCCTGACGATTTAATGGAGGTCAGCCTAGAGCTGGGAGCTTGGATGCTTGTAGCTGGGGAGGTTGTAGCTGATGTAGAGACTGGAAAGGAACGCCTGAGCCAAAGTTTGGAAAGTGGGGCAGCGTGGTACAGATTTCTAGCCTTTTTGACCGAGCAGGGGGGGGATGCTCAAGCAGTGGCCGAGCGTCGATTAAGGGTCTCACCGTGGAATCTACCCATACTAGCTCAGGATACTGGTTATGTGCAGCCGTATGATGCGCATAAAATAGGAATTTTAGCTATGACTCTCGGAGCGGGTCGAGTTACGAAAGAAAGTTCGATTGATCTAGGGGCTGGGGTTGTCCTTGCGAAAAAAGCTGGCGAATGGGTTGAAGCTGGAGAACCTATTTTGCAGCTCTATAGTAGTGATAAAAACATGTTGGCTGAGGGTCTTCAGCTTGCCCAAAACCTAGTTTCAGTCGGAAGCGAAGCACCCGAGTTGCCTCCTTTGATCGAGGAAGTTATCCAGTGAACTTGTGCCATATGTCCAGTCTGTAGACAAGGAGACGGTTCCTTTGTCTATTCATAAAATCCTTCTCCTTACGTATTTATATACAATAAAGGGGCACGATGCATCGTGCTCTTGGGGAGGGGGATTTTATATATGGTTCGCGAGAAAAAGATTTTCCCTTTAGCCGAGGGAGTGACAACAGCAGACACTTTTGCAGTGATAGGGGATAAAGAAAAATTCCAGAAACATAAACATGCCTGGAGAGTTTGGCGGGCTTTAAAAGAGTTTGGCTGCGTTGTCTATCCGGTGGCTGAGGAATTACAACGCATAGATGGGAGTAAGGTTTATCCGAATATAGCTCAACTGAAGGATAAAGTGACGGTCATTGTACCGTGCCTGCTCCCGGAGAGCCTCAAGTCGTTGGTTTCCGACGCTGCATCCTTAGGGGTTAGCAAGATTTGGTTTCAAGAACAGACGTGGACTCTAGAATTCCAACAAGAATGCGACAGTGTGGGGATTGAGGTAATTCGTGGGTGCGTGCTGCGACATAAAAGTCACCTTCCCATGCGCTTTTTGAATCCTTGTTATTGGCACGGTCTAAAAGATGCTAAGGTGCCTTCAAAACGGTTTGGTAGGTAGTAGGAGGAAGTGTCTCTGCCCGTTCACACATGCTGCATTGCTCGCCTCGCCTATCACCATGGCACTGCAGTTGATTGGAGTTTTGGAAATTTGGATATCATCTTAAGAAGAGAGAAGAGAGAAGAGAGAAGAGAGACGAAAGATAAGGGGAACGATAATGTTCTGGAAATTATTCCAAGACCTAGCGCTCAATATAAGCCTGATTGTTACGTTAGCCTATCTGATGACTCGGACGAAGTTATTTAGGCGTATGTTATTAGGTAAAGCGAATACGCAGGAAAAGCTTTTCCTGGTTTTCTTTTTTGGGTGCCTGGGGATTGCAGGAACTTATTCTGGGGTGGAAATTAAAGGGGCTTTGGCCAATTCTCGGGTAATAGGGGTGGCAGTCGGGGGGCTTCTCGGAGGACCTCTGGTCGGGATTGCGGCAGGGCTGTTGGCCGGGGGGCATCGCGCGCTTTTAGGAGGATTTACGGCGCTTGCCTGTGGTATTGCTACGCTCGTCGAGGGAGGAATTGCTGGCTACGCGGGACGAAAATTTTCAGGTAACTTAACCTGGAAGCGCTCCTTGTTTATTGGTATGGGAATTGAAGTCGTTCAAATGCTCATTATTCTGTTGCTCGCCCGCCCCTATGCTGCTGCTTGGGATTTGGTTAAGGATATCGGCTTGCCCATGATTATCATGAATGGCATTGGGATTTCTATTTTCGTGACGGTTATTCATGACTCATTGGAAGAAGAAGAACGAATTGGCGCGGTCCAAGCGCAAAAGGCACTTTATATTGCTAATTTGACCTTGCCCATCTTGCGTTTAGGGTTAACGAAAGAAACGGCACACAGGGTGGCTCAAATTATTTATGAACAGACCGATGTGGCGGCGGTGGCCTTGACGGATCGGGAACAAATTTTGGCTCATGTTGGAAGTGGTTCTGATCACCATGAAGCAGGTCATGTCATCCAGACACTAGCCACTCATCAAGCTTTGGATTCAGGGGAATTAAAGCTTGCCGCAACTCGGATCGAAATTGGTTGCGCTGATCCAAGCTGTCCGCTGTTTTCCGCTCTGGTTGTACCGCTTCATTTTCAGCAATCGATTGTCGGAACCCTTAAGATTTATAGAGAGCGGGCACGAGGGATAAGCCCTGTGGATTGGGAATTTGGTGCTGGCTTAGGTATGCTTTTTTCCACGCAATTAGAATTAGCTACTTTGGAATCTCAGGCTCATTTGGTGAATAGAGCAGAACTTAAAGCACTTCAGGCTCAAGTGAATCCTCATTTTCTATTCAATGCGATAAATACTGTAGTCTCATTTTGCCGCACGGATCCGGAAAAGGCGCGCCATCTTCTTTTGCAATTGGGGGATTTCTTTCGCAAGAACCTTAAAAGTGCGGAAAAGTTTGTGACGCTACGCGAGGAGTGCGAACATATACGGGCCTATTTGGCTATCGAACAGGCCCGTTTTTCCGAACGTCTTTGCGTGCGTGAGGAAATTACGGATGAGGCCTTAAATTGGAGATTACCTGGGCTAACCCTGCAGCCCCTTGTTGAAAATGCCATAAAGCATGGGATTTATCCCATGAGCACACCTGGTGAGATCGTTATTTCCGCATTTGTCGAAGAAGACATACTGGTGGTTCGGATTGGGGATAATGGGGTGGGTATTCCTGCTGAAACGTTAACCCGTATCCTGACCGGGGTCGAAGTATCAACTTCAGGACTAGGCATTGGTCTCCAAAATGTAGCCCAACGTCTTCTGATCCTTTATGGCAAGAAGGCTGAGTTTGTGATTGAAAGCAGGGAAGGGAAGGGAACTGAGGTTACCTTAAGGATTCCTCCTGCCGCGGCAGCAGAACGTTTAGGATTTCTGGAATGAGGGGGAAGGTTCATGCGGGTCATGGTGGTGGATGATGAACGTCCTGCACGGGATGAATTGTGTTATTTATTGCGAGAAATACCCGGAGTAGAGATTGTAGGCGAAGCCGGTACGGGAGAGGAAACGATTCGGAAATTCGGGGAGTGTACGCCAGATGCTATTTTTTTAGATATTCAGATGCCAGATGCTTCGGGAGTGGATGTCGCTCGGGAATTGGCTCGACTTGGGTTTTCTCCAGCTATTGTGTTTGCCACGGCCTATGATCAATATGCGATTGAAGCGTTTGATGTCAATGCCGTGGATTATCTCTTAAAGCCTTTTCGAGAGGACCGCTTAGCAGAAACAGTACAACGTTTAAAGAGACGTATAGAGGAGAAGAACCTAGGGGTGGATCAAACGACCCAAGCTGAGCAAGTTACAACAGAGCAAGTTCAAGCCCGGGATTTCTTGGCCAAATTAGATCAAATATACACATCAATACATGCGGCGGAGGGGCGTGAAGGTAAACTCAAAATCGAAGAAAATGGGAAGATATTGCTCATTCCCTTTGGAGAAATTCTTTACGCCACAATTGAAGATCGTTCCGTTCGTATCGTGACCCGAGAGCGGAGCTATCTCACGAATTATACCTTGACGGAGTTAGAAGGCCTGTTAAAGTCATCATTTTTGCGGGTTCACAAAAGTTATTTAGCTCAATTAGATCAAATTCATTCCATCATCCCTTGGTTTAATAATACGTATAACTTGATTATGAAGGATAATAGTGAGATTCCTGTCAGTCGCACATATGTTAAATTGTTTCGTGAACGCATGGGTTTATGAGCCCAAGACTAGAAAAGGCAATTGTAAACTTACACAGGATTTTTGGTGTTTCAGACTTCAAATCCTGTGTTTTTTGTTTGATTTAACTCATTAATTCTGTGCGACTGTATACTTAAAGCACAAGGAATCCAAATGAATTTAGTATATAGGAAAGGGGTTAAAAAAATGAATGCGCTAACTCTCATTATTGCTTCAGCACTTATTCTTATGCTAGGGTATCGTTTCTATGGTGCTTTCATCTCTGCTAAAGTACTAGCGCTTGATCCTAGTAATATTACCCCCGCAGTCCGCATGGAGGACGGACAAGATTATGTTCCGACAAACAAGTGGGTTGTCTTTGGGCATCACTTTGCAGCGATCGCCGGCGCAGGTCCATTAGTTGGACCAGTCTTAGCCGCACAGTTTGGTTATTTGCCGAGTGCGCTTTGGATTTTGATCGGAGCTGTGTTGGGAGGAGCAGTCCATGACGCTGTTGTACTCTTTGCCTCTGTTCGTCATGATGGAAAAAGTCTTTCTGACATTGCCAAAGATGAGGTTGGACCGGTCACTGGTTTTATTACTGGGATTGCCATCCTCTTCATTATCACGATCACGATGGCTGGTCTTGCCATGGTTATCGTTAATGCTCTATATAAGAATTCTTGGGGTGTCTTTACGATTGCCATGACGATTCCAATTGCCATATTCATAGGTATTTATATGCGTAAACTGCGTCCAGGTAAGTTGGGAGAGGCTTCGGTCATTGGTGTTGTATTGATCCTTCTCGCGGTGGCTTTGGGACCGGTTATCAAGAATTCTCCTTTAGCGTTTTTGTTCTTTTATGATGTTAAAACACTTGAAATTATTCTTCCAGTGTATGGTTTTATTGCGGCAGCCCTTCCTGTTTGGTTGCTTTTGGCCCCTCGCGATTACCTCAGTTCCTATATGAAAATTGGAACCATTGCGGCGTTAGCGCTGGGGATTGTTTTTGTTCACCCGCAACTTCAGATGCCTGCCGTTACTCAATTTGTCAATGGTGGTGGCCCCATCATTAATGGTAAGGTATGGCCCTTCTTATTTATTACCATTGCCTGTGGTGCGGTTTCTGGGTTCCATGCCCTGATTGCTTCTGGAACCACTCCTAAAATGTTAAAAGACGAAGGAGACATCAAACTGATCGGGTATGGCGGTATGATCATGGAAGCCTTCGTAGCGATGATGGCTCTTATAGCCGCTACGGTATTGGCTCCTGGAGATTACTTTGCGATCAATACCTCACCGGCTGTCTTTGCTCATTTGGGGATGCAAGTCAAAGACTTACCCTTGCTTTCACAAATGGTCGGAGAGAATATTGCAGGTCGTCCCGGTGGCGCAGTAAGCTTGGCTGTGGGAATGGCCCATATCTTCTCAAGTATTCCTGGCCTGAAAGGCTTAATGGCCTACTGGTATCAATTCGCGATTATGTTTGAAGCGCTCTTTATTTTGACAACCATTGATGCTGGAACCCGTGTGGCCCGTTTTATTGCCCAAGATTTTCTTGGCATGCTGTTTAAGCCATTAAGAAATTCTAAGTCCCTTGTCTTGTCGATTCTGTTGAGTGCTTTGGTTTCCTTTGCTTGGGGATATCTTCTCTATGGTGGAGACATTGCCACAATATGGCCAATCTTTGGGGTGTCCAACCAATTGTTGGCGACGTTGGCCTTGGCGATTGGTTCCAACATGATTCTCCGTCGTACTAAGAAAATAAGTTATACAATGACTACGTTCATTCCGATGATTTTCATGGGAGTTACGTCATCCACCGCTGGATATTTGACGATTGTCAATAACTACATCCCGAAACATCAAACACTTCCTGCAGTGCTCGCCGCACTGATGATCGTTTTAGCAACAATTATTGTCGTGGATTCAATTCGGAAGCTCTGGCAGACGTATTCTTCCATCTCCAACGGGTTGGTTCCGAATGTTGCAGCAAAGTAAAGCTTACGAAACTCATTTTTCCTTAAAATAACAAACTTAATGTTAAAGCCTTTGGGTTGCCGTTTAACGGCAACCCAAAGGCTTTTTGTTGTATCCAAGGCAATTTCATATCATTCATTCAATATAATTTTCATTTTCGGGAATAATAACATCACACATAAAGGAGGAGGGTTCAAAATGCGAAAAAGTTTAGCAATCGTTCTTGCCATGCTGCTCACGCTCGGAAACATAGGCTTTGCTAACGTCCAATCAGCGCTTGGTGTCGAGATTGAGACTGAAGCCACAAGTGCCATTCTTATGGATGCGGCTTCCGGTCAAATTCTCTATGAAAAAGAATCGCATAAAGAATTACCACCAGCAAGCGTCACGAAACTCATGACCTTACTGGTGGCAGCAGATGCGGTGGCTTCCGGAAAAGTAAAATTGACGGACAAAGTGACTGCTAGCGATAATGCCAGCAAACTGGGGGGGTCCCAAATTTACCTTGAACCGGGAGAAACGTTCACCTTAGAGCAGATGTTAATTGCTATTGCTGTTGGGTCAGCCAATGATGGCTGTGTTGCCGTGGCGGAACATATTGACGGGACCCATGAAGCCTTTGTGGAAGAAATGAATCGTAAGGCTCAAGACTTAGGTTTGAAAAACACGCACTTTGTAAATGCTTATGGTCTTCCTGCAGAGGGGCATTATACGAGCGCGTTTGATCTAGCGTTAATTGCTAAAGAAGCACTTAATTATCCTTTGGTCCGGAAGTTGACCAGCATGAAAGAGTATGACTTGCGCGATGGAAAATTTAAGCTTTGGAATACGAACAAGTTATTATGGTGGTACCCTGGGGCGGATGGCTTCAAAACAGGGTGGACAAATGAAGCTAAGTATTGCTTGGCCTCGACCGTTGAGAGAAATGGTTTAAGGTTGATTTGTGTCGTCATGGGGGTATCCCAAGTTAGAGGACATTTTGCGGAATCGATGAAAATTTATAACTATGGTTTTGCGAAATATGAGTTTAAACAGTTTGCTCCGGCTGAACAAAGGCAGGGTGTTGTTAAGGTTCGCAAAGGATCGGAAAATGAGGTTAACGCGATTACTGAAAAAACTTTGGGTGCAACCGTAGAAAAAGGGAAGGATAAGAATTTGTGGGTAGAGACAAAACTCAACCCTGAAATCAGTGCTCCGATTCAAAAAGGACAAAGGTTAGGGGAAATCCTCCTTTATCGCAATGATCAACTGCAAGCAAGCGTAAATTTGGTGGCTGATCACCCCGTGGCAAGAGCAGGAGTTGTTGAACAGGTGACGCGAACCCTAAAGGGAGTTTTTGGCTACTAGAATCTCAGAAGTTTTTGAGATGGTTTAGTCCGGGTCAGATTCGGATTTTGGTTCGGATTCAATTAAATCTGAACGGTCACTGATCTGTGATAGTTCTCGAATCCTGAGAAGAGCAGCTCGCTCGATACGTGAAATCTGCACCTGTGATAGATGAAGAAGACTGGCGATTTGACTCTGTGTCTTATCTTCGTAAAAACGCATTAAGAGGACACGCTTCTCTCGTTCGGGTAATTTATCGAGGACTTCGTTGAGGGCAATCTTTTCAAACCAGCTGGGGTCAAGTGTCTTTTCTTCAGAGAGTTGATCGAGAACGTAGATGGGATCGGAGTCGTCTTGGTAAAGAGTATCATAAATAGAGGTAGGATTTTGGATGGCTTCTAGTGCGGCGACGATCTCATCCCGCTCAACCCCAATATTTGTGGCAATTTCCCCGATCGTTGCCTCACGACCTAATGTTGCAGAAAGTTCATCGCGTGCGCGATTCACTTTATAAACAAGTTCTTTATAGGAACGAGGAACCTTAACTGGGTGATCATCTCGGAGAAAACGCCGAATTTCGCCGATAATCATCGGAACCGCATAGGTCGAAAATTTCACCCCGTAGGTAAAGTCGAATTTGTCAATCGCTTTAATTAGGCCAATCGTTCCAATCTGAAAGAGGTCTTCCATTTCATAGCCGCGATGGGCAAAACGCTGAACTAAATTAAAAATAAGTTTTAAGTTGCAATTGATTAAACGCTCGCGGGCCACAGCATCTCCATCTTTCGCAGCCTGGAGGTTTTGCATCATCTCCTTATCAGAGAGCAGCGGGAAGTGTGGGAGATTCATTTCGGTTAGTCGTTGAATCATAACGCGCCCCCCTAATGCGAGGAGATGGGTGTTTGCTTGAAATGCTTCATCATGGTCACAGTTGTTCCCACTTCAAGCGTAGATTCTACTTGAAGTTCGTCCATGAACGATTGCATAAAGACAAAGCCTAGGCCCATTCGCTCCGGATCCGTACTGTAAGCAGGTTGCATCGCTTGTTCAACATTTGGAATTCCACACCCTTCATCTCGCACTACAATCTTGAGAGTGTCATTAGCGATGTCTAAATCGAGAAAAACAATGTAATCAGGATTATTGCTGTATCCATGGATAATGGCATTGGAAACCGCTTCGGAAACCGCGACTTTAAGTTCTTCGATGTCATTCAGGGGAAGATCAAGTTGCGCTCCCACTGAAGCAATGAGTAAACGGGTAATACCTACATTTTCAGAGATGCTGGAAAAAGTAAGGCTAATTTGATTGGTTTTCATTTAGGCTCCCCTTCCTTCCTCGTAAGCGTGCGCTTCATCCAAATAGAAACTGATGATTTTGGGTAGTCCGGATAATTCCATGATTTTATAAATGTGTGGAGGTACGTTCGTGATTTTAAGCTTCCCTCCTAGGGGAAGAAGTTTCTTGTAGCGGCCTAAGATTACACCGAGTCCAGAACTGTCGACAAACCGAACGTCTTGAAAATTAAGAATAACTGTGCGAATTCCTCGTTTCTCAATCTCAATGTCAATGGCTTGTCTTACCATAGAAGCTGTGTGCATATCCAATTCTCCGTCTAAGCGCAAGAGTAGGGTTAGGCGCTCTATCTTCTTTTCAAGGTTCAAGACCAGTCCCCCTAAAATTTTATCACAATACATACAGTTTCGATGTTACCCATAATTTTCCTGCTTACTTTTAGTAAATTCCTTGCAAAGCTGTGTCGAAATTAGGAATTTTCGATAAAGACTGATTTCCTTAGTATATATTTAGCCATTTAGACAATAATAGACTTATCTGTCAGTGTTAAAGGAGGAATTAGGATGGCTAAGCAAACTTTACGCCAGCCTGCCGTCACAATAACCCCAGAGCAATATAAAGCGTTAGCGCAGCAATATACACCTAGGCCGACCATTGTTAAAAACGTGGTGCGGGCTTTTGTCGTGGGGGGGATAATTTGTGCGCTTGGTCAGATTATCATCAATCTCTTTGTTACTTACGGGTTGGGTCGTACTGAAGCATCGACTGCGGCCACAGCAACCATGATCTTTTTAGGAGCCTTATTAACAGGCTTGGGAGTTTATGACGAGATTGGAAAATTTGGAGGAGCTGGTTCCATCGTCCCGGTCACTGGGTTTGCTAACTCCATAGTAGCACCTGCCATGGAATTTAAGCGGGAAGGCTATGTGTTGGGTGTCGGAGCGAAGTTGTTTACGATTGCGGGGCCTGTGCTCGTATATGGTATTGCCACATCGATTGTGGTCGGTATCGTCTTTTTCTTTTTACACTAATGCGCAGAGATGACTTCTGAATGGGGATGAATTAAGGGATGGATCTAAAACGAATGGGAAATCAAACCGTGGTGTTTGCCAACCCCCCGGTTATTTTATCGTCGCACTCTGTGGTGGGTCCCAAAGAGGGGCAAGGCCCTCTCGGAAAGACATTTAGTCGGGTATGGAAAGACCAACTTAATGGGGAAAAGTCCTGGGAAGTCGCAGAAAGCAAAATGCTCCAAGAGGCGATGCAGGGAGCCATTAGTCAAGCGGGCGTTCCGAAGGATCATATTGACTTCATGCTCGCAGGAGATTTATTAAATCAAATGATTTCCTCCAATTTTGCTGCTCGTCAAATGGCGCTTCCTTTGATTGGCATCTATGGTGCTTGTTCTACAATGGCTTTGGGCATGGCACTTGGGAGCATGTTGATTGATGGAGGTTTTGCCCAGTATGTTTTGGTTGGTGTCTCCAGTCATCATGATACTGCTGAGCGACAATTTCGTTCCCCAACGGAACAGGGTACGCAAAGGGCAATGAGCGCGCAGTGGACAGTGACTGGTGCAGGAAGTGTGCTTCTCGGACGAAGTGGGAAGGGGCCGCGAATCACCTCAGCAACTCTTGGAAGAGTCATTGATTTTGCTGAAAAGGATGTCAATAATATGGGCTCAGCCATGGCCCCTGCAGTGGCCGATACGATTCTTAATCACTTCCATGACTTACAGCGCAAACCAGAGGATTATGATCTGATGGCATCTGGGGATCTGGGAGCAGTCGGTTTGGCTCTCGCGGGTGAAGTCCTAAAGCAAAGTGGGATTGATATGGGAACCGGATTTACGGATTGTGGGGTTATGATTTTTGACGCCAGCCAAGATGTCCACGCGGGAGCAAGTGGATGTGGTTGTTCCTCCGTAGTTTTTGCTGGAGAGATTATGAGGAGAATTAAAGTGGGAGAGTTAAAGCGAGTTTTATTAGTTGGCAGTGGTGCCTTGCATAGCCCAACTTCAGCACTGCAAGGAGAATCCATTCCCGGTATTGGGCATGCAGTCGTGATTGAGGCGTGAAAGGAGTGAATACATATGTTTGATATGATTGTTCCGGCTTTTATTGTCGGAGGAGCGATTTGTGTGATTGGGCAACTTCTGATGGATTTAACAAAACCGGCCTTTACTCCCGCTCATGTCCTTGTTTCCTTTGTGACGGGTGGAGCAATCCTCGGGGCGTTGGGATTGTACGAACCTTTAGTGAAAGTGGGAGGGGCTGGAGCCACGATCCCTTTATCTGGTTTTGGGTATAGCCTCGCAAAAGGGGCTATGGAAGCGGTAGCCAAACGGGGGATTATAGGTGCTTTTTCTGGTGGTGTTGAAGCATCGGCGGTAGGGATCGCCGCGGCGGTTTTTTTCGGGTATTTAATGTCAGTCACGTTTAACCCCAAAGGATAGGGCATGATCGAGGCGCGAAGTTCGATGCAAGATGTACGAATTAGCGGATGTTAGTCAATTGGATAAAGAGATTCTTTAGGGGGGTGTGTAGGTGGATAATAGTTCAAGCGAAAAGAACGTGCCCGTAAGTAAGAATTATCAGGAAAATGTCGATTACATTAATCGGGAATTGGGAGTTCCAGATTGTTTCGACATTGTCCTGCGGGAGATGTCTATCGGCGGTAAGAAAGTAGCCATTTATTCCGTCAACGGGATGGTGGACACGCATGTCGCCAGTTATATTTTAGATGCTTTGATTGACTTGGAACGCTCTGACTTAATTGTTAATACCTTGGATAAATTAGTGAAAGGACGGATTGTAAATCTACAGGTTTCAGAAGTTAAAACCATGGATAAGGTATTCTATTTTGTTTTGTCTGGCCCCATGGCGATTTTTGTGGAGGGACAAGAAAAGGCCATTATCGTCGATGCCAGGACGTATCCTTCTCGTCAACCTCAGGAACCGGACATTGAACGTGTAACTCGTGGATCTCGTGATGGATTTACGGAGACCCTTGTGATGAACACGGCTTTAATTCGTCGACGGTTACGTGATCCAAAACTGCGTATGAAATTAGTTCAAGTTGGAGGACGATCCAAAACAGATGTGTGCATTGTGTACATTGAAGATATTACGAACTTAGATATGGTCAAGAAGATCCAAAAAGATGTACAAGGGATTAAAATTGACGGGATTCCTATGGCGGAAAAAAGTGTTGAGGAATTTATTCTTGGTAGTAAAATCTGGAATCCCTACCCCCGTGTGCGCTATACCGAACGTCCGGATGTTGCGGCTATTCATTTACTTGAAGGACATGTCCTTATCATTGTCGATACTTCTCCTTCCGTCATGATTGCACCGGCGACCTTTTGGAGCCATGTTCAGCATGCAGAAGAATATCGTCAGGAACCGATCGTGGGGGCTTATCTCCGCTGGATACGGTTCGGTGGGATCTTTGCATCGCTCTTTCTTCTTCCGCTTTGGCTGGGCGCAGCCCTAAATCCGCAATTGCTACCAGACTGGCTTCAGTTCATCGGGGTTATGAAACCAGCAAAAATCCCCTTGCTTTTTCAAGTCTTGGTGGCTGAGTTCGGGGTGGATCTTTTGCGCATGGGTACAATTCACACCCCGGGCCCTTTGGGGACGGCTTTGGGTTTGATCGCTGCCTTTATGCTTGGAGATATAGCGGTCAAAGTGGGGCTGTTTTCTCCAGAGGTAGTCATGTATATTGCTATTGCCGCTGTTGGGACGTATGCGACTCCGAGTTATGAATTGGGCTTAGCGAATCGATTGATGCGGATCTTTCTGATTATTATGACGGGTCTCTTTAACTTCCTAGGGTTTTGGATCGGAGCGGCTGCGATGTTCTTTCTCTTATGGCGGACAAAGTCGTTTGGTGTGCCATATCTTTGGCCCCTCCTTCCCTTAGATATCAAAGCACTGGGGACGATCTTAGTGCGCTCTCCTGTTCCCATTAAAAATTCTCGTCCGAGTATTTTAAAAACACAAGATTCGGTTCGTCAGCCGGAGGGCGGCGACAAATAGGCCATGAAAGGATGCAGTTGAGTGAAAATTGGGTTTCCACGTGCTCTCTATTATTTTGATTATTTTCCTTTTTGGGCCGGATTTTTTCATCGGTTAGAGATTGAAGTAGTGACTTCCCCACCTACGCATCGATTGATTATGGAACAGGGTTTAAAAAAGGCCAGTGACGAAACGTGTTTGCCTCTTAAGCTTCTTGCAGGGCATATACAGGCGTTAAAGGATGTCGATGGGATTTTCTTGCCCCGTATGGTCAGTGTTGAGGCAGACACTTACAGCTGCCCCAAATTCTTAGGAATTCCGGAAAGTTTACTGCCTGCCGTTCCCCCTGGAATTCCAGTTCTGAGTGTAGTGTTAAATTGGCGAAAGGGCCAACGTCAGGTCTTAAAAGACCTTCAGGTCTTCGGCCTTCAACTGGGTAAGAGCAAGGCAGAAATACGAAAAGCCTTTACCGAAGGTCAAGAGTGGCAAAGACGTTATCAAGCTTCAAATGGTGCTGGGTGGGATTTTGAGGAGAGCATGCGTGAGATAGAGCGTGCTACAAAAGGTTTAACGAACCCTGTGTCTAACGTGAAAACTTGGAAAGAGCGGGTGCTTGCCAAGAACCCATTAACAGTTCAAAAATGTTCAGATCCGCCCAGAACTGTAATTGATCAGGACACTGATCGCCTGAAAATTTCTTTAGTTGGGCATTCCTACTTAACGTTAGAATCCTATGTAAATCTGAACATTCTCCGGAAGCTGCGCGAAAAAGCGGATGTGGAATTAACTGAGCACGTTAATCAAGCGGATGTCAGCGCGCATTTAGCGGGGTTACGCAAAAAGCTGTTTTGGAGTCATGCTAAGCAAATCTATGGTTCAGGGAATAAGTTTGTCACAGATCCTCAGGTTGATGGGGTCATCTATTTGACCTGTTTCGGATGTGGGACTGACTCCATGGTTCAAGAAATGTTGGCGCTTATTGCGCGGCAACATCATAAACCCTATATGGTGGTAACCCTGGACGAACACAGTGGTGAGGCAGGCCTTGTCACTCGGCTGGAAGCCTTTTTAGATATGGTCGAAAGGAGGAAGGCCCATGAAGGTGACATTTCCACATATGGGGAATGCCTGGATCGTGATTCAAACACTCTTTGAATCCCTTAATGTTGAGGTGGTGGTCCCACCAACCAATAGTAAACGGACCTTAAATCTAGGTACAAAATTATCACCGGAATCCGCGTGTCTTCCTTTGAAATTGAATCTTGGCAACTATGTTGAAGCCGCGGATCATGGGGCGGATACGATTGTGATTACCGGGGGAATTGGTCCCTGTCGCTTTGGTTTGTATGGTGAAGTGGAACGTCAGATCCTTAGGGAGGCAGGGTATGATTATGACGTCGTTATTCTTGAGCCACCCGATGGAAGTATGCTGGGGTTGTTCAAACGAATTCGTTATTTAGCAGGAACGAAGAATTCCTGGGCACAGATCATCAAGGCTCTGCGTTTCGCCTACCGGAAAAGTGTAGCCTTGGATCGAGTCGAAGATTTGATTCATGCGGCTCGCCCTAGGCTTCCTCAGCCGAAGGAAACTGAGAAACTCTATGAAGACGCTAAAAGGCGCCTTTCCCAGACCATGACAGATCAAGGGCTTAAGGAGACGGTTCGCTGGGTACAAGAGAGCATTTGTGAACGACAATGGGAACTACAAGGCGCATCTGACGGGCTTAGAGAACCACTGCGCATTGGGATTATCGGTGAGATTTACACGATCCTCGATCCTTACACCTCAGGGGATGTAGAAAGACACTTAGGACGTTTGGGCGTGGAAGTGGATCGTTCCATTTATATTTCTGGCTGGACAGGGAATCATGTGTTTCAAGGTCTTGCCCCAGGCTACCGTTCTATTAAATCATATCCCCGTCATGCCAAACCGTATTTGCCTCACTTTGTTGGCGGGCATGGACAGGAAACGGTGGGAGCTGCCGTGAAATTTGCGCAAGAAGGATTTGATGGGATTATACAAATTTTCCCGTTAACTTGCATGCCTGAGATTGTAGCGGCAAGTATTTTGCCTAAGATTCAGGAAGCTTATAAGGTTCCGATTATGACTCTAATTATCGATGAACATTCCGGGCAAGCAGGGGTTCAAACGCGTTTAGAAGCGTTTGTGGATTTGCTAGAAAGGTCAAACCTTCAAACCCTTCAACGAGAAACTGGAAAAACAAGAGGGGATGTGCTAAGTGTTGGGGGACGATAAATATTTCTTAGGGGTTGACGTCGGGTCAGTCAGTACAAATATCGTTTTGTTACAACCGGATAACACGGTGAAAGAAGCGCTCTACCTAAGAACACAGGGGCGCCCCATGCAAACGATTCAAGAAGGGATTAAACAGTTAAGAACTAAAATGGGAAATTCAGATGAGATTATAGGGGTCGGAACCACAGGAAGCGCGCGCCAACTTGCAGCCACCTTGTTAGGGGCAGATGTCGTTAAAAACGAAATTACGGCTCATGCTGTGGCTGCTTCGCGGGTGAATCCCGAGGTGCAAACGATTCTTGAAATAGGGGGACAGGACTCTAAAATTATCATTCTCCGGGATGGTGTTGTTTCTGACTTTGCTATGAATACGGTCTGTGCAGCCGGAACTGGGTCTTTTCTTGATCAACAGGCCGCGCGGTTGGGTATTCCCATTGAGGAATTTGGCCCTCTGGCCCTTCAAGCAAAGCATCCAGTACAGATTGCTGGGCGTTGTTCTGTTTTTGCGGAATCGGATATGATTCACAAACAACAGCTAGGGCATTCACTTTCGGATATTTTAGCTGGGCTGTGTCAGGCTATGGTACGGAATTATCTGAACAACGTCGGTAAGAATAAAGACATCCGGGGTCCGATCTTTTTCCAAGGGGGTGTGGCCGCCAACCCTGGAATATGTAAAGCGTTCGAAATGGAGTTAGGACAACCTGTGATCGTACCAGAACATTATGGCGTCATGGGTGCTTTAGGAGCTGCGTACTTAGCTCAGGAGAAAGTGGGAATGCGATCTGAGACATCGACTCGATTCCGTGGTTTACATTTGGCTGAGACTCAATTTCAGGCCAATAGCTTCGAATGCTCGGGGTGTGCAAATCGGTGTGAAATTGTAGAAATCAAACAGGATGGTATAAATTTGGCAAGATGGGGAGATCGATGTGGAAAGTGGTCGGCTACGGTCGGTGTTAGTGATGGCATGGGTGTAACGGGACATCAGGGGGAACAACGGGGAGCTTGAAAAAACATAACAGCTAAAAATATTTTGACCTTCACAAGGAAGTCTGGTATACTAAATGAAATTTAATAATGCCTCATCTCTTTGGAGGTGCGGTAGAGGCGCGAATGACAAGAGTACTGTGGAGTAAGTTGCGGAAACTAATGAGCCCATGGGAAAGGAGATTTCGCCGAAGCCCAAAAATTCGCAGTTTTTGGTGCTGGGCCTGTAGTGAAGAACTGCAGGACTGTCATACAATGTTAAGGAAAAACATTGTATGGAGAGCTACTCCCAACAGGAGAAGAGGGTCATGTTACGTGCAGACTGTACGGTAACAGAGGACCTCCTTCTGTTGCCGTTTTTATTTTTGTGATATGTATAGTAATTTATTAGGAAAAGGGAGGAAACGTAAATGAGGCTACACGGTACACAACTAGTAAATGAGCAGGGTCATTTGGAAATTGGCGGATGTGACACTGTAGAATTGGCCAAGCAATTTGGAACGCCGCTCTATATTATGGACGAAGCCCAGATTCGAACTATTTGTCGACAGTACCATAGTTCGTTTGTGGAAGGTCTAAAAAATACGGAGGTTATTTATGCCTCCAAGGCGTTTTCAACATTGGCCATGTGCCGGATTATTGATGAAGAAGGACTGGGGTTAGATGTCGTCTCAGGGGGAGAACTCTATACTGCCCTGCAGGCTAATTTTCCAGTTGCGCACATATATTTTCATGGCAATAATAAATCTCGTGAAGAATTAGCAATGGCGATTAAAGCGGGTGTAGGGCGAATCGTTGTCGATAATTTTTATGAAATGAATATAATAAATGAACTGGCCCAAGAAATGAATCTTCGGGTAGAGGTTCTTCTCCGTGTGACACCAGGGATTGAAGCGCATACGCATGAGTATATTCAGACGGGTCAGATCGATTCCAAATTTGGTTTTACATTGCCGGATGGCACAGCAGATCAGGCGATTGATTTAGCGTTATCGTATTCCAACCTCGTCGTAAAAGGGATTCATGCTCATATCGGGTCGCAAATCTTTGAATTAGATTCTTTCCGGCACGAAGTTCAGATTATGATTGATTATATGGCTGATACCCTTAAACGCACAGCTTACCACCTGGAAGAATTGAATCTCGGTGGAGGATTTGGAATATATTATGTGTCTGGAGATGAACCCGCCCAGATCGCAGATTATGCTAAAGCAGTTCAGGACGCTTTGGAGAATGCCTGTGAGAAGCAGAACTTTCCGCGTCCGAAAATTATTATTGAACCAGGGCGTTCTATTGTCGGAACGGCAGGAACGACACTCTATACCATTGGATCTATTAAAGAGATTCCCGGGATTCGGAAATATGTTGCTGTCGATGGGGGCATGGCGGACAATCCACGGCCTGCACTTTATCAAGCACGTTATGAGGCAGTTCTTGCTAACCGCGCAAAGGAAGAGGCAACGGAGACTGTCTCCGTTACCGGAAAGTGTTGTGAGTCTGGTGATATGTTGATTTGGGATATTGACTTACCAAAAGCTGAATCCGGTGATCTAATCGCTGTTTCTTGTACGGGTGCGTATAACTATTCCATGTCATCGAATTACAATCGGCTTACACGCCCGGGTGTAGTTCTTGTGGAGAGCGGACAAGCCGATGTGATCGTGAAGCGTGAAACCCATGCAGACTTGCTACGCAATGATGTTCTACCTGCACGGTTGAAGTATTTACACATGGCAAGTCGGTAAGTGGCTGACATTATTTAAAATGATCCAAAAATCGAAACTATACTTTCTGAATGGTACTAGAAAAAGGACCCGTGAGCGTTATTTTTTTGACGCTCACGGGCCCTTTTTGGTTCGATAGTTTAAGATATAAGATAAAGAAATTACCGTTTTTGTGGGCGAACAATCACAAGATCAAGTGCAACTAAAATAAGAGTTGCGATCAGAATGAGAGCTAATCCTTTAGAGGAGACGGTTGATGCATAAGTGAAGTTAGGAACAGAATACGAAGAGAAGGGTATTTGGGAAGGGATTGTGGGTAGTGGAGAAGCAGAATGGTAAGGATAAGAGTGAGAATAAATGGGAAATGGAGCTTGAACCGTGTATTGGGGTTGAAGCATATACTGTGAGGGACGGGGGTAATATAGAGTAGGTGCTGATAGAGCGGAGGCTGGCTGGGTAGGATGATATGTGGGAGCCGAATGCACGGTAGATTGATGAAAGAGTAGAGGACTTCGTAATACCGGTGCATATACACGGGTGTATCCAGGGGCCAATTCAGTCCCCCCTTTCTTCAAAATCGTGTTTAGGTGTTACTCGACATTCATTCTGCGTTTACGAAATAGACCTATAATTTCATTTTTAGGTGCCCAGGCTTCATTCTCGTAGAGATTCTCTGGAGCCTCTGTTGTCGATGTTTTTTGGTTACGGTAGAGTTTACTCATAAGATTAGTAGAAGTTGGAGCGGTAGGAATGGTTTCTAAGGCGTTTCGAGGAGTTTCTTCTTGAATTGAGTTGGTAACAGTTTCACTTTGTTCTAGGACAGTGTCTGTATTTTCAATGGTAATCTCCTTGGAAAATCTTGTGTTTAGAAAGCGCATATAAGTCTCCTCCTTTATTGGCAGTATATGTAAAATAAAACGCAGTGCTACAATGCACAAAATTAACCAAATTAAAGAGAGTAAAGAAAAATCTAAAACGACTAATCCTCTTGACTCAGAAGGATTAGTCGTTTTAGATT
>NZ_MLBF01000053.1 GCF_001936615.1 Desulfosporosinus metallidurans
ATCTACATCTTTGCATTTTCAACTCTCGTTGTCAATGACTAATTTGTTTTGTCTGGATTGACTAGCTCGAAAGTTTTACCCCTTACTCGTTCAATCAGTGTGCGTCTTTGTGGCGCTCAGTTATAGTACCATTTTGCCAGTGTACTGTCAACTATTATTTTCTTTCATCTAATGCAAATTTATCCCAACTTCCATGTTGCAGGAATACCTTTATCGACGTTCGGCCTGTAGAGTTCCAAGTATCGCTCAGTATACTGACCGCGAGCAAGAAGGCGCTACTTGAGGTTATTGGAGGATTTTTTCGGACGGTTCTTGATGCAAGTCAAGAACCGTCCCCAACTTGCACAACTTGCACCAGCTATCCTTCCAAGTGGTTCGTTGGCGTTTCGAATGCTGATTTGAAATTTTCACTCTTAATTATTTGATCAATCATACTTTGTTTCTCATCCTTTGTATACTCGTGAAATATCGGATTCAGATCCCATTCGTTTTCTCTAGGATAGTAGCGTAAGTTTGCTCTAACAACTTTCTCTGTTTCGTTATTTTTGCAAACTAGAGTTAATGCATAATTATTGAAGTTGTATTCGTGATCATAGCCTGACCCGTTAACCGTTATATTAAAAATCTCCATTTCTAAATACCTCCGCTTTAGCCCACTTTCGTCTATTATGTTATTTCAATAACTTCTTTATTCAAACATAAGTTTCTGTGGGAAGCAAAACTAGTTGTCTAGGAGTTTAAAAACTAGTTCCTTTGACCTGCTCTTGGATTATCTTAACCGTGTAATCACCCAATAAAACAGGGACGCATTGTATCCCTGCTTTTGCTCGTAAATCAGCTTTAACGTTCTTCATCTCAATTTTAGTTACGGTTCCACTGACTTGGATAACATTTAACACATCATCATCCTGAACTTGTGCAATACCTGCGATAAAACCGATTTTTTCTGAATCTACCTTGCCAATGGCAATCCCTTTTCCTGCCCGACCTTGGGGTTTGTATTCCCCAAACGATGTACGCTTCAGGAATCCTCGTTCACTAACTGTCACTAGATCCCCTAAGGGGTTTTCCACTGAACTGCTCAGCATTAAGGCATCGACAATCCAATCTTCTTTGCCTAAAGCTATTCCTTTGACCCCGCGTGATTTACGGCCCATTGGGTTAATTTCCGACACGAGATAACGAATTGCTTGTCCTTTGTATGTGGCAAGGAATAACTCTCCTTGGTCATCACTCAAGAACACTTTGACGACTGCATCTCCCTCTTTAATCCCCATGGCATCTGTGGAGCGAGCGTTCATAAAATCACTCGCTGGGCTCCGCATGACCAGTCCATCCTTAGTAACAAATACAAAGTATAACTCTACTGAGGCATCTTTGATGGGAAGAGTAGAAACTACCTTTTCCTTCACTGGCAAGGAGAAAAAATTAGTGATTGGACATCCTTTATCTTTATTCCCTGTTTCTGGGATGGTTTTAGATTTTATAGTATAGAACTTCCCTGTATTAGTAAAAAAATATAGAGTATCCTTGTCGGTGCAGGTGATCTTTTCTGTTAACGTATCTCCATCCTTAAAGGCACAGACCAAGATATTTGCTTTCTTTTTCTTGGTTGGGAGAGCCATCCTTTTAATGAACCCATTCTTTGTAAGCATGACTTCGATAAGGCTTTCGGCTTCCTCAAAGGAACTCAGATCAAGTTGATCTCTCATATGTTCAGGCATAATGAGCGTGCGTCGATCATCTCCATACTTATCGGCAATGTCTTTAAGTTCCTTCTTAATAATCTCGTAGACCTTGTTCACATCTGCCAGAACACCTTCCAACTCAACAATGAGTTTTACCACTTCTGCATGTTCCTTCTTGATCCCATCCAATTCAAAATTCGTTAAGTTTTGGAGTCTCATGTCTAAAATGGCCTGTGCTTGGACCTCAGATAGTTCAAAACGAGTAATAAGAGCGGCCTTGGCCAGAGACGGGGTTTTACTAGAACGAATAAGGGCAATCACTTCATCTAGGTTATTGATCGCGATGACTAATCCTTCCAGGATGTGCGCTTTTAAGCGAGCCTTCTCTAAATCAAATTCCGTGCGTTTCGTAACCACGATTATGCGATGTTGAATAAAAGCTGCGTTGATCTCTTTGAGTCCCAAAATCTTTGGAGTGCCTTCCGCCGTGATCACTAAATTGATAATCCCAAAGGTATCTTCCAACTGGGTATGTTTATACAAAAGCCGCAAAATCTTAAGTGGATCGATTTCCTTGCGGCATTCCACGACAAGCCGAATCCCTTCTCGATCAGATTCATCTCTGACCTCACTTATTCCCTCAATTTTACCCAGATCTGCCAGTGTTTCGATCTTGGCAGCCAGAGTTGATTTATTCACTTGATACGGAATCTCAGTGATTACGATCAGGCTTTTGCCATTTTTACCTTGTTCGATTATCGCCTTACCACGCATCGTCACTTTTCCGCGTCCGGTTTTGTACGCATTAACAATACCCTCTGTACCGATAATCAGTCCACCAGTCGGGAAATCCGGCCCACTCACCTTTTCCAAGAGTTCATCGACCAAAATACGGGGATTATCTATTTGAAGAATCACACCAGCTACGACTTCACGCAAATTATGGGGAGGCATATTAGACATCATGCCGACGGCAATCCCTGAGCCTCCGTTGACTAAGAGATTGGGAAAAGGACTGGGGAGAACGACGGGCTCTTTAAGCCGTTGATCATAGTTTGCTTTGAAAAGAACTGTATTTTTCTCAATATCTTGGGTCATAAGTTGGGATAAAGGCGTCATTCTCATTTCTGTATAACGCATAGCAGCCGCATTATCTCCATCGATCGAACCGAAATTCCCCTGGCCATCCACCATAGGATATCGTGTTGCCCAGGGTTGAGCCATACGGACCGCTGAATCATAGATTGACGAGTCACCGTGGGGATGGTACTTTCCCATGCAGTCCCCTACCAGTCGAGCTGACTTGCTGTACGGCTTATCCGCATGCATCCCAATTTCGTCCATAGAATATAAAATTCGACGATGAACCGGCTTCAGCCCGTCCCTGACATCTGGAACAGCTCGCTGCAATATAACATGCTTGGAATAGCCCAAGAACGATTCTGGTAAAACATCTTCAAGTGGACGCTGACTAATGTTATCTTCTGTTACACTCATTGGATATAACTCCCTCCAAAATTCTACATATCATCGTCAGTAAAGACAATATTCTCCATCAGAAAATCCCGCCGTGGTTCTACTTGCTCACTCATAAGGATTCTGAGCTTACGCTCTGCTTCCAAAAGATCATCGATCGTCACTTGAACCATGCGCCTATTCACTGGATTGAGAGTGGTTTCCCAAAGCTGTTCAGGATTCATTTCCCCAAGTCCCTTATAGCGTGAAATCTTAGCCGTCTTTCCCAAATCCTTAAGTTCTTTCTTCAGTTCGTTATCATCAAAGGCATAACGGATAATTTTGCCTCGTTCTTTTTCCACTTTATACAAAGGAGATTGCGCAATATAGACTCTTCCACTCAAAATCAAAGGTTTCATATAGCGGTAGAAAAACGTCAACAGAAGACAGCGAATGTGAGCTCCATCAATGTCAGCATCCGTCATAATACAGATACGAGCATAATTACCCTTCTCTAAATCAAACTCTTTACCTATTCCCGAGCCAACAGCTGTGATAATACTCCTGATTTCCTCATTTTCCAAGACTTTATCAATCTTAGCACGGTAAGTGTTAATCACCTTCCCCCGCAAAGGAAGAATGGCCTGAAATCGTCGATCTCTCCCCATTTTGGCTGAACCGCCTGCACTATCCCCTTCCACTAGGAAGAGTTCATTGCGAGATTTATCCTTCCCGCTACAGGCAGCAAGCTTGCCACTTAAGGCCTTAACCTCGGCATCCCGAGCCTTTTTCTTCAACTCCTTGGCTTTCTTCGCAGCGAGTCTTACCAAGCAGGTTGTCAACGTCCGATTAATGACATCTTTAGCGACAGATGGATTTTGCTCAAAGAATTGACTGATCCCCTCATTGGTAAGCGATTGGACAATCCCCTCAACTTCCATATTGGAAAGTTTTGTCTTGGTTTGACCTTCAAATTGTGGATCTTTAACCTTGAGTGATAGTACACAAATTAAGCCATCCCTAAGATCATCCCCAATTAGATTTTCATCTTTTTTGAAGATATTGTTTTTCCGACCGTAGTTATTAAAGACCTTTGTTAATGCCGTTCGGAAACCTGACTCATGAGTACCTCCCTCATCCGTCGGAATATTGTTAACATAAGAATGCAGGGATTCGTCATCTCCGTCAGTATACTGCAGGGCGCACTCCACAATCACATCGTCTTTTTCACCTTTAAAATAGAGCGGTTTTTTGTGAACTGGCAAAACAGCTGATTCTTTGCTTAAGTGCTCTACGAATCCAATAATTCCATTTTGAGAACAAAAAGTTTCTGACTTTGTTTCCCCACGTTTATCACTCAGGAAAATTGTAAGACCGTTATTAAGAAAAGAAAGCTCCATCAAACGACTACGCAGATTATCATATTTAAAAACGGTGGTTTCTTTGAAAATCAAGGGGTCTGGTTTAAAAATGACCGTTGTACCTGTGCCTGTTATTTTTTTCCCGATGACGTGAAGATCTGACTTGAGCTGCCCACCGTTGACATACTCCACCCGATAGCATTTTCCACCCCGTTTTATATCAACTGTCAAATAAGCAGACAAAGCGTTAACCACACTTGCCCCAACGCCATGTAATCCCCCGGACGTTTTATAGGTGTCCCCGCTAAATTTACCTCCCGCGTGTAACGTCTCAAAAGCTAATCTTACGGCTGCAATTTTCTTAACAGAATGTATGTCAACCGGAATACCACGCCCATTGTCCTCAATGGTCATCGATCCATCGATATTAATAGTAACCGCGATTTGATCACAAAATTCGGCCCCAGCCTCATCAATCGCATTGTCGATAATTTCATAAGCTAGATGATGAAGTCCTCTGCTCCCGGTGGAACCGATATACATGCCAGGACGTTTGCGAACTGCCTCCAATCCTTCTAAGACCTGGATAGATTCTGCATTATATTGCGTTTCTGACAAGACCAGTTCAACTCCTTAATGATTCGTTATTTATGCTACTAAGACAATAAGTACAATAACACCTGCAGAACCACTTTGTCTAGATCACCACCCCTAAATTAACCACACCTGTAAAAATAACCCTCCTATAATACTGTCGTTAATTCTTTAAAAAGATACGTGTTGTTCTCATCTAAAGATTATCATGATAAGAAGGTGAAATACGAACAGCGACAGATATCATTTGCGCATATAGAAAACTTGGCTGGCGCCAAGCGCTGGCCATGGATGGCCGAGTGTCCCTGTAGCCAAGGATGGCGAAAAGGGACCCTTAGCGAAGGCGACCGCCTTAGTTGCGCTTATGCAATCTGAAGCTTATACTTCATCAGTGGGTGCCACCTAGCGGGCATGGAAGTCGGACTGGTATTAAAAAACTAATGAAAACGCTCATTTTGAGCGTTTTCATTAGTATACGATTTATTATCGATTTACTACTATTTTACTATCATGACCGCACATTCCGCTTTGCTTAATACACGTTGACTAATGCTCCCCAACAAAGATCCAGTAATCGGTCCATACCCACGGTTTCCCATTACAACAAGATCAACATGTCCGTTCTTAATCTCTTCCAAAATTGCAACGGCAGGATGACCAGGTATTTGTTTCTTCTCGATGAGTACATTCCCGGTGTCAATCCCGTCCAAAGCAGCAGCCAAAGCTTCTCTTCCGTAAATACTGATTTCTTCTTGAGGTACTGTAATTCCGTTAGAAAGAGTATAGCCCAAAGCCTCCGGCGTAAAAACAACGTGCAGGAGAACAATTCGGGAACTAAACTCTTTTGCTAATTCTATGGCTATTACAAAAGCACGCTGTGCTGATTCAGAAGCATCTGTCGGAACCAAAATTGTCTTAAACATACGTTCTCCCTTCTTCACTCAAAACTGTATTTTTCATCTATGGTATAGATTCGGTGGGTGTGAATACATAAGGGCTTAGTTCGTGACAAGTGGCAAGTGGCAAGTGCCATGTTTCTTTATAGCCAGTACCTTGGATAGTGCCTATTGGGGGACAAGTTATTGACCAAAAGTCCAACTATTACTAAAATTACCGCTCCTGTAGCAATTGGAAACAAAATATAACTAGGATGCGCTTTACTCAAAACTGCAAACAAAGCCGTTGCTCCCCCTGGCGGATGTGTCGTCTTGGTAAGAATAATCACGACCAGAGCCAAGGCCGTACCCAAGGCAGGTGACCACCAAGTTAACCCAAACATCATATAGGTAGCAACACCCACCGCAGCCGAAAGAGTATGACCAAAAATTACATTACGAGGTTGGGACAGAGGAGCATCAGGAACACCATAAATTAATACTGCTGATGCTCCAAACGATGCCACGATCGGAAGCTCAAACTGGTGAGAAAATAAGACTATTGCGGTCATCCCTAAAAATGCGCCAAACCAAGTAATAATTACGTCCAAAGGTGCAGGAGACACAAGGGGAGTTGTTCTTTTGTACCCTTTCATTTTGAATATGTAGTTGATAAACAAAGACGGTTCCTTCCGTATCAAGGCAGTCGTATTAACTGAATCAGACGGATATCCTACTTTCTCCGACTCTTTTACTTCTTGCAACTTGTCGCACCCCCAGCTCAACTTTCACACTTTAATCATAACCTTATTCTAGCTGAGAAGTTGTGAACAGAATCACAGTTTCAAGAATCATTCAAAAATCATATGCTCAAATATATCGCATTTTCCATCAATCAGTATCTATTCAAAGAATGGTCAACCATGCATAATGTAATTACGATAAATAAAGCGATCCGGAGGAAATGGATATGAGAAAGGTCCTACTGTTACTACTCGCTTTCGTTTTTCTTTTTACGGCCACCGTGGTTGGGTCCAATAGTACTTTCTCTCTGAACCTCCCTTTTGGTAGTCGAGCGACTTTCGCCCAGCCGTCTTTGACTCCAATAAATGTCACAAAATTCCCCCTAGCAGACAAGCCCCAACCGCTTACTTCTAACCTTCTTTTCGGCGTAGTAAGCGACATCCACGTTCAATACACTAATAGCTTTGCCCAAAACAAGTTTCAGCAGATGCTGGGTGACATGGTGAAACTCCATGTCCCTAACCTAGTCATTAACGGTGATCTCGGAGACGGGACGCCGCAAGACTACACTACTTTAGGTGACCTTATCAGGCAGCAGAAAAACCATCCAGCTATCTACTACACAATTGGAAACCACGAGTTTTACAAAGCTTACCACAACCCAATTACCAATGCCTGGAGCCCGGTGACCTACCCCAACGGTGAAACCGACGTTACCGCTATCGAACGCTTTCTTGATTTTACAAAGCGCAGCCGAGTTTACTATGACGAATATTTAAAGAGCTATCATTTTATCTTTCTCGGATCCGAAAAATCGGCAATTTCTGATCACACCTATGGCGATAAAGCTTATCTATCAGATGAGCAATTGGGTTGGCTGAAATCAAAGCTCAAGGAAAATTACACACCGGGTAAGCCCATCTTCGTATTCCTGCATCAACCGCTGGTCCGTCTCGGCTCTACTCTCAACAAACCTGACTTTGTAATTCAGGCCGATCGCTTGCGAGAAATCCTTAATCGATTTCCAGAGGTTATTCTTTTCTCTGGCCACATCCACCGCCAATTAGAACTGCCCACGACAATTCTAAAGCAAGAATTTGTGATGGCAAACAGCTCTTCAGTTTCCCTGCCCCGAAATTCCAAAGGGCAAGCCCTCCCGAACAAGAGTGAAGGTCTCGTAGTCGAAGTCTCAAAAAACAAAGTGGTTATAAAAGGGCGGGACTTCTTGACCAAAACCTGGATCCCGGGCACACAATACGAATTTTAGAACATCCACTCTGACCTACTCCTCTTATCTTTCTCGAATTTTAAGCCTAAGGACTGGATGCGAACCAGTCCTTAGGCTGCTTATTTATAAAGCGCATCACATGTGCTTTTGACATTGAGGCCGTGGCGTCACAACGTAACTGTTCACAAGTTCTTAACTCGGTTCAAATGATCGAGAGATTCAAATCTCCAAAAGCTCTAGCTCTTCGCTTTTCTGTCGACTATGGCCATCGTACATCTGGAAACGCAAACCAACTTCCCGTCTTCATCGGTAATTTTAATATCCCAAACCATTGTGGATCGACCTTTGTGAAGTGGAATAGCGACCGCAGTGACGATCCCATCACGTTTGCCCCGAATATGATTGGCATTGATCTCTAACCCTACCGCAAGCTGATTTTCCCGGTCTATTAAGTTGTAGGTCCCCACACTCGCTACAGTTTCAGCCAAAGCCACCGAAGCTCCCCCGTGTAGAATGCCTACTGGTTGCCTAGTTGCTTCATCGACGGGCATGGTGGCTACAACTCTTTCTGGACTAAGTTCTACAATTTCGATGCCCAAAGCCTCCATCAGAGTGCCTTTCAAACTATGTTTATCCTCCATTTTCTTGAAATTCTCCTCCATCCATATCTTTGTACAGTTACTGTAATTTCTGTTTGCTCCCTAAATTAAATTAACTAAGTTCAGATAGGATCTACAGTTCTGGTCCCCCATGCAGTAATTCTTTGAACTTGACCCGGCAGCTAGAAAATGATCCCTATGCCGATGAACTTTAAGTGCCTCTGGATCCCTGTATTTTTAAAAATACTATTTTGCCGTTATCCTTAGCGGAGACATGGGGGATATAGATAAGGCAACCTTAAGGCTTCTGCCAATTCCACTTCTCTTCCTTGCTTCACATTTAGTATGCTAATTTCTGCTCATGAGGTAAACTTAACTGTAAAATCGGTAAGAAAAGTAGTAAAATCAGTCAGGATACATGAACTCTAATTAGAGTCTATCATTCGAGTTTAAAGGTGCGAATTTCAGTGCATCCTAAAAGATGAACCTGGCCAATCCTTAAGGGAAAAAAGCCCATACCCGAATGAACCTCGATCTGTTAATGAGAGGATTGTGAATAGTGAAAAACGAGTCTGGAGAAAGATCTTATCCTATTTGGCTATTATTAAATCCAAAACATCCTGTAGTGCTCCGTAGTATTTGGACACCAATATTAGATGAGATCCAGGATAAAGTATATAGAAAAATCGAGACTAGGATTGATACTACTAATATCTTTATCAGGAATACGATTGACGATAGTGGAAAAGTTCCCAATACCTTAAATTGGTGGGCAGCCGAAGTGGCTAAAGAAATAGAGTTATTCAGAGAAAGTATCCTTGAATATAAACCGAAAATTCTCATCAGTTTTGGTGCATTTCCATTTGAATTTGTAAGGCGTATCTTTAATATTAAACCCGAAAAGGGACCTAAGTATTGGAGTAATTCCAATTTAAATAGTGAGTTTGAAAGGGCAATTGAGAACTTCGATATAAACCAAACTAATAGGATTCCTATTCTTCGCCAAGTGAGTGTGAGTAGCAAGTTCGAAGAGGATCACAGACTTTCCAATCTCACGGATATTAGCAATTATTTTCGTAATGTTGGAGCTAAAATAGCGGATAAGATTATTGAGAACAAAGATAGTCTCAATATATGGATTGAATAAACGTCTATGATTAACGACCTTTTTCCGTGGCCATTCGCTTTAACTTCTCGCGACCGTTCTCCGGGGGAACAGACAAAACATCTCTGCGAGACATGATCAAAGAACCGCTTGGACAGGCATCAGAACATACTCCACAACCAATGCAGACCTCACTTCTCAAAACTGGTACTTCCACTCCATTCCCTTGATCAGTCATAATAATCGCATTGATTTGGCACTTATCGGTACAAAGACCACAGCTTATGCAACTTTCCAGTTCTAGGGAAGGGATAAAATTACTGGGCTGAGTGGCAAAGACTTGTTGCTCATTGATACCGCGAAGAACTTTGCAACAACAACCACAACAGTTGCAGATGTAGGTGGGTTTATTTAAAACGTTATCACAAAGGTGAACTAATCCGAGTTTCTGGGTTTCATCTAGTACTCTCAGTAGGTCATCCACAGTTGCTGGTTTGCCTAGACCTTTACGTACTATCCATTCGGCGGCTCCACCAAGGGACATACATACTTCTACTGGTGCATCGCAGGCTTTGCCAAGATGAGATGCCTCGTGGCGACAAGCGCACATAGTGATTGCACCTCCGCCAGATTCCCTAATGATTTCCGACGCCCTCTCGTAGTCTAACACTTCTGTTTCTACTGCCAAGGAAATAATGTTTTCATAAATCAGGGTTCGCATTACTTTCGTATCTAGGCCTGCAATTTCTTTCATAACCCCAGCGCTGTGAAAGTAGGTTTCAAATAACTCAGCTAATTCCTTTAAGTTAACATCATCCCCTGTCCGCATAAAAGTATACTCAAAGAACCCTACTAACATTGGGGCTAACATATAATAGAAGGAATTTTTCCGTGGAATGTCCAGTATCAAACCCTTGTCAGACATCCCATCTAGAATTATTTTTAATTCTTTTTCCTCAATACCTGTGAGTGTCGCGATTTTCTCCAATGTCATTGGGATTGATGAGAATTTACTGCCCACCAAAGCTTCACTTTCCGAATAAAGACGATGAAGAATTGCCATGAGTTCTTCGTTGATTGGCGCACCTTCTGGTGTCTTACTTAGCCGTTCCGCTAGTGCATGGTAAATCTCTTCTTTGGAATTTATTATATGTCCCACACTCTTGATCCCCTTTATCACTCATTTCTTATGCTAAACATGAGTTGTTAGAATTTGATTGCCTCAGTATAAGCTTCATGAATGGCATCCAGGGCTTTGCGGGGTTGTGCTGCGTCCCCGATGATACTCAAATACTCCATCTTGCCTTGCAGGGCTTGGTAGAGTTCATTCTGGGAACAGGAACCAACTGCTAAGATTACGGAATCTGCCGGGAGAACTTTTTGAGTTCCGGCACTCTCCACCAGTACACCGTCCGCGCGAACTTCGAGTAATTTAGTTTCATCCATACAGTTGACCCTATGGCGTTTCAAATCTGCCAGCATGGACCAGCGAGTACTAGGACCAATGTCGCGCCCGATTCCTTTTGCCATCTCCAGAACTGTAATTTTTTTATTTCCCTGTGTCAACAAGCGATAGAGTTCCTTTTCTGTTTCTGCATGCTGCAGCATAAGAAAACGCAAGGTTTCATTATCCAGGGTACCTGATTCTGCCAGGTATAAAGCGGTTTCTACTCCAACAGCTCCACCGCCAACGATCATTACGTTTTCTCCCGGTATACTGTGGCCTGCTAATACATCCCAAGCCTGGAGGACCTCTACTCCCTCTTCAATTGGAATAGATGGGGTAATAGGACGAGCACCGGTTGCAATAACTACCCTATTGAAGTCCCCTCTCTGCACGGCAGACAGAATGTTTTCTGGAGTAGCCTTGACATTATACTGAGTTATTACTCCCAGTTCTAGGCAAGCATTAGTCAAGTAGGTCCCAAGATTCAAGAAATCTCTACGTCCTGGAGGGGCTGCTGCCAGGGCCAATTGTCCCCCTGATTGCTCGCTTCCTTCCCAAATCGTTACTTGATGTCCTCGAATTGTTGCTACCCGCGCAAACTCCATCCCGGCAGCACCAGCGCCAATCACTAGAATCTGTTGAGTTTTTTCGGAGTGGCTGATTGGCCCCAATTCAGCCTCCCGACCCGCCTCTGCATTAACCAAACAACTCGTTGGCTTCATACGAAACACGTAGTCTAAGCACCCTTGATTACATCCGATGCAGGGGCGAATTTTTTCAGAGTGACCACTCATGGCTTTGTTGGGCAGTTCTGGATCAGCTAAGAGCGGACGAGCCATGCCGATAAAGTCTGCCTTACCCTCTTCCAGGATCTCCTCTGCCAATTCAGGAGTGTTAATCCGGTTGCATGCTATCACCGGAATAGAAACAGCCTGTTTGATTCCCGACGCCAAGTAAGCATAGGCTCCAGGTGGAACATTCATGGTAAGTTGAGGCACTGGAGTTTCATGCCAACCGCCAGTTACATTGATGGCGTTTACTCCGGCTTTCTCCAGGGCTTGACAGAAGGCTCTAGACTCAGTATTAGTGTGACTGCCGGGCATAAAATCATTCCCGGCAACCCGAACAATGATGGGATAATTCGAGCCTACTGCACCGCGTACTGCCTCTACTACCTCAAGGCCAAATGTCATCCGAGCCTGGAGGTCCCCCCCATAACGGTCTGTGCGTTGATTAGTAAGCGGGGAAAGGAACTGGGAAATAAGGTATCCTGCGCTGGCCAAGATTTCCACCCCATCAAACCCTGCTTTCTGGGCTCTTTTTGCTGCGCTAACAAATGATGCGATTATCTCAATTATTTTTTCTTCTGTCAATTCCACAGGGGTCTGACCTGTGAGTCTGGACGGGATCGGAGACGGAGCAACTGATGGCTGACCGGTCATTGCAGAGTGGGCATACCTCCCCGCTTGATAAAGCTGGGGCACGATTTTGGCACCCTCTGCGTGTACGGCCTCCACCAATCGACGCAACCCCGGAATGAAGCGGTCGTCATCAAGTTGAGTCATGCCGAAGGCATTTCCAATCCGATCGATGCCGCACCCACCGACTATGATAAGCCCAACCCCACCGAGAGCCCGAGCTCTATAAAACTCAATGAGTTGGTCATTGACTTCTCCTTTAGGACTGTAACCTAAATGCATAGGAGTCATTACCAGACGGTTGTGAAGCTGAAGTGTACCTATCTGAGCGGGAGAAAAAAGAATTGACATGTAAAACCCTCCTTAATTAATATTATATTTAAATATTCAATTAGTTATATCTAAAAAAAACTTATCTCTATCACATCACCACCTGAATCAACCTATTAATTCGAGTATTAAGAAACTTATGCAAGTCAGGAACCGTCCCCAACTTGCATTCACAGTTTTATGGTGACTGGCTCACTATATTCTTGACATTTAGGAACTTAGTCTTGGAATATCTTTTCAAGAACTCTTTCAAACGTAGCAAATTCTTCACCCGAAAAACGTTCTTTAATTTCTTGGTTAAGTTTCTCTGCAAGGCAAGTTATTTCAGCGATATTCTGTTTGCCCTTCTCCTTTAGAAAAACCAAAAGTGAGCGCCTGTCTTCGGGGTCGTCCCTCCTCTCTACCAACTCAAGACGTTCCATACGATCTAGGATTGAAGTAAGGGTAGATCCATCCATCTCTAAACTTTTGGCAAGGTCCTTAAACTTCACTCCGTCTTTTTCCCAAACCACACTCAATACATAGAATTGGGACGGAGTAATTCCGTAATGAGAAAAATAGCTTTCGTAATACCGATTGACCTTCCTCATTACTCGACTAAGTTTATAACAGACATACTTAGACGGTCCACTTCTGTTGTCATTGTTCATTTCGTCCATTAAAGCACCTCTTAAAATATTCGTTTGTATTCAAATTAATTGTATACAAACAATTATAGCTGAAGTATATCGCAATTTTACCTTCATGACAACCTAATTTAATGAGGGAATTTTAGAAATTTTAAATTTACTGACATCTTTCTGCGATCTATATCCTTCCACCAACCCCATCTCTCTTACGTATCGCAAAACGAGCACGATTTTAAAATCATGCTCGTTTCATCTTTTGATTATTCGATTATCTGACGATTCCACGATTAACAAAGTCTTGTTTGAGAATCTCTAACCTCTTCGTACCGTCTAGACGTTTTTGTCTCATTTCCTCTTGAATAGCTTTAGTTTCGTCAATCCCTTTGACGATCGTCTGCCATGATTTTTCTAAGGTCTCAATACTTACGGAACTCCCCGAGGCAAGTCTAGCAACCATTTTTGATTGCAGTGCTGTATTTTCAGCATTTCTCAACAAAAGTTCATTCGTCTTCTCATCTAACGCGCTCATCGCTTTTGCTTGGACCGACTGACGCTTTAACATAATTGCTTGAACCAAGCATTGTTTAAAGATTGGCATAGTAATAACAAAAGCAGAATTAATCTTTCGAACCAAGTTGTAATTACCATACTCAATCGATTTAATGGTCGGCATGCT
This sequence comes from Desulfosporosinus metallidurans, assembly GCF_001936615.1. GTDB lineage: Bacteria > Bacillota > Desulfitobacteriia > Desulfitobacteriales > Desulfitobacteriaceae > Desulfosporosinus > Desulfosporosinus metallidurans. The sequence goes on from NZ_MLBF01000053.1 coordinate 14,150, forward strand.
TTGGATTGCAACATTCTCGGCAAGCTGCAAATCATAAATCCGTTGTTCCATAATGTCTTGTACCTGCAATAAATTATTGACATTCATCTGGTCCAGTCTGTTGTCCGTCTGGTTCGCCTTTGCTTGGGCTGTTGGGATGATATTGTTTTTGAGTTCCGCTAGTACAACTTGCCCAGCGTATATGTACTGCCCTAACTGTTCGTAGTATTCCGTATTTTTAATAAACATATCTTCCAAATGCTTATTAGCGACATTAATTTCTGCTTCATACTTCTTTAGCGTGACAAAAACTTTATCGACTTCATCTCCCATAGAGTTATATTTATGAAACAGTGCATCAACCGAATTTTTTGCTTTAGAAAAAATCTTTTCCAGAAAGCCAGGGGGTTTATCCTCAAAATCCTTAATATCAAACTTGTCCATGATTTTATTAAGCTGAATTAAAAGTTCTCCCGAATCCTCAACCTTTGTCGATTGCATAGAATGAAGGATGGCGTCTGAAAAACGTGAAACCTCTTCTGCAGTGTTCTTTCCAAATGTCATAATAGAACTTACATCTTCAACGTTAATCTGCCTCACAATACTACGGACTTCAGGGCTCTCTTGCACCTTTGCCATGATTTCATTTTTCTTCTGTTCGAGGTTAAATTCCGGTATAGGTGCCGGAACCAAACTCTTGTCCTCTGTTAATGTTGTTGTAAAACCTTGAATTTCCATTTTGTTCCCCTCTTTTTTTAAGATTTTGATGTGCTAGAAATTGTATTGCTATAGGCTGACTGAACTTAGCATATAATCACTCTTAGCTGGGCCTAATCAGCGAAGATTAAAGAAGCGCGACAAAATTCCAGGTTTATGGGCTGACGTAATGCTGTCTAAAGAAGGAAGAGTTAAATCGAATTTTACTAGTGGAAGTTGATGAACATCAAAAAGACTGGGCTTGATCTGCTGTTCAATCGTCTTATAATTCGTTGGCGTAAAAATAACCACATCGATACCGATAAGATTGAAATAGGCAAGTAAGATGGCATCAGCTTCACTAAACGTTTCCTTTTTATTGTCGTAAACAACTACTTTAGGAATATCATGAGGAAAATCAAAGACTTCAATAAGCTTGATTAGAGAATCATCCATCGTTAAAATGGTCATGAGTATTTTAAGCTTAAATTTTTCATCCACCTTAGATAGGAGTATTCCAGAGGACAGAAGTTCATTAATTTTAGCAATTAGAAAATGTTGCAGATCCGCTTTAAGATAACCAAATCTATAATGCCTACTTTTTCTCACTTTGACATCATCAAAAAAACCCAGTTCATTGAGTAAATAGTCGGTTTGATAAAGCTCCTGCTTAGTATAGTTTATTTCAGTAAATGGAACATCCTTAATCAGTTTAGTATTCGGTGCGAATGAAAACTCTTTGAGATCAAGCCAATAGGCATCAAGATCTTCGTTAACCCCGTTGATCTTGGCGAATAAGTTGGGTATATACACCTTTTTGTTCTGAACTTTAAATTCTGGGCGAAGTTTAGAGGGTTCTCGCCAAAGTATTTTAAGTTCGTCATATGTAGTTTTCAAAGTTATAGGTTGAGTCAAGTAACTTTCAAACTGCCACGGTTTAAAAAGACCAACCTCTTCACTATAAATCGTTTCTTCAATTTCTTTGGACGCATTGTAAGCAATGGTACTTTTCCGGATTAATCGCTCACTCTCAGGAAAAGGAGCTAACGATAAGTTTTGCTTATTATTGATTAGATGAGTGAGGGACATCTCCTTATCGAAAATTTGAAACGGTTTATCTCCCTCGTTAGAAGAATGAATAAAAAGCACATCACAACCAATCTTATGGAATGCTTCCAGTAAATATATTTCATGCGGTTTGATCGTACCGTAGAAAAGGATCTTGGGATTATGCCCAAAATTGTACTCTGCTCTAGTGGACATTTCAGGGTTACATTGCGCAAAAAGCTTGGGTAGATATCTATTCAACCAAGTAACCATCTTGAGAGAAAAGTTTAAGACTATGGATAGATTTATATTACTACTTTTCTCAGCGAAGAGATCAACAACATCGACGAATGTTTTTCTAATTGTGTTGTCTAGAAGCTTATTATTCATATGGGGAAGTATCTTAGCCTGAAGAATTTGTTCTAAAATACCTAACCGATCTTTATACAAATTAGTAATAAATCCGGGAGGTATTTGAGCACCTTCTGCTGCACTCGGCGCGGGGATACCCTCTAGAAACTTCAGATAACAACCTGATGTTTGTAACGCTTTGTCAAGAGTATAAAGCTTGTTATAATATTCCGTTTCCAGATCATCAGAAGAGCTGGGCACTCCAATGTATCGCACAAAATGAGTGGGAACTATAGGATAGGGATCACCAACATACCCACTTCGTTTATTCAAGGGAATAAGGACTTCCTCAAAGGGATTTTCCGATCTTTTCAATTTAACCACAACAATTGGATCCTTTAACAAAAGAGTATTTGAATTGATCAACTCTCCATTTGTTTTCTGCTGGGGCTTAGTGGGCTGTTCAATATGAGTTTGCTGTACCTCTTGGATTTTCTTTGTCGGAAAAGCATGGATGGGCAATTCCTGCGTTTTTTTTATGACAAAGGAAAAAATATTTTGCTTGTCAACCTGTTCGAACCTATCGTTAAACGAAGTATTTAAAACCAGAACATCGTACCCGATAAGGGACATGAAAATAAGAAAATAAACTTCATGTGTTTTAGGACTTCCCCAATAAATTATCTTAGGATTATAAAGTGATTTCTTAGCGATATGCTTGCCATAATCAACCAACCATAATAACATTTTCGTTACGAAATTTACAACAATACTTACATTAACTGGGCGATCGTTACTCAAATAAAGATTAAGTACAATTCCGAAAGCATCCTTAATTTTTCGGTTAATTTGGAGGTCTGACGATAATGAAAAATAGCCCTGTGCATCCAACAAATTTGAAACTGCCCCATTGCTGAAATCCTTAAGTGGGACCTGCTCAAATAACTTTCTTGCTTGTTCTATTAGTGATGAATCGTTAGTTATTTGAATTCTTTCATCAAAGAAGATGTAATTGCCTATTGATCGTAGTTTTTCATCTAATCTTACGATCTCAGCTAGGTACTGTTCTTCATCATCACATCCAATAATTCGATAGAAATATACCTTTGAACTCCCTTCTCTTTGGATCATAGGAGACAGTATATCTGTAAAAATATCATCTATTTGTTTCAAATGTGTTTTATTATCTCTTATCTCCATACCATCTCACTCCTCAGCCAAAGCCACGTTCATTTTTAAAAGTTATTACCTTAGCCTATCGATTCTTTTCTATTGCACTGATCTCTCTTGGATTTCTTGACTAAATCCTACGTTTTCTATTATTTCCACATAAGAGACTGTTAAAACTAACCTTTATCATTCCCAAGACGCCCATACATCGGGTACATATCCTACTGTTGCTAAATTTCCATTGCGCACGATAGGAGTTTTATAAAGACTAGGGTTATTCAAGAGCAAATCTTCTCTACCACTTGGAGAAATAATCCGATCCATGTTTAACTTCTTATAATCCTTTGCTTCACAATTAACAAGATTTTTCAATTGTACAGCTGATTTTACACTTTGCAATTCTCCTTTGCTTAATCCCTTTATCGTCAAATCTATAAATTGATAGTTAATTTTTCTTTCTTTAAAATAACGCTCAGCTTTTTTGGTGTCAAAACATTTTCTGACACCGAAAATTTGTATATTCATTTAAATTATCTTTCTCCTTGTAAAAGATACGCTAAGCACAGGTGCTACCCAAAATATTCTACAATCGAATATCGAATCCCTTCAAAATGTTAGAAAAAGAGCATTAAAGACTTCTCAATAACATATAAACCCGCAGATAGCGGGCTTAAATCCATGTAAAATAACTAATTCATCAAGAAACAGCTCGGCTTTGTTTAGCCCCTTGTGCAGGGAAGCTATGCAAAGTCATTCCCACTATCACGAGAACCATACCCATCATTGACAAGATCGTCGGATAATTTCCGTTTAAAATGAAAACTTCCCCAAAAACTGAAAAAATAATTTCCCCGGATTGGGTCGCTTCAACAGCTGCGAGTTTGTGAAGATCTCCTTTCGTAAGATCCGTGGCAGTAAAAAACAAGACGGTTGCAATAACACCGGAAGACAGAGCAACAATAATGGCCTGATAAACTTGTTGGTGACTCGGGGGGCCAACGGTCACGAAACCATACATCCCCATTATTATCCAAAATGGAAGGCTTGCCAAGGTCATACCAAGGACCCGTTGATAGGTATCCAATTTATTTTCACAAGCAATCATCATTTTTCGATTTCCTAATGGATACGCAAAAGCAGCTAATACAACGGGTATGACCCCAAATATCATTTCCTTGAACATCAAATGTTGAATTTGCTGTAATTGGATAACTGCAACTCCCGCTAGAATGATTAGAGAAATCCATAACCCTTTGAGCGGAATTTTTGCTTTTACCTTTTGTGGTCCTTTATCTGTCTGAACTACCTGATAAAAGAACGGGGCCAGCAAAGAACCTGCAACAATCGTAATTTGCCACATACTCGCCACTAACCAGGCAGGGCCAAAAGCTGCTGCAAAGCACAAAGGCGCATAAAATAACCCGAAGCCAATCGTACTCCAGCTCATCCATAACCCTGGTCTTTTTCTTAGATCATCTAGAATAGTTTTCAAGTTTCCACGCACAATAACAATTACAAATAGAGGCGGTACCATAAACACATAGCGAAGAACCGCGCTCCAGATCCAACTACCCCCTGCAAGATTCATTGCTCGATTAAGCACAAATGTAACTGCAAAAAATAAAGATGCTAAGATACCAAGGACTATCGCCTTCAAGTTAGTTACTCCTTTTTATTGAGCTTACGACCTTTATTTTGCGCCCTGTGCATCTAGCAGAAAAAATCATCGTTAGTCCTTTTTCGACTCTCAGACTCAGAAAAGAACTATGCCTTTCTGCCTGAGATTAGCAACGCATTCTTCACTGTAGGCATCATCATGCTCTGGATAACGCTGTGCGAGAACACGTAATCGACTGTGGAATGTTTCCTTCCCCACCCTTTTCCTCGCAGGGCGCAGCATTCTCTGTGTTGTCCAAGAATTTGGGCGCGGGGCAAAATGGGAAGGAGATCCTGATGCCAGAGCCGCATTCTCTACCTCTTCTCTTAAAAAATGAACTCCCTGGGGTCCATGTGAACCTCGCGGCAAATTTCCTCCACCATTTTCTTTTCAACTGGGGCAAATTCACCATCTGCAAAACCGATAGCACAACACAATCGAACAACCAAGCGAGCTGCATCAGGCTTGCTCGCTAGCTTACCGATGACTCGCAAGGCTTCTGCTTTACCCAGCATGCGATCACTTTGAATTCGCTGAATAAAGTAATTAAATCGAGAATCTACCTCGCTAATATTAATTCCGCGCATTTCTTGACTCGTGCGGAAATATTCAATGAGCTTCTCTCTTTCCGAAGGTTCGATAATACCGTCTGCCATTGCTACTAAAGCGCTACCAGCTACCAAGCCCTCCGTAAGGTCTTTTCCCATATATTTGCTTACGACATTACGGGCGCTTTCCGTTTGCTGCTGTAGCCACTGTGCAGTATTACTGTTACTTGCCGCATTCCAGCGTTCCTTACAGCTCAAGCAAGCAAACTCCATGTTTTTACTCCCAATAAAACCAGCCAATATTCCGACTGGACCCAACAAAACACCGCCCACTAAGGCCTTGCCTAGTCCAAACCCTTTCTTACCGGCTGTTATCTGATTCGAATGACAACGCGGGCAAACCATACTCCCTTGATCCGACGAGTATCCAGCATTCTGCGCTTGTCCGTATGTCTGATAGCTGTTATGCCCTTTGTTTTGTTCATTTTGAGCACTACCGTAGGGCACCGCAGAACTAGCAGGCCAAGGGTTTCCATAGCCAACATTTCCACTGTTTTGGTAACTGGAATTCCCATAGCTACTTGTACCTGCAGAGGAACGTTCTTCTTCTACTTCCAACCCGAAATTAGCACAGAGGGCCGCCAGACCACCTTGGAATCCGCTCCCGATGGCGTTGAATTTCCATTCTCCTACGTTGCGATATATCTCCGCTGCTACTATAGCCGTTTCGATAGAAAATTCCTGACCAAGTTCGTATTTAAGTAGCAATTCGTTCGTGTGGGCATTAAGAATTCGAACATAAGAATCTTTGACATCTCCAAAACTTTGCCGTTTCATTTGGGCGTCATTAATTGTAATAGTAAAGGCAATTCTCTCAATATTGGCGGGCACTGCCGACAAATTAATATGAATCTGCTCATCATCACCCTCACTAGAACCCTTCTTGTTGTCTCCACTGTGCTTTACCGAACCCTGACCACCCGAAGGATTATTATAGAAGACAAAATCATTTTCATCTTTTACTTTTCCGTTGGGTCCTATCAAAAAAGCAGAAGCATCTAAATCATAGTTATAACTACTAGCCGACAGGTTTGATGCCCAGCCCAACCCAACGACAATCTCCTTCAAATTAGGATTATTTTTTGTGAGATCGACTTTCTGCCCTTTACTAAGTCTTACGGCCATTATGTTCCCCTGCCCTTCTAGTTCTGATATAATGCTAGCCTTTATTCGATCCATCTCGTTTGACTCTCGTGTAATTAATACTCCAAATATGAATTGACTTATCCACTAATTAGGTACGCACAATAGAAATCCCCTATTTATATACGTATAGTTTATCATGCTCACCCAATTACAAGCAAATATATAAAAATTGAACATATTCTTGTTGATAATTTAAATCCTTCTATATTATTGCACCTTAACATTTGATAGCCCCGAAGAGACGTTTTTTCTCTTCGGGGCTATCTTCTACCTTTTAAACCCTTTTAGTTCAAATCATCTGGTCATCCATAGATGTTAGTCTAAATATGACTTCTCTTCGCTTTAGTTGTTTACGTTTTTGTATAAAATTACCATATATGGAACAGTCTATTCAATCCAGATATTAAGACTATCCTTATTCTCGATGATTTTTTCAGCTATCCTTATTCCAACATCTCGAAAATAATTCTCGCTATCCTTACGACTTGAGTAATTGCGATCCTCAACGAACTTTCCACTCGTAAGAACTCGACGAAGTAAAGGAATTTTATTCGTTCTGTTAATATCAAAGTTTTCGATTGCTTGTTCGAATTCATTTCTCAAGTTAGAAGTACTCCAATACTTTGGTCCTTTTTGTGGCTTGACCTCAAAAACACGCCGTACAAATTCATAGGGGAATGCACCAAATGTAATGAGAATCTTAGGCTGATGTTCAAGCACACTTTCCCGAAACATCTCGATTTCTTTAGCTACTTCGGCTGCCCACCAATTTAAAGTATTAGGAACGATTCCAATGTCACTTACAGCATTTTTTACGAAAATATTTTCTGTGTCTATCCTTGTATGGAGTTTTCGAAATACTTTGTCCTGAACCTCATCTAATATTGGTGTCCAAATGTCGTGGCGTACCGCGGGATATTTGGGATTAACTAATAGCCAAATGGGGTAAGATCTTTCTCCAGATTCCATCTTCATTTTATCAATTAAAGGTGAATTAAGGGTTATGCTGGACATTCGAATCCCGCCTTTCTGTATTAATGGTCATTACCAAGTACCCAAACCCAAATATCACACTTTTTGCTGTATGATACTTGGTGATGTTGATCATCTAGAAAAAACTAGTATTCGTGCCCTTAAACGTTGAAACTGACTCAATCAGCGTACACGCCGCCGACTTCTCAGACTTCTCTCCAATGCCGCAGTTAAGAGTAGCTCTTGCTCTCTCTAAAGCATTCGTAGAAGATGCGAAAATTTCATTCTCAGACATAAATATATTTTCTCCGTCGATATCAGAAACAAGATTTGAATTCTTTAGCATTGATTTATGCTCAGACCTCACACCACTTATGATTAGAATCCCACCAGCTTCTTTTACCGTTCTAATAAAGACCTTTATTGCATTAAGTGCTGTCAAATCAATAGTTGTGACGTACTTCATTCTTAAGATGATTACTTTAGCCTTATCGACTAAGTTATCAAGTTTCTCTTCAAGATCAGAAGCTGAGCCGAAGTAAAGATTTCCTTCTAATTGAACAATTATGATATCTACCTTTTCCTTGACCGATTTTACCTCTTGTTCAATAACTTGTGACTCTTTACCCTGTGTAGGAATCAGAATTTTGACAGGTACTTTATTTGTATCTTTCAAGTACAAGAGGATGGACAAAACAATTCCCGTGTAAATTGCATAGTCAAGGTCTGGCATTAAAATTGTAGCAAAACATGTTACCCACATGGCTATTGAATCAGAGTTGAACTTGCCGACTTTTACGACTTTCTTGATTTCATGTTGGTCTACCAGGCTATATGCTGTAACTAGGATCACTCCAGCAAGGCATGGATTAGGAATATATTGAGCATATGGGGCAAAGAAAACCAGCACTAAGGCAACAACCACACCCGATAGAATTCCTGAGAATCGGCTAACAGCTCCATTGTGATAATTAATGGCAGAACGTGTAAAGGATCCAGATCCCGGAAAACACTGGAAGAACGATGATACTAGATTGGCTAAGCCTTGACCGACAAATTCTTGGTTAGCATCAATTTTTTGTCGTGAAGTACTAGAAATTGATTTCGAGATTGATATGGCTTCAACTAAACCGATGATGGAAATTGCAATAGCCCCACTAAAAACATTCTTAAAGGAATCAAAGCTGAATTGTACCATTTTGAAAGGAGGCAAGGAGGAAGGAATATGGCCTGTGAGTTTTACACCTTTCTGTTCCAATGAAAAAATTACTATAAAAATTACTGGAATTACAATTCCTATTAAGGCTCCTGGCAGGTTTTTATTAATTCTTTTGCATAGTAATATAATCGCTATCGTCATCAGTCCAAGTCCCAATGCATATAAGTTTGTTTGGTTTAAGTGAGTCATGACGTAATAAAATTTCATTGTCGTTGGCATTTCTGCTGAGTGTTCAATGCGTATGCTCAGTAGAGTACTAAGTTGTCCGAGGGCTATTAATACTCCCGCACCAGCTGTAAAACCGACAATGACGGTATGGGACACAAAATTTATCACCTTACCAAGCTTAATAGCGCCAAAAGTGATTTGTAAAGCGCCTACAAGAAACGTCATTAAAAAAAGCAACTGGTAGGCATTATCAAGTCCCATGTAGTTTCTCATACTGCCTGCCACTAAGAGACATATAGCGTTGGTAGGTCCAGTGACCAAGTGTTTTGAGCTACCAAATGCGGATCCAATAATAGCTGATACTATAGAAGTGTATAGACCATAAACCGGGTTAACACCCGCAATCAGTGCATAGGCCATAGACTGTGGAATTGCTACTACTGCAACTGTCAGGGCGGCAATCAAGTCTTTTCTAAAATACTCTACTTTGTAGTTTTTAACAGTTCCGACTAAAGGTATATATTTAAATCGTGTTAAGTTCAATTTGAATCCCACCTTTCAGGATTTAAGGCTAATGCAAACTCTTTTCAATGATAAATTGATTACTTAGAATTTTGAGCAACCCGCAAGTTGCTATTCCTTACACCCTCAGTCCATAATAAATAAATTTGAAGTTAAGACGTGAAGAATTTCACTAGGCCTAGCAGAGAAACTTGCTCAGAAATACATTCCTGATATGGGAGTGAATAATTTCACTAGGCCAAGTGTATTTTATCAGTTAACATAATCAAGGCTCTTTCGTGATGTGAGTAGTTAAAGTGGTTCATGGACAGGAAAGCGGCTACAATCGCCCGGCCTTTTTAATCGAAAAGTACACTGGGCTTACTTCAAGGTAAAGCTGCAGCCTCGCTTTCCCTAATTTAGTGTGATATAATATTTCTTGATCAAATTTCTTAGCGGCCTTTAGAGGCTGCTTTTTTTATAATAGTTTAAGAGCTTTAGTGTTGTTCGTATGAATCGATGATAATGGTGCTTTGGCTTTCGACAACATGACCCAGTCCTCCTCATTTAAGTTGTGACTTGTAGTCAACAATAACAATCCCAAAAACGGCAACCATAACGAGAATTGCAACAACACCCATGACCATTCCACTCACCTCCTTTATGAGTTCGTTAACTTTAATTCAAGATTAGCATCGTGAGAGTTTAGTGTCTATAGCAAATCAATATGCTCGTAATCGATATACGCTATGGCCAATTCGTAAAATATTAAGCTATTATGTCGTAAACATACGTATTTTAGAAAATATTAAACTCTGCTTAATTATCAACGTCTATTATATTGAAATTGTTTACTATATCTCCCTACAGAGTTCCTTTAGTCTCCTTCAAAATGAGCTCAAGAGTTTCATTAATCGAGCATGTAATTTATATCAATAACGAAAGAGACAGCTTCTTTCTGCCAGCACTGTGCGCTTTAATAATAGGCGTAATATACCAAGAAAAGCGATTATATCTATAGTCCGCATTATATATATAATCTACATTCTACTCTTGTCCATCCGTTTTTTATCAACCATTAATATTTGACCACTATTATAATTGAAAGCGATCTTTGAAGTTCTCCCTTATCGAACTTCTGTTTCAATAGTAATAAACCTAATTATTATAATTCTTTATGACATAACTTGTACTATTCCAGTTTTTTTAAAAAAAAGAAGCTTACTCGTATATATTCGGCCTCAACTCCCCCAATTTGTGGTCTTAGTTTATTCGTTTTTAGCAAAGCGAAGCCCCGAAGAGATTTGTCATCTCTTCGGGGCCGTTAATTAATTTCTCAGATTGTACAGTGAAAACCTAATTTTGGATTTATATAACCTTAATTATCCTTAGTTGTAGACCAAGAGAACGTTCAGCTGAGAATCCAAACAGTTTCCCTATGGGAGCCAAGATGTCTTTATTGAATATTTCTTAGAGCTCATTTTCTAAGCAGTAATTATCAATAAATTCCTGAGGAAGCTTTTTTACTAACAACACCGGAATGGGAGACCGATTGAGCACATTATGTGCTAAACACCCGAAAATTAGTCCTTTTAAAGTGGTTAGCCCCCGCGTGCCCATAATTATTAGCTTGAAAGAATTTTTCGTAGCATAATCAATTATCGCGTCAACTGTATCCGATATACTGGTATTAGAATAAATTACATGATGACCGACGTTTTGTGCTCTATCGGTGAATATTTTATTAGTTTTAGTCAATATCTCAAGATACTGTTTTTTATTGTCCACATCCGTTTCGTTGATAATTCGTTCCATCCAATCTGATGTGGGGTGAGCTGGCCAAGTATCTATCCAACGATATTTATCCTCCGGAGAAACAACGTCACTTTCTTGTACCTGAACAACAGTTAAATGCATATTAGGCATATTCTTCAGAAGATCTGCAGTGTAAACAGCCGCCGAAAAAGCCTGATGTGATCCATCGGAATAGAGAAGTACATTATACGTTGAGTCAGTCACTCAAAACACCTCTTTCTGGATACTTTTATTGATTATAACATAATTTTTCGAGTACATCATAACGTTTAAGAAAAAAATTAAGCTTAATTAGTCGGTTGTATTCTTCAAGCGATATTCCGTTGCTTTTTTTTATTCAATGTGATATGTTTCAATATAAATCATAATACTCACAGCGACTGAATTTTTCTACTAACACCCTAGGGGAAAACTTTACATAAAATATGCCCCACAAAACCTTTATGGCCTCGTTGGGGCATATAATCGTCTGTTGTTTACTGTTGTTAAGTTGGACTACCCTGCGATACGTAAAACACCCGATGCGGCTAAGACTATAACAAGAATTTCTAACCCAACCATTGTTGCATATGGGAGATCCTTTTTACGCAAGTACTCTATAAAAAGTGAGCTATAACCTAAAACTGAGACTATACCCAAAAATGCTAAACCGACTAAGTTTAAGTAATCTCCGTGATTGATTAGTTTCAACCAAGCCCAACCAGTTGGAGCATGCGTTGCCTGCGCATATTGATGTACGTTCATACTCCAATAAAGGGGCATGCTTGAAGGTTCAACCAGTGGATTAAAAGAACCAGACATGTACAACAAGAAAGTAATCGCCATTACACAAATTCCGGTCCATGAACAAACTAATAAAATAGTAGCATATCTATCCTGTTCCGGACTTACTTCCACATTACTTAGGATAATATCTTCTTCACTTTGGGCACTTTGCGTATTACTACTTGGAGCAGGTGTTTGAATACTCATAGTAATTACCCCCATCCTAATCCATTAAGCAATTGCTTTAATCCAGCAAATAATAACATGAGAATAACGATATAACGTACCGATTTAGGTCTGGCATTATTCAAAATCTTAACACCTATGCGAGAACCAATCATAATCCCTATAACAGATGGAATTGTAATCATCGGAAGCACTGCACCTTGATTCAAATATATCCACGCGGCTGAGGTATCTGTAATCGCTAACAGTGACATACTAGTACCTACGGCAATTTTAAGAGGTGCACCCAAGAGTAAGTTAAGTACTGGCACATTAGCCCAACCTGCACCGATCCCGAACATTCCAGCAATTATTCCAATACCACAAAAGAGTACCAGTCCAATCGGGAGTCTCCATATAGTCCAACTAACATCCTGACCACTTGAAGACTCAAGGTAAGCGCCTCCAATTTTAAAATAGCGTGTTAAGGCATCAGGATGACCGATTTTTGGAATTTCGCTATTCTTAGAAAAAACAAACAATAATGCTATTGACGTAATCAAGAGACCTAGTAAGATTTTAAGAACATTTTGTGGTAACGAAAGTCCTAAATACGCGCCTACAATACTAGATGCTGAGGCTATCAAAGCTAATGGTATTACCAAACGTAAGCTAGCCAAATTTGATTTTAATAATTTAGGGGCTGCAGACAACGAACATGCAAGAGCTACAAATAAGCCAGATCCACGAATAAAATCAAAGTTAAACGGGAAAAAACTACTGACTATTGGTACATACAGTACACTACCACCAACCCCAGCTAAAGCTGCTACAATACCAATAAGAAAGGTTGTAACCAGTAAGGCTAGGGGCCATACCCACCATGGTACTCCTGGTGCACCAGTTGCTTGGGCCACTGCAACATTAGTTGCAGTAAACAATGAACTGGCCGCCGTTACGAAATTTTCAATCATTTTTGTTTGACCTCCTAAGGTTAAACTAATAATTTTTAGTGGCCTTAAGACCTTCAGGTACAGTTAAGAACATCAAAAATACACTTGTACATTGTGAATCATGGAACAATTCAGGATGTTAACTTTCCACCAAGTAGCGCTACAAGTTTCTATATTCTTGGCCTCCTCCACTATGTGACTATACTCACAATTAGACATTATCATCGCGACCATACTAAGTCAATATTCTCGTAATCACTATATCATATGGTGAAACTTGTTAATATTGAGTTAATATGTCGCAATTATGCATATTTTGTTGTTTGCTAGGATTTGTAGCTTTCTTCTAATAAAATAGAAATAACCGCTATGAATTGAGAAGAAATATTCATACTCGATATGTCAGATACCAGAGTACTCAAAGTAATGAGCTTTGCATCGAGCTTTCTAATTTTATATACTGATTATCATTACTATTATCATATGAGTGCCTAAACCTAAACTAACTCATGTGGGTAACTGGGATAGCTTTAACATTCATCGAATTCAAATCTTTTAAGAATGCCCAAAGAAAAAGCTATCACATACTAAGAGATAGCTTTTTCTTTGGGCATTCATGAACATAATTTCGACATATAGTTAAGAACAATATTTTATTTTTCTATGGATGGGTTATTTAAGTATAGTGTCCCCTTCATAAGATTTGATTTTTCTTACAGACAATGTCGCAACACAGAGCAGATAACTCTCCATTGCCTATTGAATTCTTGCTCATTCCGCTTTATAATTACTCTACAAGTCATAGAGAATAACAAAATGCTATTCACAAGCTACAAAATAAAGAGATGGGTACAGAATTTGAATATGTACCCATCTCTCGTTCAATCAAATCCTTAATAATAAAGCTAGACCTGAGGATTTGATTGTCTTAATCTATTACCTTAACCAAGTGTTACTCAACGCCAAACATATTGATAATTGGACGTTTGAAGACTGACCATTCATTAGTCGCTGGATCAACCTTCATATTGACGAAGCAAAGCCAGTTTTCTTCATCCAATGTCGGATAGTCTGTGCGGAAGTAATAGCCAGGCCAACGGGTTTCTTTACGGAACTCCACTGCGCGCAAGTGGGCTTCTGCTTGCCATAATCTGTGTTTGTTTTCCCAAACTCTCAACAGTTCATACAGATCTCTAGCGGCCAGTTTCTCTGAGTCTTCTTTGAGGAAGCCTAACAGCTCTGCTCCACGAGTCAACGAGGCCTCGTTGGTTGCAAAGTTAGAGCCTGCACCACCAACATACTCATCCATGAGCTTTTGTAGACGGAACATAAATTGCTTAGGAATGATATAGTTTGGATTGACATTCTCATCCGTGCTGAAGCCTTTGAATTCTTCAAAGAGTGCCAATGGTTGGAAAG
>NZ_MLBF01000054.1 GCF_001936615.1 Desulfosporosinus metallidurans
AAGAGACTACCTCACTAAGAGGTAGTCTCTTTGCTTGTTTACGGCAGATTGATGTGTTTTTCCTGTTCATGTTTTCTAGCATCATATTCAAAGCGAAATTTCTGGGTACAATAGGAACAATGCACGAACTTTCCATCAGGTCCCAAGACTGGCATAATAAGCCAACACCTCCTTGTTCACGAGTATAGCCCATTTTTTGCCTTTTATACAATTCTTTAAAACTGTGTGCGATCTTTCTTACATTCATCATACAGTAGATATGAGGTGAGAAAGATGTGGCAAAGATGGCTTAGGAATTTAAGTGTAGAATGGCGTTGGATAAAACTTGATATAATACATCGTTGGCATTTGGATACTCCTGCTGGTGTTATGGGAATACTAACCGTGATTTCAGGTCTATTATTTCTTGTTATAATTGGTAACGGGATTGCACATATCTTTCGCTCGTTTGTTCCCTGGGTATCGGGCTCGCGTGTGAATGATGTTTACTGGCAATCAGTTGGTTTTGGCTTAAAAACAAGCTTTGTGCTCTTGAGTTTCAGTGGATCGCTTATTTTATTCTTCTTGTTTAAGTTTTCCGACCGGCGATGATTTTTATCGCGTTATAGTTCTAAGTTATGGTAAATAAAAATACTAGTAAAATGTGGACAATCTGTCACAATTAATCTAGCGATCGTTCTTGCATAGGCGTAGTTGCTATGTTAAAATTTATGGGTTAGAAGGGGGTTGAATTGTGGATTTTTTATCTGGAATTACGGTTACGCAACTATTTAATCTGATTATGATTCCCGTCCAAGTTGTTATCATCTTTTTAACCCTATATTATTTCTTCCTTTCGATGTTTGGTCTCTACCGCAAAAGAGAGACAAAGATACTTAAGCCGGAGAAGAGTTTTGCTATAGTCGTTGCTGCACATAATGAAGAAACTGTTATTGGACCATTACTAGAGAATCTTCTCCAACTTGATTATCCGAAGAAACTCTATGACGTC
Source organism: Desulfosporosinus metallidurans (assembly GCF_001936615.1). Taxonomy (GTDB): domain Bacteria; phylum Bacillota; class Desulfitobacteriia; order Desulfitobacteriales; family Desulfitobacteriaceae; genus Desulfosporosinus; species Desulfosporosinus metallidurans. Next base: position 992 of record NZ_MLBF01000054.1, read on the forward strand.
TTTGTCGTTGCCGATAACTGCACTGATAAGACAGCTTTGATTGCAAGAAATGCCGGAGCAATTGTTCACCGACGGTTTAATACTGAAAAGCGCGGCAAGGGGTATGCACTAGAGTGGATGTTTTACCGTCTCTTTAAAATGGAGCGTCAATATGATGCTATCGCTATTTTCGATGCAGATAACCTCGTGAAGGAAAACTTCCTTTTTGAAATGAATAGCAAGCTTTGCCACGGACATAAAATCGTTCAGTGTTACTTAGATTCCAAGAATCCGTTTGATACTTGGGTAACAAATACGTTTTCTATTGCATTTTGGGTAACAAATCGTTTGCTGCAACTTGCCAGGTATAATACGGGTCGTCTCTCGAATGTTTTAGGTGGAACAGGCATGTGTATTGCCACCGACGTATTAAAAGAGTTTGGTTGGGGTGCTACTTCCCTTACTGAAGATCTCGAGTTCAGCATGAAGGCATTGTCCCATGGTATTAAAACGACTTGGGCTCATGACGCAGTAGTTTATGATGAAAAACCACTGACCTTTATTCAGTCTTGGTATCAACGAAAGCGGTGGGCTCAGGGTCAGGTTGATGTTGCCGGACGATATTTCTTTCCCCTAATTATTAAAGGATTGAGAGAGCGTAAGATAATGTACTTTGATGCCGCTATCCACCTTTTTCAACCAGCACTTGTTATGGTCGCAACTTTTTTCATGCTGACAAATTTTATATCTGCATTACAAGTCAATTATACACATATATTCACACTGATGATGCCTTGGACTGGATGGCAGATTTTATCCGCAATCCAATACCTCTACCCGGTTGCTGCGTTAGCACTTGACCGTTTACCTTGGCGTGCTTATGTTGGGCTCATATTGTATCCTCTGTTCATTTACAGTTGGATTCCAATTGTCTTTTTGGGCTTCATAAATCGCAAGGACAAACAGTGGTCACACACTAAACACACGCGATCGATTAGTATTGAAGATGTGGTTAAGCAAAAAAAGGTATCAACAAATTAAGGATGGGATATCCTCCTTCCTAGTCTGTGGATATAAATTTCTTTGACACAACAGGCAAAAATACCTGTTTATTTCGAGGCGCGTTGTTATAATAGCTCATGGATTTTTAATTGAGATTATACTTTCTGATTGGTAAGAAAAAATGCTTTGACATGGAGCACATTTTTGTGTATACTGATAATCGTCAGTTCTCGGGTGATTAGCTCAGCTGGTAGAGCGCCTGCCTTACAAGCAGGATGTCGGCGGTTCGAACCCCGTCATCGCCCACCAAACTGTGGCCCCGTAGTGTAGTGGTTAACATGCCTGCCTGTCACGCAGGAGATCGTCGGTTCAAGTCCGATCGGGGTCGCCATTTTATTTGCCTCGGTAGCTCAGTCGGTAGAGCAGAGGACTGAAAATCCTCGTGTCGGCGGTTCGATTCCGTCCTGAGGCACCATGCGGGTGTAACTCAGTGGTAGAGTGTCACCTTGCCAAGGTGAAAGTCGCGAGTTCGAATCTCGTCACCCGCTCCACTATCTATTCCTTTGGCGGCATAGCCAAGTGGTAAGGCAGAGGTCTGCAAAACCTTTATCCCCAGTTCAAATCTGGGTGCCGCCTCCAAACAATTCATGCCGATGTGGCGGAACTGGCAGACGCACGGGACTTAAAATCCCGCGGGTTTAACAACTCGTACCGGTTCGATTCCGGTCATCGGCACCATATGGGTTTGTAGCTCAGCTGGTTAGAGTACCGCGTTGACATCGCGGGGGTCGGAGGTTCGAGTCCTCTCAAACCCACCATATGAAATTAAAGGTATGTCTTTACAATACCTGTCTGTCAACAAAAGGCTGCTGTTACCCATTGATTTAGGTCAATGGGTAATTTTATTTTCAGTAACTTCGTTTGCGGTTAGTCATAGGATAGAGGAAACTTGCTTTGGGTGGAGTTCTACTCAATCCTAAGTCTAGTTGAACTTATCCAGGGGCGGTTAACCATCGTGATATAGTTTAGAATACCCGTAGAAATACAGAAATGATATAGTGGCAGGAATGTCTCCTGATTATCGTTATGAGAGGTGGTGGTTTTTTTGCATTCACTTTGGCAAGGCAAGGCACCCATTTATGAAGCACTGCTAAAATACAAATCCATGCGGGTGGTACCGTTTGACGTACCAGGACATAAGCAAGGCAGAGGAAACCCCGAACTAACAGAATTTTTGGGTGAGAAATGCCTTTCAGTTGATGTTAATTCCATGAAGCCGCTCGATAATCTGGTCCATCCCGTCTCCGTAATCAAGGAGGCCGAGGAGCTGGCCGCAGATGCTTTCGGTGCACAACACGCGTTTTTCATGGTCAACGGTACAACGGCAGCCGTTCAGGCGATGATTATGAGCGTGTGCAAACAGGGAGACAAAATTATCATGCCACGCAATGTCCACAGAAGTGCCATTAACGCCCTAATTATCAGTGGAGCAATTCCTGTATATGTTAATCCCGGCGTTAATAAACAGTTGGGGATACCCTTAGGCATGTCTGTCGCTGAGGTAAAGAAAGCCATCGAGGAAAATCCAGATGCCAAAGCAATTTTCGTTAATAATCCTACGTACTATGGTATTTGTTCCGATTTAAAGACCATCACGGAGCTTGCCCATCGCCATAATATGTATGTCCTTGCGGATGAGGCGCATGGAACGCACTTCTACTTCGGTGTCAACATGCCTGTCAGTGCGATGGCAGCAGGAGCCGATATGTCGGCAGTAAGCATGCATAAAACAGGCGGATCGCTAACCCAAAGTTCGTTTTTGCTGAAAAATGGCCGTCTTAGCACAGGTCATGTGCGGCAAACGATTAACCTGACCCAGACCACCAGCGGCTCCTATCTGCTCTTGTCTTCTCTGGATATTTCTAGACGCAACCTTGCTTTGGACGGCAAGAGCATTTTCAAAAAAGTCTCTTCTCTTGCCCATTATGCGCGGGAAGAAATCAACAAAATCGGCGGATACTACGCTTTTTCCACAGAACTTATTAATGGAGATTCGGTGTTTGATTTTGACCACACTAAGCTTTCTGTCTATACTAGAGAAATAGGGCTGGCAGGAATTGAGGTTTATGACATTCTCCGTGATGATTACGGAATTCAGATCGAGTTGGGGGATATAGGCAACATTCTGGCCATCATCTCCGTTGGGGATCGCGAACTGGCCTTGGAACGCCTTGTGTCTTCTTTGTCTGAAATAAAAAGACTATATATGAAGGATAAAGCGGGAATGCTTGATCATGAGTACATTAATCCTGATGTGGTGATGACGCCTCAGCGAGCCTTCTATTCCGATCAGCACTCTGTCGCCATCACAGACAGCACGGGGTATGTATGCGGAGAATTTGTTATGTCTTACCCACCCGGTATTCCTATTTTGGCCCCGGGAGAACGGATAACTGAGGAAATCATTGATTATATCACCTATTCCAAGGCCAAAGGCTGTTTTCTAACAGGCACAGAGGATTTGTCTGTTCAAAACATTAAAATAGTGGAGGAATCGTAACATGGAATTATGGTATACAGAACAACACACAGATAACGTTCGTTTTTCTATCAAGGTGGATAAGCCTCTCTATACAGGTCAGAGCGAATTCCAAAGAATTGACGTTTTTAACTCCAAGGAATTCGGTACTTTTTTTACTCTGGACGGTTTGATGATGGTCACTGAAAAGGACGAATTTATCTACCATGATATGATTGTCCACGTGCCTATGGCAACCAACCCCAAGATTAAGAATGTCCTGGTGATTGGCGCAGGGGACGGGGGAACAGTAAGAGAGTTGACACGCTACAGCACCATTGAACACATTGACATGGTGGAAATTGATAAAATGGTTGTGGATGTGTGCCGAGAATATTTGCCCCAGACCGCCTGCAAGCTGGATGACCCAAGAGTAAAACTGTATTTTGAGGACGGACTGAAGTATGTTCGCTCCAGGGAAAATGCCTATGATTTGATCATTGTTGATTCCACCGACCCCTTCGGACCGGGGGAGGGGTTGTTTACAAGGGAGTTTTACGGTAATTGCTTTAAGGCGCTGAAGGAAGATGGCATCCTCGTCAATCAGCACGAAAGTCCCTATTATGAGGAGTATGCTAAGTCCATGCGTAGAGCCCATAAGCGTATTCGGGAATTTTTTCCGGTTTGTAGGGTTTATCAGGCTCACATTCCAACCTATCCGTCGGGTCACTGGCTGTTTGGTTTTGCCTCTAAAACGTACGATCCCCTGACCGACATAGACGAGCAAGCTTGGAACAGTCTGGGACTGAAAACAAAGTATTACAACACTGAAATTCATAAAGGGTGTTTTGCCCTACCCAGCTACGTACAAGAGCTTTTAGTAAGTGCAGAGGACTAAATGCTCAATCATAAAATTTGCAATAAACATTTGATTCGAGCCCTATCAAACCCACCATATGAAACGTAAAAAAGCTTCCCTTAGGGGAGGCTTTTTTACGTTTCCCCATGCATGTGTGTTGTAAGAATGAAATAGTGCGTTTTTGGAAATATTAAGGAGTGTTCGAGGCATTTTTAAAATTAAAATGCTTTTGAGTTTGGCCCAACTGAAATATGGCTTTAGTCGGGTCATATACTCTAGTATGGAGGGGTGCCAGTGGAACATTCCGTGCAATTAGGAACGCAAAATTACCGGGAGAGTATTTGTGAATGCCTGCGCGAATTGCGTGACCAAGAACAACTTCCTTTGCAAATCATCGAAGAACGGCAGGGAAAACACTGGCTTATTCAGTGTAAATTCGAAGACCCTTCGTTAGAGGAGTCAAACGATGAGGGCATGGTTCAGAAAATTCATCGCTACTATTTGGCAAACGCGCTGGCAGAGACAATTTTGCTTCATTGGGAGAAAGAACATGTACGTAAGGTCATAAAAAAGAAGCATCAATTCGTTGAAGATAATGGGCAAATGATCATTAGCAATGCTTTGAATTATTTAAATAAAGGGTTGGGACAAGTTCGGGGGTATCGTGTTAACCGTAAGACAAAGCTGGTTTCTCAGATTTTGAAATGCCTTGACCACAGTCCTGTTTTCGAGATTGAAGGGTTCTTAGATTTTCGTGCTCAGGAGTATAAAAACGAAGTCAATAAAGCTGTGGAGTTTGCGATTAATGAGTATGTTGTGGAAAAGGAGTACATTGAGTTTATCCAACTCTTGAAGCACTTTGTGGATAGTCAGGCTCCTCGCTTAGATTGTTTGCACGTTGGAGTGACATCTCGAGGCAAGTTCCTTCTTTATAACGATAACGAAATTGAAGTAACCCATCAGTTCCTCGAAGACTATCAACTCGACAACGTTCATGAGTTAGGTTATGAAGACTTACTGGTAAGCGCGTTAATTGCCGTTGCACCTCGCCTAGTTACGTTACATATTCGTTATGAGGGATACAAAGATACGTTGCAAACCATACGAAATGTGTTTGGGGATCGAGTGTGCGATTGTCAAGGGTGTTCCTTGTGTGAAAGATTTTGACAACCATGAGAGTTCCTTGTTATACTAGAGAAGTAAATCGTTGAAAGGGAGAGTACCCTGATCTATCGTGCTAGAGATGGAATGCCGAGGCTGAAAGCATTTCTCACGAACGTCTTGGAGAAAACCACCCTTGAGTGTTGGGCTGAAATATGAGTAAGCTCTGCCGTTGCCCGCGTTAAGGGAGATCGAGGGGAAGGTCCTTTGTATTAAGACCTTTCAATTGGGTGGAACCACGGGAGTGAACTCTCGTCCCTAGTAGGGACGGGAGTTTTGTATTTTTAAAAAATGCTAAGGAGTGATTTTAATGATTCAGGTCACCTTAAAAGACGGTTCAATTCGCGAGGTGGAGCAAGGAACAACAATAGCGGAACTGGCAACTGCTATCTCACGAGGATTGGCGAAGGTAGCCGTAGCCGGTAAAGTTAATGATAAGATGAAAGATCTTAGCTATAAGCTTACGGAAAATGCAGCGGTTGAGATTGTAACGAGCGATAGTGAGGAAGGATTAGATGTCTTACGACACTCTACCTCACACTTGATGGCGCAAGCCGTGGAAAATCTCTTTCCAGGGACGAAACTTGGTATTGGACCGACTATTGCTAAAGGATTTTACTATGACTTTGATTCCGAACATGTTTTTACCCCAGAGGACCTGGCTCTTATCGAGAAGGAAATGAGCCGACTGGCAAAGGAAAAGTATTCATACGAGCGCAGAGAAGTTTCTCGTGCTGAGGCCCTTTCCTACTTTGGAGAGCGAGGGGAAGGATATAAGGTTGAGCTCATTGAGGGTCTCCCAGAGGATGTTCCCATTTCCATGTATACTCAAGGAAACTTCACCGACCTTTGTGCAGGACCACATCTACCTTCAACGGCGAGTATTAAGGCCTTTAAGCTCATGAGCTTGGCGGGTGCATACTGGAGGGGGAACGAGAAGAATAAGATGCTGCAGCGTATCTACGGGACTGCCTTTGCTAAACCATCAGAACTCGAAGATCACCTGTTTAAGTTGGAAGAAGCTAAACGGCGGGATCATCGTAAGCTCGGCTTGGAGTTGGATCTTTTTAGCTTGCACGAAGAAGGCCCTGGTTTCCCCTTCTTCCATCCTAAAGGCATGATCTTGCGTAATGCGCTAGAGGATTTCTGGCGGCAGGAACACCGCAGACGAGGCTATCAAGAGATTAAGACTCCGATTATTCTCAATCGCTCTTTGTGGGAACAGTCGGGGCACTGGGATCATTACAAAGAAAACATGTATTTCACTGAAATTGATGACCAGGATTATGCTGTTAAACCCATGAACTGTCCGGGCGGCATGATTATGTATAAGACTAAACTACGCAGCTACCGGGATCTGCCACTTCGAGTAGGTGAACTGGGACTGGTACACCGTCATGAACTTTCCGGTGCCCTCCACGGTTTGTTACGAGTACGAAACTTTACACAGGATGATGCCCACATTTTCATGCTCCCATCTCAAATCAAGGAAGAACTTATTGGAGTCATTGAGTTGGTGGACTCTTTCTATAAAGTGTTTGGTTTTGAGTATAACGTGGAATTGTCGACCCGTCCTGAAGGGTCCATGGGTTCGGATGAGGATTGGGAAACGGCTACCAAGGCACTCCAAGAGGCATTAGAGGATAAAGGTATTGATTACAAGATTAATCCGGGGGATGGAGCATTCTATGGACCTAAGATTGATTTTCATGTGAAGGATTGTCTTGATCGAACATGGCAGTGTGGAACGATCCAACTGGATTTCCAAATGCCTGAGAAGTTTGACTTGACCTATATTGGGGAAGACGGTCAAAAACATCGACCTGTGATGGTTCACCGGGTCGTATATGGAAGTATCGAACGGTTTATCGCCCTCCTGACAGAACACTATGCTGGGGCATTTCCTGCTTGGCTAGCACCTGTTCAAGTTCGTATTCTGCCAATTAGCGAGCGGCATCATGAGTATGCCAAAGCGTTGGTCTCTCGTCTAAACGATCTCGATATAAGGGTAGAAACAGATGAGCGGAAAGAAAAGATTAGCTATAAGATTAGAGAAGCTCAAACTGAAAAGATCCCCTTTACGTTAGTTGTCGGGGATCAGGAAGCTGAATCGAATATGGTGGCAGTCCGAAGGTACGGTCAAGGGAATGCTGGGGATAAAATGACCGTTGAGGAGTTTATTGCCCTTATCCAAGAAGAGATTAAGAGTAAGAAAGTCCTGAAAGTTAGTTCCGAAAAGGCCTAACATTATTGACCCCAATGTAGGGTATTGACATGAGAGAGTTTTTGATGTAAGATATTCGTTGTCAAGTAGAAGCCATCCGCTTCTCACCTTACGGCCTTCGTCGCTAAGGTATCTTCTGGTCCTGAGCTTAGTGTGTGCTCTTGATTGTTTAGAAGACGGGTGGTTATTCATCCGTCTTTTTTCTATTACGTTGAAATTTAATGGGGGTGGTTTCTTATTAGCAAGGACTTAAGACTAAATGACGAAATCCGGGTGCGGGATGTTCGTCTCGTCGGTGAAGAGGGAGAACAACTCGGGATCATGACGGCTCGAGATGCCTTGAGCCTCGCTGTCGAGAAGTCTTTAGATCTCGTCGAGATCGCACCGACGGCCAAGCCGCCGGTCTGCAAGCTTATGGATTATGGAAAGTATAAGTACGAGCAAGCCAAACGGGATAAGGAGGCTCGTAAGAAGCAAAAGAACATGGAAATTAAAGAAGTCAAATTGCGTCCGAACATTGAGGATCACGACTTCGAAACCAAAGCCCGCAATGCCCAACGATTTTTGATTGATGGGGATAAGGTTAAGGTGACCATCATGTTCCGCGGACGAGAAGTTACCCACCCTGAGCTGGGAAAGGCACTATGTGTGAGACTTGCGGAATTTTGCAAGGCAGAGTCCACTGTAGAACGCGAACCAAAACTCGAGGGGCGCAATATGATTATGATTTTGGCTACGATCAAACACGACTAATACCGAGAGGGGGATTACTCAAATGCCTAAAATGAAAACTCATCGTGGCGCAGCTAAGCGCTTTAAGAAAACCGGAACTGGCAAAATCATCCGTATGCATGGATACACAAGTCACATGCTGGAGAAGAAATCACCGAAAGCAAAACGGAATTTGCGCACATCGACAGTGATGAACAAATCCGATGTAAAACGGATTAAGAGTTTAATTGCGTATCTATAATACTTGAGCTAAAAGGAGGTCTTCGGGATGTCACGTGTAAAAAAAGGCGTAACTAAGCATCAACGCCATAAGAAAATATTAAAGTTAGCAAAAGGATACCGTGGGGCGAAAAGTAAACTCTACCGCCCGGCGAATGAACAAGTTCTCAAATCGTTAGCTTATTCCTATGCCCACAGAAAAGATAATAAAGGAAATTTCCGCAAGCTCTGGATCGCCAGAATTAACGCTGCCGCTCGGATGAATGGCATGTCCTATAGCCGCATGATGAATGGGTTGAAGAAAGCTGGAGTTTCTGTCAATCGCAAGATCTTGGCGGAACTCGCAATTAGCGACGCTGCAGCGTTTACGCAATTCGTTAATGTTGCTAAGGTTCAAAACAACGGGTAAATGAGGAGGGTGCATGAGCATCCTCTTTTTACTCTTTCCTGGGGGTGGCATAGATGCTTGAGTCCATACATAATGAGCAGGTAAAATATGTGGCGTCTTTACAGCGGCGTAAAGCCCGTGAGGAGTCCCAATTATTTGTGATTGAAGGATGGAGATTTGTCGAGGAGGCGGTGCGCCGAAATGCTCCTATCAAAAAGGTCTTTGTTTGTCCGGAGCGTGAATCGCTAGAGTGGCAACCCCTACTCAAAAGATTAAGTGAGCGAACTATCCCGTTTGAGGAAGTGGATGAACGTGTTCTGCGCAAAATGAGCGCTACAGAAGAGCCGCAAGGAATTTTGGCCGTTGTACGTCAAGTGAATTATGCGTGGTCAGATTTAAGCATTGATCCTCAAACGGTTTTACTGATCCTCGATGGTCTTCAAGATCCCGGGAATCTTGGCACCATTTTACGTACCGCGTTGGCTTCAGGAGTCCGTCATGTTTGTTGGACGCCAGGAACTGTGGATATTTATAATCCGAAAGTGTTGCGAAGTACTATGGGAGCCATTTTTTCCCTGGTCCTTTTGCCTGTCCAGCAGCCAGAAGACATTTTGTCTTTCTGCCGGGAACGGGGATTGAGTGTCTTTATTGGGGATATCCAGGGCAGCTCGGTTTACCATACCATTCTGACAGGGGGGCCACTGGCCCTTGTTGTTGGAAACGAAGGCAAGGGCCCATCTCCGGCATTTCGAGGTACAGATGTCCAGCGGGTTACCATTCCGATGGCTCAAGACGTAGAGTCCCTTAATGTGGCGATCGCTACGGGTATATTGCTCTATGAAATTGTCCGCCAAAGGGATTTCTTGTAATACATAGCCGAGATATGCTATAATTTTCTGTGAACACGCCAATAGTTTAATCAAACTCAATAACAATGCGATGATCGGGTTAAAAGGAGTATTTTCTTTTAAGGGAGGCATGGCCATGGACTGTGAGCCAGCTAAGAAGGTACCCACCTCAGTTGATTGACGGAGAGGTTAAATTTCGCCTGGGAGTGGCCTTCTGATCGTGTAGGTTGGCCCGGTTTTCCACCGTTAATGGGAGCTTGAGTGTGGCTGAATTAGCCAAACTAGGGTGGTACCGCGAGAGTGACTCTCGTCCCTTTCCAGGGGCGGGCGTTTTTTTTATTTTATCAGTTAGAAGTATAAGTTTCGGGTGGCATAAGTTCAACTTAAGTCTTATCCTGTGCCTAGAGGCTTGGCTCTAGCCATGACTCGGACAGGAAATTCAAGGTTAGAATACAAAGGATAGCAAGAACAGGATGGATCGGGAAAGGGTGAGTTAATTTGAAGAATGAAATACAACGCATTGGCGAGGAAACATTACGAACACTGAAAGAGCTGGACAAGCCAGAAGCGCTCCAAGAACTCAAAGTGAAAGTCCTTGGTAAAAAGGGCTCGCTTACGGCCTTGCTGCGTCAAATGGGTAGTCTAAGCCATGAAGAGCGGCCGATCATGGGCCAAGTGGTCAATGAAGTGCGTAGTCGTTTAGAAAAGGCTTGGGAAGAACGTAGTGCGGAGTTAGACTCCATGGCCTTAGAGAAACGGTTGGCTACGGAACGAATTGACATTACTTTACCTGGAATGCGCGTGCAACGTGGACATCTTCACCCCCTGACTCAGGTTGTGGAGGAGATTGAAGATATCTTTTTGGGGATGGGATTTCAAATTGCCGAAGGACCGGAAATTGAGTCAGATTACTATAACTTTGAAGCGCTCAATCTGCCCAAGGAGCACCCGGCTCGCGAAATGCAAGATTCTTTCTATATTACAGAGGAAATTTTGCTGCGTACCCAAACCTCGCCAGTTCAGATTCGAACGATGGAGAAACTTCATCCTCATCTCCCTGTGAAAATTATTGCCCCAGGGAAAGTGTATCGCAACGATGACGACGCGACGCATTCTCCCATGTTTCACCAGGTCGAGGGGCTTGTAGTTGACCGTGGGATCCGCATGTCTGACCTTAAAGGGATTCTTTTGAATTTCTCCCGCCAGATGTTCGGCGAATCCCGTGAAATTCGTTTAAGGCCGAGCTTTTTCCCGTTCACTGAACCCAGCGCCGAAGTGGATGTTTCCTGCATGCTTTGTGGAGGAGCGGGATGCCGTCTTTGTAAAGGGACTGGCTGGATTGAAATATTAGGTTCAGGAATGGTTCACCCAAGGGTCTTGGAAATGGGCGGCTATAATCCGAAGGAAGTGACGGGATTTGCCTTTGGCATGGGGGTGGAGCGTATCGCTATGCTGAAATTTGGGATTGATGATATGAGACTCTTGTTCGATAATGACTTGCGCTTTTTGCAGCAGTTTTAAGGGGGAAAGGTCATGAAAGTCAGTTTGGAGTGGTTGCGCGAACTGGTTGATGTCGATCAGAGTGCAGAAGATTTGGCGGAAACGTTAACCCGTGGCGGGATTGAAGTTGAGGAAGTTGAGAACCTGAATAAAGGGTTCGAAAAAGTGGTAATTGGGGAAATCGTTAGTTTAACAAAGCATCCAGATGCAGACCGCCTGTGGGTTTGTGTTGTGAACGTAGGTCAAGAAGAAGTGACGATTGTTACAGGAGCACAAAACTTGTTGGCTGGTGACCGGATTCCGGTGGCTATGGTAGGGGCAACTCTCCCCAATGAACTTTCCATTCGGAAGTCCAAACTCAGAGGGGTTGTCTCTCTAGGCATGTTGTGTTCGCGTGAAGAACTCCTGCTTGATGGAACGGTAGGATTGGATCGCAGTGAGGGCGGGATCCTTGTCTTGCCACAAGGTGCTCCTATTGGCGAGAACTTTGGTCACTATTTAGGCCGTGAAGACAGTGTCTTAGACTTGGAACTCTACCCGAACCGTCCAGATTGTTTGGCTATGGTGAATGTCGCTCGTGAAGTGGCGAGTCTCACCAAGAAAAGGCCCCATTTACCGAAATGGGCGGAACAGAATCAGGTTCTTTCTCTGCCGACGGCCCAAGATCTTCGGATTATCATTGAAGATGAATCGTTATGTTGGCGATATGCGGGTCTAATAGTTGAAGATGTTCATATTGCTCCCTCTCCAGAGTGGATGCAGCGACGGCTTAAAGCTGCGGGAGTTCGCCCCATCAGCAATATTGTGGATATCACTAATTACTGTATGTTGGAAATGGGACAACCGCTGCATGCCTTTGACCGAGATAAGATACGGGGAGATGTCCACGTTCGAGCTGCCTATTCCGGAGAAAAAATCAGAACCTTAGATGGGGTGGAGCGGAAACTTCAAACAGATACCTTGCTCATCGCGGATGACCATCAGGCTTTGGCAGTAGCTGGCGTAATGGGTGGGTTAGACAGTGAAGTGACGCAGGATACGAGACGGCTCATGATTGAATCTGCTCATTTTTCGGGAGTGAGTGTCCGTCGGACAAGCCGTCGCTTGGGACTCAGGTCCGAGGCCTCCAATCGCTTTGAAAAGGGCGTTGATACACACGGGATCGTGGCCACACTGGGGCGGGTTTGTGAATTGCTTCTAGACTTAGGGGCAGGGCGTCCTGTGGCCCTCGTGGATGAAGTGAAGAAACTTCCTCCTCATCGGCAAGTCAGTCTCTCGGCAGAGCATACGTCAACTGTCCTTGGAATTGAGCTCAAGACTGTGGAGATTCGCCAAGTTCTTGAGGACTTAAACTTTAAGTATGAGGAACAAGCAGGACTTTTCCACGTTGAGATTCCAACCTACCGCTCAGATATTGAAATCGAAGAAGACCTTATGGAAGAAGTTGCCCGCCTGATCGGGTATGAACGAATTCCGACAACTCTACCCCAAGGGGATCAGACGCAAGGTAGAAGAACCCCTGAACAGGAGTTTCGTCGTAGGTTACGAAAGACTTTGGCACAATCCGGGATGGATGAGGTAATGACCTATACATTCACTCGCGCAGCCACAGATGCCCAGTGGGGGAGTGCCAAGCATTCGATTCCCTTACTTAATCCGTTACGAGAGGAACTCAGCGTGATGCGCACATCACTGGTGCCGGGACTCCTCGATGTAGCCTCCCGCAATGTTGCTCGCCGAAACACGGATGTAAGCATTTTTGAGATCGGGAATACGTATTGGGGGGAGGAGCAACCGTTACAGAAGCTACCTCGAGAAGAACTGCGAGTGGCCGGGGTCGCTGTGGGTAAGAGCGGAAGGCATTGGCTAAACCAGTCAACGGATTATAATTTTTATTATCTTAAGGGAATTATGGAAGAAGTGGCTCGAGAATTTGGACTTAAATTAGACTATCGTAGAGCCGAGAATCAAGGCTTATTGCATCCGGGGCGTTCGACAGATATTTACCTTCTCAACCAATGCATTGGATTTCTCGGAGAAATTCATCCCACGCTGGAAAAGGAGTGGGAGCTTGAACGGGTGGTCGTCTTCGAATTAGAGTTAGCTCCATTATTTGCGCGGATGAGACAAACCGTTCGTGCCCATTCCATCCCTCGTTTTCCTGCCATACAAAGGGATCTGGCGGTCGTCGTGGCCATGGAAACTTCGGCTGACGCGGTTATGGCTAAGATGCGAAAACTGGGCGGGGAATTACTGCAACAAGTCGAGATATTTGATGTCTATACGGGAAAACCTATACCCGATGATCGTAAAAGCTTGGCGTTCTCGTTACGCTACCAGTCCTTAGAACGGACATTGACGGATGAGGAAGTAAATCTACTGAATTCGCGCATTCTGGAGGGAATTCAGCAGGAGTTTGGCGCAGAATGGCGAAAATAGAGGAGTAAAAGAGAGAGCGAGGGAAATTTGTGACACATGAACCAATTAAAATCACCGTTGAGATTTTTGGAGAAAAGCATGTGGTCCGCGGTGAAGGGACAGCACCGTATATTCAAGGGTTGGCGCATGAAGTCGATAAGAAGATGCGTTTGATCGCTCAACGGTTACCTCGCTTGGGGGTTCACCAAATTTCTATTTTGACTGCCCTGAATTTAGCGGATGAACTTGCGAAGTTGCGAGAAGAACAAGAAACTTTAATGCAACTCCTCGGAGAGAAGACAGAGTAACTGGGATTACAGAAGGGGAAAGGCACCTGAAATGATCAGGTGCCTTTTTATTCATATCAGGAAGTATAAGGTTTGGTGGTAATGAAAATATTCTTAAAGGCTAGGCTAAAATCATGCGGTCCGTATTCATATGAGATCCACTGGCTTTCTCAAACATTTCGAGTAAGCGGCTAATCGTCATATTACTTCGTTCTATCCCTTTAATGTCGAGAATCACACGGCCCTCGTGCATCATGATCGTTCGATTCCCAAAGGCAAGAGCGTGGTCAAGATTGTGGGTGATCATCAGGGTTGTGAGTTGCTGCTGTTCTGTCACGTCACAAGTCAATTCCAAGACCTTGGCAGCTGTCTTGGGGTCGAGGGCAGCTGTGTGTTCGTCAAGAAGCAAAAGTTTGGGTTTTTGTAACGTTGCCATAAGAAGGGTCAAGGCTTGACGCTGCCCTCCGGATAAAAGGCTGACGCGATGGGTTAACCGATTTTCCAAGCCCAAGCCGAGTTTTTCTAGTTTATCACGAAAGAACTCTCGTTCTTGTGGGCCGATGGCTCGGCGTAAGCGCCTGGTCTTTCCCCTGCGAAAGGCCATAATTAGATTTTCTTCGATCGTCATCGAGCCAGCAGTACCGGATAAGGGGTCCTGAAACACTCGACTAATTAAGTCTGCCCGTTTATGTGCCGGAAGGCGTGTGATCTCTTTGCCATCAATGAAGATTTCTCCAGAATCCACTAGGAAGTTGCCTGCGACGGCGTTTAAAAGCGTGGATTTGCCAGCTCCGTTGCTTCCGATCACTGTGACGAAATCATTCGGCACAAGTTCCAAGAGTACCCGATCTAATGCCTTTTTCTCGTTAATGGTTCCTCGGTTAAAGACCTTCACCAGATTACGAACGGTTAGCATATTATGCACCCTCTCCCTTCACACCGGCAGCCCAAGAAGCGATCTTTTTCCTGAAGCTGGGCGAAACCAAAGCGGTAATGACAATTATAGAGGTCACTAATTTCAAATCGGTCGGTGCCAAACCCAACTGTAAGACGAGTGCAATGATCACGCGATAAATGATGCCTCCGCAGATTACAGCAATAATGGTGCGACCAATCGAAGAGGTTCCAACCAACACTTCTCCAATAATGACGGAAGCCAATCCAGCGATAATCATCCCAATCCCCATACTGGCATCGGCAAATTGTTGATTCTGAGCTACGTAGCTCCCGGCAAGGGCAACCAACCCATTGGATATACTGAGACCAAGGATTTTCATGAGATCCGTGTTCACACCAAGACTTCGGATCATCAGTTCATTATCCCCTGTGGACCGTAAGGCAAGCCCCAATTCGGTTTGCAGGAAAACGTAAATGACGGCCCCGAGGAATACTACAGATATTAAACTGAGCACGAAGACACCATATTCTTCCATAAACGTAAGCTGGGCAAAATCAGTAAAGATCGTTCGTGACCCGAGGAGTGAGATATTGGCCCTCCCCATGACCCGTAGATTAATGGAATAGAGCGCCGTCATAGTTAAAATCCCTGAGAGTAAAGGAGTAATTTTAAACTTAGTGTGAAGTATTCCCGTAAATAACCCGGCGAGGTTCCCGACAATAAACGCCATTCCGGTGGCAAGCCATGGATTAGCCCCTCCGACAATCATCGACGTTGCGGTGGCTGCGCCAAGCGTAAAGCTACCGTCTACAGACAAGTCCGCGTAATCGAGAATTCGAAACGTCAGGTAGACCCCCAAAACCATGATGGCATACATTAAACCCTGTTCTGTTGTACCGAGCGCTATTTGAGAGAACATCTTAACACCCCAATTACATACATTTGCTTCAACTAAACAGTCAATAAACTACTAACTAAATTACTAATTTCACAATACATAGGATGACGTTCAATAATTCTACTTCGCAAAAGTCGCTTTCTTCAGGACATCATCCGGTACTGTTAAACCCAGTAAAGTAATGGTTGCTTTATTGAGTACAGTGTCGAATTCTTTCTGGCTTTCAATAGGCATATCTTGTGGTTTCTCACCTTTGAAGACCCTAAGAGCCATCTCGCCGGTTTGTTTTCCCAGCTTCTTATAGTTAATTCCGATTGTGGCCAAGGCCCCTTTGTCAACGACGCTGCTCTCGCCAGAAATGATGGGAATCTTGTTCTTATTGGCGACTTGAACAACGGATTGCGCTGCGGAAACAACCATGTTATCTGTGGGTACGTAGATGGTATCAACTTTTCCTACCAGAGATTGGCTAGCTTGTAAAACATCCGCACTCGTGGTGACGGTCGCTTCTACAATAGTTAAGCCAAGGTCGGCTGCAACTTTCTTCGCCATGGCTACTTGTACTTGGGAATTGACTTCCCCAGCATTATAGATGACTCCGACTTTTTTAACGGAAGGAACTAATTGTTTCATCAGTGCAAATTGTTCTTTTAAGGGGTTCATGTCGGTGGTTCCTGTAACATTTTTCCCGGGTTTATCCATGCTATTCACGAGTTTTGCTTCTACTGGATCCGTGACGGCCGTGATTAAAATAGGGATATCTTTGCTGGCACTAGCCATTGCTTGAGCGGAAGGAGTGGCTATGGCTAAGACAAGATCAAGTTTGGCCGATGAGAATTTTTGGGCAATCGATTGTAGTACGGACTGATCCCCTTGAGCATTTTGATAGTCAACCGTGAGGTTTTTACCTTCTTCATAACCGTTTTCTTTAAGTGTTTCCAGAAATCCTTGTCGGGCAGCATCTAAAGCTGGATGCTCAACGATTTGAACGATTCCAATCTTAATGGCCTTTTTCTCCCCAGTTGCTGTTGAAGTCGCCCCGGTCGCCCCTGATTTTGTTGCCCCACAACCAACTAAACTCAGTAACAATAATAGACTAAGACCAAACGCTAGTAACTTTTTCACCGTCATACCTCCCTCATAATTTCGGGCATAAAAAATACACCTCCGCAGGAAGTGCTTCATTGCCCATCTCCTACTGTACTACCATACTACCAACTTTTAATTAATTTCATATTAAAGTATATACTAAAGGGTGTCAATGAAAATTTTTTGCTCAACATATTTGTAATTGGCATCATCCAGCAGACCCCAAACGGCTCAGGAAGCTTTGCACTGTTAAAGGGAATTTTTGTTTCCTGCAACGACTATTTACAGTGGAAGAGTATTACAAACATTGCAAATTACCAATTGTACAAATTAAAGTTAAACAATTATAATAAAGTTGTTGTCCAGCTCTAAGTGCGGCTGGAAATCAATTATTGACACAATGTAGAAACAGGGGAAGTAATTAAATGGATGAAATAAAAACTAAAGAATCCCGTCCTCTAGAACTTTTAGCTCCTGCGGGAAGTTTTGAGGCGTTTAAAGCGGCGGTGGAAAACGGCGCAGATGCGGTTTACCTCGGTGGGAAAAGCTTTAGCGCTAGGGCAAGCGCAGCCAACTTTGACTTAGAAGAGTTGCAAAAGGCGATTCGATATGCCCATGAACGACAGGCCAAAGTGTATGTGACTGTAAATATTCTGATTGCCGACCAAGAGTTCCAGGAACTGTTGGACTATCTCTATACCTTGCATGAAATCGGTGTCGATGCCGTGATTGTGCAAGATGTTGGGGTGGCGGAGTTAATTCATACGATTCTTCCGGAAATGGAAACCCATGCGAGTACTCAAATGACGGTTAACACAAGTTGGGGTGTTCAGCATTTGGAAGCGTTGGGCTTTTGCCGAGTTGTGTTGGCAAGGGAGACCTCGGCCGATGAAATGAAAACGATTGCGGCAAAGACGCCGTTAGAGATTGAAGTCTTTGTGCACGGCGCACTTTGTATAGGCTATTCAGGGCAATGCCTGATGTCGAGCTTTATCGGGGGGCGGAGCGGTAACCGTGGCACATGTGCCCAGCCCTGCCGAATGACCTATCAGCTCGTGAATGAAGAGAAAGAGAACCTTTTAATTCAGAAAAATACCGGGGAACATTTGTTAAGCCCTCGGGATTTGAATCTAGCGGAAGAACTGGCGGAGTTAAAACGAATCGGGATTCATTCTCTTAAAGTAGAGGGAAGAATGAAGCGACCGGAGTATGTGGCAACCGTGATTCGCCTCTACAAGCAAGCAATAAACCGAATCGAAGATCAGCCGGAAGGGGGCCCCTTGCTTACCTCGGAAGAACATCAGGAATTGTTACAGGTGTTTAACCGAGACTTTACAAGTGGGTATTTCCGGGAAAACCTCGGTGCAGAACTGATGAGCTATAGTCGTCCAAACAACCGGGGGACGCGCCTTGGCCGAGTGGTTCGTTTGGAATCCGGGCGATTATTTATCAAGCTTGAAGCCGCCATACATCCTGGGGACGGAATTGAATTATGGACAGGGCGTGGCCGGGAAGGGGTTACGGTTGGAACCATTTGGAGGGATAAGACAGAGGTTGAAGAGGGGCTACACGGAGAAACCGTGCAGATTGAGTTTTCTGGCATAGCGCACCCGGGAGACCGAGTCTTTAAGACGAATGATGCGGTGTTGATGGAAAAGGCCCGGGAAAGTTTTCAAGAGGGACGAGAGAAACGCAAAAGTTCATTGAATATGAACCTTTCGGGGCATAAGGGAGATAAATTGAGTTTAGAAGTCATGGAGGGTGAGCGGAGGGTCACCGTTTATTCGACGAGCGTGGCTCAAAAGGCTTTGAAAAGGCCGCTGACTAGGGAGTATGCCTTCCGGCAGTTAGGACGCTTGGGGACAACCCCCTTTTGGCTCGACAAGTTAGAATTGGAGATCGACGAAGGTATCATGTTGCCGGTGAGTGATCTTAATGAAATGCGTCGCTTAGCGGTTGAAGAATTACTACAAGTGAAGCCCCGGCAAAGGGTGGATCGGCAATCGTATCGACAGAGAGTAGAACGTTGGAAACATCGTCAAGGGGAAGAACGAGCAAGTTTTCAAAGTATGAAGAGCGTTATCCCCCAGATTTCTGTGGCTGTGAGTAACACGGAAACCCTGCAAGCGGCACTGAAAGGGGGCGCTAGCCGGGTACTCGTTGGTGGGGAACATTGGCGTTCTCAGCGTGGTTTTTCTCTGGAAGAGATTCGCATTAGTTTTGAAAGTTGCAGGAAGCTTGGTATCGACTGCGCCTGGCGGTTACCGCGAATCATAAATCAGGCCCAGAGTGCCAGCCTTTTAGAGGACCTGAAAAGGACGGCGGAGTGGGCGAAAAAACCAAAACTGATGGTTTCGAACCTCGGGGAGTTAGAGCTGATACGCACTGTTGATGAGGATTGGCCGTTTGAAGTGGATTATTCCTTAAATGTCTTTAACGAAGCAAGCCTCGCCTACTTTTTTCGTTTGGGAGCTAAAAGGGTGACCCTTTCTCCCGAACTGCACCATGAGCAGCTCGCCCATTTAGCGAAATGGCCTGGAGTAGAGCTTTTGGCGTTTGGAGATCTGGAGATGATGGTGAGCGAATACTGCCCAGTGGGGGCAACGCTGGGCGGGAAAAAAGGGGAACATTGTGCCAGAACGTGTGTGAAAGAACCGCACTACCTGCGCGATCGTATGCGTTATGATTTTCCGGTAGAGACGGACCAGGAGTGCCGGATGCATCTTTTTAATGTTAAGATCCTTAACCTCTATGAAGAGCTTGCCCAGATCCGACGCATGGGGATTTCAACGGTTCGCTTGCAATTGACTCGGCAAACACCTGGGCAAGTTCGGCAGATTGTTCGTTTGTTTTCTGAGGCTTGGGATACCATAAATTTAGGCAAGAAGGCCTCATGGACGTCAGATGAGGGGATGGCTGAGTTAACATCACTTTTCCCGGAGGGATTCACGAAAGGGCATTTCTTCCGCGGAGTGCTGTAGGTTCATCTAGTCTCAGGAACGTCGTGTTCGAGTCATGGACATCGCAGAGGAGGAACTATGGGAATTGAAAATAAAGTCCTAAATAAACTGGATTTTCCGAAGGTACTGGCACGGTTAGCTGAGTATTGTATTCTTCCCCGCACCAAGGAACTGGCGATGGGATTAACCCCTCACGTTGCTTGGGAATCAGTGCGTTTGGTTTTGCAAGAAACGGAAGAGGGAAAGAATCTCTTGCGTGGGAATCCTCTCTTTTCCGTCCGAGGGGCCAAAGAGATCCGTCCGTATATCGAGCGTTGTTTGCGCGGAGGGGTCATTCATGGTGAGGAGTTGCTTGAGATTCGAGATACTTTGCAAGTAGGACGGAAAATAAAACAGCTCTTTCTGGAATCTAAAGTGGAGTTTCCTGGATTATGGGAGATTACGTTACCCATTGAACCGCAGAAGGATTTGGAGGATGAAATCTCCCGCTGCATTGCAGAAGATGGTAAGGTCGCAGACAATGCTTCCCCGGAATTGGGGGAATTTAGGCGTGCCCTTACTCGTTTGCAGAACCGTATTCGGGAAAGCCTAGAGGGAACCTTGCGCAATTCTGCCTATCAGAAGATGCTGCAAGATCCCATTATCACGCAACGTTCGGATCGTTATGTGATACCTATCAAACAGGAATATCGCGCAGCATTTCCTGGCATTGTCCACGATCAATCGGCCAGCGGTGCAACCCTTTTTATTGAACCCATGCCTGTGGTCCATCTCGGAAACGAACTGCGTGAAGTGGTTATGAAGGAACAACGTGAAGTCCAGCGAATTCTCCAAATGCTCTCTGCCCAGATTGAGGCGCGTGCTGATGCGGTTGCCGAGCTTCATGAAGCCTTAGCCCAATTAGATCTTGTAGTTGCCAAAGCGCATTTAAGTGTGGCGATGAACGCAGGTGCACCTGAATTGGTCGCCGGGCAGCAAATGAAGCTCGTTCAGGCGAGACATCCGTTGATTGGCGGAACGGTTGTGCCACTCTCCATAGAATTGGGGATTGACTTTGACACGTTAGTCATTACCGGGCCCAACACTGGGGGAAAAACGGTGGCTCTGAAAGTCGTTGGGCTGATGGCAGCAATGACTCAGTCTGGTTTACACATTCCGGCGGAAAGTGACTCTCGCATGGGGGTTTTCACTCAAATATTTGCGGACATTGGGGACGAACAAAGTGTTGAGCAATCTTTAAGTACCTTCTCAGGGCATATGAGAAACATCGTAGAAATTATTGACCGGTCAGACGGACGATCTTTGGTCTTGCTCGATGAGGTGGGGGCTGGGACAGACCCGACAGAAGGGGCAGCACTGGCTATGGGCATTTTGGCAGAACTGCATGAACGAGGGTGCCGAACGGTATCAACAACTCACTATGGAGCACTAAAGACATTCGCCTATGAAACCCCACGCGTTAAAAATGCTTCCGTAGAATTTGATACGGAAACTTTGCGTCCAACGTATCGCTTGTTAGTCGGGATTCCCGGTAAGAGCAATGCCTTTACGATTGCTGGACGTCTGGGTTTGAGCGAGCGTGTTCTTGAAAGAGCTAATACTTTTGTGACGGAACGGGAAATGCAGGTGGCTGATCTCATCGAGAACTTGGGTGAAACCCATCGGGAGATTGAATTAGAAAAACAAAAGGCTGAAACAGGGCGGCAAGCGGTCGAAATGCAAAGTAAGGCTTTGGCAGAAAAGACAATTCGCTTGGACGAGGAATATGAGATCTTGATCGGCTTGGCCAAAGAGGAAGCCGGTGAGCTTATTCGTGAGGCTAAACGGGAAGCTGATGCTATTATTGAGGAGTTAAAAGAGGCCCTTAGAAAGGATAACAAACAACAACGAGATATTGAAAAGGCACGCCAAGGCTTTCGGCGTATCTCCGCAAAGTTAGACAATGGTCGGCAAGTACAACGCTCTGGCAGTGGGCTACTGGCCGATCAGCTCAAACTAGGCCAGACGGTTCAGATGACGAAGCTTAGGCAGAAAGGGCAAGTCGTCAAGCTCCCGAATGCTAACGGAGAAGTTCTAGTTCAAGCGGGCATTATGAAAATTATGGTTCCCTTGGCCGAATTAAAATTGACCCTAGATGAGAAGAAAACTCCACCCAAGTATTCGCGTGAAGCGAATATTGGGCTGCGAAAGGCAGAGGAGATGCGCAGTGAAATTGACCTGAGAGGGATGCTCGTCGAAGAGGGAACGGAAGTTCTGGATAAATATTTGGATGACGCCGTTCTCGGCGGAATCGGACTGATTTATGTAATTCACGGCAAAGGAACTGGGGCTTTGCGAGCAGGGATACAGGATTTTCTGAGAGGTCACCCGCATGTGCGAAGCTTCAGGCTTGGGGAATATGGGGAAGGGGACTCTGGAGTCACGGTTGTTGAGTTAAAGTAAAGAAGATAGAATCTTCTTAGGCTAGAAACGTAAAGAAACAGCATTGAAAACCTTCGGGTCCTCAATGCTGTTCTTTATTTTATGTTTTGGTTCTTTCGTTACTATTTACGTTGAATCCAGGTGTTTATAAACGACCATGCTTAGTCGGTCAGTGTTAACTTCACACTTCCAGAAGGTGGCCCGACCCCGGAGCCGTTTCGGTTTTGAAATGCGGCCCAGAAGAGATACTCACCAGGAATAGGAGGCTTTCCATTTTCAGCCAGTGAGATGGTGATGGAGGTTGATTTTGCGTTCGAAGCCTTAATGGAAAAACTCTCCATTGTGGTCTGGCCCGAACGTTGTAGGTAAAAGATCGTGGAATCTTGCTCATTTCCAGCTGGGACCGTCATGGGGATTATTGCCTTATATGTTTTGGCATCATATGTGACCTGGCCAAGCGTAGGCGAGGGAAGAGTTGGATCCACTTGGGGTGTAGAGTTGACAGGGGGTTGAATTACTGGATTTGGATCGGCTACCGGATCAGGAGCTGTTTCCGTAGGTGGTCTGTAAGGGGCTTCATTGGACGGCCATGTCCATGATGGATCACGATTGGGTAAATTCAAGAAGGTTTTGGCTTCTACATTCCTTGTTTTCGAAGTCGCTAACATGTTCGGATGATCTGCGTCAACATTTTTTTGTATCCATACATCACTGACCCGAGTGGGCAGATCTCCTTGGGCGGCGATTTCGGTCCCGACAAACGTGGCAGGAGTTAAACTACTGGGCAGTAACCCAGATTTCATGTCGTAGGATCCACTGACAATCCCAGAGGGCATCGTAAATTTTGATTGCACAGGGAGATCTTGTAGAGCTACTGTCATAACTTTTCTCCAGATCTGGGCGGGGAAGCTCCCGCCATAAACGTTGCGTAAATAATGTTGTCCGTCTGGGTCAGAGTCGTAGCCCATCCAAACAACTCCAGCGTAATTTGGAGTATATCCAGCAAACCAAGCATCAGGATTACCAGATTTATTGCCATATTTATTGGAGTCGAGCGAAGTAGTACCGGTTTTACCCGCAACCGCCCAGTTTCCAATCTGGGCGCTAACACCAGTTCCGTCCGTCACAACGCTTCGTAACATATCGTTGATAATATAGGCAGTGGTTTCTTTCATGACCCGGTTTTTAGTGATTTTCGGGGTAATGACGGTATTTCCCGTGGAATTTAAGACTTTTACGACGGTATGATCTGTAACGCTAACCCCATTGTTGGCATAAACCCCATAAGCGGCGGCCATATCCTGCGTAGAAACAGTTGGCGTGCCAAGCGCCAACGTCAAATTGCGATCGCCCTGTTCTAGAGGGAGCCCGAGATTATCTTTACCAAACTTCCAGCCGTAATCCACACCAATGGAGTTCAAGAGCTTGACCGCATAGACATTGACAGAGTCCTCAAGGGCATAGCGCATGGTGATAAGGCCTTTCCAACCTTTGTCGATGGTATCAAAATCCGTAGGGCTGTAAGTCCCGTAGCGCACGGGCATATCATCAAGAACAGTGCCGGGGAAATATCCACCTTTCTCAATGGCTGGGCCGTAGACAACCAAGGGTTTGATGGTCGATCCGGGTTGTCGCTTGGTTCGCCAGGCTCGGTTCCATCCACCGGTAGTATAGTCACGTCCCCCGACCATAGCTCGAATCTCTCCCGTGGAAGGATCAAGGAGTGTCATGGCGCCTTGGATTTTCGTTTTATCGATTCCTCTAGGGAAATTGGACGGGTCAGCAAATACAGCTTCGGCAGCAGTTTGGATTTTCGGGTCAACTGTTGTATAAATCTTCAACCCTCCGCTGTAGATTTGATCTTCGGTTAAATTATAAGTTGTTTCCAATTCGTCAATGACTTTATTTACAAATGAAGGAAACTTGTAACCTGTATCAGCCATTGTAACTTTCTGAGCCCCATCGAGGTTCTTTTTCATGCTCTCCACATAGGTAAAGGGAGCATCTTTGTAGGTGTCATAATCTTTTGAAGAGATGAGCCCGGAGTCTCGCATGACTCCGAGAACGATAGTGCGACGGTTTTTGGCGGCATCGGGATGTACATAAGGATTATATTGACTTGGGGCTTGTGGTAAACCTGCCAATAGAGCAATCTGATCAGGTTTTAAATCCTTAAGGTCTTCGCCAAAGTATGTTTTGGCAGCGGTTTGGATTCCAAATGAAGATTCTCCCAGAAAAATTCTATTGAGGTAAAAGGTAAGGATTTCATCTTTGGTGTATTCGTGCTCAAGTTGGATAGCAAGAATCGCTTCCTGAATCTTACGAGTCAGCGTTTTGGCGGTTGGATCTTCAATAAAAGCATTCCGAGCAAGTTGAATGCTAATGGTACTCGCCCCTTCTTTCGCACTTCTCGAGCGGATGTCATTCACCGCTGAACCGATAATCCGAATGGGATCAACACCGAAATGCTGATAAAAGCGTTTGTCCTCAACTGCGACAAAGGTTTTCTTAACAAGGTCAGGAATATCAGAAGACTTGACAATTTGGCGGTTTTCCCCGGCGTGTAATTGTGCAATTTGGGCGTTGTCTTTGTCATAAACATAAGAGGTTTGTTTTTGGTTATCGAGTGCATTAGGATCCCATTTTGGAGTACCTGCCGCAGCAATTCCGACAAAAATCCCTATGCCGATCAGCGCAAGTATTATCAAACTCAAAATGGACGTGAGAATGATCCGGAGTTTGGATGAGTGTTTTCGGTGCTGAGGACCCGTTGGTTTCCGGGATGAACGCATAATCTGTTACCTCCTATAGTAAAAAGAATGAGGCTCTAAACGAATAATTTTCCTGAATTATATCATACTTCTACTACTCTAAGTAAATCCTATCAGACTAAGGACAAATCAAAAATCAGATTAGTTGCGAGCACAACTTAGACACGGTATAATACAGGAGTAGCTTATGTACATATAGTAAATGGTATGACTGAGAAGAGACTTGGTGGAAGGAAGCAGAGAGTCGGTGTGGGGTGCAAACCGACCCAGAAACCGAGGAGTTACACCTCAGGACTAGAGTCAAAATCTCTCGGGTCAGCTCGTTATCGCTGTTTAAGCTGGATGCTCGTTAACGTAAATTACGGCATCAATGTGGGTGGTACCGCGGAAGTGTTTTCGTCCCTCAACCTTGGGTTGGGGGATTTCTGCGTTTTACTCAACTCTAATTTAATTTAAATTTTGGCGTTTTGTAAAGAGGTTTAGGAACATGACGGTTGAGCCGGATTGTAAAGTGTGAGTAACAAGGAGGAAAAAACTATGGATTTTTTCAGGGAATTACAGGGTCGAGGACTTATATACCAGCATACGGATGAGAAAGCATTATGTAAACGATTAGAAGCTGGTCCGATTACGCTATATTGCGGATTTGATCCGACTGCAGATAGCTTACATATTGGACACCTTTTACCACTTTTGATTTTGAGACGGTTCCAACTCGCAGGACATAAACCAATCGCCTTAGTGGGAGGGGGAACCGGGCTTATTGGTGACCCCAGCGGTAAAGTGTCCGAACGCACGCTAAACCCAAAAGAGGTTGTCCAACAGTGGGCTCAAAAGATAAAAAATCAACTAGAGCGTTTCTTGGATTTTGAGACCGGAGTAAATCCAGCCATTCTTGCCAATAATTATGAATGGTTAGGTTCCCTCCAGGTGATTGAATTCCTCCGTGACATTGGCAAGAATTTTCCTCTCGGAGCCATGCTCGCCAAAGATGCAGTCGAAACACGGATGAGTAAAGGGATATCCTTTACGGAATTTAGTTATATGATCCTTCAATCGTACGATTTCTTGAAACTCAATGAGATGTATGGTTGTGAGATGCAGGTGGGTGGCAGTGACCAGTGGGGCAATATCACTTCGGGTATTGAATTAATACGACGGACGTCAGTTGATCAAGCGAAGGAAATGCATGGGTTGACCATGCCACTCGTTACTAAAAGTGATGGGACAAAATTTGGTAAGACTGAAGCGGGAGCAGTTTGGTTGGATCCAGAAAAAATGTCGCCGTATAAATTCTATCAATTTTGGATGAATACGGATGACAGGGATGTTGTCAAATTCCTTAAATACTTTACGTTTATTTCATTAGATGAGATTGCTGTACTGGCAGGAGGGGTAGAAAAGGAACCCGAAAAAAGAAGGGCTCAGCGGATATTGGCTACAGAAGTGACAAAGTTAGTTCACGGACAAGATGCTCTTGAGAGAGCAGAGAAAATTTCAAGTGCACTTTTTGGGGGAGGTCTTAAGGATCTTTCGGCTACTGAAATTGAAGATGGGTTTAGTGATGTGCCTTCCGCAACTATCGAAAACTTGGAGATCACGCTTGTAGATATGTTGATACAAGCGGGGGCAGTTTCTTCCAAACGTCAGGCCCGGGAAGCAATAGAGAACGGCTCAATTTATATCAATGATATTCGCCATACAAATGTTGAAACAGCCGTTTCTCAACTGGAACGATTGGCTGAAAAATATCTGGTCGTACGCCGCGGAAAGAAAAACTACTATCTTATAAAATTAGAAAATTAACATCGTAACATTTCAGGCCTTGGAAAGAAGACGCTTCATTTGAGGTGCAACATTTATAAAAGCGCTTGGACGATTAAAAATGCTAACGACTATGATTTATGAGGATAGAATGTGCTGTGTGCCTGTGATCCAGTAGCTCTGTCCTCTTCTTCTACATCATCATCAGATACTACTAAGGCGTGAAATATGTACACTATCATAGATGGATTCAGTTTCAAAGAACTATGGTGACATATCACAGAACAAAACCATATATTATAAAGAGTAGTTGACAAGATAGTATTCAAATGTTAATATATCCAAGTGCCGCAAAACAAACTACTGAAGCAGAAAAGCGACGGTAGCTAATGTAGAGGGCAAAACAAATTAGTTATTGACAACGCGAGTTGAAAATGCTAAGATGTAGATCCGGCCCAAGAGG
>NZ_MLBF01000055.1 GCF_001936615.1 Desulfosporosinus metallidurans
GTAGGTCAAAATCGCCTTTTATAACGCTTATTTTGGCATTGGCAATCCGTAAAGAGGTTATTTCTCTTTCGGCTATGCGGAGCTTTTCCTCATCCTTAATGCCCAGCTTGTTGATAAGCACCTTGGAATGAGGGTAACAATATCTCTGATCCCACTCATAGCTATAATCATAATTGCTGTTCATGGGTTTGGTCCATGACAGCCGTGTGCTTTATGATTAGCTCAGCTATCGTTTTTTCAACTAGTTTGTCGTTCCCCGCGCAATGTCTGATTCTGTCTTTATCGGTCTGTGTAAGCGGCATACCTTCCATTGACATTGAGCCATTAACCTCATCAATTAGTTTTTCGAGATCTCTCATTTCAACACCCGCCTTGTATATATATTATACTATATTTTCACTCAAAATTCGAATAGCTGATAGTTTCAACTGAAAGGCCGGCTGAGAATCGTCTTGACTATTCTTCCTTACAGAGGTGTAATACACGTTAACGGGATTTCTCTGACAACAAAATACATCATGGCAGGCTGAAATGCGGGAACATCTCAGCCCTGCGTAAGGTGATAAGAGCACCCTGCACAACCGTAAAACGGCACCATGACAAAAACATTTTACACTTTTTGTCATGGCTGTACAAGTATGAAACACCTATCGCGTGCAAGGGAATCCGGACGGGACCGTCCGCACCTTTGCATGCGTTTTTTGTCTTTCGGGAAATCCCCGGCCAAATATAGAAAGGTCGGGATAAAACGATGAATGTTTTTGAAAACAGCGGACAAATACTGGGGTTTGAGGCCCTTGGAACCACAAAATGCTCCCTCCAGCGAGTCTTTGAGCTGGCAAATGAAATCCGGGGGAGGCTGGGTCTCCGGAAGGACTTGTTGGACAGCTACCTGTCCCTTATTTTTGAAACAGCCAACTGTACCCTAGCCTATGATTCTACCAATGATGGATTCGAGGCCGGCTCATGGCTGCGAAGGCTTTGTTTTGATGTCTTAGAAGGCAAAAAAGCATGTAAGGATCATCTATTTTATGACGTGGCGGCAAAGGAATTCGAGGAACACTCTTATATTTATGACGATATGCATACCGTTGCCAGTTTACATTATATCTCCTTATCCGAACACTATTTAAAGCAGGCTGTCCTGGATTACTGGCACCAGCAGGAACAGAATCTTTCCAAAATTAAGAGTCTTTCAAAGCTGAATGATCACTACAATAAAATTGTCCATCTAATTGGGGAAGGTCCTATGGAACAACTAAATCAAGCGATCATGGAACGGTTTTTTATTGTTCCTGTCATCCCAGGGTACCTACAGGGCTTTACCAATGACTTGTTATTTTGTCTCAACCACAGGGATGAAAAAACCAACAAGCGGATTTTTCAGCTGTGGATGGATCATCTTTCCAGCAGATAAATTTAATCGTTCAGGACAATCCAACGTTCTCCGTCAAAGTCCTCGAATTTCTCCGTGGTTACGTTTTGTTCGAAATAAACGGCCAAGATACGTTTGATGTCCTCTTTATCCGCTCTTATTACGGAAAAGCCCTGCTCGCGCAGGGTCTTTTCAATGCGGTTCAAATATGGAAATGCTTCGTTTTCCTTCTCGGTCCGAAGCCGGATGACAACAAGGAATTCCCGTGCCGTTGCCATCTGTACCTGTATCCGGTCAAGATGAGTCAGGTCATTTTCCAGCAGCCTGCGCACAGCGGGATTGTTCTCGTGTTCCAGCCGGTTTTTCAGGAACTGCTTGTTGTCCTCAAAGTTTTCACGGCTGTTCAGACATAGGAATTCCAGCTCCGCCATTCCCTTGAGGACGGTCATCAGAGCATAGATCCTCGCCGATACGCTGTCCTCAGACAGGACTGAAATGTTGGTAGGCTTGATCAGAAAATACACAAGCTCGTCGCCTCTATAGGTCAGAAGGCTGTATTCTGTGACGCCCTTTGTATTGATGAGCTGGCGGGTGAATTGCTTTTGCCTGCCAGCCTTTTTTTCTTTCCTGTTCATTGCTTTCCGTACCCCCATTCGTAGGTCTGCTGCTTTATAAAGAAGAAGGCACAGGCATATTTAATAAAGTCCAGGATGCTGGTATCCTCAAATCGGATGGTCAAGAAAGCATAGAGGGCCGTGATAACGATAGGCGGGAGAAGCTTAAGCTGCGCAAGCGCAAACACAGAGAGCAAAAGACCGACGCCGATGGCACCGATATCCCTGAGCTGCCACAGCCACAGCACCGCCTTGGATTTCAGGTTGTCGGGGTAGATATACATTCGGATTCCTCCTGTTCTTCATAGAATTTTCGCAAAAAAAATGCGATCCCCCGGAGCACATGCTCCACACAGGGGATCGCCACGCTGTTGCCAAGGGCTTTATATCTTGCACTGTCCGAGGCACCGGGGATGTCTGTCCAGTAGTCAGGGAAGCCCTGCAATCTTTCACATTCCAACGGAGTTAAGCGTCGGATGAGCTTCCCGATACGGACAGGATGCACATTATTCAGAGAGTATCCTCCGTCCGTCCTAGACTGGAGCGTTCCGCTCAGATCACCGTTTTCAGTACCGTTGCGGCAGTCCAGACCAGCGACGTCCGGTTGGCAAATAAGATCAGTCGAGTCCTTATATTGCCGAGCGCTCTGGGTGCTGACCACATCATTGTGAACATATTCGTCGCTTCGCTGCTGGGAGAATACACAATGCCTGTCAGCGGTATTTAATGTATAGCTTATATCCGGCTGGAAACCCATGCCGTTGCCGCCGTTATGATCCTGCCGGTCGATGATGTTTCCGGCAATGCAATAGGTTTCCGCATACGCCGGTTCGTCACTTTCATCGTCAGACATTATTGAGTTCTGTGTAATAAGCGGCACATTATTGCCGCCTGTTCCGTACCGAGCTGACATGGTCGGCGCTACGTCATGAGGACCTGTATAGCGTGAGTCAATGCCATGATTCTCGTACAGCTCCGGCACATTGCCCAAGACGAGAGGAGGGTGACCGTCCATCTGCGCGCGAAGCGTACCGGTAATATTGTGACTTACATTCATTATGCTGCCGCCCTGATCGTTTAGGCACAGCACGGAAGGTACCATGTTGGAGCCGCTATCCGACGAGTTCAGGGTCGGAGTGCATTCCTCCTGACAGCCTATTCCTCCGGCCTTTTCACCCTGACCGGCTGAGAAGCCTGCGGCGATGAAGGTCTGCTGCTTCATGCCCGGCTGAGCTTGAATTGCTCCGGACACATCGTGCAAATCCCGCACCTCATCCCGCTGGTTGCAGGCAAAGGCGATAGGACCGCCGTCTGCTTCTACACAGACTTTACTCCCGCCTGGATCTCCAGCGCCTGCTTCAGCACAGGGGGAAGCTCCTTTCCGCGCTTCATCGCCCGGCGCAGTATCCCCAAACAGGCTGTCTTGCTTAAATAGTATTTGGGGTGCGGTGTGTCCTCCAAAATCTGCGACAAGATAGATTCTTTTGCGCCTTTGTGGGACGGACCAGTATTGAGCGTCGTATACTCGCCAAGCAAGTGAGAATTGATCGCCCAATATGGCCCCAGCAGACTTCCATATCCTTCCCGGAGGTCGAGGTACAGATACGGTACTGTCAGCAATTCTGCAGGTTTCCTCAAGCACCGCCCGGAAGTCCTCTCCGTCTGCGGAGGAGAAAGCTCCGGGGACATTCTCCCAGACCATATATCTGGGTCTAAGTCGAACAGGGTCAGCTGTTCGTTTGGTTCTTGCGTCATGCTCTCTCAACTCCTTTATAACACGGATCTGCTCCATGAACAGGCCGGATCGCTCTCCCTGAAGCCCGGCGCGTTTACCCGCTACCGATAAATCCTGACATGGAGAACCCCCGCAGACCACGTCCACGGGAGTAAGCTCAGTGCCCTTCAACTTTGTAATGTCGCCTACATGAAGCATTTCAGAAAACCGTAATTTCGTAACCTCAATGGGAAACGGCTCGATCTCGCTGGCCCATGCAGGGGTGAAGCCCTGCCGGACGCCTGCCAGCGGGAAACCGCCGATCCCGTCAAACAGGCTTCCGAGGGTTAGCGATGAGGTCACAGCTGCAGCTTCAAGCCGTGGGAAGGCGCTTCTTCCGGCTTGATTTTTCTTTCTATAGGATAATCGGACAATACCTTCATACAGCGCCACTCTTGTATCTGTTCTGTTGACAGGCTTCTGACAGGGATGCCCAGTCGCTCGGCTTCTGCGATTTCACTGCTCATGCCTAGGCTTATGCGCTCTCCGCAGATCCAGAGCTCATCGCAGGAGGTCAGTACCCGCAGTCCCATCCGGATGCCGATCTCACGCTGGGCTGGTACAGCGTCGTCCAGAAGCTGCGGGTATAACAGGTGAACTGCGACAGGCGCACAACCATGCTCTGCGGCATAGAGGGAAGCAGCTCTGGCAAACCGAACATTGTTTTCGATATTCCCGGCATAGGGGGAGCAGATATATACCAGCTTCATTTCGCAGCCACCGCCTTTACCACGGTTCTCGTCATGTTGACGGCGGTCTGCGCAGTATAAGCGGCGCTCATCAGATTGCCTTTTGTGCTGGTATCTAGTCCAAACGCTCCGGAGATTCTCGGCACCTCACCGGCAGACAGCATCAAGCCCAGCCCCAGCAGGGCATGATCCTTGACCACCATGAGCCCCGCGATGAGGATGGTGGACTGCAGGAAGGCTGTCAGGCACAGGCCGACAATCTGCTTGCACCAGCTGACGAAGCCGTCAAGATACCCGCGCGGGACGGAAAACATATACAGGCTGCCTACAGCAATCTGGATGAGCAAAATGCCGCCGCGCTTTAAGTTTGCGAAAAAGACTTTGATCACCGCGTATCCCATGAGGATGAGAATGAAGATCAGCATAATGGGACTGGTGATCACTCCCATGCCGCCGAACACCCCTGCATTAGTAGCGTTTTCAAGATTTCCCGCGGCACTCAGCTGATTGATGATGTTGGCGGCGACAGTGTCGATACCCGTTCCCAGACCAGTGATTCCCGCCGTGAGACTGCTCTGCAGGGAGATGGAGAGTTTGTAAAGCTCTATCGGCACCGTGGAAAATAGTCCGACAGCCATAAAGCCCTTGATGGCGTTTATGGCGGCGTCCTTGATGCTTCCCCTCCCGCTTTGGTACTCAATGCCGCATTCGAAGGCCGAAACCACCAGTCCGGTTCCATAGAGGGCCCAAGCCAGATAAACAAAAAACAGGACGATAGACTTTACCCAGTTCATATCAAACAGGTCTGCGCCCATATTTCCCATGGCCGCGAAAAAGTTGCCGAGGAAGCCGATGATCTGGCCGTAGATCCAGTCAACGATCTGACCGAGAACCTTGTCGGCGACAAAATCCCATATAAACATGGGTTGTCACCTCCTTTCCGGATAAAAAATTAGGGAGCCTGTCATCCCACAGACTCCCGGAAAATTGCCATATTTACATACCTTGCATTGTCATTCCCTTTTCGTTATGGCCGGACTGCTCCATATCCAGCTTTGGTTCTCGGAATACGTCTAAGTAATCATTAAGAGCCCCGGAGATCTGATCGTAATCCGCTTTTGTCGGCTTGTAGACATACCATCCGATTTTGTCCCCATACTTCCATATATACGGGGCGATACCATCCCTGAAGTTTTGGTTGCTGACCATTTTCTTGCCGAGCAGGTCGGTGAATCGAAGCGTGAGGGCATCCACCGGGCCGTCGTTACGGTTTATTACGGTTGCTTTGATTGCCTCGTAATGGTCAGCCATGCCCAGCGTGACGAACTCAATCCTGACACGGAGATCGTCGGTGAGCTTGCCGAAGAAAGCCCTTCCGACGAACCTTTTATCAGTGATATTAGTGACATTTCCGAACAGCCTACGCAGCTCCTGTTCAAAGTAATTCATTTTCTTACCTCCTACATAGGTTTATCAGTCAATACTTGCATAATGGCAATCTGCTTAACTGGTAATAACATACAATTTTTTAAATTTAAGTTGCATTTCATTTTAAAGCATCGTACTGTGAAAAATGACGGTCACAATATAACGAAAGAGAGGAAAATGTAATGATTATAAACGTAGAGAACATATCCCCCAGCCGTATAGCTTACATTCGGCAAACTGGCTCTTATGGTTTGGGAAACATCCAGGCTATGGAACATTTGAAACACTGGGCGAAAACCAATGATCTGATGAACAATAAAACGGTGATTTTGGGCATCGCCCACGACGACCCACAGATCATGCCTCCCGAAAACTGTCGATATGATGTTTGCATACTCCTGCCTGAAGGTTACCTTATAGAAAACGCAGACGTGCAGCTAGGTGACATTGCCGGAGGGAAGTATGCGGTTTGTATTGTTAAGCATACAACTGAGGCTATAAAACAGGCTTGGGCAGAAATTTTTCAAAAGCTTTCTGCAGACAACTATCTGCCTGATCCTACACGGCCGATTTTGGAACGCTATGCGGCTCCACTAATAGAACAACACCTTTGCGAAATCTGCGTTCCAATTAATTAACTATACGCTTGGTGGTTTTTGGCTCTTCTTCTACATCCCTAGAATCTGCCAGATATATAACGGGGCGGTCAGGGTGAACACAAGACAAGCGAACAAGATTGCCGGAGCTGCCCATTCAAACTGTCCGTGCTTCCGGTAGTCGAAATAGGCCGTACCGAGCTTGGCAAAGAAAAACACCGCCAGTATCAGGTCGATTGCTGGAAATACCACCTTATTCACCACGGTCTTGATCTGCTGGGAGGCGTCGTTCCAGGTGTTTTGGATTGCTCCGGCCACGTCGCCTGTGGGCGTTGTGGCATAAGCAGTCGTACATAGAACGAAGCCCAGCAGCAGGACCACAAGGAAAACAGGCAGGATTCTTTTGAGTTTCATGAGGTTAACCACCTTTCTGATTTTAATTTTTTTGCATTAAAAAGACCGCAAAGCGTTTCATTTCCCTGCGGTCCTGTATCTTTTTTCTGTTGTTATGGCTTTACCGGTGCGATGTGCCAGTCATCCCAAAGGCTTCCCCGGATAGTCACCGAGTCGGTGAGGTTCATGGAAAGCATACCGGCCGGAGTCCAGCAGTCAGTGAGCCAGGTATAAGGCGTATAGCTAATGTCTGGGAACCATATGGGCGTGAAATGCGTCCGGCGCTTGTAGGTCGAGTATTTATTAGACTTAAACTCGAATTTTGAGCTGTATCCGGCCTGTGTTCGTTCCAGCAGCCGCCAGTAGGTTTCGTACCGGAATTCGGGGAAATATGTCACGGCTGTCTGCGCGTCGGTCACTGCCGAGGATTGATTAGTGCTGACATTTGCGGTAACGGTCTGATTGATGCCGTATCCGCTTTTCATAGTTTTCCCGGATGCTGTGGGGTCTTTGGCATCGGGAACGACATTCATGGCAGCCGATAGAGTTGCGGAATAAGAGAGCCAGTCGAACTCCCACCAGCCTTCGTCTACCCAATAACCGGTATCTTCACCCGTAGAAATCCATACCCAATTGGAATGCCACCACGGTCGCCACACACCCCAGAAAGCTGAGGTTTTCTGAGCTTTGTTAGTCACAGCGGATGCAGAGTAGGAGTCATTCCGGTCATCAGCTACCGGATTCGGTGGATCATTTCCGGAGAGATCCACAATCTTTGCAATGATAGTTCCCTGGCTTGCAGAGCCGCCGCCCGACACCGAAACATGAATGGTCATAAGCTGCGGAGTCGCAGGCGTCCGCCAACGAACCCACACTAGCTGGCTGTCTCCCTCCGGATAATATACTCCGTTAACGGTATAGGTCTGACCGCCGATTGTAAACCTCACTGTGACTGGATGATCCGGATCTGACTGACCGCCGCGAACAGTAACTGATGTGATGACTTCAGTATTGACCCGATACTCATAATCAGCTGCAGTAACCTCCGGTGGCTCCGGCTCCGCTTCATTAAAGCGCACGATGCCCAGGCCAAGGGAGGAAATGATGTCCTCATCCGACGCGGCGGTGGTTGCAGAGCCGCCCCACGCCGGGTAGCCAAGGTCCGGCGTTTCCAGGAACATCGCCAGCGGCAGGTTCTTATGACTGAGCGTTGCCATCTGGCTCCGCAGTCCGCCGTTCAGCTGACGGTCAAAAAGCGCTGCTTCGGTAGCTGTCATGGCGTAATTGATTCCTCCAAAGGTCATATATGCAATGGGTTCAAGGAGTAGACGGTATTGACCGTTTGTCAGAACATTAAAATCCATGCCTGTGAGGTTTGCGATGCTACGAATGACTTGCTCGTCGGTGAAATAGCTTTTGATTGCGGCAATATTAGCGTTGCCACCTGACGTACCTATGATTTTGGGCAGGGGTTGGGATGGATTAATATAATCGTATGCATTCGTGTCCGGTGAAAGAGCACGTCCTCCGATATATGAGATTTTACATACCTTTTTAAAGTTAACGGAAATCGTGGGATATTTGTTTGTAAGGTCAATCGGTGTAGTCACAACCGCATGGTCGCTTACCCGGATGACCGTCACTCTCACGCCTTCATCACCGGGATTCCAGTAATCTGTGTTTGTACCGTTGCCCATTCCTCCGCCGCCGTTATCTATGTTACCCTCGCCCTCGGCACGGGCTGCAACAGGTTGAAGCAGAGAAAGCAACAGCACAAGTAAAAGAAAAATGCTGAGTGTCCGTTTCATGAAAACCTCCTTGCAACGCAAAGAACACAGCATCTCTGCTGTGTTCTTCACCCTTACTTATTAAGTTTTTCAGTCCATTTTCCCGATCTTGTTGCCGTTTTCGTACATATCACCGGCAGTTGTTCCCGAACCTCCGCCGCCGTTATCGTCGATCCAGCCGAAGCCAGGGACATAGATTTTACCGTTCTTCTTATCTCCGGATTTCGGCGTTGAAGACGACGCATTGCTCTCCGGCTTTTTACCTTTGTCTACCTTCTCTCCGTCCGGAGTTTTGGATGGGTCGGTCAATACCTCCTGCGGCAGTTTTGTGGGCTTTGTGACCTCCGCCTGTATGCTCTGCTCCGTACCCGTGGAGTTGCCGGTATCAGTGGACTGAACGGAAGCCGCTGCCGGGTCGATGGGCTGGGCGTTCACCTCCGGAGCCTTGCTGGGCTCCACGGGCGGAATGCTGGGGCTGACAGCGTCCGATACCGTGGAAGAGGGCTGGACGGTTACGTCTTTAGGCGCTTCTGTTCTAAACTGCGAGGCTATCGCTATGACAAGGACGACGCACACCACGCCGAGTCCGGCGACGGTGAGGCGCTTTTTCATTTTTTCTGTCAGTTTCATTTCAGGATACCTCCTTTGTGTTAAAGGTTGATATGTCTTTTCAATGACACACCATACTACAGAAATTTCCGGAAGTCTATGGCCAATCCTAAAACGTTAAAATATCGGTATATATTTTGCCTTTACCCTGAGATTGATCACCATGGGCGGCAGGCTTTTCCCGCCAAAGGATACCGGAACCTCCAGCTTTATGGCTGCATCGGCCTGCAAGCCCTTTGAATTATCGGGACTCGCGGGGGCCAGGGGCATGTTGTCAAGGTCTACGGAGAGGCCGGACAGCCGGAATTCCATGTCATCCCCAGCATCTTTCACATGATAGCCGTTTTCCTGACGGAGCCCCAGCAGGTGATCCAGTCTGCCGTATATATCGCCATAATCCAGGCTTTCTTGAAAGTTTGAGGCACTTGGCTGATAGGCTCCGCTATAGCCTTCCCGCTCGCCATGATACACGTTGTCATAATTGTCGTTGATTGTCGAGATAACTGCAGACTGCACAGCATCCCGGACACCCTGGGCTACAATCATCAGCCGGATGGACTCGGTAACGCCGCAGAAAACAATCACGAGTGCGAGGGTGACGGCAACGACAAGCGGAAAGGACGTGCCTCTTTTGCTTTTCAGTATATCATAAATTCTGCCAAATCTCATTTCCAGTACACCTCGCTCTTGCCGCTGGCCTCGGCCTTCAGGGTGACGGGAAAGCTCCCGAAGCCTCCGAACAGGCCAATATCCGCCTGCGTGGTGACAGTCACGGTGAATTCCTGGTTCAGCTGGAGCCTTCCGGTTTTCGACCATGAAATATTCGGGGCAAGTCCTGTCTGTTCAGTGAGAACCTGTGCCCGCAGGGTGGTTTCGCTGCCGACGCGCCCGGCAATCTCTGCCTCACGGCAGAGTTCCGAAGCGTAGGTATCCAGCTTGTTTTTTGTTACGAACACCGGAAGTACGCTCACTGCCAAGGCGATGACCAGCATCACGCACAGCACCAGCACCGCCACGTCGATATACCCCTCGCCGCGTTTACTTCTTAGCAGCTTCAGCACATCCCCACCCCCTGTCCAGGTGAGATATAGGCTTCATCCGGCTCGTAGTCCTGTTCGGCGTCCTGCTTATCGGCAATAGACCAAAGCGCATGAGTTATGTCATCATCATGCACCATTTCAGAGCCGTTTTCCTCAATCCATTTATCCCGCACCACCTCCAGCGGATTCTTGAAGCGAAGCAGGTATTCCAGATAATCCATACTGTACCCGCCATCCTTCAGTTCGCTGTACACCAGTTTAGTGGCGGCAATTTCCTCCGCTTGTTCAATAAGCTGAAGCGGCTTCAGCTTTAACCACTTCCGCATAAGGGAGATATAGTTTGCCTCGAGCTTTTCCCAAAGCTCCGCTTTAATATCTTTGTGATCCATATCGCACCTCCTTCTAAAACATCCCGCCAAGGGAACTGAGTATCTCCATAGCGATGATGACAAGATAGGTCAAAAGAAAGCACATCAGCATGATAAACGAGAACACCCTGATCTTCGGCGGGATCTTCTGCGCTTGTCCTTTCAGCCGTTGCAGTTCCAGCGCCTTAAAATCATGTGCCAGCATCTGAAAATACACAGCGCTGTCATCGCCGCGCAGGACGCTGATGAGCCCCCTGACCACATCGGAGAGCATGGGTGAATTGAGCCTTGCCTCAAACCGGGTCAGCGCTGCCTCATAGCTGGATGAGCGCATGTCGGCCGTCAGAACATCCAGCTCATGGGCAAAGGCGGGACCGGCATTTTTCTTATAGTTCTCCATCATTGCCAGCACGTCACGGCTGGCCTTCAAGGTCTGCTCAATGGTAGAAACAAACCTCGGAAGCTCGCCTTCGATCTGCTCCCGCTTTTCCTTGAGCTGCTCGTCGGCCTTCCGGATTTCCTTGAAGTATGTGAGGACAGCAAGGATAATCAGCACCGGCGAGAGCAGAGGAAGAAGAAACAGGCAGGGAATCACACCCAGCAGAATGGCTCCGGCTTTTGTAATGGCATAGGCCGAATAAACCTCCGGCGTCATGCTTAAGCCAGCCGCCTTCAGGACGTTTGCCATGCGGCTGTGCTTGTATTCGTCCATCCGGATATACCTTGAGAGCTTGACTGCCCCGGACATGAGCCAGGCTTCCACGTTTTTGGCGGCTTTTTTGTTCTTCCTTCCCGCATTCAGCATGGCCTTGGCTGTGTCCATTGTAGGCAGCTTCAGGATGCTTGCCAGAATGAAATACAGCCCTGCGGCAAGGAGGACTCCTGTAAAAAACAGTTGTGTCATTCTCTCTATCACCTCCTGTACTCGATGGGCTTGGTCAGCCTGATTACAAACGCGGTGGAGACAAAAATCGCGGCGGCGCAGACTGCCAGAATGATCTGCCCCGCCGCCGTATGCATCAGGGTATGATACCAGTCCTTGTTGAGAAAATACATGATCGGCACGTTGGCGACCACCAGCAGGGCCATGATGATGAATTCCTTGCGTGGCTCAAACACCAGGTATTCCAGCTCGGCGTTCACAATACGCATGTCTGAGAGCTTGCTGACAATAGGAGTCAGCGTGGTCTTAAGACTGCGGTCATGCTGGCAGGCTGCTATGGCATCGCACCATTCCTGGAACACCTCGTTGTCTATTTTTGGCTTCATGCTGTGGAGCGCCTTGTCCAGATCGGGGTCAATGAGCTTCACCTGTGTCAGAAATCCGGCAAATACGCTTCGTACAGGAGGATTGAGGTACTGGATGCTTTCCTCCACCCCCGTCAGGATATCCTCGCTTCTCAGGTAAGCCGTAGTGATGATAGACAGAGCAGTTTCCAGCTCTGCGGCGATGTTCTTTTTGTAATGTGTGGCTGTCAGCCTGATGTACCAAAAGGGAATAAACATCATGCCAACCGCCGTCACGGGCACAAGGAACATGTTGCCTATCAGGACGGCAAGGCTGGCGCCTGCTGCAAGAAACACCAGCGACGCCGCGCAGATCATGGAGAAGCGGGAGCCTCGTCCGGTAATGGCGAGAATCTCCTGCACCTCGGTAATCTCACGGCGGAGGAAGGATAGCTTTTTACGCCTGGCAGCTTCGTTGATCTCAGCCTTGATGCTTCTGTTTCTACGGGTCAGAAAGCCGAACAGCCCGTCGGTAAATTCCATCGGGGAAAGTCCGAGCAAAAGAAAGGCGCCGGTGATGAAACCGGCACAGGCTATTAAAAGGATTGTCATCATCAGGAAGCACCTCCCGCCGCAAGGATTTGTTTCAGGGTGTCCTGCGGCATCCCATTTTCCAGAAAACGCTTCTGCAGGCTTAGCGAGATCCCCTGTACTGCGCTGTGGCAGCCATTGATAATGAATTTTCCGTCCTCCACGCGGTTCTCTGTGATCTGAAACTGGAACAGGCTGCGAAAGCTTCGTGTTCCGTCCGGCAGGATCTCGCATTCCATGATCTCCATTAGCCTGCGCTGCTTGTTCTCCAGCTGCTTTGAAAACACCACGATAGGGAATGCTTCTGTCACCAGATCCATAAGCGTATTATCCGCCATGTCATATTTCCTTTTGCAAAGGGTAACCATTCGGCGCCATGTGGCCTCGCAGCTGTTGGAGTGGATGGTGGTCAGCACCGTGTGGCCGGTTCTGGCTGACTCTTGGGCGGCATAGGCCTCCGGTCCGCGCATCTCGCCTACGCAGATGATCTCAGGATTAAAGCGCAGAGCCATATCCAGCAGGATGTCCTGATCGATATTCTGCTTCTCGTTTTCACTCATGCGGGTCAGGGTATGGATGACGCTGTTGCATACCCTTCCGTCCTTCCGGCGCACCAATGCCAGCTCACGGGAGCCGTTTTCAATGGTGAATATTCTTTTATTGTCCGGTATGGTTGTC
This sequence comes from Desulfosporosinus metallidurans, assembly GCF_001936615.1. GTDB lineage: Bacteria > Bacillota > Desulfitobacteriia > Desulfitobacteriales > Desulfitobacteriaceae > Desulfosporosinus > Desulfosporosinus metallidurans. The sequence goes on from NZ_MLBF01000055.1 coordinate 13,170, forward strand.
AGAAGCCATCCCGCCAGCGTTGTCTTTCCGGAGCTGGTGGCTCCTGCCACACAGACGGAGATGCCGTATCTGAGGCATTCTGCCAGAAAGTCCAGCATCGGTCCGGTAGCGGTACCGCCCCGGATGAAATCCTCTTTTTTCATGGATTGGGGATTTACGATACGGATAGATGCGGATACCCCTACATCCTCGTCGACCAGAGGGGTTTTCAGCACAGCAATACGGATGTTTTTGGAGAGGTGACCCAAAATGGCGGGGCTGGCGTTGTCCAGCACCATACCGGATACATGGAGCATACGGCGTACTACGTTTATGGCATGTTCAGGGCTGTCAAAGTGTTCGTCCAGCTTTTTAGTAATCCCGCTGCTGTACTGTACCTCGATGTCGTTCCAGGCATTGACGTCAATTTCCTCAATACCGGCGCCGAAAATATACTTTGTCAGGAACGAAAACTCCGCCATCTCGGTATACAGGGCGTCCACCAGCTGCTCCTGTGACATGCCCGCAACTGCAATGCGGTAATCCTGAACATATTTGGTAATATACCTCTTAATCTGGACCTTGACTTCCTCCGTGCCTCCATCGGTGATCAGCACGGCATATTTACTTGAGATGTACTCCTGCACCTCATGAAGCACCGGTCCGAATTCCCTGGCCGCCCCATCGGAAGAAAAAAACAGGCCTTGATTGCCTGTCATGGTGATGGTCTGCTGTTTTTCTCCTGTGAGCGGCGGGATATTTTCTGCCTGGTTATGGTTCTTTTTACTCATACGCCGAACACCTCCTTTGCAAGTCTGGCGATCTCCTTGCGAAAGCCTCTGCTGTCCTTGAGCGTCAGCTCTCCCAGCAGGTTCCCCGCAAGAGCCAGATTCTCCACCTCGTCCGAATGGGGAAGCTTAAAAGCGACGCTTCCCAAGACCTGCTCAATATGCTCTCCGGCTTGATTGGGCTTGATGTTGGAAGCCGCCTTATACTGCTTGTCAGTATCCCATTTCTGATCCTTCAGGAGCGGTAGCTGCGACGAAAGGTAGCTGACAGATTTCAGGTCGCAGTTGACCAGCCGGAGAACAGAATCAGCCTCCAGCAGCGAAACCGCCGACAGGATATCGTGGGCGATGGCGCTTCCGCAGTCGATAATGATGTACGGGGCAATGTCCCGCAGATGGTCGATCAGCTCGGCCGCAAGCTCTTGGGAGTACGGCGGGTACGTAAACACATTCTCACCTTTGAGCATGCCGATGATGGTCAGGTAATCCAGCTTCTTATGGGTAACGCAGTTCTGCTTGATGAGCAGATCCGTTACATGGGTAGCGGCGAGGATGCTGCCTAGGGAACGCTCACACTCAAGATCGCTTGAGGGACAGATACAGGGCAGCATAGGTGCAGTCATGTCACACAGCAGTAAGGCCACATTCTTTTTCTGATCCGCCAGATATTTAGCAAGACGCACGCTCACGGTGGTCTTGCCGCTGCCGGGGCTGCCCCATACCGCCAGCACCTGGACGTCCTGCTCCGGTTCATCCGGCACAGACTCCGTCTGTTTGCGTGAGAAGATGCTCCCTTTCATGAAATTGAGCATTTATTTTCCCTCGCTTTCCGGTGCAGTATTTGTAGGCTTAGAAGCCGTACCCTGCGAAGCTGCCTGCACAGCACCCGCATTTTGCACCGACGGCTTCGGATACAGGGCTTCAATCACCTTATCCTGCAGTTCGAGAAACTTGTCGGCGTTCTCCTTGCTTCCACGGTATACAAGGGACAGATGGAGCTTGCCGTACGATTCCAGCTCCGCGAGAATTTTAGCCTGTTCCGGTGAAGCCAGCAGGGTAACGGTGGCGGGGAGCTGTTTTCCATTTCCATCCTTTGTGGATAAGTCGGGTCCGGTATTTTGCTGGTCGGTGTCATTTCCGGAACTGGCAGTCACACCGATGACTTCGACGTAGGTCAGCTCCGGAGGGATCACGGTAGAACCCTGCTTTTTGTAGTCGGGCGCGATAACTGATACAATGTCGCCGGAGATCAGCTTGCCGGACAGACCTTCCGCAAAGTTTTTAATACTGACGGAGATGGCTTCCTTGCCGTCCCTTAAGTTATACAGGTAGGCGTTCTCCGAAGCCGGAGTTTCCGACAGCTTGGCCGGGAGGATATAGTCACCGGGTGACAGATCCGCCGTAGCGTATTTCCCGACGACCGAGTCGGGTTGCTTTATTACGCCCTTCGGCAGGTTGTAGCCGCCGACCTCCACAGTCTGAATCATGTCCTTGGTAATGGCGTCGCCGGTCTTAATGTCCTTGACGACACGGATGATCTGAGTCTTTTGCGAGACACTCTGATTGAACAAAGGCGTGAGTGCAAAGCAGATAAGTAAAGAAAGCACAATGCAGATTACTCCAAGCACCGTGCGGTTTTTTAGAAAGCCCATAGGGTGTTCCTCCTTAAGTTAAAAAGTAGGCTGCCAGGCAGCCGAGGGAAAGAAATGGCGCGAGAGGATATGACTTTTGAGCAGTCCTCCCGCGCATTTTTTGAATTATGGTATTGCCTGTATGGAATACCAGCAGGGCGGTTAAGCCTATGACCGCTGCGGCCATACTTTTGCTGAAGCCCAGCACCAGTCCCGCAGCCGCCATGAGCTTGATATCCCCGCCGCCCATACCGCCAAAAAGAAGGGCGGCTGTGAGAAAGAGCGCGGCAGTGAAAATTCCGGCCAGCTTCACCGGTTCAAAGGTGAGCAGTCCTGTTAGGGTGATCCCAAAGCAGATGCTGTCGGGGATGATTTTCTTTCGGATATCGAAGACCGAGGCCGCCAAAAGCAGGGCAGCAAATAAGCCGCCCTGCACAAGCGGCGCCAGCTGTGCCAAAGCGTCCGGATCAGTTCCCATAGTTAAACATATCGATAATGCGCTGCTTCAGGGTCGGCAGGACAGTTTCGCCGAACAGGGCGTAGAGACCGCCGAGGACGAGGGCGCCGATGACGACCGCCATCAGGATTTTAATGGCGGTATCTACGAAGCCTTCTCCGCGCTGGGAGAGGAGAAGAGTCTGAGCCATAACAGCTTTTTCCATAATCTTAGCGTTTACCTTGTTTACGAATTTTTTCATTGTGGTTTACCTCCAAATTCATATTTTTTATTGCAATTTTTTAATTACATACCGCCCATATGCAGGGAGCCGCTTTGCTCCGTTACTACTTCCGAAGCGGGCGGATCTGCTGCCGCACTTTGCTCAATGGGTTTTTGTTCCTCCGGTTTATCTTCCCGCCCTCTTCGCTGCTGCTTATAGGTAAAGGCGGGCGGAATGCCTTCCAGGTCTTTGCACCGCTTGACCCTGTATCTTTCCGTGTCATTTTTGTAAAGGTAATACCAGTCCTCGTCAAAGCTGTATACTCCTGCTACACCTGTGGCCATTCCATCCCTGTAAATAAGTTGATACTTAAAAAGAGGGTTGGGATCACGTACAACTCTGATCAGATCCAGTTCCAGCTCTACTTCTTTCGTATTTGCCACCTCCGTATGGGCAGCAAAAAACACCGGTGGTTAGGCCGGTGTTAAACTGCCTGTCAAATCTTATCCGGTTTCGTATTCCTGTGCGTCATCCACAAGGAGAAAGCCTTGGGCCGTAGCTTCAACAATTTCTGAAGTCACAAGGGATGCGGGCAGGTTTCCTTACACAGGAACCTTTCACTGAATTACATAGTTTTTCCGGAAGCTTCGTGTTGGGAAGTCTGAAATAATAGGTTTCGCCGATACACAGAGGTATAAGGCATTGCTCTTTGCGCACAGGCATCATATCCGGAAATTTTCTAAACATAGGCTTTTCCTGGATTATCCTATCTGCATACCGGAGCTTTGCTCCAGCGCCTGGTCAAAAGAGGGCGTATCCACCGCCTTCTGCTGTCGGCTCTGCGTGAGTGCCTGATTGTATGCCTCAATGACCGCATTGTTCAGCAGCTCCCTGAATTCCTTGGTGACAGGGAAACAGATATCCTTGTACTCACCGTTTCCCGCCCTGTAGCTGGGCATGGCCACAAAAAGTCCCTTTGTGCTGTCCATGACCTTCACATTCCGGATTGCGAAGCAGTCGTTGAGGTTGACGGACGCATAGGCGCGGATGCTTCCCTCCGGACGAATGGAGCTGATCCTAACGTCCACCTTCATGGGCAGTTCCTGCTCAGCTGCAGTCTGTTCGGATTCCTGTGGCTTTTTGAGTGCGCTCTGTGTTTTGCTCATGGTTTTTCCTCCTTTTTTAAGCTGAGAATAAAAAAATCAGCCTTCCGGCTGCGGGTTGATGGGTTACGGGCTCAATGTCGGTCCCTGGTACAGCTCCTGCTCCGGTGGCCGGAAGGATACTTCCTTGAAGCCGAAGCGGTCCACATAGTGAAAGCTGCTGCCGGAATCGTCATACAGTTCGATAACATCGGACATAGAAAGGCTGTGCCCCTCATAACCGGGCGGGTGGTCGAGATTGAATTTGGCGAAGAGCTCCTCCAGATCGTTGGTCTCCGCCTCGCCGTCGTAGACCACCCGGTAATTGTCCGGGTCAGGCTCCCCGAAATGCTCCAGCAGCTCGTCGTATCCGATGAATTTCATCATGGGATCAACATCAGGTCTGAGCTGCCATATACGGCAGCTCTTGAGGATTTGCGCATTGCCCTCCGGGTCCGTCCTGCCTTCCGCCAGCCGTGCGAACACGCCGTCCCTCCATTCCACGTCCAAACCATGCTTTTCTATAAGATAGGATTTCAGCTCGTCGGCCTGGAACAGCGGATCGACAATGGCTTTGTCCTTTTCGACATAGCCTGCCGTGTTGCCGTAGTAAAGGATGCGGCTGTTTTTAATCTGAATACTGTTCATGAGACCTCCTTTCCCGGCGTTAAGATTGCCGTGTTACTCGAAGTAGAAGGTGACGGAATAGGTGATGTTGCTCTTGTTGTACATGCAGTCATGGTTGGTATAGTAGTAGAACTCCAACTGACTGTAAATTCCCGGCGACAGGATGCGGCTGAAGGTGATGCCGTTGGTCGTCGGCGAGTAGTCCAGCTGATCCCACTGCCCGGTCAGCACGTTGTAGCCGCGCACACGTCCATAGTCCTGCCCGCTGTGCCCGGAAACAGGAGGCACCGTAAAGGTGTAATTGGTAATAGTCGCTCCCGCGATGCCTTGCTCCAGAATTACAGACTCAGGGCCGGTCAGCGTCATACCGCCACCTCTATTTGGATCAGCCACAAAGAACACGATGGCAGCCCATGGCGATTCAGCTCCGGTGGAATCCACGGCTTTCACGCGCACCACATTTTTCCCCAGCGGATAATTGGTACTGGTCTGTGCCGGACGTCCTTCCCATACATAGGTGATGGCATCGCCGTCAGGATCGGTGCTGGAGGCGATGATTGTGATCGGTACGCCGGGCGCGATGCTGTTGCCGTCCGGAGTACGGGTGATCACCGGCGTTGTGGGAGCGGAGTTGTTTACTGTGAAGATTATATCCGTCCAATCGGAATACAGTCCCCATGCGTCCTTTGCCCGAACCTTCACGGTATGGGTTCCCACAGCATAGTAGCTGTCAGCAGTGTTGCCGGAATATTCCAAGCTTACTGCGTCGCCGTCAGGATCGGCGGCGTAAGCTGAGAGGTTAACCAGAAGCTTGCCGTCTTTTGCGGTTCGGGTGACCGACGCGCTGCCAGTCGGCTTGTTCGGCGCGTTATTGGTGACGGTGATATTCTGAGAATAGCTGAACAGTCTGCCTGCACTGTCGGTCGTACCGGCAGTCAGGGTATAGATGCCGGTGGCGTTGATACTGATGCTGCCACCGCTGTTTGAGAGGCTTCCGCTGTAGCTTGCCGGGGTGCCTCCCTTGGTCAGCGACCATGTGAGGCTTCTGCCCTCCAGTCCGGATGTGACCGGCAGGGTTACGCTGATGCTAGAGCCGATATGCACGGAGGACGGAACGGTGAACGGGAAGCTGGCAATTGGCTTGACGGTCGCTGTGTTGGACGTAAAGGTGAATTTCCTGCCGTTTGTGTCCGTCGCTTCAGCAATCAGCTTTACCGCAATGGTTTTATCCGTGCTGATGGTAAGACTGCCGCCGCTTGCTCCGACTGAGCCTGCCGAGTATTGGGTGTAGGGCTTTGCTTCGCCGCCATCCACAGAGATGAGCCAGTTGACGCTCGCTCCATCAAGCTCCGCACCTGAGGCGGTGACTGCCATGGACTCGCCGCTGTAGGTCAGCGGAGGGACACCGATACTCATGGTCGGGATGGGTGATATTGTGAAGCTCCGGCTCTTAGTAAAGGTGCGGCCGGTGGGGTCCGTCAGCGTGAGAGTCAATTCATACTGTCCTTTAGAGGGTAAGGTAATTGTGCCGCCCGCTTTAGCCAGGTTTCCGGCGGCATAGGCTGAATATGGCTTTACCTCACCGCTGCCCTGACAGATCGTCCAGTCCGCTGTGAGGTTCTCCAAGTCCGTTCCGCTGACGCCGACCGTTCCGGCTTCCCCGGCGTACCATGGCTCTGGGATACTAAGCGAAACGGACGGAATGGGATAGACTGTGAAACTTCGGCTTTCGGTGAAAGCACGGCCGTTGGTATCCGTCATCGTGAGGATCAGCTGGTACTGTCCTTTCGACGGGAAGGTGATTGAGCCGCCATCCTTGGTCAGAGCACCGGAAGCATAATCAGAGTAAGGCTTCTCAGCGTCATCCCCTTGCTTGACTGTCCAGCCCGCTGTAAGGTTCTCCAGATCCGTACCGTTGACGCCGATCGTTCCGGCTTCCCCGGCATGCCAGGTCTGCGGGAGGCTCAGTGACATCGATGGGATAGGATAGACCGTGAGGTTTCTGCTTTGAACAAAGGTGCGGCCGGTGGGGTCCGTCATGGTCAGAGTCAGCTCATACTGTCCCTTTGTCGGGAAGGTCAGGCTGCCGCCCTCTTTTGTGAGCGTGCCGGTTGCGTAATTGGAATACGGTTCGGCACCGCCGTCATCTTTCACGACTGTCCAGTCCGCAGTAAGGTTCGTCAAATCTGTACCGCTGACGCTGACAGTTCCGGCTTCACCGGCATACCAGACCTGCGGCGCGCTGAGTGAAATCGTCGGGATCGGATAGACCGAAGTGGATGCGCTGTAGGAGAACACTCTGCCCAGCGCATCTGTCATAGAGGCGGTGAGGGTATAATCTCCGACCTGCGTAAAGCGTATTTTTCCGCCGTAGGCGTTCAGGCTTCCCTCCATGACATTCGAAGGCTCAACCTGCTCGCCGTCCTTGGTGATTGTCCACTCCACCGGCAGCACGTTATTGTTGCCGCGTGTTCTCAGGTCGATGGTGCGGTCGGTATGGGTCGCTTTGGGAAGCTCAAAGGAAATACCCAACACCGGCAGGACTTCGATCCTGCCGCCGTTCTCGAACAAAAATACCCGGCCGGTTTCATCGGTAATGCGCGCGATCAGTTCATAGGTTCCTGCGTGCTTGAAGCGGATGGAGCCGCCTTTGTTATCCAGCATCCCGTCGACATACGTCCCAAAATCCTGGAATCCGAGGCCGTTCTCCAGCAGCCACTCAACCTTCAGGCTGCCCAGCTCGGAGTTTTCCGGAACCACGCTGACGGTGGTATCGGTGTGAGCGGTTTCCGGCAATGTATACGAGATACTGGGGACGGGGTACGCCTTGACCGGTGCGGTATAGCTGTAGGTTCTGCCGGCCGGATCGGTGAAGGCGGCTTTCAGAACATACTCGCCTTTGTCTTTAAAGCGGATGAAGCCGCCGTCGTTGGTCAGCTCGCCCTGAACCGCGTCGGCAAGGTCAACAGCCTTTCCGTCCTTGGTCAGCGACCACTCGATTGAAGCATCGCCGAGATTCTCAAAGTGTGTTTCCACATGGACCGTTTTGTCGGTGTGGGTGATCTCCGGCGCATAAAAGCCGATAGAGCCTACAGGGTATACGGTGACCGTATCAGAAGCTTCGAAGGTTCTGCCGGTTTCATCGGTGAGCGTCCCGGTGAGCATATATACGCCCTTATCCTTGAAGCGAACCGTGCCGCCGTCGTTGGTCAGTACGCCGTCAACCGCATCCGCAAGGGCAGCCGCCTCGCCGTTTTTGGTAAGACTCCAGTTGGCTGTCAGTCCGTCAGCCTCCGTCAGCACAGTTGAGACGCCGAAGGCTGTATCCGTATGGGAGGCAGACGGGAGGTCAAAGGAAATTCCGGCAACCGGATAAACCTTGGTGCTTTCGCTGTGGGTGAATACGCGGCCGGTATTGTCTGTTATGGACGCTGTGAGTGTATATTCACCCTTATTCCTGAACACAAAGGTACCGCCTTCATTTCCGAGCGTTCCCTCCAGAATGTCGGTCGTCTGGACGGTTTCTCCGTTCTTCGTTGCCGTCCACACAATGTCGTGGCCGTAGAGCTTTTCCAACGGAAATGTAAGCGTGATTGATTTGTCCGTATGGGTGGTTTCCGGCAGGTCAAAGCTCAGGTCGATAACCGGATACACCGTGATCTGCCTGGACAGCACGGTTTCTTTTCCTCTGGCGTTTTTCGCCGTAGCGGTCAGAGTGTATTGTCCGTCCTCCTTGAACCGGATCGTGCCTCCCTCCAGGCCGAGGGTTCCGCTGACAGCGTCCGCCAGCTCTACGGGCTGCTGAGAACCATCCACAGCAGTTTTGGTCAGTGACCAGGTGTAGCTTTTCATATACTTCCATACAGGCATCACCTGGATTTCGCTGTCGGTGTGAGCGGTTTCGGGAAACTCAAAACGTATCTGAGCATCCGGATAATATGTGTGGCCCCCCGAGCCTCCGGAACCGCCGCCCGGATTGCCCGGTGTGGGCGTGGGAGTCGGTGCAGGAGTTGGGGTTGGCTGACCTTCATCCGGATTCGTCGGTGTGGGCACCGGCTTCTCCGTGGGGTCAGGCGTCGGGCTCGGCGCCGGTGCGCCCGGAGTCTGTGACGGATTTGTCGGCGTCGGTGCGGACGGTTCCGGCTTGGTCTTGTCGTTCAGATCCTCGGCTTCGCCCTTGGTCACCGGATCGTTGGGATGGAATTTATTATCATCCGTGTCCCCGATGATTCCGCCCTCGCGGCCGATGATGACATATCCTTTGTCATCATCCTTGATATCCGACTGATCCTGATACCCGCTGTGCCCCTGAGTGTTTTCGGCTTCCTCGTTTTTCCCCTCCGCTCTTACGAGCATCTTGATGATTTCGGCACGGGTGATGGGAGCATCAGGATGGAAACCGTCAGGGTAATCGGCGGGGTCAATGATTCCGGCGTCTATCAACGCCTCGATATATTTCTCCGACCAGTGACCATCTATGTCGGGAAAGCTGGGCGGGTCTTTTTCCGCGTTTGTGGTGTTAAGCGAAAGATCCCGCGCCAGTATCGCGGCGTACTCACCGCGGGTGATGATATCGTCCTGCCCGACAAAGCTCTCCGGATGCAGACGGTATATCGTATAGATGCCACCGCATATCAGAAGAAGGAGAGCAAGGGCAATGATGACGATGCGCTTTCCTTTCTGTTTCATGGGTTTTCAGTCCTTTCTTTAATTTTTGGTAACGAAAAAACCGGAATCATCAATCTGACTCCGGCCTTAAGTCCTTATTGTTTTCATAGCTTCAGCTCCATGCCGCCCTGCTCCTGCCGCTCCTTTAAGAATGCATCCAGAGCTTCCGGAGACGGATGAATGAGCTTTCCTTCAATCATCTCAAAGACGCAGAAGTCATCCCGGTCGCAAATCATCACCCGTTGCTGGTAGTCCTTCTGCATCTCGATATAGTCCTGTACCTCCTTGGTACTGCACAGCCACACGCCGGAGGTGTATCTTCCGTCCGGCAGAAAGCAATAGCCGCTGTACTTGGGCTCGTGGCTTTTCAAATCCAACGCATCAGCCGAACGGATCTGTGAGAGCTGGAGACGAGCATGATCAGACAGGATTTCCGGCTTTGCGATGCCGAGGACGTCACTACGGTTCCAGCGAACCTGCTCACCGTCCGCTAGGGAAACGGCGAAGACGGATCGACCGCTGGGATTGGGTTTGCTGCCGAAGCCTCCGGTACAAAAATACAGCTGGTGCCTGGTATTTCTGAATTCCTCCGACAGCACAGAGGGTCTGAGGACTATAACCTTACCGCCTATGGGCATATCAAATCCGGTCTGCAGGCAGTCTTCCTGTGTAAATAACGTTTTTTCATTCATGATGCTGCCCCTTTCTCTGCTCGATCATCTCCAGCAGTCTTGCGGCAATGCCGATCTGTGTTTCCTCCGGCATATCGCGGATGGCGGCGCGTACGAACGCTTCCACTGCCTCCGGCGACTGATCACCGATTTCGATGAGATCAACCTTTTTTGCTGTGACGACGCCCTTCTGAACGCCGAGCCGCACGATATCGCCATGCTCTATTTCGGCGGCTGTGCGGAGCGCCTTTGGGATCAGGACACGGCCCTTGTCGTCAAGGATTTTGTAAATTGGTTTTGCTTTCATACGAAGTATCCCTCCTCTCTCATAACCTTCCGAACTGTGCCGGGGTCGAAGCCAAGCTCTTCAAAAAATTCACGGAGCTCGTCTGGCAGGTTGTCCAGAATATCCGCTTCCATGATGACGATGGCGCCGGCCGTACAGATGATCTCCAGGTCGCTGCCCTCCGGAATCTCCGCCGCTTCCAGCAGAGTGTTAGGCAGAGTCAGGTCGACGTCCCCATCATTTTCATGATAGCCGGAAATTTGTGCCGTAGTTTTCCGGACGTTGGGCGAAATAACAAGCTGCGGATAAAGATTTTCCGATTCCTCCTGCCTCACAGCAAGAGTGACCTGCACCTCGTCGCCGGGCTTCAGTCCCGCGGCATCGAGCATTTCCGTCTGCAGTGTGATGCGGCCGTACTTGTCCACGGTCGCAACCGTTTCAAACAGTTTCATATTGATGTACCTCCTGATAGATTTGATTTGTTATTCCATGCCGTAAAAATATCCGGCGTGATCAAAAAGCCCCAGCTGAGTCGGCATGTCACTCAGCCTTTCGGCGGTATCGTAATTTGAGATCAGGACTTCGGCGTATTCACAGCCGTTGTCATAGCGCTGGGCAAGGTTATTGATGCGACTAACCGCTTCGACGTTGAAGTCTTTATATAGCTCCCGAATGTATTCGCAGTCATTGTAGCTGACCAGCCATTTACCCTGACAAGATGCCAAGGTGTCCCGCAGACGGTAGTGATCGTTTATTTTAAATTCTACGGCGTAGTGTCCTTCCGTTTGATAATATGGCGGGTCGCAATAGATAAAGGCATTTTCACGGTCGTACTGCTTGATCAGTGCTTCAAAGTCCTTGTTCTCAATGACCGTATCCTTTAGTCTCCGGCTGCCCTGCCAGAGAAGATGAAAGGTTTTTCGGATATCGAAGGGCTGACATCCGTAGCTGGTACAGCCGCTTCCATAGCTTAACCGGATGAGACGATAGAAGGCGGCGGCGCGTTTGACGTCATTCATCTGTGCGTTTTCCAGAAGGATCGGCTTGATTTCCTCAAACTGCGGTTCACTTAGAAACCTCTGCGCGATATCCAATTCCTCCCGCAGGTACTCGTTTGTGAATTCCTCCTTCTCCAGATATTTTTTCAGGACATTAAATTCGTCGCGCCCGTTCAGCGGAAAGAAATTCAGCTCCCTGAGCAGAGCAAAGGGACGGTCGCGGACGCAGCGGAACAGATTTGCCAGGTCTGAATTGAAATCGTTGTAGACCTCCATAGCGGCGTCCGGAGGCCGTCCAAACAGCACCCAGCCCCCTCCGCCAAAGACCTCAATGTACCTTCCGAATTCTTTCGGCATACGCTGATAGATCATATCCCGCAGAGCCTTTTTGCCGCCCACCCAGCTGATGATGCTGTTCAATCCATCACCTCCCTTTGCTCCGGCGGCTGAATTTCTCAACATCGGTTCTCATGCAGGAGCCGTCAGGACTCCAGCAGATAAAGCCGACGCCGGGATAAGGACAGCCGGCACAGCGTGCGGTATCTTCAGGCAGAGACAAGGAATGCTTTGCAGGAGGACCGTTTTCTACGGTTCCTGTTTTTTCTTCCGGTGTTACATCATACTTCATGATTCAGCTCCTTTCTCGGAAAAACAAAAAAGGCGCTGCCTTCTTTGTAAAAGACAACGCCTTCTCGTTTTTTTATTTAGTTGTATGGCTCACAGCAATCAGCTGCAACAAAAAAAGCGCCCCTTAGCTTCATTAGAAACCAAAGTGCGCTATTTGTCCGTTCACTTTTTCATTCATCCCATCACCTGACCTCCGAATCCAAGGTCAGGTGAGCTGTTCTTCATCTCCTGCTCAAGCTTTAAGGAATAGTTTTCATGATTCCAAAAGCTGACATAGATCTCGCCGTCAGGAGTTTTAATAGGACGCTGTTCCAGACCTTCGCCGTAGCCGTCACTGTTTTGTCCAGTCACAAAATCAAGAAGCTCAGCGGTTTCCTCTCCTGAGAGGGACTCCTTCAGCCCAGCTGTCATGACTCCCCATAACTCACCGTCGACGATTTCCACTGACGGGTACAGGCTATACACCTTTTTATTTAGAGTTTCGTCGTGGATGTATTCTGCAAGTCCTCGGTCGTTTTCAATGAGACGGTTCTCCTTTGCGATTGCGGCGAGGATAGCATCCTCATAAGACACCGCCTCCGCAGGGGTGATTACCATCGGACTGTCCTCCAGCCCATACTCGCTCTCGGGGTAGGTGAGTATCTTTAGAGGGAAAAAGATACGCATTGTCTCGTTTGCCATTTTGTTTCCTCCATTCTTTTTTATTGGTGCCCTAAAAAAGGGCATAAAAAAAGCGGGGTATCTTCCTCATAGATACAACCGCTAATTTTTTGAAATGGTATGAAGTTGATTCAGCTATTCTTTCGTTTAATTACTGCCGAGTGTACTACAAATATTCATGCATAACACCATGGACATCAAAATTGTCAATGTCATTAAACATCTTCGGTTCTCCATATACACCAAACTGAGGATACAAACGAATTGCTCCTTCATCTTCATAAAATGTATTTTCTTCACTATCATAAAACACTACCTTAATCAGTAGATTCTTAATTTGGAATGTTATCGTATATCTCGATGCATCTGTCCGAAATGGTAATGACTTATCTTTTATCACTAACCCTCCTGGTGTCTGACGCCACTCTATCGTAGGATTATTTTTACTAAACGCCAAATCAATGAATACACCGTTTGGGATATTCCCTTCATACAACGAAATATAATGTTTCGTTGGAACAAGCTGTCTATAATTTGTCGCAGAATTAAGTAATATCACATTTTTGAACGCCCATTTTGCAACCGTTTCATAATGCTCTTCCAAAAAAATAAGTTCTGTTTTAATTCCGTTTAGATTCATAAGATTAATTATGTGTTGTTGACAATCTCCTTCTAACTGACTCATCCATCCATTATTGCATTTCTCACATACCAACCCGTTAACCAATTTTGAAAATGGATGTTTTCTATTAGAAATAGGCATACCGGCAAAATTTGCATGTGTCATAATTACGTCGTTCCCCAGAATACCTAATTCCTTCAATAGCCACTGTGCAAATATATGCTCTTTACTCAAATTCTTATTGCCGCAAAATACACATACTCTTTTCGTTTCCATAAAATCCACACCTACCTTATAAATTCAAATTACTCATCATTATATCATCGTAAAAATTTCTCATCTTCAATCCCGAAAAAATCAATCATAGACTCCCAATATCGAATGTCATCTATAAAATACCCTAAAAAAGCGGGGTCAAAAATGCACTTTTTGACCCCGCTTTTTGCCCTTTTTTTGCTCCAAAACCACTATATATAGTGGTTGACCTGCCTTATTTGCCCTTTTGACCACTATACGTCATCATTATTATACTCTCAACGTGCCTTGCACCGACAATTCGGATAAATTTTTAAATGGCTTAAACTCCTCCGCCAGTTATAATTGCAGGAATCAAGGGTAATTTTTCATCGTAAATCTTACGGTATATTTCTTCATATCCAATATCTTCACTGCGTAGTTTTGCTTCCAATCATAGAAAAGCCATCGTAAAAACAGAACCATTCTTTGTCCTCTTGAGAATGACACCGCCTGTTTTATACTTGTCGGTGTCATTCTATCATCCAAGCAACTGGTGATATTGGTTAATTGCATAGGTATCAGTCATTCCAGCAATATAATCTATAATATTCCGAACGAGAATTTTATTTTTTTGTTTGTATTCCTCGTTAACAGCATTATGTATTCTGGTGATTTCATCTCTAAGTAAAGTTATATCAGAATTTCTATATCTTGTTGTACTTAAGAAATTCTTTCGCATTTCACGATAAATCCTGTTCAACGTAGTATCCGGCAATTTAACAGGATTCTGATAAAATTCAGAAAACAGTGAACGAATGATTAAACTTGCTTTACCATCAAAAGAAGCTACCTCTGAACTGTTGATAACCCGCTTATTTATAATATTCTCCAGATATATTAATAAAAATAATCCCTTGTCGGATAATGTAATGATCTTCTTGTCAAATTTATGATAGGCTTGATAAAAATCATCTGTTTCATCAAAATTTGTCATATTTATCTTCGACTGTGTATAAACATCATTGACAAAATAATCTATTATTTTTGCAGAGATCATACTTTTGAGAAGACTCGCTTCATCCGCAATAATTCTTGAAGCTTTCACAGTCCTGATGCTGTTGTTGCAATCCTCAAGGAGTTTCTTAAGCTCAGTTGTTTTTCCAGTGCTCAAAAACGAATGCAATTCATCATATGAAAGATGACGCGCTGAAAAAGAGTCTTCGATGTCATGACTTCTTTGAGCGATTTCATCGGCAATTTTTACTACTTGTCCTTCAAGGGTAGTAGGTTCACTTTTGTCCATAAATAAATGCTCCGCGTTTCCATTTGCTAAAAATTGAGATATGTCATATTCATTGCTTAGTTTTGTGTGCTTTAGAACCCCTTCTAAAACCTGATAAGAAATATTAAGGCCTTCGTATTCTGTTTTGCTTTCTTCAAGATATGTTAACACTCGCAGGGCATGATAATTATGTTTAAATCCACCATACTCCAACCGTGTCCCATCTTTCCTGTCTTTATTTTGGATTTCACTGTTTAACGTCCTTTCCCCTTGATGACCAAATGGTGTATGCC
>NZ_MLBF01000056.1 GCF_001936615.1 Desulfosporosinus metallidurans
CCAACATAAAGAATAATGCCAATGACTTTTAACCAAGTACCTAGTATTTTTCTAATTTTAGCCCCAACCTTAACAGGTGTATATTCAGGTAAATAACTCATAGATTATTCTCACCTTCTTCACCCTCACTATTATTTGTATTATTGGTACCTTTCATGGAAGCGTATATACCTAATCCTATTAAGCAATATGGAACTAGAAGTGCAATTACTTGATGGTGAGAATAAAATGATTTTATGCTAGGACCAACAAAATATATTACAATTAATGCAAGGATAGACCCGATGATTCTATTTAATATTACTTTCAATTTTTTCATCTCTCATCGCTCTCCTTTCTAAAAAATAAACATACCTCATGAAGAGCAGGGGTTAATTCCGTGCTCTTTTATCCATTCTTCAAGTTGTATTGAGTTGCTTTCATAAGTATATTTTTTTTACTTAAGTTTAATTCGTTTTCCATATTTCAGCGTTCAGACATTTTCCTTTTATTTCCGTTAGATTATCAGTGTCAATGTCTAAATCGTAGCCTTCCTGTGAATCCCCATTCGCCCTAATCCTATAGTGCATACGCTTGATGCTATCAATATTTGCAGTCAATATTATTTCATCACTTCCGTACTCATCATACTTAAGATTACTTTTTAAGAGGTTATCGATGATGGCTTTATCGCACTCTAAGGTAAAAATAGTATCCTCTAGCGACTGATCAAGCGCTAGATAAGACTTACCGTCTTCTTGGTATATATCGATAACAGTCGAGTAGAAAACAATTTTCTTCCCTTGATATTTCGATTGCAATTGAAAGGTAAATTTATCAGCAAAATCATCAAAGGATGTCATCACTACGGCATCAGTTATGCCATGATCTAAGGCGTATTTTTTCAGGGCTACTTCCTGTTGTTCGATTCTTTGCTTTTCCTTTTCTTCTGATGAAGTTGTTTTTACAGGTGTCGAAGAACAGCCCATTAATATCAGACTCAATATAATTAAGAAAATCATTAATCTTGATCTTTTTTTCACAGAATAACACCTCTTTAGTCGTCTAATTGACGTTAATTCTTTCCTAGTAATGGCTATAGTCATCAAAATCAGATCTTAGCGTATCAAGATCATCTTCTAGATTAGTAACACGTTTTTTCATATTGTTTTCATTGTTGGTAAGGGTTTTAATCTTATTCTCAAAATCCTTGTTTGCCCCCTCTAGTTCCCAAATTTTCATAATAGAAAAGCCAGATAAGACAAGACCAGAGATGAGTATGCCAACTGAAATAATATGTATTATTTTCGTATTCTTTAGCAAGAGCATCATTCCCTTCGCAAACCCTAACGATATTAATTATACTCTGTTAAAATGTAAGCAAGCCAAAGAAATCCAATAAAAAATACAGCAATAAATGCGATTCTAGGAATCCCTATCTTCCTGTGGCTAACAAATGAATTACCATCCATATCCCATTTCGCTACACCTGTTTCCTTAATATGTTGATAAGACATACCCGCGAGTAAAAAGGATGCAAATGGCACACCAAAACCTAGACCCCATGCCCAAGCAGAGGTAGAACGTTTAATTGCCTGTAAAAAGCTTAATTTTTCGCCTTGTGAATCTCTTACAAATACTTGAAATAATGATTTACCAAGTGTCATTCCCCAGGTAGATAACAATAACCCTTCAAGTAAAATTGTGAAAGGAATTCCAATAATATTAGCGAACGATATCCCAACTATTTTTTGGTCCAATACTTGCGGTATGAATATTCCAATTAGTATACCTGCTAATGCGTTTCCAGAGTATATGTCAACTAGCCTAGCCCAAAATCTAACCCAAGGGCGAATTTGTTTTACTTCAACATTTGAAGAATTATGTACATGATTCGGATTTATGGGAGGCGGGGTTTCGTTCGGTTTAAATTGTTCGACCTCAGAAATTTGAACCCATTTATCAAAACCTTTTGTCCATACCAATGTTTTAGGAGTCAATTTGGAACTACCGTATAATTCATGCATCTTATCTTCGCTAATAGGTCCAATTTTGGTATAACCTATTGCATAATACCAGATATCGAGCCCTGCTTTGCTGTCATTAAAACTGTTATCAGGTTCGGGGTCAGTTGCGGATAAGCCCAGATATCGGTCATATTCAATTCGCAATCCCGGATTTGATAACACAGAGTATGCCTCGATTACTTCCCTTAGCCGTTCCTCTGCTTCATGGCTACTATTTGTATCTGGATGCCAGTATTTAACTTGTTGCTGATAAGCTCTCTTTAGTTCCTCCTGAGTAGAAGTAAATTCACTGCGTAGAATCTCATAATAATTCATTGCTTATCACCTACTCTCATTACCTTGCCACCCTTAATTAATAGGTGGCTTGCATATCTTGCAAGGGGCATAACCAGCACCCTTAGCATCCGACACATCCGAAAACCACACCTGATTAGCTTCTTTGATTTTCTTTGCCGACGCACAACTTGGATAATGATATACGGTTGAGTTTACGCTACCTACGTATGTATGAACTGTTGATGAAGCTGCCTTTGTGCCACACCCGACCAATATAAGAGAAATGGCTAACGTTGAAATAAGTGCAGTATTTACTAATACCTTCTTCATTCAATTCCCTCCATATATCCCCCACCCATCCTTATAATAAGTTTATTCTTCATAGACTTACCTATATCCTCCCTTAATTCCCAATAAGATGCATTATAATATTTATATTTTCAAGCCACTTGTCACATTAGTTACCCGACTAAAACCAACCAAACGAAGGGAAAACCCTCACCCGATTAAGGTAAGGGTTATAAATCAGGTCATTTGATTACTTTTGTCGCTATCGTCTTAGTGGCCGTCACTCGGCCCCAAATACTGATTGCACTACCAACTACGCCAACAACCACTACTGTGAGGTTCACGATATCACCCTGTGCCTGTGCATCGACTGTTAAATTAAATAGACCACATATTAATGCAAGAATAGTCACAGCAGATCCGATGACTGATCTTGATTGATACCATACCTTTTCATCATCCATTATAGATCCTTCTCTCTAAAAGTTATTAAATCATGATTCCTTTACCTGCGAAATAAGCAACGATTAAGCTACCGACAAGGGCTAAAGCTTTCAAGATGATTTTAGCATTATTGTTCAACTTGACCTTTGCAATCTCATGGGTGCTTTTGCTGTCCTCTTTTTCTATTTTCATCTTTTCACTGCTCGTATTAATTGCAATTCGACTAAGGGTATTCATAAGTACATTTGTACTTTGCAGCGAACTATTTTCCATGCGTACTAGGGTGGTTTTGATGTCAGAGACTTGGCTGTCTAAATTCGTAAACCTCTGTTCGTATGTGGCAGATTTCAATTGTAAGTCAGTAATGCTGTTTTCATGTTTTTGTAACATTATCTGATACTTATCAAGTTCAGAAAGCTTGCCTTCATGAGCGTCTAGTGTTTGCTTATAGAAATCTAATACTTTCTTGATCTCAGTTTCATTGAACCCCAAGTCTAACACCTCTCTCCTTTGACATCCTCTTGTTACGAGACATAATATTGGTAACTTAGTCCAGCTCTTTAATCGAGTCAGACTTAGGGAGAGTGGGTGGAATAAACCTGCTCTCCATTTTTATTTAAAGAATGACAAAGAGAAAGCCCTGCCGATCAAGACAGGGCTAACATAAATTACATCCTTACGACTGCTTCACCGATAATGGTTTCAGGATATCTATTGGCTGTCAAGAGCGTGATTTCCATTGTGAAGACAAGCCTACCGGCTACAGAAGGCTCCAGAAGTACCCACACTTGCTTAGTAATGGGATCTACCTCTGCGGTTCCAGAGCCAAGGACGTTACCAGAGTCATAACCGATATACTCATAGACGGCACTGTCGATCTGAAAGTCTTCGCCAGTAACCGACTTTACAATGATACCGCAATCCTTTTTCTCGCCTAGTTTAAATTGCATATCAATCATCCTCCTCGACGATATATTTATCCATGATTTCACAGATAGCATAACGATCCGTAATCTCACTGATAGCGTAGTCTTTGATCCTGTGAGGTCGGTAACTGATAACTTTTCGTAAAGTGTCACTGACAAAAGAAACAGGCAATATAAGTTTTCTCTTGGTGTCGGTAATCAAAGAGGCCAGAGTCGTAAGTCTTCTCTTAGCATCAACGGCAAGGAAGATCGATGCTACAACTTTTCTCTTCAGTCCCATGGCAAAAGAGGCAGATACCGCAACTTTTCTCTTGGTAGTGGCAATAAGAGAAGCTGAGATTGTAACCTTTCTCTTAGAATCAGTCATTGAAGAAACGGATGCTGTGACTCTTCGTTTAAGATCAATTATTGAAGAGACAGACCTTACAACGCTTCTCTTAACGTCACTGGCAAAAGAGAAAGAGGTTGCTATTTTTCGTTTAGTATCGGCAACAGAAGAAATGCTTGATACAAGCTTTCTCTTAGTAGCCGTAATTACTAGCTGTACGCCACTGCTTACTTGTCGTTGTGTATCAATACCAATGTCTAGAGTTGCATTTACAGCTCGTTTTGTGTCTGGAGTAAGCTCCGATAGAACCGATACATTACGGTTTGTACTAGAATTGAGGTCTGCTGTGACGGCTATTGTTCGTTTCGTATCAAGTGTCGTTGTTGCTGATGCTCCAATATGTCTAACCAAATCCGAATCAAGGCCTATTACAGCCGTTGTCTTTCGTGATGTATCCAATACGGCGATTGTTGACGCTTTAACTTGTCTAATGAGATCCAACGCAAGATCACCAGAGACAGCAATGTTTCGTGATACGTCTGAATTGATATCAATTGGGTATGTTATCACAGGTTGCGATGGTTGCATTATAATATAGCATCCATCAGCATCGACTACATCAGATACTAAGGTGTCAGTAGTTAGGTTCACCGCAGGACGAACGCCACTGTTGCCAGCATACGCACTATTGTAAGTCAGACCGCCGACAACACGGGCACTGTTTGAGACAGTCGCCTTTGGGGTTCTAAGCATCCATTGCCATGATGTTGTAGTAGTGGCGGGTTTACTCGTACTCAGGGTTTGAAAGCCCTGATCTGTCAGGTAGGCTAGTCTGTCGGCATCGGAAGTAAAGATTGGAAATAAGCTACCTTCGACGATACTGTTTTCATTTGCAAGTCCAACTTCAGTCATGGACAGTAAGAAAACTTTATCAACTACACTCTCGGAACCACCACCATCCGTGACGGTATTCCTAGCTACAGTCAAATTTGTATCCGACATTCTAGCAAGCTCTTCTGTGGTGAAGTTATTTAGAAATCCATTGATGTTATCGTATCCTGTGAGATAGCCCATACCTGCATCGTTTGGCGGGGTATCCGCGTTATTGGTATTAGCTGTACCATCGGTAAGGTTTTGAGCTGTCCACCAAGCATTAGCCAAACTGCTACTATTCAACCATTGTCGTATATTTGATGTACTGTATCTGTTATTACCGCCACTAACACGACTTGCATCTGCATTCCCCGGCTCTTTTGCATCGAAACCTCTCAGATCAATGATCTTTTCAGTGAGCAATGTAATAGAGCCAGTTGGATAGCCTGAGTGGTTTTTATCGATGACTTTCCAAATGATCGGTTGTGTGGAACTACTTTCAACACAATAAGTTCCAAATTTAATCTTAGATCCTACAGCTAAATTAGTTATCGGTTGTGAGTGATATGTTATTGTAGGATATTCTACAACATAACATCCATCGACATCCACGGCATCTGACACTAGGATATCGTTCGCCAAATTCATTGCAGGACGAACTCCATAATTGCCAGTGTTAGCATTAGATGAGCCTAGTGTGCCAGTGGGAGAGCACACACGATTACTGGTCGTACTGAAGCTGGTTGGGGTTCTCAACCACCAATAATATGCTGTTGTAACTGTGGCTGGCTTGGAGAAGCCAGCCAGAGTATTGTCAAATGATTGAGCTGTTAGGGTGGCGGTTCTTAGACTACTCCCCAGAGAAAATAAGCTACCTTCTACAATACTATTTTCGTTAGCAAGCCCAACTTCAGTGTTGGACAATAAGAATACTTTGTCTAATACAGTCTCAGAAGCACCGCCATCCGTGGAGGTGTTCCGAGCTACTGTCAAAGTTGTATCTAAAATCCTGCCTAGTTCTTGTGCGGTGAAGTTCTTTAGGAACCCTTGGATATCACTGTACCCTGTGGTTTTGCTCATTCCTGTATCGTTTGGCGTAGTATCCGCGTTATTAGTATTTAACTTACCGTCAGCAGGGTTTTGAGCTGTCCACCAATAATTAGCTATGCCACTACTATTTAACCATTGACGCAAGTTCGATGTGCGATATCTGTTATTACCATAACTAACACGACTTGCATCTGCATTAGAGGGTTCTTTCGCATCAAGCCCTCTTAGATCAATGATCTTGTCAGTAAGTAGCGTAACGGAGTTATTCGGATACCCAGTGTGATTTTGATCTATTACTTGCCAAATAATCGGTAGCGTGGTACTGGCTTCGACTTGGTAGGTTCCATATTTGACCTTGGCTCCTACCGCTAAACTACTTATCAGTTGTGACATTTACTTCGCCACCTTAAATTATAATCAATAGCCTCCCTACTATTGGGTTTCAACCTGAGTTATTACATTAAGCGTAACGCTGATGTCGTTCTGTGGGATTTCATCGTTACTTGCTTTGGCCTTTACATAGAAAATTACATTGGAACTCATGACTTGAGCCGTTACATGCAGGGCAACACCGTAATCTGACCAAGTAGAGTTATCCAAAGATAGAGCCCACTTTGCAGACGTTGCGCCTACAGGGGTAATTACTGTATCGACACCTGTAGTCGTTTGAAACCCCGCTTCACAGCGTAAGGCTAATTTTAAGCCAGCACCTTCTTCGTTGGTGGTCGCATTAAGGGTGAACGCGATAGGAGAAGTTTGTGTTCCATCTTCTGAGACTTGAACCCCATCTGTTAATCCAACGGTTGGGTTAGCTTGATAAACATGAATGTAAGCCATGTAAATTCCTTCTTTCATTAATTAAATAGGAAGAGGATTCATGCCTCTTCCCTGTGACCCATCACTATTCTTTAATGCTAAGTTTCGCAATCTCTTTCTGAAGCAGTTCGATTTGAGAATCTTTAACCGCTATGGCCTTAGACATTTCTTTGATCTGATTACCGAGATTATCTATGACGCTATCAGCGTTTACTTCCATTTTTGCTTCACTCACTTTCTTTAGTTAATTCATGGATAGGGTATGGGATCTATTATTAGAATCAATAAAGACTAAGCTATTATCAGCTATATACAGATAGGCTCCATGACCATTAGCAAGTCTACAAACGCCATCGCTCGTAATACTGATATTACTGCCCCAATCTCCAAGGTAGATTCTACCCTGCGAATTGGGAA
Source organism: Desulfosporosinus metallidurans (assembly GCF_001936615.1). Lineage (GTDB taxonomy): Bacteria > Bacillota > Desulfitobacteriia > Desulfitobacteriales > Desulfitobacteriaceae > Desulfosporosinus > Desulfosporosinus metallidurans. The sequence continues at coordinate 7,425 of NZ_MLBF01000056.1, forward strand.
GTATCTTGGTAGGTGTGATCGTGGTACAGTGAACATTACCGTTTATATCAGCACCAAAGGGAGCATAGGCAAACGTACTACCATTACCAGTTTGGATTGTTCCGTGAACGATGAAGTCTGCTTGAAAGGTACTGCCAGAACTATTCATCCCTGTAACGTAAACGGCCCCACGATAGGCTTCTACGTTACTACTGCTGTTCACATTGATAAACACCGTGTCAGATTCGTATCCATAAGAGCCTGGGTTTGTAGGAGTCGATACGATAGTAGATTTACCAATAGAGGAACCACATTTAAACGTAAGCCTTGGATTGGATGACGCACTGGCTGATCCTATGATACCTAAATCTTTGACTGCGTTGATCGTTACGCCATCAATCGTACCGCCTACGATTTGATTAGCTATGATTTTACCAGTATATAGCCCTGCCTCGTTGATATAGGTAGTACCTACCCAAGTCGTAGCAAGTGATCCTATTTGAGAAGGTGTTGGTAGCCATGAACTTGACCGAGCCCCTACTTCTAATGCACTTGGGAGCCATGTCGAGGGTCTTGCACCTATCTCAGAAGCAGTAGGAAGCCATGTTGAAGGTCTTGCCCCAACTTGAGACGCTGTTGGAAGCCAAGTGTCTGCTCTAGCCCCTACTTGAGAGGCAGTCGTTGGAATGGTAGGTTTATTTGAAACATTGGCCCAACTAATAGATGCTCCAGAACCCATTGCTACGTTTACGCCTACAACAAGATTTGTGACATTCAGTAAAGAGCAATCCAATGTACCTGACTTGATAACATCGGCTATAATTCCGTCTCCTGTGATTGCTGTAGAGAATGCACCACCAATTCCTGCCTTACTAATTCCAATACCACCAGACGTTATCCTGACGACCTTAGATCCATTGACGGCATAGAAGCCAGAAACATCCCAATAGAAGTTTGAGTTGACAGCAATTTTATTTGTGGCTGAGATCAAGAAATCTACATTGCCTTGTTCAATGTCCGTCAATTTAAGAGCACCGTCTGCGGCTGCCTGAGCATTCGCGGCATCTCTTATCGCTTGCTCTGCTTTGGCATCATCGGTATACTTACTTGCTTTGATCCAATCGGATGCCACATAAGCTCCTGTTGCCCTGCTTATAGAACATCGCATTAAGTCACCACTAGCCCCTTGTGTCCATAGATCCCCTACGTCATAAGGGGTGGTGGGTGTTACAACAAAGACTCTGCGTTTTCCATCGGCTGTGTCTTGGGCTCTCTGTGCGTCAGCAAGTGCCTTTGTGATCCCTGAATCTGTGACAGCAACCCATTGATAGACACTATCGACTAGTGAAAATCTATAAGCGAACCCAGTTGTTGAGTCATAGAATAAATCTCCAAGGTGAGTGGCCTTGTTAATTTCAGTTGTCCATAAGCTAGTAGGTTCATTCGCCATCGTAGGAGCATAGGCATAGAACCAAGATGTTATATTGCCATCGATTTGATTTTTGATGTTTGCCATGTCCGTTGTATACGTTTCATTAACGAAGTTATCCAGCATTTCGGCAGGATTGTAGCCTTCATCATAGATCGTTCCTAGTCCAATTTGGATCCTATCAGCCATAATCTTCCCTGCTGTGATTAAGTCAGCTGTGAATCCTCCACCATCACCGAAGGTACGCCAATTCCATTCTCCATTGATCTTTGAGTTAGCAAGACCGAATATTCCCCCGCCTAGCTTCATGACTTGAGTAGCTGTAGCAGGATCAGGCGTATTGTAAACCATGATCCCATCGTCTTTACTGAATACGACATATCCTCCTGCTGACCTTAACTCACTCGTTAAGTCATAGATCGCAGGATCAAGGACAGAAGGTATTAAGGCACTACCGTTATCCCATATACCTGAGTTGTCTATTACTTGCCGATTGATTTGGTTTTGAAAGAGTTGACTCTTTGATAAATCCGGTTTGAAGTTACCAAGGGTAATCTTGGTTTTGTTATATTCAATTAGATTTCGTTGTATCTGAATAACCCTAACGCCTGTCTGTAAAGCGGGTACGAAATTGTCATCAATCGCTGTGCAAGTATCTCCAATGCGTACAGCTTCATGGACGTAATCAGTTGAGAGTTGTTCTAAAGATATTACTTGGAACTGATAGTTGACTATAGGTGCTTTAGCAAGTTGAAGGGCTGTCTGCGTCTTGGCAAGTAGGTTAGCAGGATCTTCTTCTTGAGAATCATCAAAAATCCCGAATCGATGACGGCCCATGATTCCATACTGAGCCAAGGCCCCTGCATCTTCAACGTACTCTTTGCCAGAATTAATAGAAGCAAAGTTCAGTCGTGATCCAGCAGTGGTAGCCTTACCTCTGCCATACATTGCTGTGCTGACACCGTTAAAGTCAACTTCTCTTTCAACTTTCTCTAGGTCTTTACCGAATACAAATTGTTTGCCAGTATCGTTTCCTCTTCTAGCCACAAGATCAACATATCTATGGGTAATTAAATTGTTAGAAATAACAATCCTAAACTGTAGTTCACCTTTCCATGTTGTCGCCACTTGCTGAATACAGGCTAGTGCCGTTTGATAGCTGAATGCTGTCGTTTGGATACCTAGATTAACGATGTTTCCTGCTTCCCATCGACTATGTGAGAGCGCAGATATCATAGCAAGCCAAGGCGAAGTACCATTTCCACCGCCAGTTGGCACTATGTCTCCAAGCAATTCATAGAATGCGTGATCACAGTATACATATTTGATAGTTGATCCATCATCAGTATCAACGATCCGTTTGACCTCAAATAGTTGCCAGTTAGAATCTAGATCCTGAAAAGCTATCAGACTACCCTCAATGACATACTGTGCATCACTATGATCTGAAGGAATAGCAAATGTAAATGTGTTTTCTAAGTTGACCTTTTCATCATGGATTGCATCGTAAAATGGGCAGGATGTTCCATTATTAATAAGCACCGCCTGTAACTGTTCTGTTGACGAGAATACATAGAGATGTAACGTTGCCGGAAGAGATTGTGATGACAAAAGGGAAACATTTATTTTGGATTTAAGTCGGATGCTTTTGTCTCCAATTACAGTGACCGATGATTTAGCGAGCGCATTTTGAGTCGATTTGATATTGACGGTTGAACAGCAGTCAATCCCTGCATTGTTGAGTTGTATTATGACTGAGGACTTTACATACCTATTTACCGCACTACTAATACTTGCTGTTGATTTTGCATTTGTATTTTTTGATGACTGTACGCTTGCAGTTGAATAAAGATGAATACTTGCGTCATTGGCCTGTACAGATACCGTGGACTTGGCATTTACATTAACTACGTTGCTCACGTTTTCAGTCGATTTGGCGTTTGTAATCATGGCGTTGCTTAGGGTTGCGGTAGACTTTAGATTAACACTGGCATTACCGGCTTGAATTACATTTATCGTCGATTTGGCAAGTGCATTTTTAGCTGAACTAACGCTTACAGTGGATTGGGCAAGCGTATTTGTAGCCCTGCTAACAATTACCGTAGATTTAAGGCCAATGCTTGCATCGCCAGTTGGCCCAGCTACTATGTAGCATCCATCGGCATCAACCGTGTCTGAAACCGAGATATCATAAGCTACATTCATAGCAGGACGAATACCGAAATCGCCACGATTTACGAAGTTAGTCCCATAAGCACCTGTAACGTTTGCATAAACCGTATTAAAATATGTGTTTCCATCAGCCGTTGGAGATCGAGTCCACCAATACCATCCACTTGTTGAAGCGGAAGGTTTACTTACGCTTGTTGTATTCAATCGGGCTTGGTCGGTTACTGTTGCTTTTCGGCTTGCGTCACTCGAGAAAATTGAAAATTGTACACCATCTGAATCATAAGTACCGCCAGTAAACCCAATCTCTTTACAAGACAGCAAGAATATTTTATCGACTAAGGTATCAGAATACCCACCGTCTTCAAAGACCTCTTTCGTTGCTTTAAGGGTTGTACCTAAAATCTTAGCCAGTTCTTCGGCTGAGAAGCTATTCATGAACCCTTTGGTATCCGTATATCCTGTTATATAGGTGAATCCTGCATCATCTGGAGGGGTATCCGCGTTGTTGCAGTTTAATGTTCCGTCCGTAAGATTCTGTGTTGACCACCAAGCATTTGCAAGACCACTGCTGTTTAACCATTGTCGGATGTTTGAGGTGCGATACCTATTGTTACCATAGCCCGCTCGATCTGGATCAGCATTGAGGGGTTCTTTCGCATCAAAACCTCTCAAGTCAATAATCTTGTCTGTGAGCAAGGTAACAGAATCAATGGGATAGCCAGTATGGTTTTTATCAATTACTTTCCAGATGATAGGCAGTGTCGTACTGCCCTCAACCTTATACCTACCGTATTTAACCTTAGACCCTACCGCCAAGTTACTTATTAATTGAGGCACTTCGTCACCACCTATCCCTATTTAATCTATGAATTACGATACCTCTCTTAAATACTGATAGCATTAAGTGAAAACGCGATGCTTCTTGGGTTTCCGACGTTTGTTGTGCCAGCCGGAACTGTAACCTTTACATAGATGATCTGTGTCGCCGAGGGTGCTAAATCGGTTAAAGCTAGAGTCGTAGCTAAGAATGTTATGTTATCAATCGAATAGGATTGAAGTGCTTCTGGATCACTGTTCTCTACGATGCTTCTGCTCTGTAGCGGTTGATCGCCTGTGTTCTTACAATACAAGGCAATAGTCTTCGTTGATCCTGCCGTTCCATCCATTGTGCCGAAGGGAATAACGTAAGCTCCTGCATCCGTGGCAAACTCCGTAGTAAAACCTGAGTTACTATAAACTTTCAATAATCCTGCCATTTTATAACCACCGCTCTTTCCATATTATTGTTGTGTTCGCTACCGACACTGGGGTTGTATTTAAAGCATGAACTCCTGAACCAATACCAAAGAATCGACTACTTAGATCAAGATTTAACATGGCATTGACACCATTCACGGTGACTTTGCTAATCGCATTGTCAATGACTACAACATCGCCAGCAACAAAGCTACGAACTAAGCGCATGTTACAGCCTTCAAACCATAGGTTGTATTCGGATGCCGAAGCAATAAAGGTTGATGTGATCTTCGGATACATTGGGGCCGTTCCTACATTCGCTACCTCAATAGCACTATTTACGAAGGACTGTTGCTTATTTACTAACGAGTAAGCATAGGGCTCACATCGGAAGGTAAGGGAAAACTCACCATCAGTTGCTATCTGAGATAAACCGATTGCCCCATCGTACTTTGCCATATAATACTTGTCTGGTTCATCATCAAAAATAAGCGGTACTCTTTGTTTCGTGAATATCCATCCTGAGATTTGACGAGCAATAAGAGCCAAGTCAATTGTGCTGTTGCCAAAGACTGTACAACTGACTTTGATGATACGATCCGATAACTCTCTGTCGAACAAGTAACTGCCATCCCTATTTGGAACTTGGAGGTAGACATTATTAGAGGCAGGCAATATAGATCGATCCACACTAAGCATGATTACGTTATTGGTACCACAGTGTGATCCGTTGAAAACAAATCCGTTCAATACGCTACCCCCAAACTACGACTCCTGTTTTGTTGAAGTCTGAAGAGTTCTTGAGATATCTTTTGGATATCTGCTTCTTCTCTGACGATGAGTTGAGCAACATGAACCGTGTTCTGAGTGACCCCACCGCCCTGCTCTGCTACTTGTGGCACTGCTGTATCTGTTTGTCCAGAGGTCTTTAAGCCTACTGACATATTGCCAGTTAAACCTTTGATAGAATCCATGACTTTGTATTTGTTAGCGTCAATACCTTTAGCAAGACCGCCCATGAAGTCAGGCATCCATTGTTCATATTCAGTCAATGGCCCTTCGTCTGGTACTGAGAAGTGCAAGAAACTTTTGATCTTATTAGCAACACCCGAAACAGCATCTCCGACTTTACCGACCATGCCTGTGATTCCATTAATTAACCCTTGAATCATGTCCTTACCATAGCCGAGCATCTTGGCCGGCAGTCCTGTAATGAAGCTAATGGCAGAGGTGAACCCATCTTTGATGAATGTTCCTAGACCACCAAGGACTGAGCTTATACCATTTTTAAGACTTGTGAACATGCTAGAACCAAGGATACTAAGCTTTGATGGTAGCTCTCCAAACCAAGTCATTAGACCATTCCAGATATTCTTTACACCATCAATAATGGACGTACAAAGATTAACAACGGTCGTCTTTAAAGAATCCCATGCTGAAGAAGCTGTGTTTTTAATACCTTCCCATAAGCCTGTCAAGAACTCCTTGAAGCCGTTCCAAAGGTCTTTCACACCATCAATAATAGCCGTACAAAGATTGGTGATAGTGGTCTTCACCGTATTCCATGCTGATACAATCACGTCCAAGACAGATGACCAGAAGGTCTTTAGAAAGTTTATATAACCATTCCAGAGATCCTTAACAAGATTAACTATTGCAGTGACCGTATTCACTATAAAATCTTTAAAACCGTTCCATGCCGTTTCAATTCCTTGTTTGATGCTTTCCCATACTTTCGCAATATTTTCTCCTAAGTTCTTGAAGAAATTAATGACTGCGGTAATTGCATCACCGACAACTTGTTTGATAACTGTCCATGAATTGACGATGAAATCACGGAAAGCTTTGTTGTGATTGAATAAGAGTACGATCCCTGCTACCAGGGCAGCTATCAATAAAATAATGATTCCAATAGGATTGGCCGACATCGCTGCGTTCATCGCCCATTGAATTGCGGTTCCTGCTTTTGTTATGCCTGACCATATTACCGTGGCATCTGACCAGAGTTGTTGTGCTACTTTAACTGCGTTCATGATCCCTGTAACAGTCTTGAAGATTACAAAAGCAGTACCCAACGTTCCTGCAATTATGCTAATGGCGGTCATGTGATCCCCTACGAATCCTAATACACCGCCAACGATACCCATGGCATAGCTTATTTCGTTTTGAATCTGTGGCATATGAGCAGTGATCCATGAAGCAAACTCATTGAGCTTCGGTAATAATTTATCGGAAAGAGGGATAAGCAACCCTGTCTCTAGGTTTCGCTTTATACCTATTATGGCTTCGCCAAACGTGTTGTATTTTACGTCATTGATCTTCTCTAATGAATCCTTAGTCGCGTCGATTGATCCCTTAGTACCCACAAGAGCTTGAACGCCTTTAACCCCTAAGTCTTCCCATTGGGTTCCAAAAAGAGCGACACCCGCCGCGTTTTGTGCTACAGGATCTTTCATTGCGAAGAGAGCTGTGGTTGTTTTATCGAACGCAATCTTTGCTTGATCTCCACCTGCACCGAAGGCTTTAGTCATTTCCCCTGCACTTAACCCTAGAGCTTCAAACCCTTGGGCAGAGGTCGCACTACCATCCTTGGATCGTATACCAAACTCCTTCATCGCATCGCCTAAGAGGTCAACTGTAAAAGCTCCACTCTTGGCTCCGTTGTTTAGCATGTTGAACATTTCCGTTGCAGAGAATCCTTGAGCCTTGAACGTGCCTGAGTATTCATTGATGGTGTCGAGTAAATCTTCGTTCTTGTTCAAACCGGATTGAGCCCCTTGTGCTATGAGGTTGTAGGCCTCGTCACCAGTAACTCCAAACTGTTTCATCATCATGCTCACGGCATTAACTGAGCCTGACACATCCATTTCAAAAGTGTCCTTCAGCAACAAAGCGTTTTGGGTTGCGTTCTTTAATGAGTCACCAGCCAACCCTGTACCCTGACTAACAGAAGTCATGGCAGAGCCGATTTCTTCAAAGTTCTCACCAAAATTGTTATTGTAGATGTCGAGCATGGTTTTCTTCATGCCGATCATCTTGTCATCGGTAAGGTCAGTTGCACTTTGTAAGCCGTTTAATGACTTCTGTAAACCATCGCCTAGACTAACTGCAAGACCACCAACTGCCACCACTGCTCCACCTACGGCAACACCAACCTTGGCAATTGAAGTAACTGCTGATCCGAATGACTTAGAGGCTCCTTGAGCCTTCTTTTCAATACTATCTAATTTATCTTCAGCGTTATTGTCCTTTAGAAGTATCTCTCCGAATAACTCAAAGATTTTAATATTAACCATCTCCTTCCCCTAATGATAAAAAGCACTCCCCCTGTTTAGGAGAATGCTTCATTAGTTTTACAGTACAGAGATTGGTTTCAATCTATCGGCTTGGTCTGCCTTCCTGATTAGCTCTGCATCCATTAGTATTTGCTTCTTGTCCACTTTGACAGCGACCTTGAAAGCCTTAGCCTTATACTGTTCAAATGTTAAAAAGTTTTTCTCATCCATTGATGTGTAATCAAGTGTGTATTGTTGCCATAATTGTTCTTCATTCTTTTTCTCGTAAGCCGTCTTGATGATTTCAAATCCCATAACAATATCTAAATTCATGATATAAGTCATGTCTCCATAGCGAGAAGCTAAAACATCTAATAAGTCAGCACTCTCTACTTGAGTGCTGACGAGAAAAAAGATCCGATGCCCTCACCTGAGAACAACTCTTTAATCAGTTCAAGGAATAGAGGCAACTCCATGTCTTCGATCTCTTTAGGCGTTGATCCACTGATGTCAGCTAAGAATTTATAGACTTCTTTCTCTGCTGATCCAATGTTTTCGATAAAGATCATGATGATATTTGATTGCATGGTTGCTTCAGCTTTTGCTTTCTCTTCAGGGGAGAAGTTACTAACGTCTTTAGCTACCGATGCAATTTCTTTTTTGATGTCCATTTTCTTGGCAATCTTACTGAGCGAGAAGATGTCTGATGTTTTTAGTTTTCTCATGTATATATACCTCTTTCTTTTTCGTATTAGTTATAAAAAAGCACCCCATTTAGAGGTGCTTTAAGTGTTACTCTAGGCAATTTTAGGAAACCGGATTTCGTAAGGGCTGACATTTGGTGTGTCTGGATCAATCGATGCTGTGAAAACCAAAGGCAAGATGTTGTCGGAACTATCCTTGTTCGAGAACTTGATCCCATCCGAACTCAATGCGTTCTTGAGCATGATGACAACAGGCTTGTCTGATCCACTGATGCGTCCAACTAAAGCGATATTGTCGATGTAGTCGGTAAGCAAGATTTCAGTCTTGCCTGTGATAATATCATAGTCAACGCCTGTGGTATCCACGACACCCATGAGTGCGATTCTAAGCGTTTCTGCTGTGATCTCTAGCATATTGACCTTGAGAGTTACATCAGTGCTAACGATCCTCGTTAGGCCTTTGACTGTCCCTTTCATTCCGTCCACCTTAACGTCACGAGTCTTGACTGCCACGGCAAATTCATTACCGCCAGAGGTTGCTCCAAGTAACTTCTCTCCTACCAATCCGTAATTCATGTAAATAGCTCCAGCATCGATAAGAAGATTGTCCATCGTACTTGATGTATAACCTACAGTGTTTGTGCTTCCAACTGTCATTTAAAATACCTTCTTTCTATTTATAGTAGACTGTCGCGACATATCTGAGCTGTCTTCGTTGAATGTGAATTTCAGGATCAGCCAATGCCAGCCTGTAAGGTGTGTTCTTATTGATCGAGACATTGAAGTACTCATTGTTTACTTGCAACCGGTTCAGTGCTAGATTGATTGAATCCGTGATCCCTTCGATGTCTCTGATATCTGTCGATTTGTCGTTCCAAATATCAATCTCTAATAGGCTGTTATCAGAGAATGAATTGTTGGGTAGCGTGTTCGAAAAACGGATCTCAGCATAAGGATAAATCTTCGTCTCACCTTCTGGATAATGGTCAACGAAGCAATTGCATATGGGTTCAATCATTGAATTGATTAAGCCGTATAGTTTAAGCATTACGCACCGCCTAACTTACGGTATATATTTTCTGCAATGTTAGTGACCTTAGAGACACTTTTCATGGCCCCAGGCTCAAGGAATGGCTGTGCTTTGTGTCCCGACAACCCTTTCTCAATCACAACAGCATAGGGAGCAGAGTTTGTAACTCCTACGTTCACCCCTGCGTTATCAGACATCACTTCATAAGTCACTGATCTTTTGAGGTTTCCTGTTAGGACAGGAGTTAAGCCTTGTGCCTCTGCGACAACGAGAGTCCCTACACCTTCACAGAACTCTTTCTTACAATCCTTCATGGCTTTGAGTACATCATTCTTATACGATTTAAACTCCATTACAGACCACCACAATGTACCCATCGGCATCCCAAGGTATAGCCTTGACTTCATATTTTTCAATAATGTTTCGAGGATTAGTGTAATGAAGAATTGTACCGATCTTGATGTTAGAGCTTGAATCCATGAAGAATTGCCTTGTCACCTCATGATCGTACCCATACTGTTTAATCAGCAAGGCCTTCGAGTAAGGTTGCATATCGCAATAGACAGTTCCAATCCGTTCTAAGGCTCCCTGCATAGTAATCCCGTCGACCTTAGTGGAGGGCAATTTGTTATACGCTTCTACTTTATAGTTTTTAAGCATTGCATCACCTCATCGCAATTCTAGGAAGAGGCAGTAACGCCTTAACACCGTCAGGTAGGTCATCACCATAGCTTCCACTTCTTGATCCCTGAGAGAATTGTTTGAGCCCTTCATTGCCCCTCTTAGCCATTGCCATAACAACGTATGCAATGATTGCGTCAGGATACAAGGCTTGAATATCTACTTTATCATTGGCTTTTAGGTATTTAGAGATCAACGTGGTTGCCGTCCTAATGTAGATATTCAGCAAGTAATCTCTTGAGGTATCTAGTTCTATCCCCAACACTATTTTGATGTCATCTAAGAGCATCATTTTTCACCTTTGCTTTCAGCCACGACTGCTTTCTTGCCCGTCTTGTCGGCCTTGGCCTTCGCTTCTGCTTCAGTTCTACGTTTGCGATTAAAGGCTGTTACACTCATATCTCTCTACCTCCGATCATAAAAATAGGGGGCGATTTTCCGCCCCCTAAATCAACTAAGCTAATTTGTGTTTGAAGATAGCCAAACGGATATTCTTGGCATCGTATACGCGAGTCCAGTTGGTAGCCGTTGCAACCTCTGCGAACGTAGGGGTCTTCCCTACAACCGCAACATCATTCCATTTGATACCGCGAGGATGAAGAATGAAATGTTGACGATTGATTAAGATATCTTCGCCAGCGAGACTATCACGATCCGTCTCTGTTGGGACAGGGGCCGATCCATTACCCAAGCCAAAGGCTCCTTCACCGAAGAGATACGTTGTGTAGACTCCACCAGTTACAGGACAGGAATCATCAACGATCACTTTGTAGCCAAGGTAGGTTGGGATTTGAACATTGACGTTGGATGTAGGGAAATAAACGATAAGATCATCTTGTTGAAGTTTGGTGTAAGTGGCACTGTGCATGGCAATACCTTTAAGCTTACTGGCATTGTCGCCAAGCTTTTGTTTAGCGTTGAGGGTTTCTTTGCCACTGATGACAGCCAATTCACCCGCTCCTGCGGAAATATCATAGACATTGGATGCGAGTGCTGTTTCAATCCCTGCAAGAGACTTAAACAACATTTTAGAACGCTCACCAACCCAAAACTTTGCGACCTTAGAGGCGATTACGCCCATAGGATCAGCACCAGACAGAGCTGTTGCAAGGTCATTCACGCCCCAAGCTTTACCGCGCATATGAAGCCGAGCCTTGTCTTGGCCAGAGGTGATCGCATTAACTCCAAGGGCTACCGTGTCGGACAGCTCTTCGGAATCTCCAGACAAGTCATTGAAAAAAGGCATATTGACGACAGTACCGCCACTTGTTGCGAGGATATCGAACGCAGGATCATTAACAACGATTCCTGCTTGAACGAATGAGTCGAGACGGTTAGTTTCCTGAACTATATAAGGATTGAATACGCTAGGGACGATGATATCACTGATTTTAGTCGATGCCATTTTAAATTACCTCTTTCATTTTCAAATTTATTGATTGCTTGCTTGAGCCATGTATTGACTTGCAAGTGTGGGGTTTTCAATCATGAGCTTGCCTTGTTCGGTCAAGTTAAAGCTTTCTTTACTCCAAGGGTTCTTAGTTGTAGGTGCGCCTGATCCGGTTGGTGGAACATAGCCCCCTTTAAGACGTTCTGCCACGGCTGACTCTATGTGAGTTGAGAATACTTTCTCTAATTTGCTTAGATTGATTGCGGTGGTCGCTTCGTCAGATCCAATGAAAAAGCCCACTAATTCTAGAGGCAGATGCTTTTCTTGCATCAGCTTTGAAGTGGAAATTGTAAGCTCTTTCTGCAAGCCATCGGTCTTCATCTTAGCGATCTCAGCTCTCATTTCAGCTAACGCCACATCCTTTGGATCAGCGTCAGGATAGAGTTCTTTGACCTTTGCCGTGACGAGGTTATCAAGGTTGTTGGTCTTCCAGCTTTCCAATCCTTTTGAATGGTAAGTGTCCAATTTAGGTTGAAGTAATTTCTTGCCTTCATCCCCATTTAGAAACGCATTCACTCTATCGGATGTAATGAGTCCTCCAATATAGCTCTGCACTTCAGGTGTGTCTTTGTTGGTATCGAGGTAAGCCTGTATTTCTGTAATGTCCATTTTATTAATCCTTCTTTCTGCCCTACATATGCCTGAGCCTATGGAGTGCAATTAATAGTATATAAAAACACCCTGTTTTCAGGATGCTGACTAACCTTAATATTCTTTTGTTCTGAACGAATCGTTGTAGTCACGTAATCAAAGTCCATATTGGTGCAATATTTATGAGTTTGTTCGGGTCTGCAGTGAAACTGATCTACATTCATTCCTATATTCCATGTATCAGTGGGAGCGAATATTTGGATCACTTTTGTTGTCCTAAATGAAGGAATGCTTGTTATTTTGTTGAAATAATAAGTATTCTGTGAATACATAATGAAAGGAGCAAGCATTACGTGTTTAAGATTCTTATTGATACTTGTGTGTGGCTCGATCTAGCCAAAGATTACCAGCAACAAACGATTCTACTGGCACTTCAAGAACTTATTCAACAGGGAGATATAGAACTTATTTTGCCTCGTACAATAGTCGATGAATTTGATCGCAACAAGGCTCGTATTATCCAAGAAAGCAGTCGTAGCTTATCCAGCACCTTTAAACGGGTTAAGGAAGCTGTTGATAAATTTGGTGATCCACACCAAAAAGACATCGTGCTATCACATCTTAACGACGTAGATCAGCGCCTCCCAACTTTAGGTGAAGCGTCTGAAGACACAGTTAGCCGGATAGAGAAGTTATTCTCTATCACGCCCATTATTGAAATTTCTGATTCAGTGAAGCTCCACGCGGCACAGCGTGCAATTGACAAGCGTGCTCCATTTCACAGACAACGGAACGGGATTGACGATGCGATTCTGATTGAGGTTTACAGCGATGTTGTAAAGGCAAAGGCCACAACCAGAAGTAGATTTGCCTTTATATCCCACAACATTAAGGATTTTAGTCATCCAACCGCTAGCAATAAGGTACCTCACCCGGATATAGCAGCTTGTTTTTCACCGGTTAGATCGCTTTATTTTATAACTTTGAGCGATGCGCTACTTATTATTAATCCTGATCTATTTAATGATTCTATGAGTGAATTGGAGTGGGTTGAAGAACCAAAAAAAGTAAGTGAAATCATCGAAGCTATGGACGAGCTATTTAATAAAGTTTGGTATAATCGTCATCAAATTAGTAGAGAGAAAATCGACGATGGAACTATTAGAATAGTTGAGAAGGAGACATTCCCCATCAAAGACCATAGCACTCGCCCGATTCAAAGGGACATTTGGGAAGGAGCATTAAAAGCGGCGGAAGAGGTCGAAAGAAGATTTGGATTAGAAAACCTCGGGCCTTGGGATGATTTTGAGTGGGGGATGATTAACGGTAAGCTTTCCGCTTTGCGCTGGGTGTTAGGCGATGAATGGGATATGCTAGATACTTGATTCGTTACTTTTGTAACTTAATGATAATTATTAATTGTGGGAGAGTGAATTATGCCGATACAAGATGTAGCTTTAATATGCTTGAACGGACATATGATTAATCAATCAAGTATCAAAAATCCGGAGAACAATACACAGTATTGTGAGACCTGTGGACAAAGGAATATCTCTAAATGTATCGAATGTGGTTCGTTTATTAGAGGAGAAATCCATTATGATGGCGTTTTTGATTGGGACGAAATTAAACCGCCATCGTATTGTCATGAATGTGGAAAACCATATCCTTGGACTACAGAAAGAATAAAGGCTTTAATAGAAATGGTAGAGTATTCGAAATTAAATGCTGCAGATAAGAAAGAATTTGTAGATAATATTGAAATTATAGCCTCCGATAACCCAAGGACTAGTCTAGCCGCTATAAAGATAAAATCAATTGGTAAAAAGTTGGCAGGTGGATTATGGAATGATGTAGCAAAACCTCTTATTGTTGAAATTGCATCAGAAACAGCTAAGAAATCTATGGGACTGTAGTATCAATTTAAAAGTGATCTGAAAAGGTGGAGTAAACTTTGGACTCGTCTCAATTAACAAATATCATTGCGATCGTTAGTGCTGCCATTGCTTTGATTGCTGTGATTATTTATGGTATTCAAGCAAGATTTGCTAGGAAGTCTTATGTTTTGCAAAAGGCTATTTACGAAACAGGCAGCGCCAACTTAATCGTAAAAGAGATATATGATAGTTTCCTATATAATGAATACGGATTGGATAGAATATATTTTTTTTTAAAAATTACTGTGTTGAATTTATCTGATAAGGCGAACTCATTAACTAATGCACAATTACAAATTGTTTATAACGACAACAGATATATAATGCAATATTCCAACGATATAAGTATTTACCCCGAACTCGCAAGATTAGAAATCCCAGTCAATATTTCTTCCCATAATTCTCATTCTGGTTGGATAGTATTTGAATTACCTAAAAAGACATACGACTCAATAGATATAGATACACATTATATAGTAGTTAATGACATTCATGGTTCAGTCGCTAAAAAAGAAGAAATATACATTAGAGAGGAAATAGTTGGGTATGAATTTTAGTGATAAATGGCATTCAGATAAAAACATAACTTCTTATCCACGTATTGATTTGGTATCCGATGCTGTAATATCCACAAAACACAGAGCAGGAGGAAAGGCAATCCCTCTTGTAATACTAGACACTTCAAATCACCCCGATATAAGAGAATCTATCAAGATGCACGAAGGATGTATTAAAGGCCATGTTAATACACTCTGGGGTAAAACCATAACCAATAAGTATATGATATTGCATATTAATTTCCTTGATCCGGCTCCGTGTGCATTTAATATATTGTTTGATTCATTTAAAAATGCTGGTCTGATTGATATTATTATTAAATCCCAATTACTATATATTCAACCTGGCGTTCCAGGTGATAGATTGAAAAATACTATGGATGAAGGTAGACTGCAAATCGAAGTACCTTCAACGCACTTTTTAGAAGAGTGGCTGAAAATATTCACAAAGATTCATGTTAAACATTTTAGAAAGGAAGGTTTTAGCAAAAAAGCGGCTGAGACTCTGACTCGCGAATTTCATAAAGAATGGGGAGTTATTCGAGATTTGAGAATTAAATAAACCCATTGTCGTGAATTTTGATCCAGTTTATTTTGCCCGAGACACTTCTTTCTAATAGATTCCTTTGCTCTCAGCCCAATCTTTGTAGGTCGCATAGCCAATGTTCTTACCAGTGGAATTATCCCTTCTTGAGGTCGGGCTCCAACCAGCGTAAGGCACGTTTACAAAGCAACAGCGACAATTTGGATGATTTGGGATCTTTGGTTTACCGGAATCATTAATATCATAGACATTGCCATCGCATGAAGCGTCAACAGGATTCGTCTTCATATCTAGCGTTGCAGAGTACATTTGTTGGGTTACACCAGTTGAACGTCCCACATCATCGGTTGCTTGTGTCTGGACACGGGCCGCCTCTGTCATCACCAAACGCATTGACTGATAGGCTGTCGCGTTAAACGTATCTCTCATATTTCTTGCTACTTTATCAAGGTGGATTTCACCTTTCATAGCTTGAATAATCGATGACTGCAATTTATCCATCATGCTTGCCTTGTTCTCCCATATGCGTTTACTGAACAACTCGCCTTTGAACTTTGAATTGACAGCTGAAGCAACGAACTCATTCTTCAAGAGATTGAGTTTAATATTAGTCTTCATTCCAGACTCTAAAACGAAAGCTGACTGATAATAAGTTGTTTTGAAAATCTCTATCAGCATACGATAAACTTTGCTTGACTCACTTTTGGCAAGGCTTATACCCATTTCTTTTAGTGTTGCCTTAACAGTAGCAGTGAGATCATTCCTTTGTGCCGATGTTAAATTCAATAAGCCATCCTTGGCGTGATCTATATACATTTTGCTGATGAGTCTATGCAATTGATCGAGCGCAGCCTTGTGTTCAACGAAGACATCCTTCATGGCATTGGAAGCGAAATCTTCACCATCTATCTTGATCTGCTCAATTTTCTTCCTATATAGAGGATCTACATCGTTAGGCATTAGACCCCACCATTAAGTAGGGCACCGCCAACACTATTTGCCTTATTTTCATCGGCAAGTAATTCCATTTCAGCATCAACATTGCTGACAAAGCTTAATTGTTTTATCCCTGTCTTAGTGCTGACCTTTCCATTGAGCTGCGAAAGGATCTGTGCCATCATCAAGTCATCGCTTGGGATATTGGGAGTCAATTTAATATCAATATCGGCATAGGAATAGCTCTTATTCTGTTTCACCTTTAAATATTCAAAGAGAAACTGTAGTCTGAGCTTAATACAGTCCTGAACCGCTTGGACGTTGTTAGTGCACTTTTGCTGCAAGCCAATGAGACGATTTTTCATGGCTAATGATGAGGTATTGCTTGATAGCTTCTCATTGTGGTTGATGTGATTGCTTAATTCATACATATTCTCTCTCAGTGTAGTCATGGCGTTTTGAATAAAGGTATCGCTCAAGGTCTTAATCAAGAATTGGGCTGAACTATCTTTGTTCGGCAATTGCATGACACCAAGTTGCTTCATTTTACCGAGATCGTCATCCTCTACCTGACAGTTAGTAAGCACTAAAAAGGCGTTCCTCATATCAGATATTTCATTGATTAGATCACTTGTGATCGTCTCATAGCCATCCTGCGCCCCTTTAATGTTGTTGAACAGCGATTCATAGATGGTTCCAATATTGCAGACGCTAACTGGCACTCTGCTGAAAATAGTAGTGTCTACCGTCCCATATTGGACAAAATTTGATCCCTCAACAGTATAATGGGTGATGGTATTTCCTTCATAAACATCGGCATATCGGGTAATCAAGTCGAACTTCTTCATGAAGAACCTAATCACTAACACGACGTTCCCGATATCGTCTCTGAGGACGTATGAATCATTCGGAGTTAATATAATGCTTGAGAATAAGCCATCGGTATTGATGTAATATAATTCATAAGCCTCATTAAAAATAAGAGCCTCTTTGCAAAGCTCTCTGTCGTGCTTCTCTGACCAGTGAATCGTATTAACCCTTACATCTTCAATGATATCAGGATCGTTAGCGTAGCTGGAGTATGTGATCTTATTACCTACGCAGTACGCGGCTTCTTCATTAATAAATTTCTGAAGCATGTTGTTAGAGATTTTATTGTTTGCTCGTTCCGTCACCATTTGATAATTTGCTAGGGCATCGGTCTTGCCATCGTAATAGCTTTGCATCTTATTGTACTGAACTAGATTCAGCTCATACTCTTCTTTGCAATTCTGCAATAACTCCAATGATACTGGCATCAAATATCAGCTCCTCTCTAAATACCCAAAAGTCTTCTGTCTGTAACCCTTACCTTTTGTGTGACGGCTACATCATTGATTCGATTAGCGAACTCACTTAATATGTCGGGCGCATCATCATGTGAACTCGTTGCTTGTCCTGAGAAATCCATGACTTCATTAATGAAGACTTCATCATCAGCGTTGAGAATGATCCGGCCATTGTTTACATCTGAAACGCAAGTCGCAATCTTGTCATCTTTGTTCTTCAACTGTTGCTAACACAAGATGACTACGTTCCGAGCCCTTAGCATTGGAATTTTACCAATAAACTCTTCAAGCCTGTTGGCATCCGAGCCATTGAACGTGTTCTTCTCAATGTAAACCGTTGAGATGTCAGGATAATTCATGAGGAGATCAACGATGTGTTGAATATACTTATCAAAAGCGGTCCTGGCATCGATTTTTAGTAGTTCAGCCTTGCGAACATACTTAAATCCATTGTCAGCCATTGATCCTACAAGGAAGCCGAAGCTGTCACTTTTAGTTGTATCAGTGGATGCTGGATCAACGCATAGCATAGTCTTAGTGAAGGTATGGCTCTCAATCTCTGATGGTGATTCTGTTCTGTTTGATTTGAACCACTTATCACCGATCTTGGAGGCATCATTCATCATTTCTTGCTTGAACGCTGACGGATTGTTGTAATAGTCTAAGGCTAGATCCAGTGGATCGAACTTGTCTTCCCATATGGTTGCGAATTTCATTTGGGATTCATTTTGATAGAAGAACTCCTTAGCGTGGGATGCGCTGTCCTGTAGTTTACTGTCAAAGTAAATCAGTCTGAACTCTTCCCATAATCCCTCATGGAAGTATTCATCAACATCGAAGTCTACCACACGTTTTATGATGCGTTTGTAGTCCTTATTTAATAGAAGGCGAGACATAAAACAGTCACGATGAAGGATTGTGCCACAAACTATGAACTTGGTGGCTTGCTTAATCTTGACCTTCTTTCTGAAGACTGCCTTATCTCCAGCGTAACCACTGTCTTCGATGAAGGTGTTGTATTTTTTGTCCCTGCTCTCTTGTGTAATCACATCTGATTTGCCTTGGAAGTCATCAGCGATAATTACATTGGGCCGGTTGCCGTTGTATTTCTTACCCCTCATGCTTGATGTTGACGAGAAAGCTTGTATCTTCGTCTTGTTGGCAAGCTCAAGCTCTAATTTATTTACAATGAACTTGCTGGGTTGTACTAAGGCACCGAAGGCTTGAAGGATGTAGACGTTCTCCTCAAAGGCTTGTCGTGTTTGGGCTAAAAACTCGGTGGCATCGCTTTCGGTCCTACCACAAACCAGCGTGTACGTTGATTTCTTGTAAGCATGAAGCCACACTGACAATGCAAAGTCTACAATGGTGGTCTTAGCACAGCCTCTAGGCCAGATGACTTCAATCTTGTCGTATTCATCTTTGAGAAACATGTTGTCGAGTTCTTCCCATATCTCAATATGAATGTCAGACAATTCTCTTGCTACGTTAGTAGGTGAAGGGACAAAGGTATCTTGGAGGAAGTATTTACAGAAGAAAGGAATAGATAGTGATCCTATATAATGAGCAAGACCATCAATACCAAAGAGATTGCTAGAATGCTTAATCATCAAGTTTTCAGTAGAGGTAGTTGCTTCAATAGGCGTAGCACCAGAAGCTATAAACTGTTTAAAAATATATTCATACAGGAGTTGCCTGTCTTGTTCATCGGATTGTAGTGGCGGTGGTGTCATAGGAGTGATTGTTTGCTTTGCCATGATGCTTGTCACCTCGTTACTTCTGATAAGACTATTTAACAACCAAGCAAGGTTGTCAGAAATTTGGTAGATATAATTATGAGGGCAGTAGTGTATCAGAGTCAGCCAAAACAGTTTAACAATTGATTAAGGGTTTGGAGAATTTAGTGCATAAAATTGTCGGGGCAACCTTCCACCTAAAAATATATACTTAAAAAAGAAAGCTACCCCCTCATACAGAAACTCAAGCACTCATGAAATAAATCAGAAGTGCTTGAGTTCATATAGAGTTGGGTGAGACTTATCGTTGTGCCGTGCTCTCTATACTTCGTCTTATAAGGTATACCTTTAGACACTAATATTAGTCTCTTCTCTTATGTAGTGATACCAATGCTTCCTGTCTATGACCTATGTGTCATAAGGTTATATATGTCTTTATTAAACGTATTATCATTGACTTAGACCTTTAGATACACTTATGATATACTCTCTCTAGGCAATATGCGTGTGGGGGTTAAGGGTATGAGAGTCTATGGATATGCTAGGGTTTCTTCTAAGGAACAGAACTTAGATCGTCAGTTGGTTGAACTACAGAAGTATGTAGAGTATCGGTTCATCTTTGCTGACAAGGTATCCGGTAAAGATATGGATCGGGTAGAGTATCAACTACTCCGGAAGGTATCTCAGAGGGGCGATACTATTTACATAAAGTCATTGGATAGACTTGGCCGTAATAAACAACAGATCAAGGATGAGCTTGAATACTACAGGAGTGAAGGGGTAAGGATAAAGATCCTAGATATTCCTACATCCATGATGGAGATACCAGAGGGTCAAGATTGGATCATGGACATGATTAATAATCTGTTGATAGAAGTGCTTAGTACCATAGCCGAGCAGGAGAGGGCCAGCATTAAGGCAAGACAGGCCGAAGGTATAGCTGTAGCCAAGAGTAAAGGTAAACACTTAGGTAGGCCTGTTATGGCTGTGACAGATAAGTTCATGTCAGCTTATAAGCAATGGAAGGCTGAAGAGATTACAGCAGTCAAGGCGATAGAGTTAAGTGGGATCAGCAAAGCTACCTTCTATAGAAAAGTTAAAGAGTATGAATTAGAGAAGGGATGAGCCCTTC
>NZ_MLBF01000057.1 GCF_001936615.1 Desulfosporosinus metallidurans
ATCTCAAAGCTAAAGCTGCGATACCATGTGCAAAGTATTTGCACTTACCGAAAATCACCTGCTTTATAGTTTTCTTCTAATAATATAATTTATAGCATTAATTTATAACCTTAGGGCTTGTCACTTAAGGGTCTGGAAATGGCAGTCATCATCATCTTCCCCTTCTTCCTCTTCCCATCCCTATTGCTTTTTTCAATACCCACCATCCTACACTTCTCGATGCAGCAGAAGGACTTATGGGCGGTGGCGGTGCAGCCCTCATTACCGGAGGCCGTTGTGATGCAGACGTAGGTGCAGGCATTGTCCCACCTGAAGACATACCTGATGATGCCACAAAGGTTCGGGGGGCAATATCACGCCTAACGGGGGAAATAAAGTATACGGGAAATATTGTTATTTTTGAAAATATTCATATCTATCCCCTCTTGAGCATCCTGTTTGAGAGTTTCTCTATCCATATAATACTCCCACAATGAACTCTTCTCTTCCGTAGGGAGGATTACGACCAGGTGGCCGCTGGACTTAACCACTCTCGGAATGGGTCGTATTAATTGATAAATTTGTCTTACATACTTTCAACGTCTTCGCCATGTTTTCAACAATCATACTGGCCGTCTCCCTGTATTTTTCCTTCATCTACGAATCTGTTTTGTCTAATGCGGTGAGCATTTTCAGCAGCTCATCGTAGGCTTTGATCAGGTTATCGCGGTGAATGGTGAATGGTGCTTCGGCCGTCATGAGTTAACTTTTACGACTGCCGGCGGCAAAACGTTTTCCATCACCATCCCCGATCCGAGGGAAGACCTAGATAAGGCTCAGGCCGAGGACGTTATGAACACGATCATTCAGAAGAATGTATTCCTTAATTTTCCTGGAACGTATAACATCCCCGATGACTATCAGTTCGTCACTCATAACACCCCAGCAATGGGCTAATAGGGTTCATTGGGCTGTACTGCTAGTTTTTTTCAAATCAGTCGCACTTCATAGGTATTGGAGTCAATCAGAATCACAATCTTTCCCAGGGTGCGAGCAATAGAAAGGAGTTTCCCCGTGCTACCGGGTTTGCCATTCCATACCGCAAGCACATAATTACTCTGTTTAACCATGTATTCCTTTTTCTTTCTGATACAATCCTTACTGTAATGACGCTGCAGTAAAGTTTCCTTATCACATCGTTCTAAAATAGAAAAGTACCTGTCACGCTGCGCTATCGTCCAATTTGCCGCCTGATTCTCACAGGGAATAACGCACTCCAGGGTAACTTCGGGATAGTCTCTTTTGAGGTCAAGGACGATGTCTGCAACAAACTGGCCTACACATAAATCAACACCGCTGATGAAATGAGTAACTCCCATAGCTTCAATCAAATAGACCGCCTGTTCCATCAGTACCTGCTTCAATCGCAGGCTCCCTGCGATATTTTCGTCAAATCCTATTTGAAAGCTTTTAGTGCTAGGCTCCGAAAAGCAGCAAGCAGTCCTTATATTGGCATCTTTAATAATCATCGGTATATTAAGCAACCACCTTTCTCATAATAATATGGAATTAGGGCATATATTTTCTTGCATTATAAGGAATTTAATTCCCTATGTCAATAGAAACATATGCTGTAATTCCGTATAAAGAGCCAATGTATTGTCTATAATCATATACAAGGTGGTGAATTGTAATGTATGAGGATTTATTTTACGAAAGATTAACCACACTCCGCACACAAAAAGGAGTTTCCGCAAGGGATATGAGCCTGTCTTTGGGTCAAAGTGAAAGCTATATCAATAAAATTGAGAACAAAAAGTCGCTGCCCTCCATGACAGGATTTTTTTATATCTGCGAATACCTAAATGTCCCGCCTAAAGATTTCTTTAATGACGAAGTAAGCTTTCCGACAAAATTAAATAACTTAATTAATGAGTCTAAGAAGCTGAACGGTGGCCAATTGGAACATCTTCTAGCTATCATTAAGGACTTAAAGACAACCTAAGAAAAACAGGCAAAAGAAAAGGACTGACGTGTTGCAAGCACGCCAGCCCATCCGATTGTCTAACCGAAGGGTTAGCCCGAATTAGAAGCTATAAGCAATAACCGCAATCCTAGCCAGGGGCGGTTATTGCTTCTTGATGATCAAAATAAATCCTCTATGTTCCTTAATAGGTCATGTTGTTCTTCGGGCATCTAATAAGGAAACAATTCTTTGGAAAACTTCACTTGTCAACCTCAAATCTTTACCGTCTTCTTCATCACAAACCCCGGCAAAGGCTCCTTCATCTCTAGACAATACTAATTGGTGCTGAACCATAATGGCATTCAAAATCGGCAAAGCCAATACAAGTAAACTGAGAGGCAAAAGCCCCCTCTTTCTTATACTCTCTCACAAAAAACAACACATTCCCATCACTGGCTACTTGGTTAAGATACCTCTGCCCTGTCAGCGATTCCTCCGTCGTTCGACTTTGAGACTGCCAATGAAATAACTTCTCATTGATAGAATAATCCTGATACATGGTTGAGGTCGAATAGTCCTTTTCAGACTTGTTCAAGGTCACGAAAAAGACATCCAGCTTCTTCTCAGCTAGGTAGAGAACTCCCTTTCGAAAGGAACTCCTCTTTTGTTCCGTATGTTTTCCCAGAGCCGTGCATGTTGATTTGTGTACTTTTATTGGAATCGGGAGCAGCATTGTCAGTTATTTGGCCCCGATTTCCGGCATAGCATCCCAGGTTTGCCCAAGCAATAACCGTCCATTTTTCTTCTTGTTTATCCCACCCCATTGTTTGAAATAAAAGCTAACACCTTGTTGATCACATTCATTCTTGATAGATAATACCCACTCAGGGTCCATCCTTCGAGACTTAAACCCACTTTCTCCACCAACAATCGCCCAGTCCACGCCCGTTAAATCAAGGTTTTTAACCTCATCTATTAGCGGTTCAAAGGAAATAAATCGGACCTTCGCATTCACTTTCCTCAAGGAATCAATGCGGTCTTTATATTGATCACTTTCAACGGTTACCCCTTGCCAGATGTTAGGGCTCCAATTCAGATAAGGAGCCAGTTCTTCAAGTCGTTCTGCTCTCTTCGTTAGGACTTGGAAGGTATGCCAGGATGCTTTGTTCATAATCCCAAAAATCTTTTGGATAAAATCTAAAGGGATGTCTTCATGGAACAGATCCGACATGGAATTTACGAAGATTAGAGAAGGCTTTTTCCACTTTAAAGGATCAGTCAGGCAATATTCGTGGAGTGTAACCTCAAATCCATTAACATATTTCTTATTTCCCATTAACTTTAGACGTTGCGCCATGACAGCAGCATAACAGTTTTTACATCCATCAGATATCTTCGTACAACCGGTAACCGGGTTCCAAGTATTTTCTGTCCATTCAATTTTCGATTTTGACATTTTTATCGCCTCGTTTTATAAATTACTATTAAGTGTGTGTTAAAATGTGGTCCACAGCTTTTAGAGAAAGATTTATTGCAGAAGATGATGGATTGCTTACAGCAAAACACAATAGAAATAACGGTGAGTTGTTTTTAGGATTTCGCAAGGTAAGAGGATTTGAAGATACTCCCGGAAATACTGCTTTTAATCGTTTAATTATGTAGGCTTTAATTTGTTCGATTGAAGCTCTTTCTATGTCAACATCACCGAATAATGTCAGTTGGGGTGATTCTTTATATATTTCCTGTTCCCACATAGTAGTCCCTAATACTTGATGAAGTTTCAGCCTATGAGATTCAGGGATATTTCCATGTCGAGGTAATACCCTATTAACGGCTGATAGCGGGAAAAGATACCAAACGTCGAACGCTTTCGTATTTGCTATTGAAGATAAGGAATCCCAATTCAAATTCATAGCATACGGATCAAGGAAAATTACCCCGCGCCAATAATTACTAAACCACGAAAAGGAATCTATCGTTTTCAAAAGTTGGTTACAGTCACCCAACAAGAACTCAATATTCTTATTTGTAGCCTTCTGAGTAATATTGTCTTCTAACTTTTTCAGATATTCATGATTACTGTCAATGAAAATATACCGATCGAATGGGTAGTCAATTGCTCTTACAGCCGAGCCAGGGATAGATCCGATACCTGGGATATCGACATCTCCACTACCTGCGAATGCATCAATATAACATAGCTTAAAGTTTTGGTTTTTCATAGCTTGCACAAAAAAACTCAAATATTTCTCCAATATGTCCAATTTCAGTAGGGTCCACGGTCCACCAAATGCTTGCACCTTATCCCCTCCTTTTAAGAACATTTGTTCCATTACCATTCTAATCCCTGTAATAGATTGTTACAATAGGTAACCCAAAATATTCCACAGATAAAGTTCATAACAGATTCCACTTAACCATTCACCAAAGGTATTAATCTCTTAGCAAGCACCTAATACCATTTCTTCTCCGCAAGCGAAGCCGAATGCGTTCATCTATACCCTGGTCGGCAGAATCACCACCAAAGTCCTCTCCCTCTCCTGAATAATTCCGTTCGTCACTTTTCAAGTTTGCCTTCCAATACTTTTCAAGGCTATTGAGCAAATGTAAGGGAAAAGGCTGAGAAGTACTGAATTTGTACGCAAGATTCGCATCATGTAACAAGTGGGCAACACTCGCGAGATCATCCGCCTCTTCTTGATAGGAGACACCCGTTAGGAATAACTCCACTGCTTGTTGTTTTAGAAGAAGAGTCCCCGGACTTTTATCAGAATGTGCCGATTTCCGACTTGTTAAATTCGCTTTAAAAGGCTAACGGGTGTGTGTGAAAACTCAGTCCCCAAAATATAAAGTGGTTACAGCAAGCAAAAAGCGTTCTCCTTTCACTGTCAAAGTGGAGTGAGAACGCTTGTGCTTTGTTGTTATAGAAGCGAAAGTGGTGATGTAAAAACAATATTTATAAGTTTTAGGACAGCCCCGTTGCTTCATTTTTCTATGCTCAATATTAGTCACTATTTCGTTTTACAGCCCGATACTGCTGCTTGCTGCTGTTTGGCTTGTCAGGAACAGTCATCTCAATCAAGCCAAGTTCCAACGCGGGGCGCAAATAATTGTTGCTGAACGTTGGACGGTGCTTAAGTCCAAGCCGCTCCAAAAGCTCTTTTGTGGACAGCGTTTCGCTGCCTAATGCGGACATCAGGCGCTCGACTTGATCGGTAACTTGCTCGCGAACTTGTTCGGTTAGCATAAGATCATTTAAAGCATCTCGGATAAAGCGGAGCATAAATTCAACAAAAGCTGTAGAATCCACCGCTTTGTCGGCAACAGCCAATATGGCGTAATACTCCTGTTGACGTTCGCGGATTAATGTCTCCACAGACAACCAGTTAAAGATTGGTCTCCAGCGACTTAATAAAAGCGTCTGCCACATACGCCCCATCCGTCCATTTCCGTCAGCAAACGGATGGATAAATTCGAACTCATAGTGAAACACGCAACTTTTGATGAGAGGATGAGTATCAGTTGTTTTGACCCAGTGAATCAGATCACTTATCAACTTAGGTATAACATCTGCAGGCGGGGCCATATGCACCAGCTTTTCTCCCGCAAAGACACCAACACCACCAAAACAAAAACGCCCAGCTTCATTTGTTAGCTCCGCCATCAATATCTTATGGGATTTCAATAGATCATCCATATTAAATGGGTCAAATGTAAGCATCAAAAGCATTTTTAACTTCGCGTATTTCATTGGGTGAGCCAAGAACACGTTTACCGTTAATAATGTCCGTCATTTGTTCCAATGACAGCGAGTTGTTCTCAATTGCCAGTGACGTATGAATGGTCCGTATTTGATTATCCCTGCGCAAATGAGGGTTCACCGCAGTTTCGCTTTTTACAGTAATAACGCCCACTAGCTCGCTGATTTCAGCGACCAGGTGAATGATTACATCTGTGACACTATATGGTGGAACATAAGGCTTTTCTGGCACAGGCTCACCACCTAACTACTACTTATACGTTGTTATACCGTTCAAGTTGTAAAAATACAAGATTTTTCAGCAGATCACTTGAAAGTCCTAAATCTTTTGGCCGAACTGTGGCCCAGGCGTAAAATTTCACTTTACCCACGATCTTGCCGGGATTATTTCTGAATGTAGTCCTGGGCTTGTTTTCCAATTGGATTAAGCAGCTAAATGAGTTTCATATTGTTGATAAAATTTTGGTCATTCGGGCGATAAGACAGAGCGAATTTTTGTGTATGATAATCCTAGTAACAACAGAAAGACCTCTGAGAGGTCTTTCTGTTGTTACTAAGGTTTATTGAGTGTGATTAAACCGAAAGAACGATTCGGCCAGCTATTTCACCCTTCGGAATATTCAAAATTGATATGTCTGTAGTAGAAGCTCCGCTTAGCTACCTCGTACTCCTCTTTGTCAAGATTACCTTTACTAAGCTCTAGTGCCACTACTTCCATTAGTTTTCTCTTCAGCTTTAGCAAATCATTTTTAATTATATCGAATACCATAAAAGTATCAATATTTATATAGTCATGAACAACTCTATTCCTGAAACCTTTGATTTCCGACCAACTAATATCCGTATAGACCAGCTTTAGTTCATTGCTGATTTTCCCAATATTCTCACCCATGTTTGCAAATAGATTGAGTGTGGCGTTAAAATTCATTTGATCGTTATATTCGTAAAATGTTTCAGCATCGGAAACAATCCTTGGAATATAGAAGGATTTTCTCAATACTCTCCAGCAGGTTTAAAAGATACATGAGGTCGTTCCTAATGCATGGTAACATAAATGATCTCCTTTTTTGCTCTATGAAGCACTATTGGATTTGCATACTTGGCTATAACAATATCGATACGCTTATTTGTAAGCAATTGTAGCTCATTTTTCAGGACTGAAAGCAACCGATAATCAACATTGTCTTCTACGAGAATATCAATGTCATTAGATGCCTCTCCCCTGGCAGTTGATCCAAATACTCCTATTCTACTCAAGCCGAATTTCTCAAAAAAATTGTTACGAACCATAATGTCTTCCAACTGAGATATTTGATTAGTCTGCCCAAGCATTTCTATCACCTTCTTATTTTTCTACAATAATATTATAGTTAAATTTTACCACATAAACACAAGCATTGCTATCTTAACCCAACAAGTGTGGGAATTCATTCAATAGTCTCTCGTACAACTGTTCGTCTGATATCCTGTCAATATCATCAAGGGCAAAAAAGTTTGCATTATCGACTACTCTGCTTTCCATGGTATCTAACTTTTCGAGGATGCCATAGTTTTCTCGCCCAATTCCTACGAATTGCCAAAACAAAGTCAACCATAGAATTGGAGTGAAATGAACTGCCAACGCCCTTGACACCGCCGATATCAAGTATTTTTCCACTTTCGGTTCAATTTCGGTATCGATAAAGACGATGGGTTTCAGGTTCTTTTCTTCCTTTAAATACTTGCTGTAGCGAATGATGAAGAGTTTTACTTTATAAATGAGGCAAGGTATGGCCTTCGGTTACTTAAGACCAATTGACTAAGTCCTCTTTCGATATAATCAGTTTGCTCCAAAGGAAAGGTGCATTATAAAAAAATATCCTGCAACATCAAATTTGCAGGTACATATTTAACTTTTCTAGATCAATGATAAACCCAGCATTTAGCAGCATATCCAATCCTAAAAGTCCATTAATATCTTTGTAAATGTAGCTTGTAAAATCCAATGAACAATTATTAATGCAATATTCTCCGACCTCGACTTTGTCCACTTTCTTTACAAAAGAATGTTTCTTTCCCCCCTATGCCATAAGAGGTAACAATTTCATCCTCACCACTTACTCGTATACCTATTTCATCAACACAATCTTGGGTTAACAGGGAATGCGAGGCATCTGTATCTATTACAACATTGCTTATTTGCTTCGTTTTCCCTCTATATGTAATTTCAATACTAGTAAAAAGCAATCCATCTCTATAATTCAATGCGCATTTCTTAATGCTCTCCTCAATCCAATTCTCGTTCTTAACTTTATCACTACTACTTCATTTGCAGTATGATAAATCAAAACATTATCCTTAGATTCCAAAAGCTCACGCGTTGCTTTATCATCTGCTATAGGCCCAATTACGGCTATTTCATCCACATACTCCTTGTCGTTTTCAATATGTGATTTTAGGACTTCAAACTTAACAAACTGATTGGGATAAGTATTTCTTACCTCATTCCACGTCATATAAAAACGCCTTCCCAAAATTTAGTATAAATTAGTATATCATAAAAATTAAAGCGATACTTTTATTCCTGCGGTAGGCTTATCATACAGATTCTCTTAACATTTTTTATGGGTTATAGGCTTCAATCTTCTCACTGACAAGCCTCAGCCGACCACCTTTTAATGACCAGACCGATTCAGCCCAGGCAACTGTATTGGCATGGGCAATGAACGAAATTCGTTGCTTGCCATGAAGCTCCTGAGTACCATCACCGTCATCGTCAGCAGGATCCAGGCTGACAAATAGATCATCCATGACTTCATCATCTACATACGACTGGTCTTTAAGAAATACCCCTGCTTTATTATAGACACCACTGTCAATATACAAGGGAACAGCTGCCCCATCATGAAAATTAACGATGGAGTTAACCCCTGTGTTTTTATCGATAATCTTCATCTCAAACCCGGGAAGGCATACTACTTTCAAAGCCAAGCCTTTGTTCAGCTCTTCCTGAGATACCACTGAAACTACCTTTTTATTTTCATATGCCATTAGGGCATAAAGAACAATTCCTCCGCTGCCACCAGTTTCAACAGAAACCATGATCTCGTTTTTCTTTGCGGCAGTGAAACTCCCGATATTGAATCGCGGCAACATGACTCCAAAATCTTCAGGCAGTAAAAAAGCGGCAAACTTCCCGGTAACCCCATCCCTGACAACGACCGCCAAATTATGAGTTTGATGGCCAAAAGGGGCACTTGTATCATTGTTTTCGCCAACCAGCAGCACATCGTCAGCAGCACCGTCTCCATCGGCGTCAATTCTAGTGCTGTCATAAACATATCTAGTCTTTCCGTTTTCCGAATCATCCTGTGAGAACGTACTACCGGGAACAAAATCCGGAGAATACTGGTGTGATGTATGTACTGAAGTTCTTTCCGAAACCGTAGGATCTGGGTTTTCACCGGAGGAAGTATTACTGGTGGTTGAATGACTTTCATTGGATGTTGAATTAATGCCGTCGAAGGTATTAAGACTGGCGACTGTTTTTTTGCCGCCCGTAGTATCATTCTGTGTATTGTTTGTATTACTGGTTACCTTGATAGCGTCTGTTTCAAAAATCTTATGATAATTAAAGGCAACGATTATCCCTGCTGTACAAATAATCATTATTGCAATGATGATAATAGCAGGTAACTTGTAAAAAATATTTCTGGTCTGCATTGGCTTCAATTCTCGGCTTCACAATTATTGCACTGGCAATATGTGATGGCCAACCCCTTCCCATTAAATAATTCTTGAAATCAATTTCTGATTTCTTGCAAAATTACTTCAAATACCCAGTTATTTGGCATACAACCTATTTCCCACAGTTTATTTCGCACATTCTTAACCGACTAGGAAAGATTTTTCTCATATGGATATTGCGAAGTTTACCTTCCGCCTTCTCAACGATCCTGAGTAGAAACCTTAAAAATATGGTTAATGCGAGCTTAAATTGAAATTTTCCAAATACCCTAATTTTTACGTTAATAACGACCTTACATAATCAACTGGTACATCCATACGAGTGGCCGTTTCTTCAATCGAAAGCCCGGTGTTTATAAAGCTCTTAACAACCATAATCATGTTTTCGCCGACTTCAATAATGTGCTTATCCACATCATAGAAACGAACTACTCGCTGGCCCCATGAATGTTCAAAGAGTGGATGAACATATTCGATACTTTTCATAGTGTTTAATTTTGTAACAAAGCCGTCCATGTCATCTTCCTCAAAATATAACTCACATGCATTGTTTCCGAAAACAATTTCTTCATCTTGCTTATGAATAAACCCTTTCCAAGTATCAGCAGTCTGCAATGCAATGCCGCCCGTCAAAGTAACATTTGCCCCAAAATCAGCAACAATCTCTAACCCTAAAACGTCGTGATAAAACTGCTTTGCTTTTTCTATATTTCTTACAACAATCAACGTGCAAGTATACTTCATTCTCACGATCCTCCAATGTAGATTAGATAAAAAATAACATTTTACTAATGTCCGTTAAGATTCCCATTATTAGCCTAACGGGTATATGGGAAGCTGACTAGCGGGGTCATTTTTTATGATATATATTCTCAATATTTTGAGGTATATCGCTTTTGCTTATTTTAACTATATTAACGAAACAGTGTACAATATCATCTATGTTTTGAGCGTATATGCCATTCGCATCGCCGCTATTCTCGTACATTACATATTCAGTATCCAACTTGTTTCCACTTATAGTAAATCCTTTAATATCAAGCCCCGTTGAATAATTTGGTTTTGCTGGGAAACTTCCGATATAAACCAGCAATTCTTTAGAAAAATCAGGTGCCACGTAATAAGGAATTCCAGGAACATATTTATCCATAAAATCATGCCAATCTGCATCTGTTTCTATGATTAATGTACCTACTGGATACGTGTCAAACATATTATATTTTACAGTTGCAAAACCTCTATAAAAATATTGAAACTTTATATTTGTATCTTGAGCTATCTCCTTGTTTTGTACCTTATTTGAAACACTAGCAAATCCATTGTATACGTTAAAAAGAAAAGAAGTCTTATCCTCAGCTTCAATAGTAAAATTAAAAACATTCGTAGATGTTATTTTGATCGAGCCGTGTTTACTGGGAGTTAGGAATTTTTTTTCCGCTAAGACCTCCCCAGTCCCAGTTCTTTGATTTTGGACCACTACTATTCCTTGCATAGGATCGCTTTTAAGGTTACCAACCTCGACAACTATTGTCATATTCTCATTGGGAACTTCCTGTTTCCAGCCATTTGTAAAACTTATAGTCGAGTTATTTTCAGCGTCTTTTACTTGTTCGAATACTCCTGTTGCGCCTGCTGTAATTGTGGGTTTAGACGCCTCCACTTGTGTACTTTCGTTATAAGGGCTTATTACATGGGACCCACAACCAGACAAAATAAGCATTAGGACAATAAGTACATATCCATACTTCTTCATTTCATCCTCTTCCTCTCCCTTACAAGCTTTAAACAACTCACTTAATGGATATATCAAAGCTTGAATTTGAAGATACCAGTGAATAATACCTACTGCGGCAATTCGCCTCTCCGGAGACACACTGGTTAACGCGGATAAACAATGGACCAGCTATTCCTCCGTCCGTCGTTCTAAGAAGCACTAGTTGTTCATCATTGGAGATCAATAGTGCCCATCCTATCTTGTCATTTATGAAGTCAAGTTCTGTTACATCCAGCCCCTGATCAAGAAAATGTTTCAAATTCTGGTCGGGTTCGATACCAGTCCAAGTTTTGCCCCCATCAGAGGTATGATAGAGCTCTTTCTTAGTCGAAGTCTTCCACTGCCAGTTCCAGCCATTGTAAGCATCGGTGAAATCCACGATGCATGGGAACTGTAGAGGCGTCCTGCTTTGCCACGTTTGTCCGCCGTCCTTCGTGGTGTATAAAATAGTTGCGCTGTTGCCTTGGCCGTTCTTTGGCATATATATCGCCGTCAACAGGCCTTCCTTGGCCGAGAAGAACACCGGGGAATCTCTAACACCGAGTTCACCACTCGCATAACCAACCGGAAGTTCTAATTTCTGCCTCTGCCATGTGAGGCCTCCATCTTGCGTCCGGTAGAGTAACTGGATAGAAGGGTCAAGCCTCCCAACCAGCCAACCGTTTTTAGGATCACGAAAACTGATCTCCCCCCCAAAAGGAAGGCCATTATTCTTAACAAGGTCATAAACGCTGGCGATCTGGGTCCAGGTAACACCGCCATCGCTGGTCTTAAACAGCTCCGCAGGACAATTATGCTGGCTATGAACAGCCATCAGCCATCCCTGCCGGGAATCAGCGAAAGTAATCATACCCCAATAAAGCGGACCTCTGTTTTGAGCTCCTTGCGGCAACTCGGTCTTGTGCCAGGTCTGACCGCCGTCGGTGGTGTGAAAAGCTAGGATCTGAACCTTTTCCTCATTTCGCGATGAGATTGCTACCCACGCCTGATCGGCATCAACAAAATCCTCAATTAGCCCGTAAGCTTCTCCCTTGCCAACCGATGGTGTAACCGCCTGCCACGAAAAACCGCCGTCAGCGGTCCTGAGAACGTCCCTGTTGGTTGATGCCCAGCCCGAGGTCTCACTGAACATCTGGATTGAAGTAAATTGCCAAATCCTATTAGCGTTCTCCGTTTGGTTACCACTTGCCTTAGGCTGATCAAATGTCTGTTTACTCGTTACATTCCGAAAACACCCTGCCAGTAGGAGGAGGGCAACCGCGAAGAAGACGTAAATGAGGGATGTTTTTCTTGACAGAACACACCATCTCCTAATGTAATCTTGACACGAAATCTATATCGACTCATATCCTTTTTCATACAGCAGCCACGCGTATGTACAAGTACGGTCGGGTTAATATACGATCACTTCAGGAAATCCTAGAGCATGAGAGTGTGGCCACAACCGAGATATTCACATATTGATGAGCAACAATTGTTGTCTGCTGTCAATTCAAACCCGCTTGCTAAGATGTTTTAATTAATTGCTAAGCTTACAGTTTCCAGTGATCACGGTTTATGGATAATGGGCAGTTGGGAACACGGTTTTCGAACTAATTAGTAATTGTAAACTACACTTCGGATAATTGTTACACTCTTTAAAATATCCATATTTACCCTTTCTCGTGATCAGCTCCCCACCACATTTGGGCCAACTATTAGCGCCAATTTGTGCGCTACTTCAGCTTTCTTTTTATGTAAACCTTCGACATGCTGAGTTCTGACTTTTTTATTTCGTGGGTCACCCGTGAGCGGAAAATCTGGCATCCTATTTCTAATAGCTCGTATAACTGCAAACACTTTCTATAGCCTGAATTCTTCATTATTCTGTAAAACCCTGCCAACGACTGTTCCTTTTTACAATATTCTTTAAATTATACACTATTAGGACGGACCTTCTGCTTGATAGTCAATCTTGCATAGCTTACTCTGCGTAAAGGATAACACTCAGCTCAGACAATTCTATGTAAAAAAGGAGCGAAGCCTAAGATTCCCTTAGTTTCGCTCCCTTTAATCCCTGCATAGGCTTTTTCACATCACACCACAAGTCACTTAGAATCCCTTCTTGATAACCCGCTAGACCAGTTTTAATATAAGAAGTTTTTCTTTGAGAGGAGCGAGTTCAGGGGAGGAGACTCTGTCGAGTTGTTTCAATCGCTGAGGACTAAGGACTTAGGACCTGATCCGAGCGCGAAAGCTGATAATCTTCGAGGGTGTAATGCCAAGCTTTTGCTTGCCTGGGGTAGATCCGATTTCAAGACAGTCTCTTCCTTTCCGTCTAGCCATGACTATAGCTTATGCTTACTTGCCCCATAGCTTAGCCTATCAAGCGCCGAACTTTACCATCCCAACTATAGCGGATCACGGTCACGTTGGAGGCATTCTTAGGCAACACCAGTTCTACGATGGTCAAATGAGATATGGTATCATAGTCACCCCCGAGGGACTGGGAGTTCTTTATCGTCATAGTCGTTCATAACAAGAACATCACTCCGCTGAAATCTCTTTCCGCTCCTTTTTCTGTCGTGCCTTATCCAGGCGTTCTTGATACATCTTTCGAATCCAAGTACTCACAGGTGCCTTCCATTGTTGACTTGGGTTGGGGATATTTTTGAACAGACATTTCGCGCAATTCTCAAAGCTTTAAGGTCATCCTAATATCTCGTACAACCTCGTCAACACCTCGTCCGGCTACCTTTATGCGATAATTTGCTTTAGAGTAAAAACGGCCAAAATACTTAAGATCCAAGCTAATCTCACGCAAATAATGTGTCATTTCTGACTCCCTAAGCTCCATTTTCGCTAGTGGTTTTGAATATTGATCAAAAAACTCCAGCCGTTGCACAATGTTCTTAGCCCGGTCTGCAAGCACAATTGTAACGGGATTAACTTTCTGTAGCTTCTTCCAGTAAACTTCCATAAATCCACTTGGCGGTAAGGCGACAATATAATTATCTTGGTTACTATCAATAATTTTCTCTAACACCAAAGCTGCCTTTTGACGAAAGGCATCCATCGTGAAGAATTCCTTTTTGAGGAATTCAATCGGTTTGGCATAATATATCTCTACCTCATAATCTAGATCAAAAAATTTAAACCCAATTTCCTGTGCCAACTGCTTGCCAATGGTTGTTTTTCCAACACAGCTTACCCCACTGAGAAATAATCGCATTTACTCTTCACGCTTCCTAGTTTTTCTTTATTAATCTCTTAGATCCTATCTTCTTCGTCTAAGCGCCGTTCAATCTCTTCATCAGTCAAGTCAAACTGGCGAGCGTATTCTCGTGCCCGTTGTCTCTGGGCATAATAATCCTGTTTGCGTTGCTCTCTTTTAAGTAAAGGATTCTGCTTCCCACGCCCTACATTTCGTAAGCCTCGATAAATAACGTAACTGATGAGCGAAGTGAATAGCAGCATGATAATGCTCTGAAGTGGATTTCCAAAGCCAAAACCTATGATCACACTGTTCACCTCCGAAAAGTCTTGTTTCCTTATATTCTACCATAGTGGTACTTAAGCATTCTAAAGAATTTTCTTCGCTTCGTACGCAGAAACCCTTGCCAGCCTGCTTGCGTATTGCTTCTTCAAATGATATACCATGACGTAGAAGACCTTCTGTAAACTGGTAATTCAAATTTGTAATTTAGGGGTGTTTCCATGGAGGAAACTATAATTCAGGCCATTGTAAAGGCCCAAGCTTCGCAAGTAAAGCAAAAAAAAAATCAACCGTTCGGTTGATTTAGAAAGTGTATTTTTCATAAAGAACGCTTTCTAGGAAATGTCACCTCTTTTGTTTTGGGTTCGGAGAGCTTGAAGGGGAATTTCGGCGCTTCTCTTAGCGATAGGGCCTTTTATTATTGGTCAATCCCACCAGATAGTCGATACTGGTTTTATAGAATTCAGCAAGTTTAATAAGTGAGGTACTAGGAATATCAAGGGCACCGCTTTCATATCTGGAATAGGTTGTTTGGCTTACCTTCAGCATGGTGGCAAGCTCTTGCTGAGTCAAGTCCCTGTCTTCTCGTAAATCGCGCAATCGTCGGTACATGATGTTCACCCCACCAACATTTTATAATATGCGATAATCGAATATTATAGTGAGTGTAAACCACTATTGGGGTGAAGAGCATTGGTGAATTATAAAGAAATGTATAGTATACTCTTTAACAAAATGACAGATATCATAGAAGAAATTCAACAGATACAGCGCCAAACGGAAGAAATGTACTTAGAAAGTAAGGACAGTGGATTTGTTCTTCTGAAGTCATGCAAGGATTCAGACCACCCAAGGAAGCAAGAATAATTTGGAAGTGTTAAATAGCCCCACCTAAAATTAGATGAGGGCTATAGCTATTTAACTTCGTCACTACTTTATATAGAGATAGTTAAGTTGAAAAAGGTTTATGCAACCCACTAGAACCATCTGATTCTTACGAGAAGGTAAAATAATGCTTTAACCTGATTTAACTAAGAATTTTTTTAAGTTTTGCTTCCTTAAGCCATTGCGGGAATTCATTCAACAGTCTTTCGTACAACTGTTCATCAGATATCTGGTCCACATCATCAAGGGCAAAAAAGTTTGCTCCGGGCTTTTGTTCTGAGTGGTTAATTGGGTGAGTTCGCTACTTTTCAAGTTCAGGTCTTTTTGGAGGTCTTTTTTCTCTCGAATGGCCTGGTCTCTGTCCTTGACAGCCTGCTGCAATTCCAATTTGGTCATGGTCTCGACATCATGCTCCGCGATAAACTCCTCCCGCTCCTCTTCCGGGATCCCAAGGAGGATGAGCGCCTGGGTGTAGGTCAGATTCGTCACCGGTGACGAATTTGGATTGCCGTCACTGTCGGGGGAAGCAAGCAGTTTCGTCCCATACTCTTCGCAGAACTGCATCAGCCTTTCGGCCGTTCGCTGTGAGTAACTGACTGATTCCTTCAACCACTTGCCCCATTCTCCATAGGGAAGCAGGTCCTTAGCCTCCTTCAGGGGTCGGCCGATCTCAATGGCGCCGGCAAGGAGGATTTTCCCGGCTTGGTGTCTGATCGTGTTTATTTCAGCCGCGATCACAAGCGGCGTGAGATCTGTGATATCCGTCTTGGGAGGAATACTTGCAAGAAAAGTTGGATGCTTCTCTGCCTACTATATATCGGCCGGAGTTTGATAAATTTGACAGAAGATGGTTTATTATGACATTTTGGTGTTTGGGAAAATACAATATATGACTATCTCCTTCTAAATTGGTAAAACTATACATATATTATTGAAACAGTGTTTGGAAGGTGATATGATATGGACAAGAAAAACAATGATAGTCCTCAAGAGGAGGGAGAAAAAATGAGTATATTAGAAAGTGAAATATTAAGTAATAGACACTGTCCTCCTACTGAATCTTTAAGACAATCTTTAAATGAAGTTAAACTTATGAAAGAAGGGAAAAAGGCAGAAACTTCTCTTCAAGATTGGTTTTCAAAAATTAAGAAGGATAAAGAAAACGGGAGACTGTAGTTAAATGAATATTGTCCCGACTAACACATTTGATCAGGATGTTAGAGATTATATACGAAAAAAGAAGTATCGACATATAGAAGATGATTTATATGATGATATTTTTAAATGTTTAATCAATGACATTTTGATTGGGGACGAAATTAAAGGGTTGAATTTAAGTCAAAGTGAACATGTTTATAAAGCTAGAGCTAAAAATACGAGTGTAAATGTAGGGAAAACTAATGGATTTAGACTTATTTATCTATATTCAGAAAGTTTATCTAAAATATATTTGTTGACTGTTTATTCAAAGAAAGATCATGAGACTATATCAAAGGCAGAGATAAAGAAAATAATTAAGACATACTTATAACGATAAGACCTCTGCGCATCGGGGTCTTATCGTTATTTTCCCTTCCCTTTTTTCTCTTAGAATCCTTGACATTTAAAGTCTTTCCGGCTGTGACACGAGCTAACTCTTGCCAAACAGAGGAAATGAGCCTTACATTTGGGATACGTCCATAGGTCGCTTTTTGCAGAGCTTCCCAATCTGCATCGATCCAAAGTGTTTCTAGAAGAAAGAAGTACTGCTC
The DNA here is from genome assembly GCF_001936615.1 of Desulfosporosinus metallidurans. Lineage (GTDB taxonomy): Bacteria > Bacillota > Desulfitobacteriia > Desulfitobacteriales > Desulfitobacteriaceae > Desulfosporosinus > Desulfosporosinus metallidurans. The sequence goes on from NZ_MLBF01000057.1 coordinate 17,317, forward strand.
GCACATCGTCAATTTCAAGTATTCTTCGTAGCGATCGGTTACCTTTAGATGAAATTCAACTCCCTTACCTGGCATCATAACTGCTAGATTACCTGCCAACGCTAAATGATAAAACATATGTAACAGGGAATATGATCCCTGATCAAGCTTTGGGTTTGCATTTTCCGTCTTAAAGCTCATGAGTTGATTCAACCCCCATAATTGTTCCCTAGGCATGTACTGGTTTTTGGGTGATAATACCGTATCCTCCTCTTTCAGGTAATCCATGAATCTCAGAAAGTCCTGCAATAAAGGGCTTGGATAAGTTAAGGAAATCTCAAACATTCTTTCTTCTCCTTTTAATAACAGTTTGAATCGCTCAGCTCCGAGCCATCAGAACGAATGCTTCGCGCAATAATTCAGGAGGCACACCGTAGGGTCCTTATTCGTCTTCATCTCTACCTTCGGTAAAAAGCTCATCCAGACACCCGTCATCAATAGCTGACCCTCTATTTTTATAGGGAACTGACCGTGGCCTACCCATTTTGTAAAATTTGCATGACTTAGGTCCATAACAAAAGGTTTCAAATCGATATTTTTTTATGTTCTTCTCAAAATCCCATTGGATTTCTACATTAGCCATATTGGCCCAGATACATTGATAACATTTTGTTTCCCACAAACGTTTACTTAATAGCCTGGCACCTCTTTCTTCATATGTCTGCATTGATGGAGGCAGCATCATCCAAGGCGGTGATAAACTTTCAAGATTCGTGGATGCTCTACTCAAACGTTTTAAAGAGCCAGCTCTATAATAATCTGCAAATTCTCTTTCTTCATATTGTTTTGTCCAGGCTGTACCTTCAAGTACATCACCTATCCGAAATAAACCCTTAACCTGCTGTTTCTCAGAAATTGCAACCGAAAACTGTTTTTCACCCTCACTGCTATCGCCAACAATAAAGAGATTATATCCTAGGTGATAGTGTGTTCGATTATCCATAAGATATCTCCAGACTCTGGTTCTGGGTTGAACAGCTACAATTTCACCTTGCCAATTCACTTTAAATGAAATATTTCCATAAACTCTCTTATTCATCTTCACTCTTCATCCTTTAAATTGATACCTCTGCCCTGTCAGGGATTCCACTGTCGTCCGGCTTTGCGACTGCCAATGAAACAGCTCTTCATTGATGGAATAATCCTGATACATGGTTGAGGGAGAATAGTCCTTTTCCGACTTGTTCAAGGTCACGAAAAACACATCCAGCTTTTTTTCAGCTAAGTAGAGAACTCCCTCTCGAAATGAGCTCTTCTTTTATAGGCGTCTACAAGAATATAGTAATCGTTAATAGGCCCCTCGATGATTAACGGATTGTCCAATTTATTCTTTCTAATGTTGGCTGTTAATCGTGTATCCTCTTCACAGCGAAATAAGGGGTCCGCAATATTCGAGACAATTTAATCCAATCAACAAGCCCGGGCATTGGAACTCACCCCCAATCCTTCTAAGGAAAGGTTGTGAGCAATAAATTGTCCTATTCTCTAAGTGTATAGTCTAATGAAATAAAGAATACTCCGTTGTAATCTTTAGGTTGTCGCAGTGACGGTGAAGGGGTTACTGACAACTCTTTCGGTGTTGTGAGTAACCCCTTCACTGCGACATCATGGAACTAAGCGTTGCTTTTGTTATGGCATTGTGTGAATTATCTGGCCCAAGAGTAAAAGAAAAATATAATTGCTTGCGAATGTGCCAAGAAAATAAATTAATATTTAGAAGGCTATTTTGCACATTGACTTATTCACTATACCGAAGGAAGGGAACTGGGACTGACTTATTTCAGAACCGGATTGCTTAGGTCTGGAAAAAAGTACGAAACCATCACTTTGTATTGGTCCTGCGATGATAGGCAAGTATCCCTGAGAAATCCCTTTTCAGATTTGTATTCCTTCAGACCGCGGTAGTAAAACAGCTTATGTTCATGGTCAATGATAAAAGGGAGGATATCATTTTTAAGGCATTCTTTAAACATAATGATACGCCCTACTCGGCCGTTGCCGTCCTGAAAAGGATGGATGCTTTCGAACCTGAAATGGAAGTCCACGATATCTTCAACTTTAATATCCTTTTTTTGATGATAATCGGCAAGCAGTTTTTGAATTTCTCCGGCCACCTTTGAGGGAGCAGTTGTTTTCATATCACCGACTACGTTCGGTCTGGCTTTGTAGTCTCCGACACGAAACCACTCTTTGCGTTCATCGGAAGTATTTCTTTTTAGAAGCCGGTGGAATTCCTTAATCATATCCTCTGTCAGTTCCTCGTCCGCATGGGTAAGCATATAATCAAAGCAGGAAAAATGATTTACTGTTTCAATGATATCGTCAACATTTACCGCTTCATCCGGTTCCATATTGACTGTGTTTGTCTCATAAATGTATCGGGTCTGATCCTCGGACAGGCGGCTGCCTTCGATCCGGTTCGAATTGAAAGCAAGTTTGACCTGAGTCTGATGGTACAAACCACCCTTTAGCTTCATCTCTTTTTCTTCCCACAATCGTTCCAGTAACCTCTGCATTTGGAGTATCACCCTTTTCCATACTGTATTATACTAATTATACCACATTTTTACTTAATTTCACTTGGTTTTTACTCTGAGTCATGCAAACTTGTCGATTTGAATTGCATTATCTGCCCTGTATTACTCCCATGGATCACATATTATTCCATCGACTAAAAACACTATACACGCAAGATATTTTCTAACCTTTTATTGATTAATTCCATATCAAAGTTTCTATACCATTGGCTCTGAGCCCACTTCTGCATCGTTTCATAGTCAACATGGTTCGGATCTGCCATGATTTTTAAAAATTCTACGTATCCCGGAATGCCCCCCACATCTTCCGGTGGTGCATTACCTTCCCCCATTAAGCAAACCGGATAGGTTTTATTATACTCAGTATTTGTCCCTTGAATGGTAATTTCGTGCTCCCAGTTGTCGCCGTAATCATAGCAATAAGTTATTTTATAATGCTGCTTGGCATATTTCGAGAAGTTAACCTCTGAATCTAAACGCATAGGGCAGTCCGGCCTTGGTTCAAAAACTTCATCAAATTCACTAATCACCTTTAAAACGCACTTACTTGCCTCGTCCAAAATATTAAAATCATACATATGATAACTTTTCCAACCGAATACTGCTTGTAATATGATATGAAGCTGTTTGAACGTAATATCTACAGGAGTAATAACTCGTCTCCAGGCTGTGTGGCGATCTAAATTCAGCTTGACCATTATATCGACTGCCTCACACTTAACGATTTCTTCCCCGGCAAAAAGCTTGAAATCCCTGTATAAAAGGGCATGTGGGTATGTATAATCAGATTCCTGGGTGATTTTCATGAGTTCATTATTCATCCTTTTGGCAACAATAGTCTGATAATGTTCCTTTGTTTCTAAGCTATCATCAAATATGTTTACCCGTTCACAGGCTTTATTGAGGCGAGCAACATATTTAGCACCTCTGGTCTTAGAGAAAACTAACTCTCCAGCTACTTTCAAATACCCTTCGATGATTTCGATCTTTATTTTCTCGTCTCCCAAGCAATTTCTAATTCCTTGGATAAGTAACTCATTTATGTGTTTGAAATCTTTTGCTTTCAAACCATGCAGAACAAATCCATATCGATTGCTGTCGTTGACTGCGACAAGTGTCTTTCTGCGCTTCACCGTGATTAAATGCACGCTCCAACAAAATAAATCGTTTTCTTCAGTTCCTTTCCCTGGCACTATCCCCATCTCGTCATTTAGTTTTTTTGTACAGCATATTTGCATTTTTTCCCTCCTAAGTCTAAGAACTTAATCATATATCTAATTAGACGAAATTCTAAGCCTTTTTACATGTTCGCTTCGCTATGCTGCACGGGTTATATCCTCCTGCGTACAATTTACCAAGCCTCATTCCCACAAGAGCCGCGAGCTCTTTTATTGTGGTCACTCCCCTGGCAGATAAGGCTGATAATAGAACATTGCCACAGGCAATGGCATCTTCTAAGGCGTTGTGATGGGCAAAATCATGGTTTAGAAATTTGCAAACCGTATCAAGTTTATAGTTATCTAAGCCACTCCACGTCTTAAGTGCCGTTTTATAGGTACATAAATAGTCTACTTCAGGATATGGAATTTCGTATAAGTCCAAAATATGACGCAACACCGACATATCAAAGGAAGCGTTGTGTGCAATAACATAGGCATTCTCAAAGAGAGGACTAATCTGCCCATAAACGAGATCGAATTCTGGAGCGTCCTTTACATCTTGCGCTTTAATTCCATGGATTGAGACGTTTAAAGGGTCAAAGTAATTACACCGGGGATGTGGTTTTATAAGCCAATACTTAGTATCGACGATCTGTCCTTCTTCAAGAACTGCAATTCCAACCGAGCAGGCGCTGCCAATAAATCCGTTCGCAGTTTCAAAATCTATACACACGGCTCTCATTGAACTTTCCTCCTATTTCTCTGCATTCTTTGAGCAAGCCAATCAGAAAATTGTCTTTTGCACAGTTTTTAGCACAGTTTACTCATACATAATTCTGCTTTTTTCTGCTAAACCCTGCCTGCAGCTATTGCTATTTCTTACGAAATGCATAACAAATAACCGTGTATAACAAATTAGGGAAATAAAGGCGGCGTGGTTATTTATAGGCTTTCATTTTAACTGGTAAAACTTGACTCATTCAAAAGTATTACTTATAATAATGGTAATACTTTTAGGATGGAGGGACATCTATTATGGCTAAACAACTTCTTTCTGGTAAGTTGACTAGCAAAGGACAGTTAACTATTCCAGTTGAATTGAGAACTCTTTTAAGCCTTAAAGAGGGGGACAGATTAGCTTTTGTCCTAGATGAAAACGAACGAATTATTGAAGTCCAGCCTAAGATTAAAAAGTCAATTCGAGGTGTCATGGGAGCTTTGAAGTCTACCTCTTCCATAGATGTAGATGAAGCCATTGACCAAGCTAGAACAGAACGGGCAAAAGAAGTTGCCGTTGGTTTAAAGGGATTGGAAAATGAATAAGCCTATGATCGCTGACATCAACATCCTGGTTCGCTTATTCGTTAAAGACGATGACACTCAAATCGAACAATTGGTAAGACTTATTGAACAAGGTGACACGAGGTTTTATATTCTGTCTCTCGTTATAATCGAAGCCTATTGGGTCTTGCGTAAAGTATATGGATTTGAAAAAGAAGCTATTTTGCAAGTATTTGAGGATTTTGTTGAAGCTGACGGCGTTGAACTCGAGGAAGACAGTCTGATGCAACGTGTCTTAGGTCGGTTTCGTGAGGTAAACGTAGATTTTGTAGACGTTTACTTAGCCGAGAAATCAAGGAGTTTGGAACTACCAATATTGACGTGGAACTCAAAGGATTTTAGAAAGCTTGACTGTGAGTTTTACAGACCACAAGATATAATAATTTAGAATCGTGTTTAAACTTCCCTCGGATAATTAGTAAAACAGAGAGACCTCTAATTCTCAGTTTAGAGGTCTCTCTGTTCAATTTTTATATTTTGGATTCTGATGGCAATTTTCCTGGCTGATGTGGTCTCTTCTTTGTCCGTCTCCAGCTCCCTTTGCTTTGACGTGACTTTTTCCTGCTCCGCCGAGTATTTCGACTTGTAGTCTTTCACCTGTTGCTCCAGGCCTTGGGTCAGAGTGGTTAATTGGGCGAGTTCGCTGCTTTTCAAGTTCAGGTCTTTTTGGAGGTCTTTTTTCTCCTGAATGGCCAGGTCTCTGTCCTTGACAGCCTGCTGCAATTCCAATTTGGTCATGCTCTCAACATCATACTCCACGATGAACTCATCCCGCTCCTCTTCCAGGATCCCAAGGAGGATGAGCGCCTGGGTGTAGGTCAGATTCGTCACCAGTGACGAATCTGGATGGCCGTCACTGTCAGGGGAGGCAAGCAGTTTCGTCCCGTACTCTTCGCAGAGCTGCATTAACCTATAGTTTCCTTTAAAATACTGGATAAAACATTAATTGCATATAATGGCACATTCGTTTACCATTCTTCATGTCTGTAATCCAACATCGATGTGCGGATCGCATACTTCGGCTGATACTTTTGACAGAAACTTTTTAGGCTTTTAGCCTGGAGGTTTTCGGCGGCTTTAACCTCAAGAGACACAATATTCATTTCACTTTGGATATGAAATCGATTTTTGCACTAGCCTTTTCTGCGGACCAGTAATAAGGCGTTATTTCTCGACTGGCTATAAGCTGCTGTAGTACGTATTGCTCGGTTAAGGCGCACGATTTAATATCAAGTTCACTCATTGCACCGAGCAATCCAACGTCAAGAACGAACTCAGAGAACATATAAGGGGGAAACTAACCATGTCAAACGTAGCACTACTTGGAGCATTGCAAGCCCGTTTTGAGAAAAACACGAACCGCCATAAAGGTCTTGAATGGACTAAATTACAAGCAAAGCTGGAAACCAATACTGAAAAACTGTGGTCACTCAATGAAATGGAAAGAACTGGCGGTGAACCTGATGTTGTTGTTTATGATGAAACGTCGGACGTATACATTTTTTATGATTGTTCAACAGAAAGTCCTAAAGGCCGCAGAAGTGTTTGTTACGACCGTGAAGCGCTGGAGTCAAGGAAAGAGCATAAGCCAGAAAATAACGCTATTGATATGGCTGCTGCCATGGGCATTGAGCTTTTAACGGAAGAACAATACCGGGAGCTGCAGAAACTTGGAAATTTTGATACGAAATCATCGAGCTGGGTGAAAACACCTGCTGATATTAGAAAACTCGGCGGGGCCATCTTTTGTGATCGTCGCTACGACACTGTCTTTGTGTACCACAATGGAGCAGAATGCTACTATGCTGGCAGGGGTTTCCGTGGCTCGCTAAGGGTTTAAATTCACTTTGAGTTTTGGCATTTATTTCAGACATCGGCAATGTATCAACGTATGCGGTTGCTGGATTGGTTGTGGAGGATTGGATTATCTACCAGTCATAGTTTACATAATTTTTATACTATGATGAAGTATTTAAAATAAATTTCTAGGGTTCTCAACTCTATAATTGCCACGGTCTGATTAATTCAAACCGTGGCTATTTTTTTCTATTAGTGCCACTTTGAAACAACTTTCGAAATTCATAGCAAGAACATCACTCCGCTGAAATCTCTTTCCGCTCCTTTTTCTGTCGTGCCTTATCTAGGCGTTCTTGATACATTTCTCGAATCCAAGTACTCACAGGTGCTTTCCATTGTTGGCTTGGGCTGGGGATATTTTTGATCAGACTTCTTGGATTTAATCCCATCTCTCTGGCCATTTTCAGGGTTTCGTCGTTCAGTCTGCATTTCTTTTTTGCTTCAGCCCATTCGGCATCCTTTTTTATATTACTTGCCATGCATTGTTCCTTTCTTCAATTCTCAAAGCTTAAAGGTCATCCTAATATCTCGTACAACCTCATCAACGCCTCATCCAGCTACCTTTATGCGATAATTTGCTTTAGAGTAAACACGACCAAAATACTTAATATCCATGCTAATCTCACGCAAATAATGTGTCTTTTCTGACTCCGTAAGGTCCATTTTCGCTAGTGGTTTTGAATATTGATCAAAAAACTCTATTAATCTGTTAGATCCTATCTTCTTCGTCTAAGCGCCGTTCAATCTCTTCATCAGTCAAGTCAAACCGGCGAGCGTATTCCCGTGCCCGTTGTCTCTGCGCATAATAATCCTGTTTGCGTTGCTCTCTTTTAAGTAAAGGATTCTGCTTCCCACGCCCTACATTCCGTAAGCTTTGATAAATAACGTAACTGATGAGTGAAGTGAATAGCAGCATGATAATACTCTGAAGTGGATTCCCAAAGCCAAAACCTATGATCACACTGTTCACCTCCGAAAAGTCTTGTTTCCTTATATTCTACCATAGTGCTACTTAAGCCTTCTAAAGAATTTTCTACGCTTTGCACGCAGAAACCGTTGCCGGCCTGCTTGCGTATTGCTTCTTCAAAGTGATCTGGGCCGAATCTTTGCCAAGTCCATTATTACTGCTTTTAGATTGTTCACGGGCATTGTACAGAATAATTGCGACTCGAAGGCCCTCTGAACGAAAACAAGGTGCTCCGCGTTAAAGGCGAAGCACCTTGTTTATCACTGAGCAGCTCGAAAGGACCTTCTAAGTTTGAAATCAGGAGATGGGTTTCCCTTAATTTGATGTTGATCCAGCTAAGACATAAAATGTTGGCCTCCTTCGGAGCCTTTATTGTCCTCAATACACTTTCCCAAATCCTTATCAAGCTCATCAGTTTAATTCCCGGAACCGCCTTTTTTCCCAATATCCATATTTCTTCCCATGATTTCATTGGCATGCAGTCGGTAATCCCACTGGCCATATGGAATTATATTTATTGGACTTCAATGTGCGGCTTACTTCGCTGCAACTAATTTCATAATAAGCAAACGGTTGAATTTTATGCCAAATTCCGGCAAGGCCGCCAATCAAGAACCCCTTGCTTTCAAAAGACAGAGGGGCTTAACATAGCGTTCTTTATCGGACTCAAAGAGTAAAATAAAGGTAAATTATTTATTGCTGGCGAACCTCATATACATATGCGAGTGGGTTTAATTAAGAAAAATTCCTTAAATGAACAAGAGTCTGAGTCAGGAATGGAGGGCTTCTAGTACTATGGATATAAATATGAAAGCTAAACTTAAAGCTGCATTATCAATATTAGTATTTGTTTATATTGTTTATAGAATTTCAAGAGGCTATTAAGGCCCTCTTTGAATAGCCTATCAGCAAATAGCACCCTCGTCCAGGTTGAATGAAGGTGCTTAACGTAAGCACTTTTATAGGACTCTAATAAGAATGTATCGCAAGTGACATTCGCTAAAGACCCAATTATCGAAAGTTAAGACGCTAGTGGCGTCCTCTTACTTTATGACTACTGTAATGTTTTTTCTCAAAATACACCATGGTTTATGGTTAACTGGAAT
>NZ_MLBF01000058.1 GCF_001936615.1 Desulfosporosinus metallidurans
TGTAGCGACATAACTAATCATAAATACCACATTTAACCATTTAGTCATCATTCGATGGCTTATTTGTCGTGCCTATTTACTTCGGTAGTTAGAGTTACTGTCGATTTCAGACTTACCCCTCCGTTATGTTTCTTGGGATGCTTCATCCCAGATCAAATCAACCTTTTCCCACTTCGCATTAAAAACACACGTTAGCCTATCAGAAACATCCTTCGCCACCCCTCTTTACCCCAAAAAATACAAAACCCACCCCAATCTCTTGGGGCGGGAAAATCCGCGGTGCCACCCAGTTTAGACTATCAACAACAAGTAACGCAAATTATAAAAACCCCTCATCCCTGAAAGGGACGAGAGGTTATCCCGCGTTGCCACCCATGTTGCTTAAACAGCCAACTTTAAACGCTGTATCGGGCGTAACCCGTCACGATTCATCATCGGACACTCCGGAATGGAATCCTATGCTTGATTCACCGACTCGCACCGACCGCCGGTTCTCTTTAGAACCCCTGCATTGGACTTTTCCATCATCATTTTAGTATGTTATATTGTTATGAATTATAAAATGTCCGTGCTGCGAAGTCAAGTGTTTTTTTAGGTAATACATTATACATTAAATTTAGTTATTCCTTCCTCATGTTCCACCAACATTCGCGCTTCTCTTACATACTGTCTTGAAATATAGTTATACTAAGAATACTTTCATCAAGCAGTATTGTTGAAAGAAACTGCCATTCGAAAGGAGGATTCCACATGTCAAGAGGACGTAGCAGCATCATGTCTTATCAATTAAAAGAACAAATTGCTCAAGAGTTAGGTTTTGCTGGGACCCTTCATAAAGAAGGATTTGGAGGGGTTTCTTCAAGGGACTGTGGGAATATGGTGAAAATGGCTATCGAATTAGCGGAACGCAATCTGCCTGGGAATAACAACATGACGTAAACACATTAAACTTTAATATTTTCAGACTTGCCTCAAACCGCTTAAAACCAAATGGTTTTAAGCGGTTTTTTCTTGAGGAGAACTATTTTAGACGCCCCAAAATTGAAGCAAGTATAGGAATTTCAATTTTCATGTAAACAACGAGGCTTTCCATTGAGTCCTAGTCCTAGTGGAAATCCACCTCAATATAACGAGCTGCTGGGTGAGCATCTTTCAAAAAACTAAGCTTCAAAAGCCCATTTTGGTAACTTGCATGGGAACCATCCGTCTTGACCATTGCAGGAAGAGTTAATAACCTTGAGAATTTCCCGTAATATCGTTCTGAATGCCGAGCAACGCTTTCATCTTCATCGTCGTGCATTATTTTCCGAATCTCGCCCTGAATCATCAAACGATTTTGATCTAAAGTAATCCTGAGATCCTCTGGTTTTTCAATCCCCGGGATTTCGGCGGTCACCAGCACTTTCGACTGAGTTTCCTCGATATCAACACGATATGACCCATCAGTCAGCTCTTCCTTACATCGTCGCATAAACCGATCCATCTCATTCCAAAAAGGATCCAACATTCGGTATGGCTCATTAGGAATTAGAGACATTTCTCCCACCTCCACATTATTGAATCCTTTTAGGATGCGCCTTACTTTAAGGGATTATTCTAAAACAGTTGAAATTAATTCATGAATTAACTCTTTAACGATTTATTTCAATTTTATATTTCCTCTTGCCTTTAAGAAAGAATACTAACAAGAAAAGCACTATTGCAAACGGCTAGACTTAGAGCGATTTTAAGCGTCCTATTACAATTACTGCTTTAAAGATGTGGTTTGAACGATTCTTAACCTTTATTAAGGAAGTGCAGGCACGAGCCCTTTAGAGTAAAGCCTAGTTATTGGAAGCCCTCCTTTAAGCAGCGTGGGAGGGCTTCCAATGCATAAAAATCTCTCGTCCTACTAAAACCAACACCTGGCTTACATTACTTAAAATTAGAAGAAACGCCGGCGATTGAACATAAACGGGTTAACCTCAAATCTTTCAAATGGATCGAATCTCTCAAATCTCTCGAACCTTTCGAAAGGATCTATAAAAAACGGGAAAAAAGGGAAGAAAGGAAATCGCCGAAACTCAGAACGATTAAATCTTGGCATATATATCTGTCCTCCTTTCGTTTTAGAAGTGCTTTTCCAAATTCGTTATTAAAAGATAACTCCCAATGCTATCAGGATTAAGATAGCTATAGCGATGATACCCACTCCTACTCCCGTTCCTGCTCCACCATAACCAAACATTTTATTCTCCCCCTTTATAACTAGAATTCAGATGCGAATTTCAAAGAGTATAGAATTAAAAAACAATGCCCATAGCGATAAGCAAAAGAATGATTACGACTACAATTGCTATTCCTGTTCCTGTTCCAAAATGGGTTCCAATACCGTCTCCTGCCCCAGCTCCAAAGGCCATTTTTAGCTCCTCCTTATTATTAAATTTCAAAATCGCACTGGATAATACATAATATGGAAATTAATAAATTCTGTTACAAGCTTTACCGCTTTGTACCCAACTACTTGATTAACATCTAAACCAAAAAAGCCAGAGCGTCAAGAACGATCTGGTTATATTTTTGACGCTCTTCGCTTTTTCTGCTGGGTTGTAAGTTTTCTTTATAGTTTTTGGTTGTAGCCAACCTTTAGCTCAGATCTTTAACAGCCTTGTGCTATGATTACCCAACTATTGTTCATTTAAAGAATTTAAGGCATAATATAATTATTGCCATACATTGGTACATTGGAACTGTTGATTCGCTAGGAGTGAGAACATGTTTCTGTTGACAGATAAGGAAGAAGAGTATTTACATAAAATCGGATCAGAAATTAACTATCCAAAGGGACAAATCATATTTTCATCAGGCCAGAAAACAAACGAGATCTGCTACATAACCAGTGGATTTGTAAAAATTTATCGAACCACTGCTGATGGACGTCAGGTTTCAGTTGCTCTCCGCTATCCGGGGGATTTTATTGGCTTGGCGGAGGTTCTCAACAATAGTTCTGTGCGGGAATATAGTGCTGAGGCTATGGACAATGTCAGGCTTTTAATCATTTGGCAAGATTCATTTAAGAAAATGCTTGCTGATATGCCGGATTTTAGTAGTAAGCTAATGGAATTAATGAGCGACAGGTTAAGGGAGGCACAAAACACAATTTATGATTTTATCATGAACCCCACCCATGGAAGGCTGGCACTGGTACTTTTAGAAATGGCTGAACGTTCGGGTTCTCCAGGGGAAGACGGGCTAATAAAGGTCAGTCTAAGGGTCACCCAGGAGGAGTTAGCCTGTATCATCGGAGCTTCTCGTCAGACAGTTTCCTCACTGCTGAACCTTTTAAAAGAGGATGGTAGTTTAAAATACGAGGGAAGAGAGATTGTTGCTGTAGAATCGAAAAAGTTAAAAAGTTGGATTCAAAACACAAAATAAACGGCACTGACCTCATATAATCCAGCTGACATAATTTTGGTCTTTAGTATGACCAAAATTATGTCAGCTGGATTATTGTTTTTATGTCTTATACACGACAATAAACTGTCCTCCTTTCGGTGTTTTGTTCGGATTAACTTAGATAAAATTATCCCATATAAACCATTAAAGTTGGCGGAGGTGTGAGTTGGGAAAGAGATTTAAATGTAGGTACGGTTTTTGTTTCTGAATAGTAAACGGAAAGAGTGGGTGTTTCATGGCGGATGTTGTTTTACAGACTAAAGAACAAATTAGAGTGTCAAAGACATCAACGACTGGAAAAAGCAAATTTGCATTACTTGGATTTATTCTTTCATGGATTGTTTTAGGTGCAATTCTGACCCTTGTTCCGACCTCTCAAGGTCTGACTGCTGGCGGTAGAGCTGCACTGGCAGTGATGGGTTGGGCGACGATGATCTGGTTAACCGAAGGACTCCCGCTGGCGATCTCCGGTTTAGGCATCCCTTTGTTATTAATCCTTACCGGTGCAAGCGGTAAAATGCCGGAGGCTTTTAGCGGTTATACACAGGATGTTACCTTTCTTATTCTGGGCTGCTTCATTTTAGCGGCAGTTATGCAGACCACGGGCTTAGACCGGCGGATTGCCTTAGGAATTGTCTCAAAGGTAAAACCAACAGCGGGAAGTGTCTTAAAGGGATTAATCGGGGCCCATTTGATAATGGCAGTTTTAGTTCCTGCAACCAACGCCCGGGGGGCGGTTTTCCTACCCATTGTTCAGGGGTTAAACAATTTATTTGAAAAGGAAGGAGAAGGTGCGAGAGCGAGAAAGCTCTTCACAATGGTTGGAATAGGATTTGCTTCTCTAGCTTCTGGAGTTATGTTGTTGCACAGTCACATGTCAAACGTTATTATAGCCCAAACCATTAATCAAGCCTTAAAAAAAGATGTGATTACCTGGGGAACCTGGGCTTGGATGAATTGGCCGCTTCTGGGAGTTCTCGTCATTATATATTACTGGACGAACTGGGTAATGAAGACGAAGAACATTGAAGTACCGGGTGGTATAGAGGAAATTAAACGGCAAAAAAAAGAACTGAGTAAGATGACTTTTACAGACTATGTTGTATTAATCTGCTTTAGTTTGGCCATTCTCCTGTGGGCTACCCAAACGATCCACCACCTCAGTATGGCAATTGTTACTCTTGGTGTGGTCATGGTATTATTCATCCCCGGACTGACAACTCTTTCCTGGAAAAAAGTACAGTCGAACACAATTTTTGGTACATGGCTTTTGTTATGCGGCTCCCTTTCGTTGGTTTCGGCCTTTGAAAAAACAGGCGTTGATAAATGGATTGCTACTCATCTGGTAGGTCTAGCACCGGCCTGGGGTTGGGTAGGTGTGTGTATCTTTATCTGTCTTGTGGTTCAGATTTCTCGACTTGGGATTGTGAGTAACGTAGCAGCAGTAACCTTGTTGGCACCGGTGGTCGCAGCAATGGCTCCGATGCTTGGTTTAAACACAGTGGCGTTTACCATGCTGGTGCTCAATGTTGACAGTTATGCTTTTGTTTTACCCATTTCAGTGACTGCCTGTCTGATTGCATATGGTACGGAAGAGTTTAGCTTTGGAGAATTTGTAAAAGTCGGAGCTCCCATTACTTTAATGGTAATTCTGTATATGGTTTTTGTTATGGCACCGTGGTATGCAGTAACCGGGTATCCAATTTGGGTTCCTATTAAATAAAGAAGAAGGAGGAATACAAGATGTCAAGAGCTAGTTTGCCCAATGCTGTTGATCAGATTGAAGAGGTTCGTATTGATACGGATATATTAATCATTGGAGCAGGGAATGCCGGGTGCTTTGCAGCAATTGAAGCAAAGCGCACGAACCCTGAGCTAAAAGTTACGTTAATGGAAAAAGCCCATATTGACCGGAGCGGTTGCCTGGCAGGGGGTATGGATGCCATTAACACTTATATTAAAAAAGGACGTACCATTGAAGACTTTGTACGCTGGAGCCGCTCCCAAGCCGGTGGTTTGCTACGGGAGGATCTCACCATTTCAATGGCTGAAGTCTTAAACAAGCCAATCGAAGAGTGGGAAGATTGGGGCATGCCTATAAAATACGAAGAAGACGGTGAAGAGTACAAAACCCGTGGTAAATGGGATATTACCATTAGCGGTTCAGAAATGAAAATTATTTTGGCAGAAAAAACCCGGGAGTCTGGCTGCGAAATTATTAACCGGGTAGTGGCTACCAACTATTTGATGGATGGAAATAAGGTAATCGGTGCCATTGGGTTTGGGGTTCGTGATGGTAAAGTGTACATTATTCGGGCCAAGGCAACCCTGATTGCCACCGGCGGTTCGGCAGGTCTCTATAAGCCTTATCAAAACGACGGAAACGACAGCCACCATCAACTCTGGTATTCCCCCTTTAACGTTGGAACCGGCTATGCAATGGGAATTCGTACAGGTGCAGAAATGACGACTTTTGAAATGCGCTGGTGTGCCACGAGAACCAAAGATTTTAACGGTCCCATCGATACCATTTCAGTGGGTTATAAAACACCAATGGTTAACTGCAAGGGAGAGCAAATTCTCAAGACTCGTTATGCTCACCTGGGTGGAGATGAGGCCCCTCGCTTTATTCGGGCAAACCTGCCAATGGATGAATGGCGCGAAGGACGTGGCCCTTGTTATGTGGATACCACACATATGACCCCAGAACAAATCAAGGACATGAAGTATGATTACCTGAACGAGCGACCTAGCTTTGTGCTATTCCTTGCCAGCCGGGCACAGGATATAAGCAAAGAACCCATTGAGATCTATGGCTCCGATCCCTACATTGTTGGCGGTCACACAGCCAGCGGTTATTGGATCGATGTAAAAAGAGCCACCACCCTACCGGGTCTGTATGCCTGCGGTGATGTTGCTGGGGGTACACCTAACAAATTTGTAGGTGGCTGTGCTGCAGAAGGATTGCTTTCGGCCAAAGCTGCCGTGGAATATGTGGCAGGTGTAGAGCCTGGTAAGCTAAACGAAGAGCAAATTGCCAGAGAGAAAGAGCGTATCTTTGAAGCTGGTTTCCGCAACAAGATTGTCCGAGATGGTGTTAAACCCAGGGAAATGGAAGAAAGGCTCCAACGGCTCATGGATGAATATGCTGGTGGCGTGCACCAGTTCTTTAGGATGAATAATGAGGGTCTGCAATATGCACTGCGTCACATCAAGATCTTGAAAGATCAGGTTAAATACCTAATCGCCTCCGATCTACATGAACTTATGGAAGCCCATGAAATTATCGACAGGTTAGATGTTGCAGAGGTACTGGTACACCACCTGATGTACCGTGAAGAAACCCGATGGCCGGGCTGGCAATCCCGTGCGGATTTTCCGGAAAAGAACGATGAGAAATTTGATTGCTTCGTTAATTCACGGTACAATCCGGAGACCGGGGAAGTAGAAATGTTTACCCGCCCTTATGAACAAATCATTCCAGGCGACCGCTAAAAAGTCTATGAAAAGGAGGATCAGGATATGCCACCAGTAGTATATCAAGAGAAATGTAAAGGGTGCGGAAAATGTGAAGAAATCTGTCCCGGAGATTTGATGGAATTAAATGAAGGCAAAAAGGCTTTTTGCCGGTCTGCCAGGGATTGCTGGGACTGCATGGCCTGTGTAAAAGCATGTCTATATGGTGCTATTGAAACGAGAATCCCTTATCAACTGGGCTATTACCCCGCTAGGCTTATTCCCAAAATGGGCGATAAGGAAATTGAATGGACTAGTATTGATATAAATGGAAAAGTGGATAAATTTGTAGTTAAAACCTACAATAAGTAAATCTAAAACAGAGAAGCCGACCTGAGTATTTAAACTGGATTATATCCCGGACAGACTAATTAAGAGCCCTCCGATAGTAGAATAAATTATCTACTATGGGAGGGCATTTTTGTGGGTTTAAAGATAAGTCAAAGGAGCAAAAAAGAAAGAAAACTCTTTAATCTCTTCAATTACTATTTCATGCTTACGGACGAATATAGACCCAACCCACTGCTTGCTTTTTCACTATTTCACCAACACCAGCGGAAACGACAGTCACAAAATCAAGCAATTCATCTTTCTGAATACCTAAATCACGCATAGCATTGGCACATGCGCATAATACGACCTTCTTTTCTGCTAATTCCTTAAGCGTTGTCTCAAATACATTGGTACTCCTTGCAAACATCTTCACTGCGTCGCCATTAGCCACCATTTCAATGTTTAAATTTCCCTCACCAAGATCAACAATCAAATTGCTAATATTATGGAGCACCAAACCTACTTTATCCTGCTCATCGATATGAAAGATCACGTTGTTCTTATACATTATTTACCCCCTAGTCTCCCGACATTATCCAAGGTGCGAAACTGTAATGCCTCAGCTAAATGCTCTGGCAAGATATCTGGCGTTTCTGCAAGATCTGCAATCGTACGTGCAACTCTTAAAATTCGGTCATGCGCCCGAGCACTGAGGTGTTGGCTTTCAAAGATTCTATGTAAAAGTAATTCCCCACTTGGAGTCAACTCCGCGTGCAAACTCTGGAAGCTCATCCAAGAACAGAACTCCGTGATTGGCAAAACTCAACTCACCGGGTCGGAGCTCCCGCCCTCCTCCGATCATCCCCACTTTCGTCACCATATGATGCGGATTTCGAAAGGGGCGATGTTGGATCAAGGACCCATTGTTTCTAAGCAAGCCAGACACACTAAAGAGTTGGGTAACCTCTATGCTTTCCAAGTCGCTTAATATGGGCAGTATCCCTGAATAGGCCTTAGCCAGCAATGTCTTACCGGATCCTGGTGGTGTCCCACCAAGATGACATTATGCCCGCCCGCTGCTGCTATTTCTAAAGCCCTCTTCGCATGTTGTTGTCCATGAACATCTGCCCAGTCCACCTGGCTTCCATTATATACTTCAGATTGAGGAAGCTGGGATGACATTTCATCTTCAAAGTCACTCTTTTTTTCAAGAGCCTGCATGATTTGCCCAAATGTGGAAGTGCTATGTGTTTCTAACCCAGTCACAAGACGGGCTTCAGCCAAATTATCGGGAGGAACTATCAAGCATAACCCCTCGGCAACTCTCTCCCCTGCTAATTCCAGTTTATTATTCTCCCGATTAAGTTTTTAACTCATTATTTCATTGGAATTAAAGTTTAACTAACAAGTCTGCAGAATATCTGTGATTTATAATTTCAAAAAGCCTCACACATGGATTGGGCTTCGTTTGTTTTATTGCGGCGCAACGGCAATGATGAGAATGACCACAAGGCTTTGGCTTTGGTCTGGCTATTTGTTGGTTCAACTCGCTTGAAGTTAACAGTATTGAACATGTTAACTTGTGCTGCTTTTAGTACTCCTCCACAGTGGACACACAGGAGTTCCAAACCTTTTTTGGTTTCAGAATTTACCAGCACTTCGCGGCTTGCCCCACATCTGTACACAAAAAATCATAAACCGGCATAATCAACCCTCACAGTCTCAAATTAATGCTTTAAATCCTTGCTGCAATGCGGTTTCTGATTAGTCAAACTGTGGCATTGGCATCAGAACCCTACTTTGTACCAATTTGTTCGGCAATCTTTCATTCATCGCAGCACCACCGGTCATTACTAGGTACTTGTCGCGTGTATAATCCCCGTCGCTATCTTCATACATCCGATTCTTCAATTTACTGCTTTAACCCTATACTTACTTGTCACACTTTCCTCGTTTTATGTGGAACATTTCTCAGGCAACCTCTATCCCTTTGATACATTACTGTATCAAAGGGCAGAGATTGCCCATCACTATAACGAAGGTCGGTTTAGAACAATCCTGTAATTGTTCCGTCGGCATCAATATCCATTCTCATCGCTGCTGGACGTTTCGGCAATCCTGGCATGGTCATAATAGCACCCGTAATCGCTACCAGGAACCCGGCTCCAGCAGAAAGACGGACTTCCCGAACGGTGATCGTGAAACCCGTCGGCCGACCTAACCGAGTGGCGTCATCTGTGAGAGAGTACTGTGTCTTTGCCATGCAGATCGGCAAATTGCCATAACCCATCTCAACATATTTCTTCATGGAAACTTGCGCTGCTTTATCGAAGTTAACGCCCTCCGCACCATAAATCTCTTTGGCTATTTTCTCGATTTTCTCTTCAATGGACAAATCTAATTCATAGAGAACTTTGAACTTGGATTCTTTGCGTTCAAGCACGGAAAGTACTGTTTCAGCAAGCTCAACGCCACCTTCCCCGCCACGCGTAAACACTTCAGAAAGTGTCACTTCTGCACCTAACTCCTGACATCTCTCGCGCACCAAGTTTAGCTCAGCTTCTGTGTCTGTTGGGAACCGGTTAATCGCGACAACAGCTGGAACACCGAATTTCGCCATGTTTTCAATGTGTTTCTCAAGGTTGACCACACCCCGTGCTAAGGCTTCCAAGTCTTCTGTACCTAACTGATCTTTAGCAAGCCCACCATTCATCTTTAAAGCCCGAACAGTTGCCACAATGACGACAGCCTCAGGTTTTAATCCACCGAAGCGACACTTCAGATCAAAGAATTTTTCTGCTCCAAGGTCAGCACCAAAACCAGCCTCTGTCACGAGATAATCCGCCAGTTTAAGGCCCAGTTTCGTTGCCATAATGCTGTTACACCCGTGAGCAATATTCGCAAACGGCCCACCATGGATAAAGACAGGCGTGTTTTCTAAGGTTTGAACGAGATTCGGTTTAATGGCGTCTTTCATAAGAAGCGCCATTGCCCCTTCGGCTTCTAAATCATGAGCAGTTACAGGCTTTCCTTCATAAGTATACGCCACGACAATCTTGCCAAAACGAGCTTTCAGATCCATAAGGTCACTCGCCAAACAAAGGATCGCCATGACTTCAGAGGCTACAGTAATATCATAGCCACTTTCGCGGGGTACCCCTTCCATCTTGCCACCCAAACCCATAACGATTTTGCGAAGAGCACGGTCATTCATATCCACGACACGGCGGAATACGACTTGACGAGGATCAATATTTAAAAGGTTTCCTTGTTGAATACTGTTGTCCAACATCGCTGCTAAGAGACTATGGGCAGACGTGATGGCATGAAAATCTCCGGTGAAATGGAGATTAATATCTTCCATGGGCACAACTTGAGCATACCCACCGCCAGCGGCGCCGCCTTTAACACCAAAACAAGGTCCTAATGATGGTTCGCGTACCGCAATCATGGCCTTCTTGCCCATTTTCGAGAGTGCCTGTCCTAATCCCACGGTTGTTGTCGTTTTGCCTTCTCCGGCAGGGGTAGGATTGATAGCGGTTACTAAAATGAGCTTACCATTGGGCTTATCTTTCAACCGATTCCAAACACTCAGATTAATTTTGGCTTTATACTTTCCATACGTCTCAATCTCATCCTCTTGCAAATCGAGGTTTTTGGCAATCTCTAGGATTGGTTTCATTACTGCTGCTTGTGCAATCTCGATGTCACTTTTCAAGTTATTAACTTCCCTTCTAGTATTTTAGACAAATGTAACCCACTCATACAACTAATTAAATCTTAAAACGACACTTCCTAGCTAACCTTAAAACCGGATAAGACTAACCAAACTGCCATCCAAACCGAAAGCCATTGTTTGTACCAATACATTACTCCCGAAGAAAATGAAAGATAACCTCAATGCTTCCAGTCCCTTAAGAGGCCTCTCATCACCGAAAATCATAGCGATGTGAGGCCTTCATTTTATTTCACTTTTCTAATGAAGTGGGGTTTACCCTTAGAGCTTCATTAATCTGTTTTTGAAATGGATTGGGCCTCGTTTGTTTTATTGCGGCGCAACGGCAATGATGAGAATGACCACAAGTCTTGGATTTGATCTGGCTATTTTTTTGTTCAGCTCGTTTGGAGTTAATAATATGGAACATGTTCACCTGTGCTGCTTTGAGCACTCCTCCACAATGGACACATAGGAGTTCCAGACCTTTTTTGGTTTCGGAATCTACCAACACTTCATGACTTGCACCACAAACACAAACAAAATTATAAACTGGCATAATTAACCCCCATAGCCTTAAAATACTGATTTAGGCGGTTGCTGCGATGCGGTTTCTGACTAGTGAAACTGCGGCGTTGGCATCAGAACCATACTTTGTACCTATTTGTTCGGCAATCTTTTCATTCATCGCAGCACCACCGGTCATTACCAGGTACTTGTCGCTCTTACCTTGCTCATTTAGCATTTTAGTGACCTTCTCTGCATAATTAACTGATGAGTTAGTCATGACCGATATGCCGATGGCTACAGCATTATTTGCTTCCGCTGCTTCAATAAACTGTTCGGGGGTAACGTTCTTACCAAGATCTATTACTTTGAATCCGTTTGCTTTCAACATGAGAACTACGAGGTTTTTACCGATGTCTTGGGTGTTGCCACGTATCAAACCCATGACAACGGTTTCTTTATTTCCTTCACCTGCGCCTGCGCCTGATGCTTCCAACAGTGGGATAAGAATTGGCATAGCCTTTTCCATAGTCTTAGCCGATTTGAGCATATCTGTGATAAAACGCTCGTTACGCTCATAAAGGTCGCCAACCATTTTCATTCCCAATGACAGACCATCAAATATTATTTGTTGTGGAGTTATGCCCAGTTCCAAACCTTTATTGGTTAACTCAACTACTTTGTCACCATCATATTCCGTAATCGCATCTGCCAGTTTGAAAAGGATCTCCGCCTCAGGGGTTTTTTGAGTCTGAGTCTTATTGATGCCCATTCTGACTTGTTGATCGTTTTCAGTAGATATTTTGCGCATGCCCGAATGTTTTGGTTGTCCAGCTAAATAAACATCGCTTAAATCACCAAGCGCCTCAATGTCTATCGGATACTTGATTGATGCACAAGTATCAATCAGGGCCCGCATATTTTCTTCTGGTACGGTCCAGTCAATATCACAACCAGGCATACAAATGAACCCGCCATTATACCCAACCTCTACAGCAAGCTTCTTAACCTCCTTAGCCACATCTTCAGGAGTGCCGTGCGTCAAGGTCGAATATGGACTAAGGGTACCCATCAATGATATTTTGTCACCGATGGCCCGTTTTGTAAGATTAGCACCAGGGTACATATCTCCATTAAAATTGATACAGCCATTGGAGGCAATGTCACTCCAGATGGGTTGAGTAAATGTACATATATGAGTAAACCCTATACCCCCTATTTCTTGGATGTACTCAAATAACCTCTTTTGATACGGCAAGCCAAATTCACGATAAATTTCAGGCGGTAATACATCAGATGAACAAAATGGGTCAAGTATATTGCAAACATCTATACCGGCTTCAAACATCATACGGCAAATGTTTTTACAGACATCCAGACTTAACTCGATAACCTCTTTGGCATAATCGGGGTCATCTGCCAGATAGGAGAAAAATTCATCCGTACCGGTAACCAGCTGAGCAGTAGTAATTGGACCGCCGACTGGAGTAGCCAGCGCATGAGTATCTTTCCAGCCTTCCTTAATAAAGGTTCGAATCTCTTCTTGTATTGCTCTTAAACGGCCCTTTTCCGGATCAAAGCCCTTGGATAAATAATTACCTTTGAGACGGTAAAACGCTTCTTTTGTTGGTGCGGGGTGTGTAACAAGTGAAGGTTGTGCATAGGGAAGGTAGTCTAGTACAGCGCCAAGATTTTCTACAGGTGTAAACAGGTCTGTACCGGCGAGCAAAACATCCCCGCCAAATTTTTGATGTGCTTTAATTTTGGCTTTCGCCATGGCTACACCATCGAGTAAGACCTCATTTACTTTGACTCCACCCTCACGAATTCCCCGTGTCATCAACAAAGGAGTTACGGGCAACTGATCCGGCAACCCCTGCATGGTAACTGCCGCTAAAACTCTTTCTCGGCTGGTCATCTTTGATGTGCTCAATTCATTCACTCCTTAATATTTTTTCAGTACCCCTATTATGAAAATGTTAAAATTCCCAATTTTTATATTCCCTTGTTTTCCTCCCTTCCTATTTGCAACGATGTCTCCAATGGCGACAGTCTTTGGATTATATGAAAGTCAACTCCTCCGACAGAGTTTTCTCTATCGCTTCCTCAATAATGCTGCGAACTGGACCAAGTCGGCGTATGGCTTTAAAACCTTCATCTGAAAAATTCCTGATAAAAGTGGCCCCGCGAGCAGCTGCCATTACCTCGTCAGCACAAGACAAGCTATCCACGGGTGCAGCAATTACTGGCGCACTTTGGGCCAACTCAGTAATGAAGTAGGCAATGCCCGCCTTATCCTGCTTGGCCACAACTTCACCTAAAGCACACAAGTCGTTAACACCATGCAAAATTACAGATCCAGGTAGTTTCTGGCGTAATCCCCTAACATCCATTCCTTGGGCATAAGTGTCCAGGTTTAGTATCTCAACATCTAGATTAGCAATATCCGGGAGAATTGGACTGATCGCTCCACAACTATGAAAACATATAGCAGCCGGAGTAAGGTTGCGAAGACGTGTTAGCAAGGAACGCATGTTAGGAACAAGATAAGAGCGAAAATCCAACGGAGAAAAAAACATACTATTCTGAAAACCAAGATCATCGTTATAGATGACAATATCCGGTTGCCTTTCAAGTGATCTCAGCATGTACTCATAAGCACTGATAATTGTCTCTAATGACCACTCCAGCAGAGCAGAAGCGATACTTCGTTTTTCAGCAATATCATCCATAAATCGCCAGGCACCGCGCAGCATGAAGCAAATATCTAAAAGGCCGGGACATGGAGCATCAGCTATAACAAGGTTGTCGCTGGATAGTTCCTGTTTTACTTGCTGTACTGATAGCCGCCATTCTGGCTTAGGATAGCGTTCAATATCGTTTAGTCTGGCAGATTCCAAAGGGTGGCTACTCGGTGCAAAATATCCATCACTGTTCAGCCATTCTACGCCGAAAGTATCCGTAAAACATCCATCCTTAATGATTTGAGGGTCATATAACATCCCAGCACGAATGCAGTCAGATCCCAAACGTTTACAATTTGCTTGTTCCAAGGAGATCGTTTGGAATATCGGATTGGTTAACATGTTGTTTTCGAACAAGTGAGGAAGTGCACTTGTCCGTAAACCGGTAAGGGATGTCGTCCCTATGTCTATCAATGGCACACCGTTTTTTTTGCCAGAGAGCATTTCCTCCAGCCGTAAACGAGGTGAAATTACTCCTGCTCTTCTGTCAATTTGAACATCTTCCATAGCGCATGTCCTCCCGGCAATTTATACCCGTCCAACTCCTGAGCCGCATAACCATAGAACATTTCAGCAGTTGCTGCAACATGAGCTGAAATAGCAGCTTTTTCGATGATGCCGTAATGTAGATAATCCCCACCGGCAGCACGGATAGCAACGAGGGAAGCTCCTAATGACAAATTCACCCATTCTTTGCCAAGCTGTCTTAAGCTGGTCCATTGTGGAAAACAGTTAGAAAAGGCACAACCTGCGGGATAACCGAAACGTTCCCGGATAGCTTGAATTTGACGTATGTTTAAACCTATGGAAGGCGCATCCATGGTGCCCACATCAACTATCGGTGTTGTCACACCTATTTCTCTTAACATCGGAAGATAATAGGTTTCGATCATTTCGCAGCTTCCTTCGGGGGTCGGATCACATACGTCACTGGCTAGAATCATAACAGCGGCCGGGCGATGCCGTCCAAGTGCTTCCAATTCATTGTCTTCTGTGTCCACACTCAGGGATGCATAAATACAACGATCCAGAATACCTAGTTTGGCAGCCGCTTCAAGACCAGCAACACGTGCCTCGGCCTCAGTAGCATTTATTAACAATGGCAAACTTGTATGTGCACTAACAAATTCCAAATACCGCTGCATAGCTTCAGACGAAGCAGCAATAACGTCGAAAGCCATCTGTACACCGTACCGTTTACTAAGTTTGTTAACTCGATCCACCAATACTGCGGCACGCGTTTCATCGAATTCTCCAGTAAAAGGATCTTTAACAACTGAGTGCTTATCGTAGAAAATACTTCCTACAACCAACCCAGTATTTGATCCTAGTGAGCCACCAATAATTGTATTCCCTATTTTAACTTCATGATAAGTTACCATCCTAAATTCCTCCATAAAAGTATTTATAAATAAAATGCCAATTTTACAAAACTGAATGAGCTTACAGACGTTAGTTAATGGTCCTATCCATTAGCCCAATAACGAAAAATAATTAAAATAATTAATTTTCCTAAAGAATGCAGATTTATAAACCGGTTGTTGGTATTGAAATGACTCCCTCTATTATGGCCTATTGGCCAATTCCGGACTGCGGCTTAGCTAACTCCTATTATTTTGCTTCACCTCCACAATCCCTTCGTTTCACTGAATATTCTTAATACAAGTTTGACCTTATAATACAATGATCATCAATGTATGTCAATGTATTATATATAGCAAATATATAATACATTGTATGAAACTGTACTATATACCTTTCTTCAGGGAAAGCAAAAGGGCCGAGCCTGATAATTATCAGCTCAGCCCAATATACATTTGTTGTTCTAAGAAATTGAATTGTTAGAAAGAAAAAATAGCCTTATAAGGCAAGTGATCTTTCAGGAGGTTTACTTGCACTATTCAGGAAAGGCTGTTTTTTAAATACACAAAGGAATCGTTAGAGTAAAATACTACGTTTTGGTGACAATTCATCAATTCTATGAATTCGTTCAAGTTGTCTTTGGTGGAGTCTTTATATAAATATGGGCATATTCCCACAACATTTAGCTTAGCAAGAGTATCATCCAATAAACTTTCAAAATGAATAAGGTTGGAGAAATCTCCACAACTCCCGAGACCCGGGGAGCCAGAACCCCACAAAAAGTTATAGCCGAGTTCATTAGTGATATTTGCCTCATCAGTCCAAGCTTTGATAGGACCCTGTACACCCATAGACTTATATTTCTTGGCCAAATCAACAATAGTCAACAAATTCTTTCTTTCTAACTCCTCAACTGGTAAACCTCTCGTCGCAAGTTCTTGCCGCACATCATCAGTGTTTTGCCACCAGCATCCTTTAAACAGTCTATGGTTTAACGCTAGCCCCTTTTTAAAAAACTCTGCTTCAAGGTTGTACAGATCAGCCTCATTGGATGCAATTGCCATCATATGGTTGTTCTTTGGCTCAATTTCATCCATTAAGCTTTGCCTTTTTAAGTTAGGCCTAGATTCAACGAGCTTGGAGTCAAGAACTTCCTTCCGAATGCGCCATTCTTTACCGAGCTTGACGCCAGGTAATTTACCGGATCTTAACCAGCGATAGATGGTGTTAGGGGTTGTACGTAAAAAATCCGCAACTTCTTCAACTGTAAGTAATTCGTTTTTCATATCATTCTCCTAAGTGATCATAATTAATTAAATAATAACATCTAATCTTAGACTTTTCAAGGCAAGACGAAACGTATCAAAATATATTAGAGCATATTCATATCTTTTATAGTTAATCTATCCATATTTAACTCTTATCATACAATGTCATACATTGACATACATTGTATTCCATTGTATTCTATTGATACACTATACACTAAGAGGTTTCTTAATATTCCTGTTTGTTATCGCTTTTGTTCCTTAATAGTTCCTTTCTTGGTAAATAAATTGCATCGAATTTTCTTTCCTATAGTTGTTGGAGATCGTATGGTCATTGGTAAAGGATGCCGTCATTTTCAAAAGAGGTGAAAAAGAAACAAGAGAACAGGAGGGGATAACTTGACGAAGCAAATGG
This sequence comes from Desulfosporosinus metallidurans, assembly GCF_001936615.1. Taxonomy (GTDB): domain Bacteria; phylum Bacillota; class Desulfitobacteriia; order Desulfitobacteriales; family Desulfitobacteriaceae; genus Desulfosporosinus; species Desulfosporosinus metallidurans. The sequence continues at coordinate 17,236 of NZ_MLBF01000058.1, forward strand.
ACCAGAGCAAAGAAAAAGGGGCAGTCCTCAAATATCTTGCTAAATTTAAAGGACAGAAAAGAACCACACCGCTTGTATCGCCGGTCCCTACAGATATCCTAATTACCTTAATAGGTGCTTTCTTGGGGATTGCCATTCTCAGCATATTAACACTTGAGTATATGACTCCCATGTTGGCGACGCCGTTAGGGGCCTCAGCTGTTCTGGTCTTTGGGGCTCCGGATGCTCCCCTGTCGCAACCTCGCAACGTCATACTAGGTCACGCCTTGTCCGCTATTGTCGGGGTAACAACTTATCAGATTTGGGGAATTCACTGGTGGTCGGTGACTTTAGGGACATCTTTAGCGGTCTTAGTCATGTTATTAACGAAAACGACGCACCCCCCGGGTGGAGCCACAGCTATGTTTGCCATTCTCAATGCCGCTAAGCCGATCTATGTCTTAACTCCGATCATTGCAGGCAGCCTGTTATTGGTTTTGGTGGGCATATTCGTCAATAACCTCTCACCGAATCGGAACTATCCACGGTATTGGTACTAGTACGCTCATCAGAAACCCATTAGCTTGGCGTTAATTATCGCTCTTCGAACTCAAGATTAATACCAATTTTAAGATCGGAATTGTCTTTTCGACTATCCCCTACGCCCCTACAATTTCCGCAGCTTTGAGTTGATGGAATGATAATTTTCCTATAGCAATGAAAAGAATTGCTCCTACAGCTACCTGCAAAGGATAAAGTAGGAGCATTTGCTCGTGAATAATCGTTGGCAACAATGATATTGCTGCGGCTGGCGGAAAGATAAATTGAAATTGGTAGAACAAGAAAAAAGTCCATATAACAATACATCCTGCCGAAATCCATAAAGGCCAGTGCAACAAAATGTGAATTACTTCAACCCCTAGTATTCCGGAAAAGGCTGCAGATAAAATCAATAAGAAAAGACGCCACGGCCTATGTTCGGCCCGACCGGATGACTTGGCAAATTCAACAAATGAGACAATCAAGGGTGGGGATATAACATAAATCCATTTTCCTTGCAATGCAATTGTCGCCACAAAAACAATACCGACGAAAATCTTAAACCAGAAATTTATTTCTATTAATCCCCACCGTTTTTGCTTTTCTTCGTAAGTTATCAGGGTTGCTGAGTGGTCATGAATCTGAAAGTGGTTAAAATACCACCGCCCGGTAGTAATAATCCCCGAGAGTATGCAGACGGACAGTGGATAGTACAGACTGTCAGCATTGATCAAAAACGGTAATATAGCAGCTGAGATTGATGGTAATACATTCGAACGTAAAAGGTATAACTGTAAAATAACAAGAATAAACGTACAGGCTATGAGAATTTCCTGAGAATAATGAAGAAAATGAAGCATACCTACCCCGGTTATTGGTGAAGCTTCACTCCATCTTTTGTCTATCTAAAGTCCGCCCATAAGTATTGGGAAAGGCAAAGACTAATGGTTGAAGCATCGATTAAGTAGAGTCGGCCTAATGATTGACGTAGAGCCTTGAAACCCAGTTCTACTCCTAACGTTTGCACAACGCTTTTATGGATAATATCTGCGACTTCGGTTGACATTTCTCTGAATCGACGAGAAATCTGAGAAGAACCAGTGGATTCCAGATGGAGGGCTTTGGCAAACGCATCTCCGTTTAAACTGTTGCTGATCTCGGTTAGACTTGTATATTGCTGCATTTCAGCATTCATCACCAACTGAACGAGTTGAACGGTTTTTAGCTTTTTAGCATACTTATCGACGGACTCAACCGTTTGGTTAATTTTTCTCCAAAGATCTTGAGACAAAATAGGACCTAACAATTGAAAAAATGTGGATTCTGTGGTATCCTTGTCCTACATTTTAAATCTCCTTATAGTTAGATTTGGACAAGAACTACCTCCATCTCTAATTATAAGGCTTTTTTATACTCAAATACAGGATTTTTGACATATTTTCGCCGTTATTAAGCATTTTTCGTTATATATCGCTGTAAGGATTTACTTGACAAATGATCAAGTTACGGATATAGGTTGAATATACTTATCTGGCAGATAAGATTACTTTTAGAGCCTTCTCCTGAGCACCTTTACTGAACACATCATAAGCTTTTATAATTTCATCTAAATAAAAATGATGAGTAATTAGCTGTTCAGGCTTTAGTTTACCTGATTGAACAACTTTCAATAGCATTGGGGTAGTTACTGTATCAACCAAACGGGTAGTTATAGTAATGTTGTGTGACCAGAGAGTTTCTAAATGCAATTCTACGCTTTTTCCATGTACGCCTACGTTTGCAATATGTCCCCCGGGGGTGACAATATATTGACAGATTTCAAAGGTAGCAGGAATTCCCACTGCTTCAATCGCAACATCTACTCCTTGATTACCGGTAAGTTCCATTATTTTCTCAATAGGCTTTCCGTAGTTGCTATTGATAACTTTTGTGGCTCCAAATTTTTTAGCCACTTCTAAACGATTATCATCTATATCAATCATAATTATTTCAGCAGGTGAGTAAAATTGAGCTGTTAATAGGGCTGCGAGGCCGACAGGTCCGGCACCAACAATGGCAACCGTATCTCCTGGTTTGACTTGCCCATTAAGGACTCCGCATTCAAATCCAGTAGGCAGAATATCGCTTAACATAACTAATGCGTCCTCTTCTACCCCATAAGGAACATTGTATAAACTGCTGTCGGCGTGGGGAATTCGAGTATATTCAGCCTGTGCTCCATCGATTGTATTACCGAGAATCCAACCTCCGGATTTACAATGAGAATACATCCCTTTCTTACATGGATCGCATTTGGCGCAAGATGTAATACAAGAAATCAACACTCGATCACCAACATGGAAATTCGAGACCCCTTCACCGATTTCTTCAACAATTCCTACACCTTCGTGACCTAAAATACGTCCATCTGTTACTGTGGGAACATCCCCTTTAAGAATATGTAAGTCTGTCCCACAAATTGTCGTCTTGAGAATCTTTACAATAGCATCTGAAGGGTCTTGAATAGTAGGTGTTGGTTTTTCTTCCCATTGTATTTGCTTAGGGCCGTGGTAGACAAGAGCTTTCAAAATAATACCTCCCTTTGTTCATAACATCGTCTCTAGTTTGCACAGCTAATTCAACAGATATGCTTTTGATTTGATTTAATAGTTTGATGGTTTAATGGTTTATTTACTTTTTACTAAAGCTGCGGAGACGATATAGCGGTCCCCTACTCAAACCTACCCATATTTTCTCATGCGTGGAAACATAATCTCTGATCTCTCAAATCCAGTGTTCGCATGTGTTCAATCCCCATATAGCACTACCACCGTCTCCACGTGCGTGGACACCCCGCATCGGCTTGATAGAAAACGCCTTGAAACCTCACATTGGCTCTATAGAAAACGCAAACGAGAGAATAACGTACTTATTGGTCTTTGGAGTAAAACACGTGTAGAAATCGAAAATGTGATGGAAATGAAAACATGTATCGGACCCAAGGAGTAAAATAAAGGGAAATTCTTTACCGATTGCGAATGATTTCGAGGTGTCAATAAAGGGATTTTATACGAACAAGTTCGCATTAAGTCTATGAGACAGACAATTAACGAAGTTCGCAAAACAACCGTTATATAAAATAGCGCGCATGGCCGCCGCGTCCTGCGGCTCCACAAAGTATGTACGAGCTTATTCATTGAAGGGCTCTCGAGTGGACAGATGTCAAATGTAGGTGTTTAGAATATACAGTTATTTTGCCGAGAACGATACTTGTTAACAATCCTTTGAGCGTGTTCCCAGAAATCGATAATACTTTATTATAAAAGGGTAACAAACAAAGCCTGTAATGAACCAGATCCAAGGGCCACCTTTAATAAACACCAAAATCCCCAAGTTACTAAAAATTACGGCAACACCCCAAGTAAATATGCTCCACAGAAGTATATACATCCAACGAATATATGTTTCTTTACGTTGCGGTAGGAAGTAAATAAATAACATAACGGCTGGTGCCCATGCTAATACTGTCCATATAGGGAGAACTCCGAAATTAAAGGGTATTATATGTTCATATCGGGTTAGGCCGATATGAACAAAGATATATTCAATTGAAAGGTTTAAGCCTGCTCCACAGAGTACTGAGAACCAAAATAATTTTTGTATTTCTCCTCTGGGGATAAAAACCACCATTAAGAACAATATTCCAAGTGCAAAACCCAATAAGTAAGCGAAATAGGGGAGATCAATATTCATCACATATACTTCCTTTCAAACTGAAGACTTTTAAAGACTGCGGAAGATAGGATATACATGTTTTCACATCGCAAACATCTATGCTTGCCATATGATATTATTTGATAATGACATAACAATTATGTGTGTTACTTTGAATCATTTCTGAGGGAAACCCATATTTTATGTGTGTTTATTTAAGTGATAGCCCCCTTGTCAATTAAAGACAGGAGGCTATCACTGTACATAACCCTATTTATAGGACCTAAGCAAACTACCGACCTAAAAGACGTTACTAAAACTTCTTTATTCACCAAATATCATAAAGCCAATTTGATACATTTTAAGAATGACGTGTCTTAATGACAATAGCCTATAATGCTCATTCGCTGTCTATTACTTGTCTTTTTGTATCACAAAATTAATCTGTCAGCCACACAATCCTGCCAACAGCTGGCAATATTTTCTCGTATTCGGTAAGGCTTTGTCACACACTCGCTTTAATTTTTGAAAGTTCCCCAGTGTTTTGGGTAAGTGAGTGACGAGGGTAGTTTTGTACTAGTATCTCCCTTTGCTACGTTGAGTTGGGCTTGAGTGAGAAAGATACTTTTGGTAAGGTCCGCTCCTCTACCAAAGGTCTTCTGCCGCCCCGAATGACCTTCTGCCCTCGACGAGCTTCGGCTCGCACAAGTTCACTAGTCTTCAGGAGCAGAGTATTAACATTTTCTCGGTGTACTGCCACGTCTAGTTCCATGAGAGAGTCGGGGCTGAGGTGAGAAAGGCGTTCCGTCTCATCGAGCATAGAGCTGAGTGCACTATGGATAGGACGGGCAGGTTGTAACGTTATCGCTTCTGTCAGATACCATAGTAACTCATGGATTTGCCGCATGATTAGGAACACCTCGAACATTTGCTTCAACCATCGACTGCACCTTGACCTTCTGAATTAACTTACGAAATATTTCCTCATCAAATTTAGCAACCTTAACTCCCTGTTCCCTGTTCATAACCCGTAAAAAAGCCTGCTCTAGATCTTTCTCCTTGACCGTTTTTGCGCTACATTTATCAACTCCGTTCTGCTCTCGGTTAATGCATCGCCACACATACTGCTTATTTTTCCCGGTGCCCCAAGATGCTCTTCTAAACTTTGAACCGCAGTTTTGGCAGAAGAGCTTCCCTGAGAAGGCATATTCGCTCGTAAAGGCACTTTTGCCCGTCCGTGAATATCCCCGCATATTTGATCGTCTTTCAAATTCATCCTGTACCGCAGCAAACTCTTCCTACTAATAATCGGTGGGTGGGAGTTCTCCACGTAGTATTGCTGAACAATCCCATTATTTTTCACCCGCTTCTTGGTCAAGAAATCGACGGTATGAGTCTTTTGAAGCAGCGCCTCACCCATATATTTTTCATTCTTTAATATTGACTTTACAGTGCTTGCCCACCAGGTCGCCTTCCCGCACCAGTAAGTATACCGTCGTGTTCTAAGCCTTTTGCGATTTTCAAGTCAGACTTGCCTTCAAGGAACTCTCGGTAGATCCGCCGAATAACCTCGGCTTCCTCCAATACAATAATCAATTCACCATTTTCGTCTTTCGTATAGCCGAGAAATCTATTGTGATTAACAATGACCTTGCCCTCCTGAAAACGGTAGGCAATCCCCATTCGAGTGATCTGAGAAATATTTGAACTCTCCTCTTGCCATGTCCACGGGAACATATTCACCACCTGTATTTCACATAAATCGCTTCAAAACACAAGTTGATTCACCGTTTCTTCCAAATCCTCTTTCGCAGGCTTGCTGTACCGTAAGATCATATCGGCTGAGACGTGACAGTTGAGGATTGTACGATAGATAGCCGCGAGCGTTGTGTCTGAAACCCTCAAATCATAAGCTTTTCCTAAAATCAGTCTATTACAGTTACACAAGAACTCACGAGATAATGCTTATTATTTCTTGAGCTTATCTCCTGTGTTTGGCTGCTCAGTTATTCTTGGAGTTTTTGCCCTTTAGAGTTAACATCCCGTCCCTTCTTGTGTTTTTGGCGCAATGTCGGAGCACAGTCCTTGCATATATGACTCGCATGTCCTTTCCCTGAAAACCTTTCATTCGCCCGTGTTCTTCCGCAGATCCTACAATAGTGTCCCATTACTCTCATCCTCTCCCCATATGCCAGACGGGGCACCTATTCGGTGTCCCGTCAGTTGTTGAGACTGCCCTAAACGTCGTCTAAGGCGGTGTTAGTTATACATTCTGCCGAACCTTCCTGTGTTAACCCCGCCGAAACAAAGTCATTTTCCTCCTCATCGCTTGTAGTGAAACAGTAAAATATCTCCTCATAATCGACTATTTCGTTCTTTATGAGAGCCTGAGTGTTTCTCTTTCGTTCTTCGACAAGGTGTACCTTATCACATATCGGACAATCTCTTTCGATTGACCTTAATATGGAATAGTCCATTTTTACAGGTTCAAAATTACTTTTCTTATCATGTTGATCATTTCCTGCTCGACCCGCATTTTATTAAACACGTACCACAAAAGTGGGTAAAACCTCACAGACGACGCCCTGTCTATTAGCTAGTGTTTGCAAGTGCAATCAGCGCCCAAATAATTGAACCTCGGGCTTCCGAGGTTCAATTTCCTGTACACTTTATATCTATAAACCTTTATCCAAAGTACGAAACTGTAACGCCTCAGCTAAATGCTCTGGAAGAATATCTGAGGAACCACCTAGATCCGCAATCGTGCGTGCAACCCTTAGAATCCGATCATGCGCCCGAGCACTAAGATGTTGGCTATCAAAGATCCGATGTATTAGTGACTCTCCACTTGGAGTCAGCCCACCATGTTCTTTGGTTTCCTTAGCGGTCATTTCGGCATTTGTTTTTGCGGGACCTAGACGCGTCCATTGTCTCCTACGGGCCGCCATAACTCGTTCCCTGACCGTGCTAGAAGACTCCGTCCCCTGGCTATCCTTTAATTCGGTGTAATTCAGTCTTGGCACCTCAACGTGCAAGTCAAATCGATCCAGTAATGGTCACATTAGGAAGTATTGAATACTCATTGTTTACCTTTCCAACCATGAATTCGAAGTTGCCGTTCAAGACAATTTTTATTCTTTGATCTGGATAGACAATCATCTCCTTTAGAAAGTTCTCTATGATATCATCAGTAATTTCATCTTTATCTTTAAGCTTGGTTTGTAGAATTAACTGGCTTTTTAACAGTCTTTCTTTCTTACTGACCAAGTTCTTGTTTTTGTCATCCAATTCCTGCATCTCTTCCTGAATCTTTTCTAAGGTTAAATTATACCCATCATTTCTCTTCTTGAATTCATCTTTAGATATCAATTCTTCTGAGTACAATTCTATCAGCTTGTCTTTATTTTTCCCAAGCTTAATCTTATCTTGAGAGAGTTTATCAATGCTATTTTGATACTGATTGTCTGACAAAACTTCTTCGAGTACATCTATTACATTCTTAATGTTTTGATCTTTGTCCTGCCAGAATTCAAAAATAACTTGCTTAACAATACCATCCGTTTCATAATCATAAAGCTTGATATTATCACAACCATGTTCTGCATTCTTACCATATTCTCGATAGCCTCTACACTCCCATAATCTTGTCTTGGTGATCTTATCCTTTCCTGTATATGTTGAGTGATAATAAGGTCTACCACATTTTCCACACTTAATTTTTGATGAGTATACATATGTTCCACTAAAGTAGCCAGCTACCTTGCTTCTTTCACCTGTACCATTCGATTTGCGCTTCTTCTCAAGCTCTTTGTTAGCCCTATCCCATAACTCTTCTGACACTATTAAAGGTATCTTGTCGTAGTGGATAACCCATTCTGATTCAGGAACATCCTGAAACTTCTTAGTGTTAAAGTCTTTATGCCTCTTACCCATAATCAGAACACCTTTGTACTTTTCATTACGAATTATGCGTTTGAGGGTGGACATCGAAAAGAGTGTTCCATTTTGAGTTGTAATACCCTTCTCATCCAGTTTTGTTTTTATCTTTCTAAAACCAATGCCACTTGCATACTCCTCGAAAATATATCTAACGATTTCAGCTTCTTTTTCATTAATGAATAACTGTCCATCCTTTTGGTCATAACCCCACATTCTTCCATTAGTTATTATCCTACCGTTTTCCATTCTCTTTTTTTGTGATTGATTAATCTTCTTTGACAAATCCCTTGAGAACTGCGCCGCCATTCCATACTTGACCATGTTTAGTAATTCCTCTTCAGGGTCAAAGAATTTCCTATCAAGATAGTAATATAGCTTCTTATTGTTGGATATCAACGGATTTAAAAACATACCAACTTGGTATGCGTTTCTACCGATACGCTCTTCACTCTTGACAACAATGATTTCAAATTTATTAGTGCTTAGGTCATTAATTAATCTTTTAAACTCATCTCGC
>NZ_MLBF01000059.1 GCF_001936615.1 Desulfosporosinus metallidurans
TAATTATCAAAGCTTGCCAGTTTCCGGTTGTTCGATATTTCCTCCCTGTCTTAGTCGATCCATTTCCAAAGCGAATATCTTCTCCGTTAACGTTTGATTTTTTGATCTGAGATCCTCGTTTTTAATCATAAGATCATCAATTTTACGTTGGTACTCATCTTTAACTTTCTGTACCGTTTCTAAAATTCGGCGTTCAGACTCAAGGAGCACTTTATCCACTTCCAGCTTATGAACTTCTTTAAGTTGCTGAACGTCTTTGGTATAGGTTACCTTCAGTTCCTGCCCTTGCTTGCGAGCTGCTTCTTCCACTTCGATCCGAAGTTGCTCAAGGTTGGCTATGGTCTGCTGAGCTGTCTCCAATTCTGAATGGAGATGGGTCAGTTTTTGCTGGTCGGAAAGTGTATTCTCTTGAAGGTCTTTGATCTCTGCCTTTAATGGATCCACGGCCGCAGCTTTTAACTCAAGCATTTCTATCTTTTGGCTTAATAAATCCACCGTCATCTTATTCCCTCGATGGGTCTCCTCCAACTCTTGATTACGATCCGTGACTTCTTTAAGTCGAGTTTTGGTCTCAGAGTGAGTAGTTGCAAGATTTTCTAGCTCCTTGGCCAAATTAGTCGTTTTCTTTAGGAGTTCTTCTTGAGTTTCTTTATGTTGAGCCTTCAGAGCATCTAGGCGTTCCGTATAGTCCTTTTTTATGTCCTGTACTTTTTGCAAGGACCCTAGAAAGATGTTCTCTGCCCGGTTTAGATGATATCGGATCTGCTGCATATCATCACTGCGATCAAGCTCGCTTCCAGCCTCAAGTTCAGAGTAATAACGGGTCACCATCGCGGCAAATAAATCTTTATGATTCAGTCCGGTCTTCTTAGTTAATTCCTGGATCCTCTCGGTAACATCCGTGGTCGTCTTGACGGAATAAGAATCGGGTTTTACAACTAAATTTAGCTCATCGCTCACTTCTTGACGCTCCTTAATTCACTTATGGTATACGTTGATTTGTTTCCAACAATATGTATTATAGGTATACCTGAATACTTACAGTATACCATTGGAGTATATTGGTATAAAGAACTATTTTAAAACCCATGATTTCATGCGAAGATTGATTAAAGAAGCTTAGAATTCTTTAAAGAGAACGTTTTGACTTAAAATTTAATTACGAGTCTACTATATTTTAACGAATGTTACATAAGGAGAGTGTGTCACATTCGCGAAAAGAGCCCAAACCCAAGCGTACCAAAGGGTTTAGGCTCTTTTCTTTGTTTAGAAAGTTTAATGATATAACTTCAATGTGTCACAATTAAATGATATACTAACTTATGGCACATTAGGCTAAATGTCGTTTTTAACAGCGCTTGAACACGGGTTTGCACGCGTTCAATTATTGAGAAAGAGGGAGGTGCGCGTTGGATGGAATTTGTCGAACCTATACGAGATCGAAAGAAGATTGAAGCCATAAAAAAGGTCCTTAGAGGGAGTAACCTGAGAGATCATGTGCTTTTCACGCTAGGGATCAACTCTGGGCTTAGAGTCAGCGATCTTTTAAAGCTCAAAGTCTCTGACGTCTTGGATGAAAAGGGGAGAGTTAAAGATCGGATTACCGTCCGAGAAAAGAAAACAGGAAAGACTAAGACGTTTCCGTTTAGCGATACTGTTATAAAAGCGCTGAGGGAATATCCTTTGGGTACCCTTCCCGAAATGGCCTTATTTCCTTCACGCAAGGGTGGTGGGCCGATCACCCGACAACAAGCATATCGAATCATAAATGACGCGGCTAAAACGGTAGGGATTAAGGACAAAATTGGTACTCATACGCTACGAAAAACCTTTGGCTACCACGCTTATATCGCTGGAGTGGACGTAACCCGCATTCAGTCTCTGCTCAATCACGCTTCACCGAAAGAAACCCTACGTTACATAGGAATCACCCAAGATGAGTTGGATGATGTGTATTTGAATCTAAATCTATGATCCTAGATAAAAAAATTTCTTTAAAGGCAGGGGGAAAACTCAATTGGACATGAGTAGTAAACAACTTAACCCAGATATAATAATCATTGGCGCCGGTATTATTGGATTAAGCATTGCTTATCACCTTCTGGAGGCTGCACCAAAACTATCGGTAACCCTATTGGAAAAGGAAAAAATGCTGGGCGGGGGTTCCACTGGTAAAGGTACTGGCAGTATCCGTTACCAACTCAGCAGTCCCCAGCTCCGACGCCTAAGTCTTCTCAGCAGAGATTTCTTCCTTAAGTTTGAGTCAACGTTTGATGCCCCAATTTGGTATCTGGAAAAGGGGTGCTTAATGCTGGCCGCTGATGAGGGATCGTGGAATCATCTGCAATTGACCACTGAACAAGTCGTAGCGGATGGCATACCTATGGAGTTATTGAAACAGGAAGAACTGCTGAAAAACTTCCCATATCTCCACAGTAGCCGCTTCCTGGGTGGAACATTGTGCCCGTGGGATGCCTATGCTGACCCGTATGCCGTTTTGGCAGCACTTTACGCAGCGGTGCGCCGCAAAGGCGCTACCGTTCATTTTGGCCGGGAAGCAACGAAACTCATCCTCAATGGAGATACTATTAAAGGCGTCGAAACCGGGCAAGGGACGATTTGGAGCCCACTCATAGTGAATGCCGCAGGTCCGTATGCTGCCCAGTTAGCGGCAACGGTGGGAATTACGCTTCCTGTGCAACCCTTCCGCCGTCAGGTATACGTCTGCACCAATCCCAAAGATGTGCCACCGGCTACTCCCTTGATCGTGGATTTGTCCACTGGTTTTTACTTGCATCAGGAAGCCAGCGCAAGGACGGTATTATTGGGGGGAACCGATAAAGACACCTGGCCTGGATTTGAAGAAGTGGTTGATAAATCTGTGGCAGAAGATTTTTTTCTAGCAGCAACCGAGACAATCCCTTCCACCATCGATATAAAATGGCTGCGCACGTATACAGGAATTTGCGAACAAACGCCTGATTTTCACCCGATTATCGGCGAAGCTCCAGGATTAAAAGGATTTTTCTTGGCTAACGGGCTCAGCGGGCATGGCTTTATGCATGCACCCGCCGTCGGACGCATCGTAGCAGACCTAATTTTAAACGGCAAAACTGAACAGATCGACATTAATTTATTCCATCCGGATCGATTCGCCAAAGGTTACCTTACTGAACCAATATTGTTAGATAATTACTCGGTAAAAGATGCAGTGAGAACATAATTTGCAAACATGTTGAACTACATCCTCACGGGTGCCGGAAAGAATTGAGAGCAACAGGCTGGTAATATAAAGCTACAAATTCGCTACACTTGTAGCGCTACAGTGTATTATTCAAACAGTTACTTACGTAGATTAGGTATGCATAAATTTAAGGTGTAGATTACATAACATGTTGATTTTCGAACATGAACCGAACGATGTGAATCAACTTTGATTTTTGCGTATTCCGACAATACATTACATTTTATACGGTTGATATTATCTCGATATAGTACTAGAATATGCGAGTGCGCAAATTTGTTTGGGAGGGTATTCTAGAGATGGAACTGATGGTTCATGAACAAATAGAAGAATTAAGAATGCAAATGCAAAAAATTGCTTCGGATAAAGATCTTACGGATCCGAAAGTGGTAAGGGTTAGCGAAAAGCTTGACATATTGATTAACGAGTTTTATCTCAGTCAAGAAAAGATAAACAGACGTAGTAGAAGGGCAGGGTAATTTCTTTTCTTCGGCTGGGTTTAGTAGTATTTTTTCTAACAATTTCACCAAGCGGCGACATCAAACTACTGAAGGGACACCAGGATTTATATCGCCTCCGGATTGGTACATACCGCCTACTTTTTGAAATTAACCACACCGAAAAGATCGCGTACATTAGGCCATAGATTCCCGTGGAGGATATACAAGTAACCAAAAGCCAGCTTTCCTTTGAGTAAGGGAAACTGGCTTTTTGAAAAACTATTTTTACAGCATTTGAGGAATATCAATATCAAATCTCTATTATTGCGGAAGTAACCAATAAACTTACCATCTGGAAATAGAATATGCCAAAAGGATCCTCAGATTGTACGTAACGAAAAAAGGAATGAATGGCTGCAAGCTAAATGATTTCGAGGCAATTACAAGGGCGGTAAAACAAGTGGTTAATCGCAAAAAAACAGTTGACAGGCCATAAGAATCCTCTTAATATTAAGGTTGAATAAAAATGCAGATAAATGTATAAATTCACTCGAAAGTCAGGGGTATTAAATGAAAAAAGTTTCCGGACACGGTAACTATATTCGAGGGGAAGGTTTGATCGGTCAAATCGGAGAATATGTTGGTGCCTTTGGCAAAAAGGCCTGCCTTTTTGGTGGGAAAACATCACTAAGCCTTATATCAGATCCGATAACTAAAGACCTTTCACAACACGGTATTGAGGTGCTCCCTCCCATTTGGTATGGGGGAGAATGTAGTGAGAGTAATATATTCAACCTAAAAAATCAAGTCGAGGAGTTTCATCCCGATGTTCTTTTGGTCGCGGGTGGCGGAAAAGCAATCGATACCGTTAAAGCGTTGGGATACCTACTGAACCTCCCTGTGATAGCGATTCCCACGATTGCTTCGACCTGTGCTGCAGCGACTTGTATATCCATTCTTTACGATGATAAGGGAGAGTATCTTGAGATCAGCCGTAAATCCAAAACCCCCGATCTGATCTTTGTCGACACTCAAGTTATTCTCGAAGCACCCGTTCGGTATTTGACTTCTGGGATCGGCGATACGTTAGCAAAATGGTTTGAATCCAAGGCTTCAAACCAAAAAGCAGAACCGAATGCTTTTAACTGCGGTGCCGTTGCGTTAGCGCGATTTGTTTATGAACTCCTATTAAAGGAAGGCAAGAGTGCCGCCGAGTCGATACATAAGGCGGTCATTTCAAGGGAACTCGAAGACGTTATCGATGCAATTATCGTAGTGAGCGGAAGTATAAGTAACTACGGTGGAGATGATTGTCGAACCGCCGCAGCTCATGCCGTCTATTCAGGACTCACCATTTTCCCGGAAGTTCATGAGGTATACCACGGAGAAATTGTTGCGTTCGGAATATTGACCCAATTGGCTATCGAAGGTCGTCCAGATGAAGAAATCCTTGAAGTAATTTCTTACTATAAACAAGTCAATTTACCTAGGACCTTAGGCGAGATGGGGATTGATACTTCCCTTATTTCGGATGAAAAATGGAAAACACTTGGCAGTGTTACCGTTGAAATCGAGGATATGGCTAATATGCCCTTTGAAGTTACTCCTCAAATGGTGATCGATGGAATTCATCGTGCAGATCAACTGGGGCGCACAGCTATTTAATTCTAAGGAGTTATCGCTTTGCGGGGAGAAGGAGAGAATTCTATGAACGTAAATAATATCGTCCGCAAGGTTTATCCTAAGTTAACACCTTATAAGTGCGAGCTAGCGGATCTACCAGTCGATGAGATTAAAGCGGTACTTGGTAAGGAAACGGTTTACAAGTTATCCTTCAATGAAAGTCCATTAGGTCCATCGCCTAAAGTAATCCAAGCGATGACTGATTCACTTTACGATCTAAACCTTTATCCCAGCTCAGCAGGGGATTCGATCATGAAGAAAATCGCTGAGATCGAGGGAATCAGCCCAGAGCAGGTTATTCTTTCCAATGGTGCCGATGAGATGATCATCCTTATAGCCCAAACCTTTTTGGAGCCAGAGGATGAAGTCATCATACCGAAACTGAGTTTCATTCAATACCTTGCAGCGACAAATCTTATGGGAGCTACACCGGTCTTTTCTGAAATGAAAAAAGATCTCTCGTATGACTTAGAAGATATACTGAGTAGAATAACATCGAAGACCAAGGCAATCTTTTTGTGTAATCCGAACAATCCAACGGGTACAATCATTCCTAAAACCGCGCTTGTGAAGTTTTTAAGTAATATACCGGATCATATTATGGTTGTAATCGACGAAGCCTACCAAGAATATGCTGTTTCACCCGAATTTGAATCCGGGGTTCGTTATATAAACCAACACAAATTCCTCTTTGTGGTTCGTACCTTTTCTAAGGCTTATTCTTTGGCCGGTGCGCGACTTGGATATGGTATTGGGACGATGAACGTGATAGATGCTATAAATCATGTTCGCCCGCCGTTTAACGTCAATGCCGTCGTTCAAGCGGGAGCATTAGCCAGCTTAGAGGATATTGAGCATATTCAAGAAGCAAAGGCACTCAATAATCAGGGTAAAGAAATGATGTATGAAGTACTCGAATCACTGGGATTACCCTATCTAAAAAGCGATACCAATTTCGTTTACATTGATACCAAAGTTGATAGTAGCGTGATATTCCAAAAGTTAGCTGAGTATGGAGTGATCGTAAGAACGCTAAAGGGTTACGGGCTGGATACATCCATTCGCGTATCCGTAGGGAAGCACGAGGAAGTACTTGCTTTTGTTAACTCTCTAAAAAAAATAATAACCCAAGCGTAAACGTTTAGTTTTCAAATTGATCAATCAGTCTAACGTGCCCCCAAAATGAAAGGAGAAAAGACATGAAAAAAATTGTGGCCCTTGTTTTAGCACTGGTTCTGATTCTGAGTTTAGCAGGTTGTGGTGCCTCAACTACCTCTAAAGAGCAAACCAAAGAAGGGCAAGCAACAGCTCAAAAAGCTCCCTTAAAAGTGACTTTGCCGACCTGGACCGGTTATGGCCCCTTATTCCTTGCACAAGAGAAAGGACTCTTTAAAAAACATGGAGTTGATGTTGCGTTGACGATCGTTGACGGATTAGCAGAGCGTAAGCAAGCTTTAGCCGGCGGTAAGATTGATGGCATGGCAACAGCCCAAGATGTTCAGGTTACACTAGCAGCATCGGGAGTTCCTGTTCAAGTCGTATGGCTTTTAGATGATTCCTACGGTGGGGACGGAATCCTTGTCAAGAAAGAAATTCAATCCGCTGCTGACTTAAGAGGGAAGAAAGTTGCCTTTGAAGTTGGTTCTACAAGCCATTTGTTGATGCTAACTGTGTTAAAGAAAGCCGGTTTAACGGATAAGGATGTTGAAGTGGTACCCATGTCAGCTGGGGACGCTGGAGCCGCTTTTATGGCTGGAAAAGTCGATGCAGCGGTCACTTGGGAACCTTGGCTTTCCAAAGGAGCAAGTGCCAATGGTAAAGTGTTAGTTTCCACTAAGGATCTTCCGGGGATTATCGTGGATAGCATTAGCTTTAGACAAGAAGTGATTGAAAAACGTCCGGATGATGTTAAAGCCTTTGTTGCTGCGATGGCAGAAGCAATGGACTATTGGAAGAATAATAAGGACGAATCGGATCAAATTATGGCTAAAGGCTTAAAAATTGACTTGAAAGAGTTTACTTCTACGGTTCCTGGTCTTAAGTTCCTTTATAAAGAGGACAATAAGAAATTATTTGGAACAAGTGCAAATCAAGGTTCAATCTATCAAGCAACAAAGAGTGACATTGATTTCTACGTTGAGCAAAAGATTATCGATAAAGCCATTACTCCGGAAAGTATTATCAATTCCAAGTTTGTTGAAGGACTGTAGGAATGAAGTAAGGAGTGCCCGCAAGGGCCTCCTTATTTAATGTCTAACGTCTTAAAAACAATGTCTTAGGTAACCGGACACTTAAAACACATTGAAAGGGGGAGTCGCGATGTGGAAAAACATTTTTGCTCCGAAAAAGGAAATTTCTAAAGGTTTATATACTTCCGCGGGGCTCTCGGCCTTCATACTCTTTATTTTGATGTGGTCGATTCTTAGTTATACCGGAATTGTGAATCCGTTATTTCTTCCGAGTCCCGGTAAGGTCATTGACGCGGCTATCAATCTTTTTTCTCAAGGGGATATAGTAAAGGATATTGGAATCAGTTTTACAAGGGTGAGCTTAGGCTTTTTGCTGGCTGCAATTATCGGTGTACCCTTAGGGATTCTTATGGGGACACTCCGAATCATGGAAGGATTTTTAGAGCCCTTAATGGGTTTTATCCGCTATATGCCTGCTTCAGCATTTATTCCCCTCTTCATTTTGTGGATTGGTCTAGGTGAAGGGGAAAAAATGAGTGTCATTTTCTTTGGGACATTCTTTCAGTTAACCCTGATGGTTATGGATGTGACCAAGAACGTCCAAAATGATTTAATCGAAGTATCTTATACTTTGGGAGCAAATAAAGCACAGATCTTTAGCAAAGTGATCCTTCCCGCTTCTCTTCCAGGTATCGTGGATACTTTAAGGATTACATTTGGTTGGGCTTGGACGTATTTGGTTGTAGCCGAAATCGTCGGTGCGTCGAGTGGTTTAGGGTATATGATCATGCAGTCCTCCAGGTTCTTAAGGCCTGATAAGATTTTTGTGGGAATCATAATTATTGGCTTGCTGGGTCTAATGACTGACATTATCTTTAAGTTCATCTATCGTGCTTCATTCTCTTGGATGAGAAAGGAGGGAGTGTAAATGGATCATAAACTTGTCATTGACCAAGTGGGCAAAGTGTTTTCTACCAAGGGGGGCGAAATGGTCGCACTCGATCGTACGTCGTTTAAGGTAAAAGAAGGCGAGTTTATTACTATCCTCGGACCTTCAGGGTGTGGAAAATCCACCATATTAAGGATCGTGGCGGGACTTGAAGAACCAAGCTCAGGAAAGGTGTACCTTGATGGGCATGAGGTGAAAGGCCCAGGCCCTGATCGAGGTATGGTATTCCAGTCTTATACCCTTTATCCTTGGTTAAACGTGGAAGATAATATTGCTTTTGGATTAAAACTAAAGGGAACCTCTCAAAATCAATGTAAAGAAGTAGCACAACATTATCTTGAGCTTATTGGGTTAAGTGGTTTTGAGAAACACTATCCGATCCAATTATCTGGGGGAATGAAACAGCGGGTGGCGATTGCCCGTGCGCTTGCAAATGACCCTGAAATACTCTTAATGGATGAACCGTTTGGTGCCCTAGATGCTCAGACTCGGAGCATTATGCAGGAAATCCTGCTCAAGGCGTGGGAAGAGTCAAAAAAGACGATTCTCTTTATCACTCATGATGTGGAAGAGTCCATCTTTTTGGCGGATTCCGTTTATGTCATGACAGCTAGACCAGGACGTTTAAAAGAGAACATCCCTGTCAATCTGCCTAGACCTCGCGATTATAATATTAAGAGCAGCTCAGAATTCTTAAGTCTTAAGACACGGTTACTTGATCTTATCCGTGAAGAAACCTTGAAAGCCATTAAGTAATGAGCGAACGTTTAAAAATAGTTGACAAACAAAGCTATAACGTTTATTATTTACTAAATTAAGATAAACCGATGAGCAAGAGAAGTAGGTTTAGGAACGTATTACAGAGAGCCGCTGGTTGCTGGGAAGGCGGTATACAGGAATTTACTGAATGGACTTGCGAGGGCGGCCTGAAACCGAAAGGGAGTAGACGTCGCCGGGAACCCTCCCGTTACCAGTAGGGTGCGCATGATGGTGCGTAAAACGAGTGGGTAATTTATTTTACCAATTTGGGTGGTATCGCAGAAGCTACAGGCTTTTGTCCCTTGACAGGGGCAAAGGCTTTTTTAGTGCTCAAATACGCTTTATAATCTGAACAACAAATAAAAAATAAAAATAAACCGATGAGCAAGAGAAGTAGGTTTAGGAACGTATTACAGAGAGCCGCTGGTTGCTGGGAAGGCGGTATACAGGAATTCACTGAATGGACTTGCGAGGGCGACTTGAAACCGAAAGGGAGTAGACGTCGACGGGACCCTCCCGTTACCAGTGGGGTGCGCATGATGGTGCGTAAAACGAGTGGGTAATTTATTTACCAATTTGGGTGGTATCGCAGAAGCTGAAGGCTTTTGTCCCTTAACAGGGGCAAAAGCTTTTTTTTACCAGTCAGAAAGTATATGTTTTGGGTGGCATAAGTGCAACTGAGGCGACCGCCTTCGCTAAGGCTTGGCGCTAGCCAAGTTTTCTTTAATTGCACAAATACACTTATTATATCTGAGAGAAAGGCGTTTCATCCTATCAATTGATGAAATAAGGTGAAGATGATGAATAAACCAGATTGTGAAGAAATACTGACCTTGGCTAAGGAGTACAGCGTGATACCCATATGTCGGGAAATCTATGCTGATATTATTACACCTATTACACTACTGCGCAAGTTGTCCGGGATTAGCAAACGCTACTATCTGCTGGAAAGTGTAGAGGGGGGTGAAAAGTGGGGTCGGTACTCCTTTTTGGGATTTGATCCGCTGCTGCGAGTGTCCTGTAAAGAACAAATGGTGACCATCGAACGGAATGGTGATATTACCCAGATACAAACGAAGGCTCCTCTGGACGTGCTGCGAGAAATTCAGAAGGACTATAAATCACCGAAGCTGCCGGATATGCCACCCTTTACCGGAGGTTTTGTAGGCTATTTCGCTTATGCCATCATTGGTTACGCGGAACCGAAATTAAAAATAAAACGAGGGGACTGTAACGATTTTGATCTTATGCTGTTTGACAAGGTGATCTCCTATGATCATCTAAAACAAAAAATCTGCATTGTGGTCAATATGAAAACTGATAATGTCCTGGAAAACTACGGACGGGCCATGGCTGAACTCGAAGTCATCGCTGGCATCCTACGCAATCCTCAGCCGTTGCCAAAACTCGAGAGTGATAAAAATGTGCACTTTACCTGCAATATGAGCAAAGATGACTACTGCACTCTTGTGGGGCGGATAAAAGACTACATTCTGGATGGGGACATCTTCCAGGCTGTTCTCTCCAGGCAGTTTGTCACGCCTTACAAGGGAAGTCTCATGAACGCTTACCGGGTATTGAGAACGACCAATCCCTCCCCCTATATGGTCTATATGAATATCGACGGAGATGAGATTATGAGCTCCTCTCCCGAGACGCTTGTACGGTTGAAGAACGGTCGGCTTACGACTTTCCCAGTGGCAGGCTCCCGCCCGAGAGGAAAAACGGAGGAAGAGGACAAACAACTGGAACAAGAGCTTTTGGCCGATGAAAAGGAACTTTCCGAGCATAATATGCTGGTCGATCTGGGCAGAAACGATCTGGGGAAAATTTCCGAGTACTCTTCTGTCGAAGTTACGGAATATATGATGATTCACCGCTACTCAAAAATCATGCATATCTGCTCTCAAGTGGAAAGCAACATTCTGCCCGAATGTGACGGATACAGCGCCATTGAGGCAGTATTACCTGCAGGTACTCTTTCCGGCGCACCGAAGATCCGGGCGTGCGAGATTATTGAGGAGTTGGAAAAGGAACCGCGCGGGATCTACGGAGGTGCGCTGGGATATCTGGATTTCACGGGGAATATGGATACCTGCATCGCCATTCGCATGGCTGTGAAGAAGAACGGAAAAGTTTATGTTCAGGCGGGCGGCGGGATTGTGGCGGACAGTGTACCCGAAAACGAGTATGAGGAATCCGCCAATAAAGCGCTGGCCGTGATGAATGCTATCCGCAATGCAGGGGAGGTCGATGAATGATGATTTTACTGATCGACAATTACGACAGTTTTTCCTATAATCTGGTGCAGCTTGCCGGCAGCATTAACTCAGATATTTTGGTCGTACGCAACGACGAACTGACCGTGGAAGAAATCGAAGCGCTCAATCCCTCCCACATCATCCTTTCACCCGGGCCGGGCTACCCGAAAGATGCCGGTGTCTGCGAAGATGTGGTCCGAAAGCTAGCAGGAAAATCATCAATCCTCGGAGTCTGTCTCGGTCATCAGGGAATCTGTGAAGTATACGGAGTGGAAATCAGTCACGCAAGGCAACTTATGCACGGAAAGAAAAGTCACATCCAAATTGACAACACCTTTCCCATCTTTCGTGGGCTTCCCCAACGGATCGATGCGGCACGTTACCATTCCCTAGTCGCTCGGAAAGAGACGATGACCACTCAACTACAGGTAATTGCGGAAGACGACATGGGCGAAGTTATGGCGGTAAAACACAAAGACTATGACGTTTACGGGGTACAGTTTCATCCAGAATCCATCTTGACCCCTATGGGGCACGTTATTTTGGAAAACTTTTTGGAATTATAGTAGAGATCGGTAACAAAGCCTGTTCTTCATCTCAGGAGCATTTCTGAAAAATTAAATTATAAGGAGGAAAATATGATGATACAGAAAGCAATACAGGAAGTACTCAACGGAAAAGATCTTGACTTTGAAACGACCAAAGTGGTTATGAGGGAAATGATGGACGGTACAGCCACCCAAGCTCAGATGGGTGCCTTGCTGGCAATACTGCGGATGAAGGGAGAAACAGTAGAAGAGATTACGGCCTGCGCGACCGTCATGCGTGAAAATGGGCTGAAAATTACACCGGTGCGCAAGGTCATTGACATTGTCGGAACCGGTGGCGATGGCGTGGGCACCTTCAACATCTCGACCACATCTGCTTTTGTGGTCGCGGCAGGCGGGGTTCCAGTAGCAAAACACGGCAACCGCGGCGTATCAAGCAAAAGCGGCGCGGCCGATGTGCTGGAGTGTCTTGGGATCAACCTGAACCTGTCCCCCGAACAGAGTGAAAAAATTCTGGAGCAGAGCAACATCTGCTTCATGTTCGCTCAGCTCTATCATTCTTCCATGAAATACGCAGCACCAGTTCGTCGGGAAATGGGGGTGCGTACCATCTTCAACGTCTTGGGACCCCTGTCCAATCCGGCGGGAGCCACCATGCAGCTCATGGGCGTTTACGATCGCAAGCTGGTGGAACCGCTTGCCCAGGTGCTCTCCAACCTTGGCGTGGTGCGCGGCTTGGCGGTCAGCGGCAGTGACGGTATGGATGAGGTGACACTCACTGGTGAAACTCATGTTTGCGAGATTCGCCATGGCGAACTAACGACCTACGATATCACCCCTGAACAGTTTGGGTTCAGTCGCTGCAAGCTGCAGGATCTGGTGGGCGGCACGCCCGAAGAAAATGCCCAGATTACACGGGACATCCTAAGCGGCAAGGATAAGGGAGCAAAACGTGATGTAGTGGTGCTCAATGCGGCAATGGCGCTCTATCTTGGCATTGACAACTGCACTGTGGAGGACTGTCTCCAAAGGGCACAGGAACTGATCGACAGCGGAAAAGCTGCTGCCAAACTGGCTGAGTTTTGCAAACTAACCAATGAGGTGCAGCCATGATACTCGATACCCTAGCAGCTTCCGCCCGTACTAGGGTAGAGCGGAACAAAGCGCAAATCCCGTTTGGACAAATCAAAAAAGCGGCCAGTCGCGTCGGCCCTGAGACAGGTTTTCCTTTTGAAAAGGCGCTGCTCAGACAGGACATCAATTTTATCTGTGAAGTCAAAAAGGCGTCCCCTTCCAAAGGGGTGATCGCGCAAGATTTCCCCTATTTACAGATTGCCAAAGACTATGAGCAGGCTGGAGCCGCCGCGATCTCCGTGCTAACCGAGCCGGACTATTTTCTAGGCAGCGACGAATTTCTTTTTCAGATACAAAAAGAGGTTTTCATTCCTGTCCTGCGCAAGGACTTTACAGTGGATACCTATCAGATCTATGAGGCAAAAACAATCGGTGCGTCTGCAGTCCTACTCATCTGTGCCCTGCTGGACACACGGACCATCCGGGACTATATTTCAGTCTGTGACGAGCTTGGTCTGTCCGCGCTGGTGGAAGCTCACGACGAACGGGAAATCGAATCTGCGCTTGCGGCAGGTGCGCGAATCATCGGGGTTAACAACCGCAATCTCAAGGATTTCACAGTGGATATCAATAATAGCGTGGCACTTCGGAAACTCGTTCCGGAAAACATCCTCTTTGTAGCAGAAAGCGGCATTCAAACAGCCTCAGACATTGACGTGCTACGTCAGGCCAAAGTCAACGGCGTGCTGATCGGAGAAACCCTAATGCGCAGTCCGGACAAGGGGAAAATGCTCGAAGAACTGCGGGGAGGAGTCCTATGACCCAAATCAAACTCTGCGGACTAACAAGGGAAGAGGACATCGCGGCCGTCAACCGCTGGCGGCCGGACTATGTTGGTTTTGTGTTTGCCAACAGCCGACGGCGGGTGACGCCTGAACAGGCGCGCTATCTCAAAGACGGCCTAGATCCTCGTATTAAAGCAGTGGGTGTTTTTACTAATGAACCGGTGCCATTCATTATCGAACTCTGTGAGACGGGAGTTATCGAGATGGTACAGCTTCACGGCGATGAAACCGAAGAGTATATCCGGGCGCTCAAACGGAAAACCGCGTGCCCGGTGATCAAAGCGATACGAGTGCAGAGTACGGAACAGCTTCTGCAGGCAGAGAAGCTGTCCTGCGACCTGCTTTTGCTGGACGCCTACCAAAAAGGACAGTACGGCGGCAGCGGAAAGACCTTCGACCGCGCATTGATTCCCAGGCTGCATAAACCGTTTTTTTTAGCTGGCGGCTTGGAAAGCGGCAACATCGCGCAGGCGGTCGGGGAATGTCATCCCTTCGGCATCGATGTGAGCAGTGGTGCCGAAACGGACGGCCTGAAGGATGAATCTAAGATCCGGCAGATCATTGAAATAATTAGAAGTAGGCCTTCTTTTACTAGTTGACAGATCAAAAACACCCTCCTAACGTCTTTCACGCACTTAACTCAACCTGCCTCTCGGTATTTTTTCATTGATATTCGAACAGAAGGGGGGTATAATAAGAACATTAGTTCGAATAATATCCAAATACACGTACTGTGAGGTTGAGGAAATGAACGATGTATGCGTTGATTACAATCTGTGGGTAGACTATGGCTAAACGATATATTTTTCATATTGACGCGAATTCCGCTTACCTCTCTTGGGAAGCTGCATACCGGCTCCAACATGGCGATCCACTCGATTTACGGACAGTTCCGTCGGTCGTTGGTGGTGATCCAACCACTCGTCATGGTATAGTGCTCACTAAATCAATACCAGCTAAGAAATTTAAAATTGAGACGGGCGAAACGCTTTACTCTGCCTGCCAAAAGTGCCCTGACCTTGTCATTGTTCCTCCTCATTATGGTCTTTATCGTCAGTGCAGCGATGCTATGGTTGAGATTTTGAGAGACTATAGCCCATCCGTCCAACGGTTTTCCGTCGATGAATGTTTTCTGGACTTTTCTGGCATGGAGTTACTTTCAGACGACCCCATTAAAACTGCCCACGAGATAAAAGACCGAGTAAAAAATGAGCTCGGCTTCACTGTGAATATTGGAATCTCAACGAATAAACTATTAGCCAAAATGGCTGGTGAGCTTAAAAAGCCAGATATGGTACACACTATCTTCCCCGAAGAAATACCGACGAAAATGTGGCCCCTACCTATTGAGGAACTATTCATGGTCGGAAGAGCAACCTCCAAAAAACTGAGATCTAGGGGTATTCAAACAATTGGAGACCTCGCAAAGTTTGATTTAAAGATACTTAAGCTATTTCTAAAATCACATGGGGTATTAGTCTGGAATTACGCTAAAGGCATTGATTATTCACCTGTACGAACTGGTGGTACTATTGAAGTAAAAGGTATGGGGAATTCTACGACCATTCCCTTTGATGTGGAGGACCGAACTAATGCTCACCTTGTTTTGCTTTCCCTCGTCGAATCTGTAAGTTCTCGTTTGCGGCAGGCTAATGTATTAGCCCGTCTGATATCAGTATCTTTCCGAACGAATGAATTTTACGGTTGCTCCCACCAACGGAAACTCTTTAACCCCACTGATTGTACGGATGAACTATGGGAGATAGCCTGTGAGCTTTTCGATGAGCAATGGGAGGAGCAACCGCTTAGACATATGGGGCTGCGCGTATCGGAACTCTGCCAAAACGATTTCTTCCAGACTTCCCTTTTTGGTAAGGATTACGATAAACGACGTAAGGTCGATAGTGCAGTCGATGTAATTAGGTCAAAGTACGGATCTTCAGCCATTTTTAGATCGGCATTCCTTAATAGCGGGCTCCACTCTATGACTGGCGGTGTCGTCGAAAATGAAGATTATCCGCTGATGACGAGTCTTCTTTAAAATTTACATTGCTAGTCTAGGAGAAAAATTCTATACTGAAACTATAGCGGTTTTACGGAGGAGAATTGGAAATGAGTCTAAAATTCATTAAACGAATCCCAACTGCCGATGAAATTATAGAGCAGATTCCTTTGCCAAAGCACATTAAAGATATTAAGGAAAAAAGAGACAGTGATATTAGGGATATCTTTGAAGATAAGGATGACCGATTTATCCTTATAATAGGTCCATGTTCAGCGGATAATGAAGACTCTGTCTGCGAGTATATTGAAAAACTTGCTGGGGTTCAGGAAAAAGTAAAAGATTCAATTATAATTATTCCAAGAATCTATACCAATAAGCCGCGAACGACGGGTGAAGGGTATAAAGGCATGGCGCACCAACCAGACCCAAGCAAAAAGCCAGATTTATTTGAAGGAATAAAAGCCATCAGAAAAATGCATTTAAGATCATTATGTGAATTTTACATGCCCGCCGCCGATGAAATGCTCTACCCGGAAAACTATACCTATCTCTCAGATGTATTAGGATATATTGCAATTGGGGCTCGTTCCGTCGAAAATCAGCAACACAGATTAACAGTGAGTGGTGTTGACACACCAGTAGGTATGAAAAATCCTACAAGTGGTGACCTGTCAGTCATGTTGAACTCGATCATAGCTGCACAGCAGGGTCATACTTTTAACTATAATGGCTGGGAAATTGAAACAACAGGCAATCCTCTTACCCATGCTATTTTAAGAGGTGCGGTGGATCCTTATGGTAGAAATATCCCGAATTATCATTATGAGGACTTAATACGCATTGCTAACGAGTATGAAAAACTACAATTGTTAAATCCGTCTATTATTGTAGACACAAACCATGCAAATTCTATGAAGTGCTATGCTGAACAGCCAAGAATCGCAAGAGAAGTATTAATGAGTAGGAAATATGACACTTTACTTAAGAAAATGATCAAGGGTCTCATGATTGAGAGTTATCTATTAGAAGGTAAGCAAGGCATAGGGGAGAATATTTATGGAAAATCAATCACGGATGCCTGTCTTGGATGGGAGAGTACAGAGAAATTAATTTATTATGTCGCGGAAAATATTTAAAAAGCCCCCCTTGTTTGGTTTGTTCCCATCACCTTGCCCAAGTTCTGGCTAAGGTGATGGTTTTATTATTTTCTGATATCGGTATCTATGGCAGGAATATTTAGGAAACCTGTTGAATTCTAGGTGAGAGTACTCGGCGAAACATGCTTGTGAGCCGTCATTTTGGAGAAATTATGAAAAAAAAGTTTCTAAATATTATAGGTATTGTGGTCCTATTTATGGCCCTGGTTAGCTTTTGGGGATACAACAACTATTTTAAGCCTGACCCGAAAATCCAACAACAACTTAATAACCAGTTTGGGGCAGAATTTTTTAATTCATTTGCTGATGAAAAAGCAGTTAACACTGTAAAATCAGTGGATGATTTAGCAAAGAAGACTGATATTCCAAAGATTGTATCTATGCTGGAAAAGGCAAAAGTGCAGGAGGAAGACAAAAGAGTGACAGCTTCAACTCCTGTGAATGAAACTATTGTTGCGAAACCGGTTACGCAAGACGAAATTAATAATAAGTATACGCCTAAGTTTAATTATTTACAGAATGTGGCCTTGGGCCGTTTAGATACTTTGTATTCAGCGGCAATTCAGGAGTATGTGCAGAGCAGTAAAGCTGGCACATTGAACCGTCCAGAGCTGGTCCAAAAATATATTCAAGCCGGAACCATGCTTGAGGCTAACATGGACAGCCAATTTTACAGTACCTTAAATGCGATGCAGGCTGAACTGATTGCTAATAATCTTCCCATCGATAGTGTTGGTGTTATTAAGATTGAATATGAAAAAGCTAAGTCCGATAAGCGATCACAGCTATTGGCCAAAGCCCGCAAATAACTATCACGATCGATATAATAATCAACTCTCTCGATGTTGGCGGATTCAGTATCTGGATATGGCAGGAAAATCCGACTAATATCAATGTGTAGAAGGATAATTATGAGACGAAGAAGAAATATTAAATTATGACGTGTCAACTATGGGAGGTACTCAATGAAAAAGGTATTTTATATTCTAATTACCCTGGTAATGGTGTCGCTTGCAGGTTGTGCACCCAAGGCACCTATAGCATCACAACCCCCGGCATCAAGTCAAACACAAAGCCAGCAGAACCAGTCTATTCAACCAACTGAGCAAAATCAACCAGCACAACCGGCAAATCAGGCTAAGAACAAGACCTGGAGTTCGCCGCCATCTATGCAAATTGACCAGAAAAAACCTTATCACGCAATTATTCACACGAACCTTGGAGACATTAGTATTAAGTTATTTCCAGAGGATGCACCAAAAACGGTTAATAACTTTAATTTCTTGGCGCGTAATCACTATTTCGATGGATTAAAATTTCACCGAGTGATTAAAAACTTTATGATTCAAACCGGTGACCCAAAAGGGGACGGCACAGGTGGTCCAGGTTATAAATTTGCTGATGAGTTATCGTCTAAACATACTTATTCGCCTGGAGCTGTAGCAATGGCTAATGCCGGACCAAATACGAACGGCAGTCAATTCTTTATCGGTTCAGGCCAAAACGTTGCAAGTTTAAACCAGAACCCTGCCTATACGATTTTTGGTCAGGTAGACGGAGGAATGGATGTTGTGGAGAAGATTTCCAGCGTCAGGGTTGGCTCCAATTCATCAGGCGAAGTGAGCTCGCCTCTCGACCCAGTTTATATGAAATCGGTGGAAATATTCGAAAAGTAGTAATAACTAGGGCCGCCTTTTTAATGCGGACGGCCTAAGAAATTAGCTAAGGATAACGTAAATCAGCACTGCTGGATTTAGTTAATGAATAAAACCTCATAAAGGAGGAAATTACGATGGTGGGTAAATCAGTTAATTATTCGCAAGTAACTATGTCAAATGTCATGCTTCCACAGCATGCCAATCCATCGGGTAATGTTCATGGTGGCGAGATTATGAAATTGATGGATAGTGCTGCTGGAGTTGTAGCCCGACGACATGCCCGCACAAACGTTGTTACCGCACGAGTAGACAAACTTGAATTTCATCATCCCATCCATGTTGGCAACGTTGTAACCTGCTATGGAAAATTAACTTTTGTTGGCAAAAGTTCAATGGAAGTCTCAGTCACCGTAACAGTTGAAGATGTGACTATTGACGAACCTGCTAAAACAGCTTTAACGTCATACTTCACTTTTGTTGCCTTAGATGAGAGGGGAAAATCCCAACAAGTGCCATCTCTCGAACTTACAAACGAGGAAGAACGTTGCTTATTCCGGGAAGGGCAGCAACGTTATCTGGCTTATAAGCAACTTGGTAAAAAAGCAAGCAATCTTCAGTAATAATCATAGATTGCTATAAATATCCTACTTAAACTTTATTAATGCGGCTGAACGTTTAAGTTGTTCATCTAGAACCTTAGCATAAATTCTTGTTGTTCTAGGGTCGGAATGCCCTAAAGCGTCTTGCACAATGGCAAGGTTATCCGTTTCGTTAAGTAGCAATGTAGCAAACGTTGAACGCATTTTGTGAGCACTAAAACCATCCGTATTATGGCCCATTGTTTTGAGAATCGTCATATACTTTGTTATAAGATTCTGTACAGCTCGCGTACTAATTCTTTTTCCTTGCATGGAGAGAAATAAAGCCTCTGATTTACCCTGAGCATAACGTTGTCGTTCATTTTGCAGATAATCATTCAACGCTTCGCTAATTTCAGTATTAAAGTATATGACAGTTTCTTTATTTCCCTTGCGAATTACTTCAAAATAGCCTTTATTAAGATATGTTGTTGTGAGATTGAGATTACAAAGTTCAGATAAACGCAATCCAGTACCTAGGAAGGTAAGGAAGATAGCATAATTTCGTTTCTCGATATAATTATGGTATTTAAGCTCGTCTTTAGACAAACCAGTTCCGTTCGTTAAAACGTCAGTAAGGTCAGCAATTTGATTAGGTTCAAGAGCCTTCGGAAGCTTTTGAGAGACATTAATAGGGTCTAACTTGATCGTGACATCTTTGGCTATCATATCCTCACGTACTAAGTAGCGGTAAAGAGATTTTATCGCTGCTTGTTTGCGTGCAAGAGCGCGTACTCCATTATTACGTTTAATACTAGCCCAGCTCAAATAGGATTCGATATCACGATGACCGATAGTTTCCATATTTAACAAGCTTATGTCTTCTGGAAAAGTAGGGAAGGTAAGCATGGAATTGCACAGGAATTGAAAAAAAAGACCAAGTTCATGAGTATATGCATATTGAGTAGTCTTTGATTTATTAATGACAGCTAGGTGATTAATAAAATCTTGTGCGAAATGGGGAAGGGTGGTAGAAGTAACTACATGATTATTTGCCATAAAAAAACCTCCGTATTCAACTTTTCCAAGGGCGTAGGTTCTAAGAACCTTTTGATTAACTGCTTGTAGCGCTTTATAATTAAGTAGTAGTGTTTTTGAAGTACGGTTTTATTTATATTTAAAGTAATATCCTTTGTTGGTTGGAAGAACGGGAGGAAAGAGAAAATGCCTATCACGGAAATACTATCGCGTAATGCCAAGACATATGGACAGGAAACATGCCTGACTGAGATTAATTTGGATCTCCAGGAAAGTCATAATGTCACTTGGCGTGAGTATGAATTGATTGAAAACAACCCGGCAGGCGAATACCGACGAGAAATGACCTGGCGCGTTTTTGACGAGAAAGCAAATCGACTGGCCAATCTGCTGCTGAAGAGGGGAATAAAAAAAGGGGATAAGGTTGCAATTCTGTTAATGAATTGCCTGGAATGGTTGCCGATTTATTTTGGAATATTAAAAATCGGAGCCATCGCAGTACCGTTAAATTTTCGCTACACGGCTGAGGAAATTAAATATTGTTTAGGTTTATCCGAAACCATTGCCTTAATTTTCGGGCCTGAATTTATCGGCCGGGTGGAAATGATTTATGATCAGATACCTAAAGTGAAGACACTTCTTTTTGCAGGAGAAAACCGTCCTTCTTTTGCTGAAAGCTATGATCGCCTTACGGCCAATTGTTCTTCTGAAGCGCCAAAGATCAAGCTTACGGAGGAAGATGATGCAGCAGTATATTTCTCCTCGGGGACTACGGGATTTCCGAAAGCAATTCTGCATACGCACCACAGTCTGATGTCAGCATGTTATGCGGAATATAAACACCATGGTCAAAAGCGAGAAGACAATTTTTTGTGCATTCCACCGTTGTACCATACTGGCGCCAAGATGCATTGGTTTGGCAGTTTACTGGCAGGGAGCAGAGCCGTATTGCTTCGCGGAGTTAAGCCTGAATGGATACTCAAAACAGTTTCTGAAGAAAAAATTACGATTGTCTGGCTTTTGGTTCCCTGGGCACAGGACATTCTGGATGCCATAGAAAGAGGAGATGTGAAGCTGGAAGATTATGATCTTGCCCAGTGGAGGCTGATGCATATCGGTGCGCAGCCGGTTCCACCCAGCTTAATTCGTCGCTGGAAAAAGTGTTTTCCTAACCATCTTTATGATACGAACTACGGTTTGACCGAATCTATCGGTCCTGGATGTGTCCATCTAGGCACTGAGAATATTCATAAAGTCGGAGCTATCGGAATACCCGGTTACAATTGGGAAGTCAAGATTACCGACGAGAATGGATGCTCTGTAGCTCAGGGACAGGTTGGGGAATTAGTTGTCAAGGGGCCGGGCGTGATGAAATGCTACTACAACGCCCCTGAAGCGACTGAGGCAGCAATCAAAGGTGGCTGGTTGTTTACCGGAGATATGGCCCGGATGGATGAAGACGGCTTTATTTATTTGGTTGATCGGAAAAAAGATGTGATTATCAGCGGCGGAGAGAATTTATATCCGGTACAAATTGAAGATTTTATGCGTGCTCATAATGCAATTAAGGATGTCGCGGTCATTGGATTGCCGGATGAGCGTCTGGGTGAAATCGCAGCTGCTATCATAGAACTTAAACCAGGCTGCAAGTGTACTGAAGAAGAAATAAAGTCATTCTGCGCTCCAATGCCGCGTTACAAACGTCCGCGTAAAATTATTTTTGACGAAGTCCCGCGCAATCCCACCGGCAAGATTGAAAAACCACGTCTGAGGGATAAATACGGTGGATTAAGTTTAGTGGCTACTCAAACGGAGAG
Source organism: Desulfosporosinus metallidurans (assembly GCF_001936615.1). Lineage (GTDB taxonomy): Bacteria > Bacillota > Desulfitobacteriia > Desulfitobacteriales > Desulfitobacteriaceae > Desulfosporosinus > Desulfosporosinus metallidurans. Next base: position 22,246 of record NZ_MLBF01000059.1, read on the forward strand.
ATAAAATCTGAATTCAAAGGTGACATTTACCACAGAAATTTATCACTATCTATAATTCTGCTGACAAGCTTGAAGTAATCCCCCTCAAATGGGATATCCCTGTTCGCAATCAGAACTGAAATCCCGTGGACCAAACCCCAACAATAAAGCATGAGCTCCTTTTCCACCATAGTCTCATTGGGGGAATTATTTTTATAGCGTTCAACTGCACTGAAAAAGGTATGAAAGGGGTGACCGTCCACAAAATGGTTCTCGGCGAGACGGGAATCTAGACTCATTTTGGACTTGATATCGCTAAAAAAAAGCAAACGTAGATATTCAGGGTTTTTCACAAAAAAATCTACATAAGCTATGCCCATTTCCTTCAGCTGCTTTTTGGGGTCATCCGGGAATTTGATCAAAGCATGCTTTAGGCTTTGATCAAATTCCTTTGTGGCTTCCATCGCAATAGCGGCAATCAACTCGTCTTTGTCCTTAAAGTGGCGATATGGGGCTGTCTGGCTGACATTGCAGGCCTTGGCCACCTTGCGGAGTGAGAACCTCTCATAGCCTTCCTGATCCAGGAGTTTGAGTCCCATCCGGATCAACTCGGCCTTTAAATCCCCATGATGATAGCTTTGATTCGGCATCCGACATCTGTTCCTTTCACTACTTTTATGAATAATAATGTTTAACATCATTATAACACCTGATGTTGACAACGTAAACTTCTGCCATTATACTAAAGTTGACACAGTAAACATTAGAGGGAGTGAAACGTATGCAAGCACTCATTATCTCAGATAAAGAGTATCAGACGAAAACCTTTACCCGGTTAAATCAAGTGCTGAGCAGATCTATAACTGAAAAAGACTTCAAGGTAAAAGAAACTCAAATTGGCAGGAATGATCTCGCTTTTTGTGTGGGTTGCTTTGGCTGTTGGGTGAAAAAACCGGGGGAATGCGTCATTAATGATGCCATGACCCAAATCAATTATGACTTTATCAATAGTGACGTAGTTGTCTATCTTTGTCCGGTTGTTTTTGGACAATTCAGTGCCAATATTAAAAATTCCTTTGACCGTTGGATTCCCAACATCCTTCCATTCTTCGAAACAAGGCGGGACGGATCAACAATGCATCCGGCGAGGTATAGCTCATATCCGAAACAGATAATCATCGGCTATGGAGACGAACTTTCAGATGAAGATATCACGCTATTTATCGATGTCACCACCAAACATCGCCAGAACGTGGATGTGCTGATTTATCAGGGTGACGACGCAGAAATATTACAAGCTTTCGACAATCTAACCCTTAAGAAAGTAGGTGCACTACAGTGAACAAGGAACCGAAACGCGTAGTCCTTATCAGTTCCAGCCCCAAAGTATCGGAGGTAAGTGCATCAGGGTTGTTAACTGCTAGACAAGAAAAGCTGATGAAAACAGAGGGGTTGGATGTGTATTCGCTGGATGTGCGTCAAAGCCTGATGAAAGGGAGAACTGAATCCGACTTTGAGGCTATGCTGCAAGCGGACGCCTTGGTGTTTAACTTTCCCCTTTACGTATTTTGCTTGCCCGGTATACTCATGCGCTTCCTGCAGGACTACTATGCCTACTGGACTCAGCGGCAGGACGGAGTGGGGGGAAGCAGGATTTATGCTGTGGTCAACTGCGGATTTCCGGAAGCCGACATCAATCGGGAGGCAATCCGGGTCATTGGAAGCTTTAGCCGTAATACAAATAATGTTTTCCGTTTCGGTGTTATGATCGGTGGTGGCGGAATGCTCCTTGGCGCCCAAGGTACACCCTTTGTGCGTAAAACCATGTCGGAATTGAACAAGGCATTTAGTTTGATGGCTGAAGATATCATCAAAAGCAGAGAAGATGTTGTAGAAAACATATCCGTTGCACTGAATTTTCCTAGGAAATTATACTTTTTCATGGGCAACAAGGGTTGGGTTTCCATGGCCAAGACAAATGGCCTGAAGAAAAAAGACTTATACTGCAAGCCATATTCTAACCTCTAAAATTTTAACACTCTATTTTTAATAACTGGGTGGTCGCTAGTTAGCAACTGTAGCGACCTTGATAACCGGGGAAGTTGTGTAATTCTTGGGGTGTAAGGGGATGTTTTCATTTTTCACATTTTCCATTATCTTCACATATTCTCCATACGAAGGTCATGAAACTGCCACAAGTTTATACTATTATAAAAACAACAGATGATTATCACTCGCAAGTTCAGTGGTTAATAGAGCTGTGTTGTTCAGGTCAGCAATTAGAAACCGCTAATATTTCTATTAACACAGAGTTTAGTTTTCAGCAATGGGCAAAACGAATATGAGCAAAATCCCATGAATTACCAATTTAAAAAGTTGAAAGGTGGTGTTGCGTATGAATTGTACCCAATGAACGATGGAATGGAATCTAACATATTTGTTCAAATAATGCAAATTGGAAAGAGGCTATTATAACAATGAGAATTACGAAAACGAAAACAAAAACAATCGCAATTGCTACTGCTATTACAACACTTTTATCTGCAAGTGCTGTTTTTGCAGCTACTTCAAGCAGTAATACAATAAAAACTTCGAGGTCTACTCAAACACACTTGGGCGGAGTTAACAACGGGTTCAAAAGTCACTTGGACAGTCTCTTAACGGCGGGAACAATTACTCAGGCTCAAGAGGATGCTATTCAAGCTGCTATTACTCCTGAAAAGGGCGACTTCAAGAGAGGACCCCAGGAAGGATCTAAATCTAACTTCGCAGCTCTCGTAACAGCAGGAACGATAACTCAAGCTCAAGCAGATGCAGTCACAACTGCGATTACGACAGCTACAAAATCAGCAGGTGGAGTTAAAACCGCCTTGGACGCTCTCGTAACGGCGGGAACAATTACTCAAGCTCAAGAGGACGCTATTACTCCTAAAAAAGGCGACTTCAAGAGAGGACCCCAGGAAGGACTT
>NZ_MLBF01000060.1 GCF_001936615.1 Desulfosporosinus metallidurans
TTCTCTTGTAGCCATTTTCTTAGTCTCCTTTCACCGTTTTGTTTTTTTATCTATAAGAATACATTGTTGATTCAAAGTAGCCCATTTTAGAGCCACTTATTTCACCTTATAACTCACGAGCCAGCATGTCAACGGCAATATTCGGTATGTCCAAGACTCAATACACTTCAACTAAGCTAAAGATTTGCATCTCTCATAAAAGATTTCCTAAAGCGTTCTTTACCTGGCTTTCAAAACGTAAACTCCTCTCCTCACTATTAAGTTCATTTGTTTCTATATTGCAAAAATCATGCCACCGGAAAATCCATTCTTTCTTAAAGAATCTTCCGATAATGCGAGATTTCAAGCTGGATTCTTGTTATAATGAGTCAACATTGACTTCATGTAAGTCAAATCTATCCTTGTAAGATTTTGGGCTTTCGTCATAAAATGTCGAATTGACCATTAAGAACAAATGTTTTAGAATATTTATGTGAATCAGTAAAATTAAAGAGGTTTTTTACTCAACAAGAACGAAAATAAGAAGCAGATAAGTCATAAATGATTTAATAGGTTCACATACACAGTAATGATAAGCTCATCTTCAAAAAGCCATCCCGACACCATACGATATGAGGGGGTATTCATGAATGAATATGGATAAGGTAGAGCTGGATTTTGAAACATTAAAAAAAATCTTAGATAATTCCCACGATGAAATCTATGTTACTAATGCCATGGGAATCGTCGTATATGTGAATAACGCCAGTGAAAAACATTATGGTGTAAAAGCCTCTGAAATCATTGGGAAGAAATCGAGGGAGATCTCAGAAAAGAAATATTGGGGCCCCCGAATCAGTCCCATTGCGATTGATAAAAAGATGAGCATCACGCTCGAACAAGAAACATGCACGGGTAAAACCTTGCTAACAACAGCTACTCCTGTCTTCGACTCGGATGGTAACATTGAGCTGATCATAGAAAATTCTAGGGATGTTACTGAGTCTGAAGGAATAAAACACGAATTAGAAAAGAGTACACAATTATTAAAACGCTATAAAAAGGAAGTGGCCGTCCTTCGCAAGTTAGAAACGAACATTCCCGACTTTTTCTGCCAAAGCGACAAAATGGAATCTCTTATAGAACTAGTCAAACGCATTGCACCCGTGGATTCAACGGTATTACTATTAGGCGAATCTGGTTCCGGCAAAGGGCATATGGCTAAATATATCCACAATAACAGCCCTCGCAAGGATGGCCCTTTTATAACAGTTAACTGTGCTTCAATACCTTCAGAACTCATGGAGGCCGAAATGTTCGGCTACTCAAAAGGAGCTTTTACTGGGGCCAATGTCAAGGGAAACATTGGTTTAATTGAATTAGCTAATGATGGAACCCTTTTCTTAGACGAAATTGCAGAACTTTCTCCACGTATGCAAGCGAAACTTTTACAGGTTCTCCATGAAAATCAATACTTTAAAGTAGGAGGACGCGAGTTACAGCAAGTCAATTGCCGAATTATCGCTGCAACAAACCGAAACTTGCAAGAGATGATCAAGAAGGGCGATTTCCGAGAAGATTTGTATTATCGTCTAAATATTTTCGAGCTAACACTCCCCCCCCTAAGGGATCGTAAAGAGGAAATTATCCCTTTAGCAGACTTTATCCTTCAAAAGTTTAATAAAAAATATAAATTTAATCATCAATTTAGCCAGAGATGTTATGATTTATTTATGCAATACTCTTGGCCGGGGAATGTCCGGGAACTGGAAAATATTATTGAACGCTTAACGGTCGTAACACAGGCAACTATCATTGATGAATTTGACCTCCCCCATTCTTTTCACACCACTGCAGAACCTCATTTAACCTCAATTCCGACCATCTCGACTCATTCACTTTCCCTTGATGATGCCGTAAGTCATGTAGAAAAGAATTTAATCTTACAAGCCTATAAAGAATTAGGCAGTTCTTATGAAGTGGCGAAGACACTCGATATTAGTCAAAGTAAAGCGAGTCGTCTGATCAGAAAATATTTCCCTGGTCAAGAAAACGAACTAAAAAAGATCGAGTAAATCGCATTATTAAATCGCAAAGGAGCTGGTGCATGCACCAGCTCCTAAACTTGTGTAAAATACTTGGACTCTTTAGAATTTGGGCTTTCTAGGTCTCCGTCTAGCTTCTTTTTCCTTCGCCTTGATTTCAGTTGTTTCTGCTTCTGCTTCTAACACAATATCTCTCAACTGGCGTTGGATATCTTCTGGAAGGGGGTTCTGGTTCTCGTAGTTTTCAAGAATATCAATAGATTTTTCATAGGAGGTTTCGACAATATCCTTACTGCCAGCCGTCTCCCAGTTCTCTCTATTTTGACGATTCAGCAATTCTGTTTTAGAAAGCTCTTTGTAATTCGCGTAAGTGTGATCACAGCTAATGAATTCTCCGCCGATACCTACCGAACGGACAACTTCCAATGCCATTTTCTCATCACTAATCGGAATTCCCTTTATGGTATGCATAATCATACGAGCCATTTCATTTTGCATAACCATTTGAGCATAGTCCCAAGTCAGGCCACCTTCGAGCATCCCCAGACCATATATCATGTTAGCGCCTGCTAACGCTGGTAATAAGGCGGTCAGGGTAAACTCATGGGCCGCTTGGGCATCCGGTACTTTGCTATCCGTCTATCCACCGGCCACCCAGACGGGTATATTATAGAATTGGGAAAGCTTAGCACAAGCCGCACTGAAGAGAGCGAGTTCCGGAGTTCCCACGCAAGCCACAGTTGTTCTCAAGTCCATCATGGTCGTGGAAGTTCCGTAGACCATCGGATACCCTCTCTTTTCAAGTTGTCCCAAAACAAACATACTCAGAATTTCGGCATTATGCGTGACCAAAGTACTTGCTAGATTTACACAAGTTGTGCCCCCAGCAAGCCCCATGGAATTAATCTTTGCCGGAACTCCCAAGCGGATCGCTTGAAGAAGAGTATCAGTTGCTCCTTTAGCATGGACTAGAGGTGCGACAGGGTCTGTACTTTGTGAGAAAAGAGGTCTTTCGCGGAATTTATCTTCCCCACCGGAAACAACATATCCCATTTTAGCTGCAGCACGCATATTTTCAGGACGATTCATCCCAATATAGGCATGCTTTGTCGAATATTTGTAGAACGATTCGGCAATATGAACTTGGGAAACATCCGGATCAACTTCGGAGGGCCCCAAAGCTCTTTCGTAGACAACAATCTGATCCATGGCTTCGCAGAAACGTGTTACATCATCCACGTCTTTTTTGAAAGGTTTTCTAAGCTGCTTCGTATAGGGGTCAATCATGCGAATAGCTTCCCCAAAGTTGACAAATCCGGTCCGATTTCCTTCATTGAGCCAGTCGTTTTCTCGCTTTCTCCCACATGCTCTAAACGTCTTAGGAATCGAACGAATAGCATCTTCAACAAGGAATGCAGGAATTTTCACGATATTCGTTTCCCGGTTGACGGTACATCCGTTACTATAGAAGATTTCCCGTGCCTCTTCACTTTCAACTCTTACCCCAATGTCCCATAGAACGTCCAATGTGGCTAAATGGACGTCATACAGCTCATCTTCGGTAAACATATTCAGTCCGATGCCGTCCATACGAGCGGAACCGGCGTGTATACCTCTGACTGTCAAATGAATCACCTCCAAGTATTTTTAGAATAACTCGCTTTTAAACGTTCATCCGAACTAAAACCATCGTCACCTCCTTAAAAAGGCAGGTCTGAGTCGAAGTAACTCAACTTAAACCCCAAAGAATGACTTACGCTTGCTTATCTGACATGATTTTCTTGCAAAGCTCAACTGCAGACCCTGCATCTGGAGCATAACCGTCCGCCCCAATGGTTTCAGCGTATTCTCTTGAAACAGGTGCCCCACCGATAATAACCTTAACTTGGTCTCTAAGACCCTCGTCTTCCAAATATTCGATGATGTCTCGCATAGCTGGCATCGTGGTAGTCAAAAGGGCTGATAAGGCTAGGATATCGGGCTTATGCTCAATAACAGCATCAATAAAGTCATCGGCAGAGACATCCACACCCATATTAATAACTTCGAGCCCGCCACTTTCAATCAGCATACCGACAAGGTTTTTGCCGATGTCATGAAGGTCACCCTTCACAGTTCCGAGCACAATTTTCCCTTTGCTTTTTTGCTCCGCAGCAGCAATTAAAGGTTTAACAATCTCAAGTCCACCACTCATACTCTTAGCTGACATGAGGACCTCAGGAACATACATATCCCCCGCCTTGAAACGAACACCTACAACATTCATCCCTTCAATTAGACCCTGATTGACAATTTCCAAGGGGTTTTTCCCTTCTGCCAAAAGACTATTGACTTGATCCCTTACTTGATCCTTCTGACCCGTAATAACACTTTGTGCAAGATCCGCATAGTTAGCCATTACTAAATTCCTCCTCTTTCTTAATTATAAGTTCATACCTGAAATCCGAGTTAGTCCCCTTACCCCGATAACCTACCTTAGAAACGGAATAAAGGTCTTATAATAAAGCTTGATTTTTCCATCTTTAGAATAAAAACAAGCATTATCGCATTTGTTAGCTATAATTATGGATTGATAGACCACTTACAATGAATTAGAGCCTAGTTAACTCTTCAGACGGGATCCGTAGTTTTGATTAACATAAGTTTCTGAGTATTTTTCTAACTTCCACCCTGGAATTTTACAGGTTCCGCAGGCGCGAAAAAACAATTTATTTCGAAGGCAACGCGCCGCTCGGCTATGCCTTGAATTGTAAATCTGGAACGTTTCATTGCAATGCGTAACAATCTCCGCTGTATTTCCTCTGATTGTCATGCTTTTGATGCCATGTAGAGTCCCACTTCTTGAAGGCCATAACTTAAGTTTTTCTACAAATTTAAAAAAATCTACATTCTTACGATAATAACGCTTTTTACTCGCCGAATCTATTGCCATCTATTTCAACTCCAATCCAACAATCGACCAAAGATTCAAGTGAAAATTCACAAAGTCAGGAGCAAAAATCCGAGTAGTTATAAGACGTCAAAAAGCATGGTGGCTACTCCGATTTGTAAGGGGTCATGAAGCAGTCGTTCTGAGAGTAGTTTAACGTCATCCTCTTGCACCCCTAGCGGAATCCCAGGAGCTGCAATCATCGTATCCTCTGCGATATGCTTCGACTTAATAATATCTCCCGCAGGGCAAGCATCCAGCAAAATACGATGTCTTGATAAAGCTTCTTCCAAGTCAGTTTCTATCGTTACGGCATAACCTTGTTTACCTAGCTCTCCTGTTAATCGTTGACTTGACGGTAAATTTATATCATAAACGGAAACCACTGCCCCAAACCTTGCAAGGGCTAAAGCTGCTCCGTTGCCTACCGGACCAGCACCTATCAATAACACCTTTTTATCCCTCAAACCCTTGCACATACGCTCAAGTCCGGCGACATATCCCTTGCCAGTGGCTTCTCCATTGTCAGAGACCTTCCCTGTTTTAATATTAAGTGCTACAAAACGATCATCATCCGCCATGAACAAAATATCCGCACCATTTTGCACGGCTTCAGCCACACCACCTGCATCCCGGCTTTCTGTAACAACAGTATTAAAGCCGAGATAGCTTATAATGCTAGCCACAGACTCCACAAAACCATTAATAATTCCTTGCCCACAGGTCATCGGGATCACGGCTACTTGCGGCTGTTGATTGTAGAGTGCACTTAACTCCCGGCCAACCGCATTAGCAGCTATTCCCTTTAAAGAAGACCCTGTCCTTCTTACTAATTCGGTATCATAATCCACCATCGAAGTGGCTATTTCGTTAACATCATCCTCTTTAAGTCGTGTCAAAACGATCAACTCCCTGAAGCGCTTCTTAGAACCTTATCGTGGTCTTCGTTTACCGGACATTTATCAAAGTAATGCCGGATCCCCCATTCATTCCTGATCTCGTGAATGACACTGCATCGTTTTCCCCACGCTGCTTGACTGTTAACCCCGCTGATGATCAGAGTTGCAACCCACTCTGTTTTACCTGGAATGTAGTTAGTAAGCACTTCGTCTGCTCCGAAAAAATCCTCATAAAGATGGAGCGGACCGGCATCCTTCATAATATGTTCACCGGAAATCTCGAGGCTGTCGTCAAAAACATGGATATGTTCGAGAATCACACCCCGCATCTCTTTGACCTCAAATTCTTGCCATAGCTTACCTTGAACAAAAGCCTGACCTAGGATTTCCAACATGTTTACTCCCGTTGTATGATAGACTGCAATTGGGGTTTGACTAGGAAGTCGAGCATCAATTTCTAAGACTTTTAACTGACCCTGATGCAAAATAGTCTCAATATCCATAATCCCGTTCAGCTTCAGACTTCGGGCCAAATTCAACCCGATCTCCTCGAATTCTTCCTTGAGTTTGTCTGATAGAACTGCAGAACCTACAACACGTTTGCAATCATAAACTTCATCCATTTGGAGTTCCGTGATTTGCAACACCTTATAAACTCCCGCAAAACCGATGACCTCTAACGAATAAGATGGACCGTCCAAATACTCTTCGATAACCCAGTCAGTTAAACCCTTTTCAAACAACTGCTGAAATTCATAGGCACTTTTTACTTTATAGACCCCTTCACTTCCGCTTGCCCTAGAAGGCTTAACGATAATTGGAAAACCGCATTCTGGCCAAGGGATAGGTGCCGGAACTCCAGTACGTGCAAACATTTCGTTGGAACTAAGTTTGGAGGAAGAAATAGAGTAGGCATCCCCATCAAATAACAAGGGAACACTGGCATAATGTGCACTTCTCACAAGGCTATCCAAGGCTTCCTGATTCTCCAGCGCAGGAATAATTAAATCAATCCCTTTTAAAAACGGAATCCACTCCACGACCTTGGTGACATCAAGAGAGTATAATTGATCGCAAAGTTCTGCTGCAGGAACCCAAGCATTCTTATCAACAAGGATAACTTCCCATCCAGCTTTTTTTGCCAAATAGGTCGCTTCGACTCCTTGAAGCTTACCCCCAACAATTGCTACCCGCATGCCAATGCCCCTTTCAAATACCTACCATGAAATGTTATTGACGCCGCTGGATCCACTCCGCATAGTCATACCGGGTTGCCGGAACCAGCCCACTTTGTTTCAATAACGGGATTATTTTACCAACCGTCCTGTTTCCGTCTGCGATATCGAGCGAATGATTAGATACGCCAGCCAGACCGGATTGAGGAGGGATGATCGAGGTTACGACGTTAGCCCCTGAATTGAGGCGCTCTGCCAAACCATTTAAGCCATCGACATCCAGTGAAGCGGGAATCAAGCGATCCGGAAAAACTAAACGCATCACTGCAATAAGTAGTAACTCCCTTAAGCGGGGTATAGTCGGGAAATCCTGCATAGGCGTATCTTTCTGTGGAACAAAACTCATGACCCGAATTTGGTCGGCCTCAAGACTTTTCATTTCTTCCAGAGAATTAACCAAGTCTTCATCCGTATCCCCCACACCAGTGAGCAAACCTTCCTCAATCAGGAAACCCATCTTACGGGCAGCCCTTTTTCGTTCCATACGTTCATCATAGCTTTGACCCCGCCTGAGTTTACGATAAAGGTCAGGGGTGTGAGTTTCTTGATAACAAGCATACCAATCAGCGCCAGCCTTTTTGAATCTCCCGAGAACCTCCTCGGAAACAACACCCGTGGAAATCATAATTGGAATATTTGTGTTTTCTTTAATAGCCTCCACCGTTTTTACTAAAGGCTCAAATCCGGTTTCAAAATAAAGTGGATCTTCTCCCATCGTTAAATCCAACAAGTGAACTCCAGATTCTACGAGGCTCAAAGCAGTCTCCATGATTTCCGAGTCGGTTTTTCGATAACGTTCTAAAGAGTGATTTGACCTCCGATATAAACAAAACGCGCAATCATTACGACAATGGGTCGAAAAATATACGAAACCGTAGATAAAGACTCTGTCCTTAAAGTAGCGAGTGCGTAAAAACCTAGCTGCTTCAAAAACTTTTGAAAGGTCATTTTCCTCTGATAGCCTTAGCAAAAACAAGAGTTCCTCTCTAACTAACGGAATCTCTTGGATTGCTTTTTCCAGTATCCTGTCTAAGTTCGTTGGTGCTAGATCCAATGCCACAAAGTCACCTTCTTTTTTCATTTAGCTCAAATCCAGCAATTAAAGAGTTATAATTGCAATTTCCATGCCAGCTTATGAATATTTGCCTATCTTTCGATGAATCTTAACCTGAATCCCCGAAAGTCCCTTAACATCAGGAAAGACCATTCATAATATTCTCAACATCCCTACCTTTGGTGAATCTCTAGCACTCACTTGTAGAGGAAATTAAGGTCTTTTCAAGTCGAGTGAAACTCTATCAAGTCATTATCGACTTAAGTCAATAACGCATTTCAACATGCCCAAAAAAAGAGGCTTGGTGCCATAACTTCACCAAACCTTTTCTAATTGTAAACTAATTTATTTGTTTGATTCAAGAGCTCGATCTAGACTTCCATTGTGGACTAAAGCATAAGCCCGATTGAATCGGTTTAATCCATACGGCCAATACTCTTCACGTGATTTACCCATCGCAATTTGAAGGACAGCCCAATAAGCCCACAAAGCGTCGCACAGGAACTTATTGATAATCAGAGATCCTAGTTGTTTTTCTGTTAGCTCTCCTCCAAAATATTCCGTCAGAAAGAAGCGTTCTTGCTCGTCAGTGAGCTCAGATTCAATGGCTAGGGCTCCCAAATCGAACAAAGGATCATTCATGCCACCATACTCCCAGTCAATAAGGTAGAAATTCTTTTTGTCATCCAACCAGTTTTCGCAAAGCGGATCATTATGACAAGGCGCGAGTGAAGGTGGATTAGTACTAAACACTTCTCTAATGTCCTCAATTTTCTTTCGCATTGTTTCTGCGCCTTCGTAGAATTCAAAGTTTTTTTCAGCCAATAAGCTTATATAAGTATCTATCTCTTTTAAGGGATTAAATTCAGAAATGAATACTTTTTTGCTCTCATGATAATTTCTAAAAACATGAGCAGCCATGCTGAGATAGTGCTCTTCTTTAAAATCTTTAATGTGTAAAGTTTTGCTATCATCGATATATTTACAGACCTGATTCCCAGTCGTTTCGTCATAATAAATAATGAGAGCACTAATACCGAGATCGGCCATGACCTGCGCATTATGTTTTTCTGCTGGGCGGTTTAAATACTCCATCGTTCCGGCTCCGGCAAGCCGTACAGCATAAGTCACATCATTAATCGTCACTTTGTAGTTACTGTTCGTTAGCCCTCCAGGCAAAACTTCAATCACACTAATCTTTGCATTCTCAAAGAAAGGAATCTCGCTAATTAGTTTATAGAGTCTCGCGATCGTCTCCAATGAAATTGAGGGTTCAATCATAACTTGTTCATACATCAACAAATATTCCTCCAATCAATTCAGGTTCTTAATTTAACTACTCAGATGATAATTTATTGACACGCTTTCATTTAAAGAAAACTTGGCTAGCGCCGAGCCTTAGCGAAGGCGGTCGCCTTAGTTGTCCAAAACTTATTCTTTCTGACTGGTACAAAAAGGTTTTTCCCTAGATATTTAAGCGTACCCCATCAAGATAGCTAAGACTCCTACCCACGCTTTGAACGTTTTGAGTTTCTTCCTTTATCATGAGCAGGCGCTCCAAACCAAATCCAATCCCCACCCAGGGATCAATAATTCCCCACTGATCATCAAGAAAATGGGGCCCCATGGCGCTCGACCCTAACTCAATACCCTTTACCACGTCTAAGGCATCGCCATAAACTACTGAGTTGGTCATTTCAAGCTGATAATCGGTAATGCCAACGGTATCCATGACCAAGGTTGCAAGTTCTTCCAATCTTTGCTGTCTTTGGTCTTCTGGTAACCCCAACTCTGTTAAATTAAGCATAGTAAACTCATTCAAATGCAGGGCACCCTGGGACTCTTTCCGATAACACGTCCCGATTTCAAAGATGCGAATCGGTTTTTCCCACAGACGTAATAAGTCTTTCCATAATGTATATAGATTCGGCGCCAACATCGGACGCAAACACCGCTTGTTATCAAGCCAGAACACTTGGGAAAAGAGCGGGTGTTCATTTGAAACCGACATTTTAGCCAAGGATCCTTTTGATATGATTGTCGGTGTGACAACCTGGACGAATCCCTTCTGGGTCAGAGCTTCAACGAGTTGCTGTTCGAGTATACATAAAGAGGGACGTTTCTTAATCTCTCGTAGCTCTTGCAACCGGAGTTTTCCTTTGACTACTAATTGATGCTCCAGTTCCTGAAAGGCCCGGTTTCGGTCTTCCTGAGACTCAAAACACATCCCTTGCTGCGTTTCATTGGCATTAAGTTCATGTAATCTCTGTTTTTGGATTAGCGTCCATGAGATATCCAATTCCGCTTACCCCCTGAATTTATTGGCGAGGAGTACGGGAGTTTCACCCGCCTACGCGGATTTAGAGTCCACGCGATCAATCCGATCTACCCCCCATGTGCAATTACTGCTTAAGTAAAGCTCTTTCTGATTATTATGCAAATTCTGTGCCAACCGCACGAATGCATGCTAACCTTCGGTCCCTTCAAATTTAATCTAACTAGGACTACTCCATAATATGAGCTCGACTACGACTCTATCTAGATTTTGAGCAGAATTTTAAAGTTAGTTGAGCTTATTGCTCACATGGTTCACTGTGATCTAAACAATGGAATATACGAGTATTCTTCTCTAACATCAAGTCAAAGGGGACTCCATTCAGTCACTATCAACTTATTGGCATGCTTTAAGAACTAGTTGCGGTCATGATGGGCAAACAAAAGACCGGGTAGAACATATAAAACATTCTACACCCGGTCAAATCAAGTAGCACGGTTAATTAGACTTCTCTGGATCTATTTCGAGTTCGATACGCTCTTTGAGTCACCTACGTTTATTGGTTGAGCTGTTGACTTGAAGAAAGGGACTTTCTCCATAAACCAATCGTTGAAGAGCAGCGGGATAATCGACCAGAATAGCCAAACCAAGGGTTTGTTAACATGATTAGAAAGTTCAGGCTTTAGTCCAAAGAAAGGTAGGCACACCATGTAATAAGCTAAATACTGTGCCGCACCAAGGGCGAAAACAATAATCGTACGAACGAACCACCCAACAACACTTCCCCATTTCTGAGGCCAATTGCCAAAATAATGATTCCAGACCAAAAACGGAAATAGAGTAAAGCCAGCAATTGAGGCGGTATGATAATAGCGCCATGCCAAGGACGTTGGTCCGTCAGCAGACTTCGGATCCACAGCACCCCATACTGCACCCATTCCAAGCATTAAAATCTTGACAGTCACGTAGGCCATTATAATGATGGAAACTAATCCAAACAACCCACTCCAAGGTTGTTTTTTTACAAGATGAAACGGCTTTCCGGACCATACATTTGCTGTCATGAAAAGGTATACGACCATCCATTCCCAAATCCCAACGACATAGTTCAGGTGCGAAACTCCATCAATTATCCCCCACCAAGGAGCTTGGGCTGCTAAAGGTTGTTTAAAAACCACAGCAACATAAAAGGGGTAAATAAGCATTCCATACGCCAAAAGTGTAATGACTGTTGTAAGCCCCCACTCTGCCAAACCCAAGGCTGGCTGGGTTAGTTTCCCTCCCCAAGGCCATTTTTTGAAGAGAATTGACCAGAATGTATAGGTGACGAAGCCCATCAATACAAACATAACAATTGCCCCACCAGCATATTCTTTGGCAAGTTCTTCGGACAAACCACGTGCCTCTAAAGCATGAACACTCCATAACGGAAGTATAACTTTTCCAAGGAAGCCCTGAAAGACACCATAAATAATTACATAGGACGCTACGATATTAACCCCAGTCATCACTATTCCTCGAGTCACCGGTTTAAGCTTCTCGAAAGGCCAATTTCCGAAAACGATATGTTGCCAGGCTCCAAACAAAATCATCCAGGCTAAGAATTCAATCATAGGATGTTCATAGAACTTAAAAATTCCTTGGGGAGACGCAAAAATGAACCATGTTATTAGTGCGATAAGGAAAAAAGAAACCGTTGCAATAATACCAGTTAACGGTTGCCCCCAGCGAGCATGCGAGTTTTGTTCTGACATTGACATTCCTCCTCTATTTTTTAATACCAAAAGCATACCAATATAATTGGCAACTGTCAATTGAATATTCCAAAAATTCGGTCACTAATATTGTTGGAAAATAGGAGAAATAGGGTGCAAAAAAGCTTCTTAAAAAAACCTACAAACTGGTTTTCTTATGTGTTATCCGATATACCTCAAGGACTGAAATAGCCCAAACAGCGATTCCTCCGGAAAACCTTCCAATCAAAGAAACATGGCTTGAGGATAGTTGTAAAGTAATATATCCAAAAATAAACATCCAGAAGAGCATCACCAATCCACGCATTGGGCGAGATAATAAGACATAGCCTGAGCCAGGTACTATGACCGCTGCTACTACTGGAAACCATGCAGGCATGCTAACCCTCCTCCATTATTACTTAATATTTAGTATCCTCGCGGCCTTGGCCAACGAGTCGTTCCAGCTTTAAGGAAAGCTTTTGTATCGACAAATTTATAACGATGCAAGGTAAACCAAAAAGAAGCTAAGAAGTAAAATAGCAAACCAGCCAATAGATTGACCCAATAGCCAAAGTACATTCCGGCCAAAGTCGTTAAAGTCAGCACAAGTAATATGATGGCTGGAAATGGGTGCCAGGGAGCAACATAGCCACGTTCGATTGCATCCATTGGATACATCTTTCGAAATTTAAACATCATATAGGCCATAAATAAATAGACCAGCAATGCCGATAAAATCGAAAAAGTAATGACTTGATCCAAAAGTCCCGTAAAACCAAACGCCATCGAGATCGGCAGCAGGAACAAGATGGCCCGATAAGGAGTTTTATACTTTGGGTGGACTGCAGAAAAGGCGCTGGGAATCAAGGTATCTCTAGACATCGAAAACCAGGCCCTGCTTGCATCATTGATGCACCCATTAGCGCTCGCCATACATGCTAGAATCGTACCAATGAACATTACAACGATAACTCCGGACATTTTCGTTGACAAGGCAGCCTCATAAAGGGGATAAACAGATCCACCAAGAGTACCAGCCTCCACTAAACCGGAACAAACAAACCAAGTTACGGTTGCTCCAACAAGCAATGTCACCATTCCAATCAGCGTACCCATGGGAAGTGAGCGTGCGGTTGAACGACATTCCTCAGCTGCTAATGCAGTTCCTTCAATGCCCAAGAAAAACCAAATTCCAAACTGGAGTGCTGCGACGACCCCAATCCAGCCATAGGGTAAGCCGTTGGTTAATTCTGAAAGTCTGAGAATAGTTTGTGAGGGAATATAAAAGTATGTGGAAAACAAAAGCACAAAAATTGTCACGAAAGCAATGGCTGTAATAAAGAAATTAAGAGTTAATGTCGCATAAACTCCCCGATAATTGAGATACGTTAATAATAATAACGTTAAAATTACATAGGGCAAACTTTGTATTGCCGGATTAACAGACTGCAAAATCGCACCAACCACCAGAGCGTCCGCTGCTTCAAGCATAACATATTCAAAAACCAGCATTAATCCTACGTTAAACGCTGCCAATGGGCCAAGCAGATATTTGGCCATAGCGTATTGACCACCTGCTTCAGGAATGACTGAGCCTATCTCAGTGTTAATCATGACGAGCGAAATATATAGTATTCCAATGACCCAGCAAGCTATTATGGCGCCAAGTGACCCTCCCTTAGCAACTGTAAAGTTCCAGCCCATAAATTCCCCAACAAGGACAATCCCTACGCCTAAAGCCCAAATATGCATCGGTCCTAAAACTTTAGAAAGATGCTGTTCTTCCTTATATTGAAACGTCGCCGAATCAGTCAAGGCTTGCCTCCCCCTCTCCTGTTTATTTCAACCTTGATAAAATCTTGCGCCATGATTAAAAATAAGATTCCCGATAACCCCCAGGCAACCCAGTTCATTAGCGACCATAAATTCACTTATACTCCCCCATTTTGGAATTTTAGTATTAACTCACTTTTTGCCGAGTCTCATCATAGAGATATCTAATCATGGATTTAAGTTCCTTATTCGATCTAGATAGTACATAAAACATATAAATTCCCAAGGCTAAGACAAGCATGAGGAAAATCGGCAAATTAAAGGAATAGTCAATCCTACCCGTTGAACCCGAACCTACGAGAACTTTCCCACGCATCAACATTGTCGTAAGCAAAATAACGAAGCAAAGCACCATAATAAACATAACGTCAAAGATTTCAACCCAAAGATTATTTTTAGTCTTCTTACGCTGATCGGCAACGTTCAATTCGCAATCCCCTTTCCCAGTGCTTCATTTTGCCTAGCGATTTGCTGTAATTCCTCGCTGTATAGGCTAATCCGGTTCTTCTTTATGTGCACTAAAACGGCTACTAAAGCACTCGTCACAAAAATCCCGGCAACTGACCCTGCGGTCAAAGCCACATCCCGTATGAATTCGCTGGGAGCCAAACTGCTAACACTCATTAAAACGAAACCTAAAACCGCCCACACAAAAACAATAAAAAGAGAAACAAGTCCAGTATCTTGCCAATACAGTTTATTGATTTTTTCTCGATCAAACTCCATCCATTATCACCTCACAACTCAAACTAATTCGTACTATTACTCACTATTAAATAAGTTGCAATTTCTATGCCAAAGTAATAATTTATTGCTTTTACACCATAATTTCTCGCAAAAAACTTTTTAACCCCTCTGGTATAAGGAAATCTGAACTTTCGTTATTTTCTCCTGTTGAATTGACGAACTTTTAACTCTTGCCCATAACGTAAAATGAGTCATTAGCGACTTACTAGGAGTACGCTCCGAGGGTACATAACTACAAACATACGCTTTAGCCATAAAGAAAACCTCTTGCTATAAATTAAGCAAGAGGCTCAAAACATAGTTACATTATTTACCTTGTAAAAAGTGCTCTATACATCTCCATTGTCATACTTGTCTCCCAATGTCCCGTCCATTTGGCAATGGCTATAAACAAGGTCCACATTACAAGTAAACCAATTGCGATGCTCCGTGGAGAAAGAGAACGACGCTGCCGTTTTGACACCGTAAAGGTCAACGTATTTTTAACTGGACATTGCTGCACGCAATTTAAGCAACCCGTGCACTCTGGAGACCAGACCCGCTCAGCCTGTTCAACGAGAATTTGGCTTGGACAACTTTTCGTACATCGTCCACACTGAATACAAGTCGTTTGATTGCGCGTAACCTTAAATGGACTGAGTAGACTTACGAGGCCCAAAAGTCCACCGTAAGGACACAGATAACGACACCAAAAATTCTCATAGAGTAGCGACAGTAAAACAAGAAGACCAATAACCGTTATCCCAAAGACACTTAAATGTTGAAAGAAACGGAGCATTTGGATGTCTGACACCATATTGTAAGGCGTTTGCACGAATGCTGCAGCATCTGCCCCACTCATTCCGAAAAAGATGATCGTAACGAAAAAGACTAAAATTAGATATTTCAGCGAGCGAAGGAAATAATCCAACCCTTTTGTAATCGTGTAATTTCGCCCAAATACTACTTTACCTATCTTAGCTAATCCTTCGGACAGGGTACCTATTGGGCAGATCCAAGAGCAAAAGGACCTTTTAAGGAACAGTGACACTATGATGGCTGTTAGCAAAATCACCAAACCGGCGGGATGAATAGGGTCGAAGTTTCCGGTTGCAATCCACGCTTTTAGCCCAACTAAAGCACTGATCGGCAAAAATCCCTCGACCCCGGCCGGTCGACTTAACTTAGTCAAGGAATTACCAGCTACTTGGTTGATAAATATTACAAATGTTATGCCGATATACATAACAATTATAGCAAACAAACTTTGAACCACATGTCTGAATGAAACATGTTTTTTCAGTCGTGTAAACATATCGTATCCCTCTTTTCAACGATTGACAGTAAGGTGCTCCCAATGCTTACTATTATAAATGATAACTATATCCCATTGATGTGAGTATAATCACAATTATGGCTAGAAACTTTTTGGGGAACTAGTCCATAAAATAACAGGACATTAGTACTTTTACACTAACGTCCCGCCTCCTATACTTCTAATTTCGGTAACCTCTGACCACTGTATCAACAAGTTTGCTTTACTAGCTCTATAATCAAACTACCTACAATTACAAATCGCCATTGATTTTTAGCCGTTAATAATAGTCCCCCCATTGATATGTAGGATCTGTCCCGACATATAAGAGGATTCCCCTGAAGCTAAAAACACATAGGCCGGTGCTAATTCATTGGGTTGACCCGCACGTTGCATAGGGGTTGTGCTGCCAAACGTCGCGACATGATCTGCTTGAAAGGTCGAAGGAATTAAAGGAGTCCAGATCGGGCCCGGAGCAACTCCGTTGACACGAATCCCAAGTTTGCAGAGTGATTCTGAAAGTGATCGAGTAAACGATACTATAGCCCCTTTACTCGCTGAATAATCAATGAGCTGATCATGTCCTTCATATGCCGTAATTGAAGTGGTATTGATAATAGCGCTTCCTGATGTAAGATGGGGCAGAGCTGCTTTAGTTAAGTAAAAATATCCAAATATATTGGTACGAAAGGTTCTTTCAAGTTGTTCACTCGTGATATCGAGCAAACTATTTTGCGGATGTTGTTCTCCAGCATTGTTGACTAGAATATCAATTCTTCCAAAAGCCTTAAGCGTTTGGTTGACCACGTTTAGACAGAAGGCTTCTTCACCTATGTCCCCTGCCAGCACCAGGCAACGTTGCCCCAATTGCTCGACACGCGCTTTAGTCGCATGAGCATCGTCATCTTCACACAAATAGACCACCACAACATCTGCCCCCTCCTTAGCGTAGGCAAGCGACACTGCGCGACCGATTCCACTATCCCCCCCAGTGATAATTGCAACTTTTGCTTTTAACTTTGCGTTTCCTAAATACGCTGTATCTTCGGCAATAGGTTTTGGATTCATCCGCGATTCCAAGCCCGGTTGTTGGTCTTGGTGTTGAGCCGGAAACGTAGGCTGGGGAATTTTTGTTTGAGTCATTTACTTTCACCCTTTCTGAACTTGGTTAAAACAATGCGCCACTCTCCCTAATAAAATGACCTTTTTTCCTAGTTTATACACCTATTCTTTTTCCAGGGCCTCTCTTTACTAATTAATATTAAAATGATATCATATCGGTATCAGTTTGATGTGACTAAAATCAATAACTATCTAAATTGCCAAATCTGAAGGAGGTTGTATTGATAATGATCGAAAAGAAAGCGTGGGCTGTGAACGGTTATCTTGCCCTGATCTTGATGCTTGCCCTCTTGATCGGCGGAATTGCCTTGCTTGTTCAAGAAAACATGGCAGGTATTCCTCTCCTTATTCTGGCCATTATTCTCGGAAGCGGCATATTAGTGGTTCAACCCAATAAGGCGTATGCAATGGTTTTTTTCGGGAGTTATCTCGGTACGATACGCAAACCTGGCCTGTGGTTAAGTGTTCCATTAGCGGTTCGTAAGGGAATTTCTTTACGAGTACGTAATTTCAACAGCAAAACCCTTAAGGTCAATGATATTGAAGGCAATCCTGTTGAGATTGCTGCGGTAGTCGTCTTTAAGGTAGTAGATACTGCTAAGGCAATCTTTGATGTCGAGAAATATGAGCAATTCGTAGAAATTCAAAGCGAAACCGCGTTGCGACACGTGGCAACCCGTTACGCATATGACAACTTTGAAGGAACTGGCCTTTCTCTAAGAGGTAACCCAGAAGAGGTATCTTCTGAATTGATGAATGAACTTCAACAACGTCTTATATTAGCAGGTGTTGAAGTCACTGAAACCCGCCTTACCCATTTAGCCTACGCCACTGAAATTGCAGGCGCGATGCTTCAGAGGCAACAGGCTTCCGCCATCCTCTCTGCTCGTCAAATCATTGTAGAGGGTGCTGTGGGAATGGTACAGTTGGCGATCGAGAGAATCGAAAAAGATGGTGTGGTTACACTCGACGAAGAGCGCAAAGCCACCATGGTCAATAATCTCCTAGTATCTATCGTTTCTGAACGTGCAGTCCAACCAGTTATTAATACTGGAACCATGTATTAAAACGCACGCCCATTTAATCTAAGCCAAAGACTGCTGCTAAATAAATTGGATGTGGATAAATTATGGCAACTAAAAAACAATTTCCCTTACGACTCGATCCCAAACTTTATGCCGCTCTAGAACGTTGGGCGGCGGATGAATTTCGAAGTACCAATGCACACATTGAGTTTTTGCTTAGAGAAGCGGCCCGACATGCGGGACGTTTGAAGGACCCAGTCGGTCCTGAAGAATCTGATGTTCCTATTAAGTAAATAATATTTCTACACTTATTGTGTCATTTTAAACGGCATGGAAGTCAAATACATTCGAAAAGCCCGTGAACTTACATGAGTTCACGGGCTTGCTTAGTTGAACGAGTTCACTTTGCCTCGGCAACCCCAGAGGCAAAGGCTTTCTTATTTAATTCCAGCAACTTGGCGGGGATCCTTGCCACAAGGGCATTTTGCCAGGAATCCTCAGGGAAATCCATATACTTAGAGAGGACCCCCATTAGCACTACATTCGTGGCTTTGGCATTACCAACTTCGGAAGCTAATTTTAATCCGTCCAATTCGATAAAACGCTCAACTCGCCCTTTGAGCTCGGCAAGGATACTCTCTGGGTAAGTTGCGGCTCCAATGAGTACCGTTAATGGTACAATCTTTTGAGTGTTAACGATTAAGACGCCGTCTTTTTTTAAGAAGTGAGCCCACCGATAAGCTTCTAACTGCTCGAATGCAACGATAAAGTCAGCGTCTCCAGGTTCGATGACTGGAGAGTAAACGTCTTCTCCCATACGAACTTGAGTTACTACTGATCCACCTCGCTGGGCCATACCGTGGATTTCTGACATTTTGAC
Organism: Desulfosporosinus metallidurans; assembly: GCF_001936615.1. GTDB lineage: Bacteria > Bacillota > Desulfitobacteriia > Desulfitobacteriales > Desulfitobacteriaceae > Desulfosporosinus > Desulfosporosinus metallidurans. The sequence goes on from NZ_MLBF01000060.1 coordinate 19,054, forward strand.
TTCGTAACCCTGAGCTATAGCGGCATGGGTTAAAATTTTGGAGGCCAAAATTGTTCCTTGACCACCGACTCCCACGAGTAAAACATTAATTATTTTAGACATTATCATCACCGGACTTTCGCAAGGCATTAAATTTACACACATTAATACATAATCCACACCCTGTACATAGGGCTTGGTCAACTTGGGCTGTTTTGTTTTCTTCATCAAAGGAGAGTGCTGGACAACCAAGTTTTAAGCACATTTTGCAGCCTTTGCAGTCTTGGACTTGGAGAGGTTTTTCAGTATTTTTGATAATAAGAGCACAAGGACGCCGGGCAATGATCACTGATGGTTCGGGAACGGCTACTTCAGTCTTGATAATTTCTTTAACTGTTTCTAGGTCAAAAGGATCGACCTCCGTAATTCGTTTTACTCCCAAGGCCCTGCACAAGGCGACAAAGTCGACTTGAGGAGCTGGCTGACCCATGAGAGTCTTGCCTGTAGACGGGTTATCCTGGTGCCCTGTCATGGCTGTTATGGAGTTATCTAGGATGATCGTAGTTAAATTTCCACCATTATAAACGACATCCATTAGTCCGGTAATACCCGAATGTAGAAAGGTTGAGTCTCCAATCACAGCGACCATATTTTCGGCCATTTCTGGATGGGCCTTAATCATTCCTAAGCCTGCGGATATTGAGGCCCCCATGCAGATAGTAGTATCGATTGCTTCGAGTGGAGCCATCGCTCCCAGAGTGTAACAGCCAATATCACCCGAAACAACGAGTTTAAGTTGTTTTAGGGTGTAAAATACTCCGCGGTGTGGGCAACCAGGGCACATGACTGGTGGACGAATCGGAGAGTCAAAGGCTGGGGCTACCGTTATTCCGGGTTGGCCGCTGATCTTTTCCGATACCATACGAACGGAAAGTTCGCCGTAAGGAGGGAAGAGTTCTTTCCCTATGACGTTGATGCCCAAAAGGCGAACTTCCTTTTCTATATAGGGTTCTAATTCCTCGACAACATAAAGTTTATCTACTTTGGCAGCGAACTCTTTGATTAAGCCTGACGGTAAGGGATTAGTTAATCCTAATTTGAGAATGGAAGCAGTGGGAAGAGCTTCTTTGACATATTGATAGGAAATCCCTGAGGTGATAATACCAATGGACTGGTCTTGCAGCTCCATCTTATTGACGGCTACCGTTTCGGAATACTCAGCTAGTTTAAGCATCCTTTCTTCCACCACCAGACGCCGGGCACGCCCATTCCCTGGAAGCATGACGTATTTGCGTGGGTTTCGTTCATAGGTCTTAACAAGTCGTTCAAGGGGATCATTTAGCTCTACTAAACTTTGAGAGTGAGCTATCCGTGTCGTAATCCGTATCATAACTGGGGTATCAAAGGTTTCAGAAATTTCCAAAGCCAAGCCAACCATGTCTTTGGCCTCCTGGGAGTTCGAGGGTTCTAACAGAGGTATCTTGGCAAACGCTGCGTATAGTCTATTGTCCTGCTCGTTTTGTGAGGAGTGCATACCAGGATCATCTGCTGATACCAAGACTAAGCCAGCACGGATTCCGGTGTAAGCTACGGTGAAAAGTGGATCGGCAGCTACATTTACACCTACCATTTTCATGGCAGTAATGACACGAGCACCGGCGATAGCTGCGCCAATGCCTACTTCCATTGCTACCTTTTCATTAGGCGACCACTGACAATAAACTTCTGGGTATTTTACAATATTTTCGAGGATCTCCGTGCTTGGTGTGCCGGGATAGGCTGCAGCAACGCTGACACCATATTCATAGGCACCCCGAGCAATTGCCTCATTGCCTGTCATTAATGTTTTCATGCCTTTTTTGTCTCCCCCCTCAGTGGAAATGAGCAAAATTTTTCTAATGTTAGTCCTTGTAAGCATTTTAACTCAGAAAATAGAAAACTGTAAAGAGGCCAGTAGGTTCTTTATTTAGCTATGTTTCACTTATGTCAAAAAAGCAATAGTTTCAATTTATGATATTGTTCGATTGAGTGCGGCCATAGTCAATGCCATGAACTTACTCCTCGGGGTATCATTTCTCGACGTCAAGACAATGGGAACCTGCGCTCCAAGTACAATTCCCGCCATCGTCGCCCCTGCAAAGTAAACCATAGATTTTCCCAATACATTTCCAACTTCAATAGTTGGCACCAAAAACAGATCGACATCTCCGTTGATCTGACTGGCAATCCCCTTATGTTTTAAGGCAACCGCACTCACTGCTCCATCAAGAGCCAAAGGACCTTCGACGATTGCACCAGGGAATTCCCCTGCTTGACTCATCTCAGCCAGTGCCTGGGCATCCATGGTGGAAGGTATTTTAGGGTTCACCACTTCATTCGCAGCTAAAACTATAATATTCACCGGATCCATCCCAATACCCTTCAAATACAACAGACTATTCTGTAAAATTTCTATTTTTTGCTCTAAGTCCGGAGCAATATTCATTCCGCCGTCGGTGACAAATAGCAAACGGGTAAACCCGGGAACTTGGAATGCTGCCAAGTGACTGAGTAATCGCCCGGTTCGCAGTCCACGTTCAGGTCGCAATACCGCTCGTAAAAAATCCGAGCTATTAATAAGACCTTTCATTAAAAAATGCGCTTGACCGTCTATTACAGCATCAATAGCCTTATTCGCAGCTGCCAGAGGGTTAGTTTCATGAATCAACTCTGATCCTTCTAAGTCTAACCCAATTTCTTGGGATAAGCATTTTATCTGTTCAATATCGCCAACAAGAACAGGGGTGATCAATCCTTCTTCTTCTGCTAACTTAATGGCTTCCAAGACTTCTTTATCTGCGGCAGCGGCTACGGCAACCTTTGCCCGTCCCAAGCTTTTTGCCCTATCAACTAGGGACTCAAATCCACTAAAGCGCATTCTGGGCACCCCCTTCATTGACTTCTGCTAGGCCTCATAGGTCATCGCTTTCTCTTCGCCACGAAGGACTCTTAAAGCACCTAGAGCCAATGCTGTCATCTCTTCTTCCCCCGGGGATACAATAACTTGAGCTATGAACGACACCCTTTGAATGATCTCACGAACTATAAATTCCGAATAAGCGAGTCCCCCAGTTAATATGATACGATCGACTTCTCCCGCCAATACGGTGGCCATCGCACCAATTTCCTTAGCAACCTGATAACATAGGCCTTCTAATACAAGCTTTGCTGTCAGGTCGCCTTTAAGGATGCGTTCTTCTGCTTCCCGTGCATCTTTTGTCCCAAGGTATGCGAACATACCACCTTCTTTAAGAATTTTAGTGAGCACTTCTTTCTCCGAATACTTCCCTGAATAGCAAAGTTTGACGAGTTGATAGACAGGCAATGTCCCACAACGTTCGACTGAATAAGGGCCCTCATTATTGGCGTTATTCACATCAATCATTTTTCCTTTACAGTGCGGGGCCACGGAAATTCCCCCGCCTAAGTGAACTACAATTAAGTTCACATCCTGATATGCTTTCCCCATCTGATGGGCCACTTTTCGGGCAACCGCCTTCATATTTAAAGCGTGTGATTGGCTTAAACGAGGTAATTCCGGAAGCCCGGAAAGACGTGCCACAGGGTCCATCTCGTCTACAGTCACTGGGTCCACAATATAGGCTGGAACATGAATGCGTTGTCCCAAATGATAGGCCATAATACCTCCAAGATTAGAAGCATGTTCCCCTCCAGGTGCATCCTGCAAGATATTAACAAGATAGTCATCCACTAAGTAGGTCCCTCCGACTAAAGGCTTGAGCATGCCGCCCCGTCCTACAACGGCATCAAACTCTTCTAGTGATGTCCCTTTTTCTTCGAGCGTCTTTAAAACCAGTGCGATGCGATATTCATATTGATCTCCCACTCGAGAAAAAACATTAATTTCACTGGATGGATGATCAATTCCTTGTTTCCAAAGGCAAGTTTCATTTTCGTAGTCCGCGATTTTTGTTGACGTTGAACCTGGATTAATGGCGAGTACTTTCAAACACATCCCCCTTATCACTCACCCTGCTCGTAGTTCCTTCGGTCACTTTCCGAAGCATTAGAGTCCTTCAAGCATTGACTTGGGCTAACCAAGCATGGATTTGATATATAAAGTTTAGGTTTTGAGTTAATGTCGAAATATCTCAAAAAAACGCATGCTCAAATTATATCATAAAATTCGAAGAAATAAGTGAGTCTATGGTTCGTTACTCTGGCTCCAATTATCCGATAGCAGAGTGTAATTAGGATCAACAACATCTCGCCTATTGTCTTGAGGCAATTCGGCAATGAAAATTGATTCCTACCATCAGAAAATTATACTTTATTGCGATATAAAAGAAGAAGACGTTCCTCACTTTCGAAGGACGCCTTTTATCTCATTCATTAAGATGCTACGACACGACGAGCTCCAAGATAGCGGGATCCCCAGTAGGAGTCTGTCATGTCATCGTAAGATACACCACCCGATGATGAATTAATCATCGTGTTATTGCCGACGTAAATTCCTACGTGAGAAGCCCCACCAGAGTAAGTGTGAAAAAATACCAAATCCCCAGGCTTCAATTCTGCCCGTGAGACAGAAACTCCATTTTGAAACTGCTGTTCCGAAGTTCGACTTAACGATATGCCAGCATTCCGATACACGTATTGAACATACCCTGAACAGTCAAATCCAGGTGACGAGGTCGTGCCTCCCCAAACATAGGGTGTGCCTAAAAACCGAGCCGCGAAACTAAGAATCTGTTTGGCTCCACCTGAAACATTGACAGTACCTGCAACACCGCTAGAATCAGCTCCACGTGAACTTGATCCAGAACTGCTCTCATTTGCAGCGTTGGCGGCCTCGAGTTCTTGAAGTTGAATCAATCTTTGTATTCGGCTAACTTTCGCTTGGGCAACAAGAGATGTATTTAGCGTTGCTCTTTGCTCTGAACTTAATTGATCCAAGACGGCTTGTTGCTTATCCAAGGTTTGTTGAACTGCTTGTTGTGTTTGAACTTTATCCTGTATAGCTGCTTGTATTGTGTCCTGATTTTGTTTTATGAGTACTTTTTGATTGTCCATACTTGCATTCAATACTGCAATGTCTTTTTGAAGTTTACTATAGGTGCCCACAATCGCCTGAATCTTGTCCGCACGGTCGATAAAATCGGATACACTTGTTGCTTCAAACAACACTGCTAAGTACGTTGTTATCCCATCTTCGTAGTTACTTTTTAAAAAGTTTCCTAACGATTTTATGTGTTCCTGGCGCTGAGTTTCAAGCTTCTGTTGTTGAGTTTCCATCTCTTTAAGGTGATTTTGTTCTTCCGTGAGTGTTACTTGTTCTCGTGCAATACTGTTGTTCAAAGCCTGAACGGATTGCTTTAATGCTAATACCTGAGTCGTAGCAGCCGATACTTTGTCATTTTGAGCATTTAAAGTACCTGCTATCTGATTAGCTTGTTGCTGGGATTGATTTAGTTGTTGCTGTAAATTTTCGGCTTGAACGGGGATAACTGAAGCGACTAGAAGAATGACTCCAACGATCGTGGTTAAAGATGTCTTCTTAAGAAAATATATCCTATTCATTAACTTAACCCCTTAATTACTCTTTTCTATAATTATTCGCCACAAATGCCGAAATTCCTTGTGTAAATCAGTAGAAATTTGAATGCACTTTGCGGACCCAACGCTTAGCATTTTTGTATGGGGGAAGCGCAGGGACGGTTCTTCTGCTTCCAAACCGTAAATGTAATGCAATACCTAGGAAATGACTATTTCAACGCGATAACTGATGTGGATGCACTGCGAAATTGAATTAGCCTATGGATAAGGTTCGATAGTGTTCAGCAA
>NZ_MLBF01000061.1 GCF_001936615.1 Desulfosporosinus metallidurans
ACTGTATCAATGTTCTTTAACTAAAAATTTGTTATTTGCTATGCTAAAAACTTTTTTAAAATAATCCATATTTTCTCCTTTGCATATTCACTTTGGAGTAACCTCCAGCAAAGTAAAGTTTCTATTATTACTTTTATGCCTAAACTTAAGCTATCGGAATTTCTAATTATTGCCTAACGGTTATATGGATAATGAGAAACTGTGACATCTGAATTAAGTCCCATTGAATCCGAAAGCCATTACAAATAATCTTTACGATTATAAAGATAATAAAATCTATGTTATGTAGAGTGGCACTGACCCAAAAGAAATACAAAAAGCGAAAAGTCGTTATAGTATTGTATTGTAATAAAATTGTCATAACATCTTAGATGATATTAGCGTTATTTATTTAAATAGGCTTGTTATGGTGTTAAATAACATGATGCCTTTGCTTACAAAATCTTGCGTTGAATCAATTGATTTCGTACCTTTTGAAACCATTTCGTTGTATTTACCAAATATATCTTTGGGTTCTTCATTGTTAGCAGTCTTAATATTTAATTCTGTTTGTGGGATTAATTCTACATTAGGTGAAATCAGTTCACTTTGAGAACTAAGCTTATCTTCTACTGAACTTGTTTTTCTATAATAATCCATCTCAAGCAGTAAACTCACATTTGACTCTTGACGGTAGAAATCAAATTTCCTTTTAGGCAAATTGTGGTATTTTCCCCAAATATCATTATCAATAAATTCACGAACCAGCTTAAGTTCTGAATCTACTCTTTCTGCAATTGTAGTAGCTCTATTGTAGCGATAATTCTCCAATAAAAAATCTCTAAATGAGTAGAGATCGACTACGTTGTCACAATGCATAAATACTTCAAAGTCTAGTAAAAGAAGCCTTTCCTGCACTTCATCTGGTAGTTTAAAGAAACTTGCTTGAAGTCTAATTGAATCTAATACAAGTTTTGGGTGAGAGAGATAATACGGATTATCTTCCTTCCTATATATCCCTTCAATAAATTGTAAAAGATGCATGTAATATTCATTAAAAAGCTTTTCAAACTCTTCTATATTTTTTTTGATTCCCTCAGTGCCCTGATTTTCAACGTCCACGTTTCTTCCCCCTAAATACTCTCTCCTAAATGCACGCTATAGAAAATACTCGGCGGAACGACAAAAAAGACGCATAAAAGCATGTTCCGCCGAGTACTAGATAAATCTTAAGTCAATTCATTATCAATCACTCTATTTCAGTAAGTTGCACATAACGGTCCCATTGAGCTACCCTTTTCTTTAAATTGCCAAGCAGTTTGTCGTAATGTGGCTGAGAAGCCATTAAATGAAGCATGGGTGCTTTAGTCTCACTTATAATCAGCTCTGCCTCTATGTTTTCGGCCATGCATTGGTTAATCGTTTTCCAATTGTCAATAAGTTCTGTGCCTGAATGGAAACGGTCCCAAATCTGAAGCTCGTCACATAGCACAGATAGGTAGAGTAAAGGCTCTTGTTCAAGGTTAAACATAACTTTCGGCATATTGTGATATGCTACTGCTTTACAAGCGGAAATTACATGTTTTTCCAACGTATGCGGGTAATAATGAAAACGAGCATTCAGTTCCTCATTCAGCGAAGGATACCTTTCTGCGGCATGTTTACTTAACCAGTACCAGATTGACGTGTACTTTAACAAAATTAAACTGCTTGCTATACCATGATCGACAACTGGATGTTCATCATCATAACCCGTGGAAGACATTTGGTACGCAAATGAATGTAACCCTGGCCCAATGCTATGTGTAGAATTCATCGTTTCCAATCCAGATTTGTATGATTGAAGCAGTTCAGCAAGCCATGGAATATGGTCTAACGATTCAATTAGCTGCCCCGAACTTGTTTGTTCCGCATGGGATGGTAACTTATACCGTTCGGAAAATTCTTGCCATAGTTGTCTCAATTCCATTTTACATTCTTCGCTTAACTCTTCTGAAAACCGCTGGAAATAATCAAATGAAAGCATTTCATCAAACAATTGCCAGGATGATAAATTATCTCCTTTTTCAAAATCATAATATAAGTAACCCACATCATGAAGGAGAGAGGCAAATGTCCATTGAAAAATGAATAATTTTAGCGGCTTACTACTGTCTATAGATTTGTCGATCGCTTCACGTATTCCTGAAATATGATCGTATGCCCAGATACCAAGTAAAAATAAGTATACTGTATGAGCCGTGTGATCCGTTTGTTTTTTATATCTAATCAAATGTTTAATTTCCAATGTCGCCACCGTGGAACGCAAAGGAATCATATCAGCGAAATCTGTTAATGATAAAATATGCTCACTTAAAAATTCCGCATGTTGTAGTCGTTTGATATCTGAGCGACTGTCAAAGAATTCTTTCAGATACCTATATAAGCCAGGAATCATCTCTCTTAAATAACCTGCTGCTCCAGCTCCATGCTGAAAATGATTTAATAATAAAGAATGAATATGTGTACCTGGAGTAGATGACATCAAAAAACATCCTTTCCATTATAGGCTTAGCCTTTAGCTAATATAGGAGAAAAACGGATTTTCCTTATCCGGTGAGTACTTCATAGATCTAATTTGAACGGGTTTGCCTGAGTGACGCGAGAATTCAAAGTGAGTAAATTGTTCTTCAAAGAAACTGAATTTTCTTCGGAACAAATTTGCCACATCCGGGTTTGCAGTTGTAAAGAAAATCTGCCGGCCTGACAACGCAAGGTCGCGTAGCAAATCTAAAAGATTCATAAGATGAAGATCATCCATATTGGCCACAGGTTCATCCATGATTATAAATTTGGGAGCATTGGGTGCCGCAAGGTGTACAGCAAACATGACAGAAAGCGCCAGTGAAGCCCGCTGTCCAGAGGACATCTGAAAAGCCTTTACGGCACACTCCTCCTGATCCCACTTACGGCGCAATATTAATCCATCTTCCTCTAAATGAATTTCGTCGAACTCCCGTGGCGTATGAAGCAGTTTAAAGAACCGTTCTATTTTGGCAATATTTTTAGTAATGAATTCTTCAGTATAAGTTTTAAGTGATCTCAGTTGGCCCAAGGCGTTACACGCTAATTCGCAGCGTTGTATCTTATTTTGGAGTATACCTAACTCATCTTCTGTATTTTCTAATTGAGATTGCAGTAGCAATTGCTCATGATCGTGCTTGTTTATTTCAATCAATAGTTCGACTTGCATTCTTGCCGTTTCTAATTGGATAGCCCAAGCTCGTAAGTTATCGTTCTGGTTAAAGTTAAAATCTAGAAGCAAGGTTTCTATACTCTCCTTAAGATTTCTCCACAAACCAATTTGTTTTTCCTGTTCCACGATGGATTGGTTAAGTTCTTCAAAAGAGATTTTTACTAAACGTTGTTCCAAGTCAGCATTTTGGTTGCGGAGCTGGGCTGATGCTTGATTCACTTCAATCGCTTGGCCTTGTAACTCTTTTTGCCTTGCAATTACATATGCCTCAAACGAATCAACAGATTGCTGCTCGATGTATTGTCTGTAGAATTTATTTTCTTTTTGAAATAGCTCCGCTTGTATGATTTCGTTATTGCTAAATCCTGTGTTATCAAAAACCAGTAATTGATCGTGAGTTGTATTTCGCTGTTCTTTCCATTCATTTTGGGCCGCCAATAAGTTATGTATGGTTTGTAATTGCTCTTCAGGATTCTTTTGATTTGCATCTACATCAAACTGAGGATCATTTGCCAATACCATGTAAGCTTCATTAACCTGCTCCACATTACGTTTATTTAAATCTTGCTGCTTTATTTGTTTATTTAAAAGATCAACATCAACTTGTAAAACTTCAATACTTTGACGCAATACATCTAAGCCGTTATCTCCTTGCCAGCTCACAGAATTGGCAGACTGAATCGCTTGAGCCAATTTAATATGCGTACCATAGTCATGTTTACAAAGTGGACAGGTTATTGCATGGGTATCCTTTTCTAGAAAGTCTTTTCCAAGATGTTGTAGTCTTGAGATCATGGCATTAAGCTCGCCCATTAAATTCTCTGCTACTACAAGCTGTTGCTTTGATTTCTTTAGAAGCTTCGTTTTTTCTTCCACTGATCCATGAAGCTGTTGAATACTTTCTTGAGGTAACAAAAACAGATCCTGTCTCTTCATTAAAGGTAATCGGCTAAAACGAGCTCCGAGGTTCTGCAGGACATTAAGTTTATGATTCAGTAGTCCTAATTTTTGTTCCAATCTTCTTCGTTTTTGAACCTGTGCCTGGTCATCTTCTAATACCTTCCGAACTTCTTTCCATTCCTGCAAATGTCTCTTGATGTCATCAATACTTTGTTGAACAAGAAGTTCTTTTTCCCTATTTTTCGCTAATTCTGAACTAATGCGGCTTCGTTCTGATTCTAGATACTTTTGATCTACAACTTTGCTTTCTTTTTCTGCCATCAATAAATCGAGATTATCCTTATTTAACTTCAGCTGGATTTGAATCTGTTCCAAGGTCAACGTGCCATTGATGAGAGGAAATTCTATAATTTCCTTCCGACGCGGCTCTACCGATTTTAAAAGGAGATTGAGACTCTCCATATGCTCCAGCGCAGTTGCTGTTCCGTGCTCTATTTTTGATTCCCGCAAATGAATTGATGCCAATAACTTATCTAATTCGATAGGCTGCGCAGCTTGGGCAGGGCTTAAAGAGGCAATTTTCTCACCCAATGTTGTCTTTAATGAACTGTATTTATCCCTTCGATTCGTCAAATCCTTTAATTGGTCAGCAAACTCGTCTTTATAACGCTGCCACTCACTCTGAGTTTTGAGGATTGAATCGCCAAAGACAAGTCGGCTCAAATTATCAGAGTAATCAAACTTTTGGTGATCCTTGTTACTGCTTTCGCTAAGTGCAAACCGATAGGCCGCCTCAGAATCAAAGTAATTGAATCTATGAAAATAATAGTTGAGCTCGGATTTATGACCGGGCGTTACACCGTACCAGGATTGAGCTAATTTTTTATATATTGCTACTGGTTTTCCTGATTGGTACGGGAGCGTCTTACCCGATTCTGTCCGACACCAAACTTGTAATTGGTTTGCTGTTTCCTCCACCAGGTCACCGAATTCAGAACAACGCCGAATATCGTCGGTAAGAGCTAGCTCGATTGCTTCCACGGCGGAAGTTTTTCCAGAGCCGTTCGAACCGTGGATCAAATTCACTTTGCTTGGCTGAATCGGCTTAAGTTGATCAAAACAATGTTTACGAAAACCATCAAAAGAAATCGAGTTGATGGTTCCGATCTTTTCCTCATAGTCATCAGAAATCCGGTTTCCTCGTCTAGTAGGGGCTGTTCCTTCACTTAAAGGCTGCCCTTCCAGATATTGATTAACACGCTCTTTACCCTTGCTGGCAAAAGTTTGAGTCAAGCATCCTGTCAGCTGGAGAGGCTCTAGATGCTGATTCCACTCTTGTAAGGGATCTAGTTGTTCTATATTATCTGCTTTAGCGGTTTGTAACCATTCTTTATCCAGCAAAATTAAAATGTCGTCTGGGGTTGTAATAAATTTACGCGCATAGTCAGCGTCATCCTCGATTTTACGCGCCAGATTACTGTCCCTCAGCAATTCGTAGCTCTCAATCACTAAAATTAAATATAGATTCCAACGCAAATCGCTTTTGTGAGAAAAAAACGACTTTGCCAAAAGTTTAGTTTGGAATTCACGAAAATAACCAAGATCATCTTCTTCAGTCATCTTCGTTATCGTTGCTTCAGACACTTCCATAAAAAAATACTCTGAAAATTGGATGCTAGGCAACAACTCTTCTGACCGTTTTACTCGAAAAAACTCAAACGCCTCGTTACGGAAGTGAAATACCTCACTTTTAATCTCTTTTCCAAAGCGAAGACGATGTAATACATCATTCAGTTTCATTTTATCCTCCTTATACGCTCTCACCCTTTAATTGAACTAAGTGGTTTGGAATATGTCGCTTTGTCAATTCTTGTCTGCATCAAATGTTCGGCAAAACATTCGTAGCGCTCTGTCTCAAGTGAAAAATAGTAAACGACCACTCTATTACGAAGATTTCGGTGTAATTTCTTACTCAGCATATCGACCTGTTCTTCAACTTCGTCTTTGCTGGTGTATCCAGATATTATGAAAAGAGCTGAAGAAAATGGATCCCTCTGATCAGGAGCAACGTTTTTGGGGTATACATTCCCATATTTTTTCTTTTCTTCTGCCGTTTCAGAGTCTAGGTAAAGAACATGATTATCGATCAAATTTACTAACTCAGGGGGGAATTCTTGCCTTTTAATCAATTGAATTAGTTTTTTATATTGATCGGCCTTGGCACGTCTTTTTTGATCAGATTCATGATCAGAACCAGAGAATAATCTGGTTACGAGCTCGTCGTCTTCAGCTCTGAGTTCTCCTTCTAAGAAATGTCCAAAGCAGAGACCAAAAAATGCATCGTTTTCATGAGGTGAAGCACCCAGCGGAAAGTCATAATCCGAACCGTGGCTATCAATGAGTTTGATCAAGGCAGGCTGATGGTTTATAAGTACAGGTTTCCAAGAACTCTCAGCGGCGCAATACAACAAATAATCTTGTGTGATAGGTTCATTATGCGTTATCGCTGGATAAGAAACACCCAGCTGAAACCCCTTGTTGATATCAAACCGTTTGCAGTGCTCTTCTCTATCGGAATACCATATCTCAGTATAATGATGCAGCGCATAATAAGTGCCTCTGTCATGATTCCAGGTCCTTAATTGTTGCTCCGGTACTTCTTCTCGATCTGATTTTTTGTAAAAGGCCGACCAGGGCTTGCTGAACGTCTGATCGTCGATTTTCGTACCTTCTGCCCAGTTTAACGTTAGGAGACGAATATCCCTACCGGCATTCCGATCAAAGAAAGTACTGCGAAATGATCGAAAATCTGAATGGCGTGGTTCCGGATTTAACTGTGCATGAAAAACGGTAAGGTACTTGCCTATTGTGTGATCAAGGATGTCTTGTGCATTAATACAAAGTGCATCCGAACAAAGAATAGACAAAAAGCGATTTTGATCATCACTCTTCCCATAAAGGTCAAATATATAAATCAAATCGCTGGTGCAGAGACCTCTAACTTCATGATCATTCCAGCGTTCTGACATAGGTGTTGTCTTTAACTGAGGGAGTATGCAAAGACGACCATCATCCAAAACGAATAAATAAATGAGAGCATCCACAAAGTGACGACACAATATTCGTTCAAAAGCACTCCGTATTACTAACGTGTCAGTGCTTGTCCACTGTTCGAGCTTTTCAGCAAACTCCTGTCGTGCATACCCTTGCATGCACAGACACCATAGTGAGCCCTTGTTAGGCCAAAGTTCGCGGTTTTCAACTACTCTGTCGAGCACCTCACAGGGAAACGAATACTCCGGCGTCAAGACTAGCTCGGAACATGTTTCTTTTGCTAAATGGACAAAATTGATTGCCTTATTAATATGTAATGGGTTTGTCGTATAGACTCCCCTCTCAAGATCAGCTGTTAGCTCATCTTGGCATTGCCATTGGAGCACTTGAATCGGCTTACAGTCCGAAATACAAACCTGCAACCCACTGTGGGGGGGAATTAATTCTGAAACACGCTTGAATTCAACCATTATCCCACCTCTTAATAAATATTTAACCAAAAAATATCTTTACAGGGTTAATATACAACTGCAAATTTCCTACAATAATTTCTAGTGAGTTCAAAAAAGAGGACTCGGCTTTTTTACATCTAAAATCGTTTCTTATAATACTCCTCCAACTTCTCATCACACCGCCCAACAATCCAGTCCTTCTCCTCCTGAGTCATCCTCTTCCAAACATGCCGATTAAACTCCACATACTCAATATCCCGGCACCGACTTATAAACCGCATATCCTCAAAACGCTTAAACGGATTGCTAAAGATATTTCTCTCAACATCCTTTCTCGAATACCCGTCTTTGCAATACAGACTGGATCTCTTCTCAACCACCAGCCCGCTCTCTTTCCTGGCCATATAGAAATCCACGAAGTAGTTAACCATGTCCTCGACCCTAACTCTTCCCTTTTCGTCAACATGCTCAAGCATGGCTTTGAGCAGTACCGGCTTATAAGAAAAACTCATATCCATGGTCCTGACCATGTCCATAAACTTATCCTTCATATTGGCAGGATTGATCAGCTCCCAGCCGTACTGTTTAGCATAGCCCTCCACGGTTGCTTCCTTAAAATATTTAAAGCTTCTTTTATCCCCAAAGGGTACCTCTAAATCAGGGGTTATCTTTCCTTCACGCACGTAGCGTTCGATGGTTTCTGTTTGCACATCGACCATCCTCACAAACTCCAGCTGTGAGATCATCCCTTTCACTTCATCCTGCCAGTTAAAGAGATCAATCAGCTCGTAATCCGCAGCATTCACCGGGAAATCCAGAAAAACAGACGGTTTTTCTCCCCTGGCAATCAAATCTCTGTCCAGCTCAAACTGTTTCTGGGAAGCAACAACGTACTCTCCCGCCCTATATTCCTTAAGGTTAAACATCCTGTGCAGTGAATAGGGCATGTTAAACAAACCGGCATTATCAATAAAATCAAAGACCATCAAGTAGTCCTTGCCTGCGCACTTGCGCATCCCCCGGCCCAGCTGCTGAACATAAAGTGTCTTGGAAAGCGTCGGCCTGGCCATGAACAAAACTTCTGTTTTCGGACTGTCCCAACCCTCGTTTAAAAGGTCACATGCACATAAGACTTGGATATCCCCATGTTCATAAAGATCTAAAATCCTCGCCCTTTCTCCTGACTTCATAGAACCGGAAACAGCCTCACAATTAATTCCCTGTTGCTTAAACAAGGCAGAAATCTCCTGAGCGTGGGGTACGGAAGCACAGAACACCACGGTTTTCTTATCCCGAACATAATTCAGATAGGTTTCTGCCAGGAGCTTATTTCTTTCAGGCACAAAGAGCTTGCTTTCTAAGTCCTGAGCGTAATATTTAATGCCATTGATTCTTACCGCGGAAAGATCGACATTGGTCTTGACCCGGATACACCGGATAGGAACAAGTTCCCCTAATTCAACGGCTTGCTGCAAATCCAGTTTATGGGCCACATTTTTAAAGTCCTCCAGAATACTCTCCCCATCCGCTCTGTCCGGTGTCGCAGTAAGTCCCAGGGTGAATTCAGGTTTGAAATAGCTCAAAACCTTCCTATAAGTATCTGCCGTTCCATGATGGCATTCATCGATAATGATATAGCCGAAATCATCCGGTTTAAACTGTTCAAGATTTCTGGCAACACTCTGAATGCTGCTGCAAACGACGTAAGCGTCTTTAGCTTTCTCTTCAGCCACATAGAGGCCTGTCTCCGCCATATCCCAGAGTTCTTCAAACGTGCCTTTAGCCTGGGTTATCAGTTCTTTGGTATGAGCCAGAAACAGGGTTCTTTTCCCCAGACGTTTGGCGTCACTGACTGCGGTCACAGTTTTTCCGGTTCCCGTGGCATGATAAAGCAGAGCGATACTCTCCCCTTGATCACGCATCCTCTCCAGACTGGCTAAAGCAGCTTGTTGATGCTCTCGCAGTTCAATGAGCTTACCCTTTTGCTTGGGTAGATAATCCTCCAGCATTTTAAAGGATGGTATTTCTCCGACAAAAATCCTCAACTCATCCTTGACCTGCTCAGGATGGTGCTTCAGCTGATTGTAAACCCAGCGGTAAACCTTCCAGTTCTGATAGATCAGGCTGTTTTGCTTGGTAAGATCGTCATAATATTTATTGGCAGAAACCTTATTGGGATTATGATAGGTTTCACCATCGATCTCTATGGCTATTTTTAAGTCTTCACTTTCCAGTGCAAAATCGATAGAGCGTCTATGTCCATAAATATCGGTAACAGGATATTGAAGAAATAGATATTGGGCTTGATCCGGACCAAAGGTATCACAAAACAGCTCGACAAAGAGATCTTCGGCGACACTACCCAGGCTTCCCTTCTGCTTGATCTTTTCTGTCAATTTGCATCAACCCCTCAACTCTCGATAACTTCTTTAAGCAGCAGTTTTTCCTGAAAAGCGCCTCTCTTCAGAACTTTTTGCTTTCTGATATCCTCGAATTCCTGCAGAGAGACCTCTTTATGCTCCAATATCGCGTAGACAACCTCGACCAAATCTGCCAGTTCTTCAACACTCTGGCTGTCCAGATATTCCTGAAGTTCTTCACCCAACTTAGCGTTTAATAAGTCTTGGTACTCTTTGCCGGAGACCGTTTCTATAATGGCTTGTTTTCCGCTTTGCTCTATGATCTGGGGGATTTTATCCCGAATAAGCTTATTGTAGACTTTTACACCGCTTGTTCTACCAACATGAACTTGATTCTCATCGATTACAGGTATGGTAATAAACCCATCCTGATCATCACCGAAAACCTTCCCCTTATGATTGGCGAGCCAATATGAGGCGTATGCACATATAGAAAACTTGGCTGGCGCCAAGCCTCGCGAAGGCGGCCGCCTTAGTTGCACTTATGCTCCAGAAAGCATTCAACGAAGTTATGCTTTCTGATTAGTATAAAAAGGCATCCAGCTTGTCTTCAAGGTTCTTATACCCCTTCTTTGACATAGCTTGAATGCCTAATGAATCACTGAAAAAATCTTCAACGTTATAGACTTGGGGATTGAAGTCACTCAACCTCTTAAAAAGGTTAATGATCCGCCCCATCTCCATTTTGCTTGTTCCAAATTCAACCTTACTTTTGATTTTATATTTAATTGGAAATACGTCGGGAAAAAGGCCTAAGGTTATTCCAGTGGGAAAGGTTTCGATGATGAGGTGCTTTTTGTTAGTTGGGTCACCTGTGAGCGCAAAAGCTGGCATCCGATTAATGGCTTTTACAACCTCTTCTCCTCTGACAACACCAAAGTGTTTTAACATAAAGCTTCTACTGCAATTGAAAACGGACAGATTTCTGCCGTGGATTTTTTCTCTCATAATAGCTCCGTCACAGGATCTAGAGCCTGTTTCGTTATTCACGATTAAGGGAGCATCAATCGCAACGATTGCCCCTCCAGGGCATACTCTTCAACGATTGCAGCAATCATTTCGTCACTGAACACCTTGGATTCACAGTAGACGATCATTCCATTGTCATCGATAACACAAATCCCGGATTCTTTGGCATAGGTCCACGCTAAGTCGATTCCAATATGATGCATTGATTAACCCCCCAATGCGGCAGAATCTCTTCATTGATTCCGACTCATACCTTTCTTTTTCGCCGAGCTTCCCATCTTTTCCTCCCACTAATCACCAAATATTTCAACAACTATAAAAACGCGCCTGTCAGTCTTTAAATCTGATTGGCGCTTAAACAGACTGGCAAGGGTTTAACGTCTTTTACAATACAAGAATGCGAGAAATGCAAGGGTAAGAAGCGGGTACCCATAAATAAAGGAACACTCCAGGTGACTTGCCCGAAGTGTTCGCATAAGTCTACTATTACGCCAGAGAATATCTAAGAGTAAAGGTTTTACAAGGTATAAATTAAGTCCTCCAAATCACGTTTAGGCACATGATGAATTCCTTGCTGATCTCTCCAGTATTTTACGTCCCCAGCTTCATCCAATTTCTCTTCATACTATTAATCCTTTCATTCTATAATCTACAATGACCGTCCTCTGAAAAGATATAATTGTCATGCACACTGCTATATCGCGGGATTCTGCTCGGGAGAGGTTTCTCGAGCTCTAATATCCGGGAGAGTAACAGCAAGCACTATTCACTTGACCTTTTTACGTTATCATTCAAACAAGCTTATCTGCTTATGCTCCGAAACCCGGAAGATAGCTTTTTCCAGTTTCTCATCATTTTGCACTGCGCTTTGATCGCGCACAAGTTCTCCGAATTTCAAGTACTCGTTGCTGCCGATAGCACTGGTCCTGACTTTTAACATGTAGATTAAATTAAAACAATTCATGATGGAGTTTTGTTTTAAATCAGAAAGGCAAATAAGCTGGGTGCGGTGTTTTTTGGCAATTTCAAAGAGTGGATTAAGGAGATGTTCTGAGGAGATAGGACCAAAGGGGTTGTCCATGACTAATACGCTGGAATCCTTGTCTTCATCAGCGCCGGCTGCCTCCAGGGTACGAGATCGGGTATAGGCCATTAAAGCTGAAAGAACGGAGAAGTAAACGACAAACTTTTCGCCGCCTGAGTTTTCCAGCATGGCGTCTTCCCAGGTCTTTAAGCCACTATTTTGCATGTTAAGATCGATCTTAAAGACTTTAACGGGGATATTGGAATGTCCCAAATAAACATTTAAGAGTTCACGACTATACATTAATTTGGTGATTACTTTTTTAAGGTCCGCCTCACTCTTTTCCTGCCGGGTTTCGTCACGCACCTGGAGAATACACTCTTCGATGTATTCCTTCATCCGCCCCCCGGCTGCCTCACTGGAATCCAGGGAAAGCTCAATTTTAAGCATCTGCACCGGTCTGTTTTTTCCTTGCAGGCGCACCTTGGAATGATCTGATATCCACTCAATTTCTTCGTAAAAGCGCATCCCTTGGAGCAAACTCTGTTGAATCATATCCTTTTTGTTGCGTTCCAAATTAGAAAGCAGGCTTTCATGCAGCTTAATCAGTTCCCCTAGTTTTTCCTGATGTTGACCCATGCGTTCATAAAGGTAGAAATACTCATCATAGTCCATATCTGGCTTATCCCAAAGCAGGTCCAGCCCCTTAAAGATATTACTGATATTGGCATTTTTCTCCCGGTATTCCGCTTTAAGCCCCCGGTAATTATTTCTAAGGGTATCGGCCTTGGTCCGATTGGCTGATTGGAAAGTAAGGAAGCTTTCCGCTAATCTGCCGGTTTGGGCCTTAAGATCCGCTTCCGGCTGGAAGCCCTTTTCAGGTTCAGCCTTCACGCCCTTAAGAACAGGGGTAATTTGATCCATCAGCTTGTTATAGGCGCTAATTTTTAAGGCTATTTGCTTGAGCTCCTGATCCAAGCGGGTGTACTCGGCGGATAGCTTATGACGCCGACTCTGGAAATCTCCTTTAATCTCTTCGGGGCCAAGCGGAAATTCCGCTCCCAGCTTTTTCACTTCTTCGGCAGCGATGTCGCAGGCTATTTTTGCAGCGCTGGCTTTTTGACCGGCTTGAAAGGTAACCCTTTGCAGAAGCTTTCTTGCTTTTTCAAACTCAATGATTTCCGAACTAATATCCTCGGCTTTCCCCTCATCAAAGGCTACTCCCCGATAATCCTCTTCCGCCAAACCCAACCTGGCCAGTTCTTTTTCCATTTTAGCACAGTCCAACTGCAGGTCCTTTTGGCGTTTTTCCAGAAACTCAATTTCTCCTGTATAGGCCGCCTTTAGACCTTGCAGCCTGGATTCCAGTTCTTCGAGACTCCCCTCGACGATTTCCGCCACCGGGGCCTGCTGATAGAGGGTGAGCTTTTTCCGGATTTCTTGAGTCTCCCTCTTTTTCCGATCGATTGCGTAATCAACTCTCTTGAGCTCTTCCTGAAGGTTCTCGATGTTCAAAGTCTGTTCCGCTTTTTTTCTATCGGCGTTGGAAATCCCCTCAATAACTTTTCCCAGCCTTTTTCGGCAGGTCTGATAGTCCTTTTCCCGTTCAAGCCAAGACTCAAACAGGGTAAGGGCAGCCTCTGCCCTTTGCCGGTTCTCGCTTGTTTCTTTGAGGGATTGTTCCAGTTTTTCCAGGGCTCTGCAAAGATTCTTTTTTTCCTGTTCCAGGAGAGACACATTGTCGGCAATCCCCTTGAGCTGCTTTTCGGCGGCTGTTTTCTTTTTTTCCAGCAGATAGAGATGCTCCGACGGATAGACAAAACGCCCGCATATGGCTTGCTTGGCAATCGTATCATTGCGCTCCTCTGAATAATGGGCATACTGCTCGAAGGCCTCAGTTTGCTTTCGTTTCAGTTCTTCTTCCAGTTTAACGAGGCTCTCATTATTAAATACCCTGCCTTCATACAGACAAACTAAAGTTAGGCCTTCACCGGCCTGAACCATTCTCTCTGTCATAGAAATTATGCTCTTGCCCAAATCCTCATAAGCAATCAGAGGAAGAACACGTCGCAGGGTCATTCGATTCATAGCCTCAGCCAGGAGTTCAATGCTCTCCTTGGCCAGGATTAGGGCATAAGGCAAAACAGGATTTTCCCCCAGCAGCTTCTGGCGGATGTCCGGGGGGAGATTGCGCAGATAGGTTTCACCCGTATCATATTGAATATCCTTAGCAGCCAGTAAGGAGACGACTTCTCCGGGAATATGCAGTCTCCCCTGTTTAAGGGAGGAAAGGGATTCCGTGGACTCGTCCCGCATCCGGACTGCTTCTTCCAGGCTCTGATCCAGGTTTTTCAGTCGTTGATTGAACAAGGTGTGCAGACGTTCCCGGTCAAATCTGAGTTCAGCAACAAAGCCGAATTTATGGAGGATGCCCAGGACTTCCTGTTCCTGCTGCTCATAGGCGGCAATCTCTTCATTCAGACGGTTTAAAGAATTGGCTTCCTCAGCTTTGGCTTCCCGCAGTTCTTGGCTCTCCCGCTCCTTATCCTGCTGTTTCTGAACATTCTCAGCTTTTTCTTCAACCAAAAGCACTTCTTTGCTCGCCAAATCCACTTGGTTCTTTTGCAGCCCCAGTCTAGCTTTCTCAATGTCCTGCTGGGCTAAC
Source organism: Desulfosporosinus metallidurans (assembly GCF_001936615.1). Taxonomy (GTDB): domain Bacteria; phylum Bacillota; class Desulfitobacteriia; order Desulfitobacteriales; family Desulfitobacteriaceae; genus Desulfosporosinus; species Desulfosporosinus metallidurans. The sequence goes on from NZ_MLBF01000061.1 coordinate 14,699, forward strand.
TCTCCCAGCAGGTTCCTGTTCAGATTAAGCTTGAGCTTCCCTCGGACGTCCCGTTCCTGGGCTTCATACTGTTTTACCTGCTGCTGAAGACCGCCTTTTTCGCCTACAAACCCTCTTAATTCCTGATCCAGATTATGGGCCTCCGTCTTGAGCTGCTGCAAGTCCTGACCCCGCTCCGTCTTTTCCCCGCTTAAGCCCTCTAAAGCCAGCTCGAGATCCTGCAACGTTTCCTGAGCCAACCGTTTAAGAGAGTATTCCAAATCGCGCATTCTCTGATCTGTACCCAGCTGTGAACGAGAAGCTTCCAGCCTTTCCTGGATCCCGGAAAGGTCAGCCTTTTTTGAACCTATCTCTTTGCTAAAACCGGCTGCCTCCATGATTTTGGCAGAGAATTTAGCCGCCTCCAGCTTTTCCTCGTTATCCAGACTGCTTTTTTCCGCCTCAGCCAGTTCCTGGGCAGCTTGGTTATGCTCCTCGTGTCTCAACCAGTAAGCATGAGAGCGTTCTTCCAAGTCGATCCGCTGCTGTTCCTGTTTGAGATTAACTAATTCAAGTTGATTGCCCTCCTGGTCTTCCTGGAGCTGGCCTGTTTCAGTGTTTAAATGACGATTCAGAGCCGCCAGTTTTCCTGCCAAGCGTTTTTGCTCTTCCAGACCGTTGAGAAGTTCAACTAAGGCACCGACCTGTTCTCCGTATCCAACTAAGAATTCATCGAGAACTTGCTTTTCTAAGATAAAGCGCTCGTTCTCAATGACCTCCCGCACTAATCCTTCCAACATTTCTTCTAACCGATGGGCCTCGGAACGATCCTTATAAATCACCTTCTCGATGGTTTTGATGATCCATTCATTTAATAATTGGCTGGAGTTTTTATACTTCTGAAAGATCTCATCTAAACCGCCTTCACTGTCATTGATTTTGGCGATAATATTTTTCCACTCATCCTGAGCAATTCCAAACTCAGCCAAGCGTTTGCGGTAGCGCTCTCCGTCATCATCATAAAAACAACCAAAGAGATAGGGGTCCTTCTTCTCCTTTTCCATCATCATCTCCCTGGCTTCCTTGAAGGGTTTAATCTCCAGAATATTGCCCGTTTGCTTAACAAGTTCAATATTGGCCAGATCGAAGGCGTTGGAACCCGTATATTGAGAAGTGAAGGTAAAATACTTCACTCTGTTTTTCTCATCCTCAAGCCCTGATACCTCTGCCGAGACCATTCCCAGGCCTGTCAGCAAATAACCGCCGACACTGTCCAGCTTCCATTCGATCAGGACATAGGCCGGTAAACGTTTTTTACGGAAAAAGGCGTTGATGCGACGCCCTTGGATTTTTGTTTCGGGCACGATGGGTTGAAAGATCAACTGCACCAGAACACTTTTACCGCCGCCATTGGCTAAACTGAGCAGGGCATTTTCCCCACCGTGGAAATTAAAGGTTTCATCCTGAATATGCCGCAGGTCATTGTTGTAGGAAAAGTTAATGATCCGAATCCGATTAATTCTGGGCATGAGATACCGCTCCTTCGAAGAACTCTCTAATCTCTTCTACCCGGCTGTCATCCAGGTAATAATTAAGCATCAGGTCATCCAGCTTCCTGGTGGGCCGCAGCTCACGGTCATCATCCACGATTCTGAGCAAGGCTTCACGCTCCAGGAGCCGGCAGGTATTCAAAATCGTACCGGTTTTTGTTTTGCGGCCTCTCTCTTCAAAATCCTGCTTACTGGCCCACAGCTCAGCGATGCGGGTAAAATTCAGGGCGTATTTATCCTCGAGGACTTTCCCCTCTTCTCCATCATTTAAGGCCAGTTCAAAACGCCTGTCCAGTTCCTCGATCAACGTGCTGATTCGTAAGAATTCCCTCTGTTTCGGATTTCGGTTCCGTCCGCCGTAAAATAAGTACAAAATGAACATGGAGATATAGCTCAGCAAGTAGGCATCGACAAGCTTAGCATCCGTGGCAACGCTTTCGCGCAAATCCTTGGTTGTGTAGCCCAAAACTCCATTGCCGCTATTGGGAAGCAAATAGAGGCTTCCAGCCACTTCAATGACTTTAAACTCCAGCTCCTCCTCTAATTCCGCCAAGATCGCCCTAACCTCCACATTGCGGAATTCCAGGAACAGATCCCCCTCGCTTTCCCGATCCAGTTGCCCCTTCTCCAGGAGTTTGCGGTAAATCTTCAGGGCTGTTTTTATCTCACTCACTGGAAGCTCACCTCAATCCAAAAATCACTGATGGCAATACGCCTGCTCAGCTTCTCTTGCCCGATATCAGTTAGGATTTCCTGTTCGTATACCTCTTCATCGGGTTTGCTGATCTCGATTCTCTTAATCCCGAATAAGTCCGGGTGGACATATTCCAGGCGGTACAAACAATAGCTGACATCCAGCTCGCCTGTAGCATTGGCCACTACCTCCTCTTGCTCTTCCCTCCATCTACTCAGATCAATCACCTGGAGATCATAGAGCTTGAGCATGGTTTTGAAAATCAGATCATCCTCCGTTAATTCCTTAAAGACTTCTGCCTTAGTCTCAAGATCCTGCATCAATTCACTCAAGCGAAAGGATTCCCTTTTGCGGTCAGCAAACTCCAACAGACTGCCTAACAATTCCAGATTTCGATCATTGATTTTGGAGATTTTGCGCAGTTCCATATCTTCTCCCAGCTCCTCCAGGAGGATACTGGGGGTGCCTTCGTCTTCCTGCTTAAGGCGTGCTTGTCGCTCAAACAAGCTGAGTACGTTGAGAATCCGATCCGGGTTAGGCCGAAGTAAAGGATTAAGAAGCTGCCAGAGAGAGGGCAGCTTTTCCTCTGGGCATTGCTCCAAGGGCTTGAGGATGACCTGCTCAAAGTCATAATAGCGAGCTCTGGCCAGAGCAAAGGAATCCGCAATGGTTTCCTTATAGATTCTCGACAGGCTGAGACGTTCCATGATCAATTCCTTTTGCTCACTGATGGTTAGGTTGATGTTTCTACGGATAATGCCAATCTCTGAGCGAGCTTTAATCATCTGCTCATCCAAGGCCCCCCGTAGGTCTTCCTCTTCCTTAAGGCGCTCCTCGGAAAGCAGAATCATGGAGCGAATCTCACCCATCATGCTGTATTCCTCTTCAAGCAGGGTATAGGTACTGGTTACAAGCCGTTCAAACTCTTCGATGTTTACCTCATAAATGTTTTCCCGAACTTTTTGCACGAACTGCCGGACATCATTCTTTTTTTGCCGGATCATCTGCACCAGGTTCGCGCTTTGCCCAATGGCCTTCCTGTAGTTTTTGCGCTTAATCAGTTCCCGAAGCTTGAGTTCTTCAATCGTAAAACTGATTTCCTGCTCCACTTCTTTGGTTCGGAAGAGAAGGTCATAGCCCTGATCCGTCAGCTGATAATTAAGGACATAGCCCCGTTGATCGTCGATGAGCTTATCATCGATGAGCCGAATCCGGAGTTGGTCCATACCCTTCCCGTAGTTCATGACGGGATAGTAGCGCGCTTCCCCTCCGTTTTGCAGGATGTCCTTGATGATGTATTCCGTCAGTTTGCGCAGGACTTCAGGGGACAGGGCTAGGGAATATTCAGGGAGGATCTGAGCAACAAAGCGAGCGATGCTGTCCATAGTACACTCTTCATCCTCAGTTAAGGTTCTTTCCATGATAAAGACAAGGACGGAAAGAATAATATTATCCAGCTGCCCCGGCTCAAACAATCGCTCAAACTCCATCTTGCGATTGGTGCGGTTGATAATGGAGTCAATCGCAGCCACCAGCTGCATCCTCTTTTCAAAGCCTTCCAAAAATTCAAATGTTGTCCTCTCCACTTGTTTCAACCTCGTTCCTACTACTTGAGAAGATCCGCCGCCACCTGATAATTGATAATCTCCTGAGGGATGTACTTGCCCTCAGCTAATAAGTCCTTTAAAAAGCCACCCGCTAAGCTCATGCTCATGCTCGTGCTCATGCTCGTGCTCGTGCTCGTGCTCGTGCTCAGGGGATTATCCCCCTGGGCAAGTTCCAAAGCTGCTAAAAATTCAGAGAGCGAACCGGTCACACCGCGCTGATCGGGTGATTTAGGTAATTCTTGACGTTCTGCGTGCTTTGCCGCAAGTTCCAGCATAAGACTATAGAGGGCAGCGAAGGGTTTTAATTCCAGAGACGGATTGGCTTCGCGGGTACGAAAAAATAGCCGAATACCTTCCCAGTCCAGATCCCCGAAGTAAAGAAAGCGTGTAGCTTGTCCCTTCCCGCCCAACATGGCAGCCTTATATTCCTCTAAAGCTCCCGGCTTCGTGATTTTATTCCCTTCCCCGTACAAAAGCACCTGGAGAACCGTACCTGCCAAGGAGTTTTTCCCGTATCCTGCATTAGCTTCCGCAAGGTAAACCAGGTATCCTTATTTTCAATTACCAGTACTGTCGTGAGCTGGCCGCGATCATGTCGATATTCAAAAAATGGCTCCGGAGTGTCATAATAATTAAGGAAATCCTCCGCCAGACTATTAAACCTCAGCACGTCTTTAACCAAGGATATCTGCTCATCCAACAGCTTCTCCCTGCCCCACACGGAAAAGGAGCGCTCCTTGCGCGACATGGGTTTGTCTAACAAACCCTGAGCAAACCACAGATAGTTGCTGATTCCTTCAACGATCTGCTGATGCTTTTTATAAACCTCCGGCCTCTGCAAATAACCCGCAATGCTAAGCTCAGGATTAAGCCGGCGAATGGACTCAAGATAAGAGGTATAATCCTCCTGGGGCTTAATAATTTTATATTTATTATACAGAGGCGGCAGTCGTCCATTCTTTTTTGAAGCCTTTACCGGAGCAAGTACTCCGGACTCTACCAATCTTTCCACTTCACCCTGAAAACGAGGATAATCTGACTCCCCGAGGATCTGCTGGAGTTCCAGATCGGTAACTGTTTTGCTGACATGATTCAGGAGTTTTTCGATTTGTTCCATATCTATCCCTTCTTAACGCATCCTGTTTGACAGATTATCTGATTCTCTATTTAGATTTAGTAATTCTCACTTCTTCGAGATTATCCGGCAAAATCCTGCCCATGTGGGTCTGCCTTGATTATATATAATTATCTTTGCCAAAGTAAATAAAATAAAGCCCTACAGTATAACTGGGCTCAAGGTCTTCTTCATTCCTGTATTTAGGCTGTTAGGCAAAATAAGCACATGTGAAGGATCTTTGGTAATATATAAATTTATATTTGCTCAAAATTATGATATAATAAATGCATAAATATTGAGAACGAGGAGCGAGGACTATGCCAAATATTCGTCCCATCTCTGATTTGCGCAATAAGGCTAACGAGATTTCTGAATTCTGCCATAACGAACGCGAACCCGTGTTCATAACTAAGAACGGCAAAGGGGATATGGTAGTGATGAGTATCGAAACCTATGAGCAACAGCAGACTTTAATTGAACTCTATAGCAAGCTGGCTGAAGCTGAGGTTGAGATTGCAAACGGTGCAGAAGGAAAGAACTTTTTTGAAGTGACAAAAAAGTTGAGGGCTTATGTCCATGGAAAAGTATGAACTGACGATATTTCCCTCAGCTGAGCAAGATCTAAAGGATATTATTAATTATCTAAATGAGCTTTCACCGCAGGTTGCTATTAAAATCTATGATGAAATTGTCGATGGCATCGCTTCTCTTGAACAAATGCCCATGCGCTGTTCACTGGCAAAGAATACTGTGCTTCGTGCGAAAAAATATCGTTTGCTGATAGTGCAGAACTATGTAGTATTCTTTATTGTAAGCGGCAACGCAGTACAAATACGGCGAATACTATATGGTCGAAGGAAATACGAATTCTTGTTATAAAATTATCGGTTGTTTGATAGGTGACTGCCAGAACTGTTTAAGCGTTCTGGCTTTTTTAACGTCATCATGTAATTGGTTCTTTCCTCCTTGTTCAGCCCTGATTCTTTAAATCTTCAGATATCAACACTTCGATTAAAATCCGTAAAAACATCTCCAGCAAATCCATCAGTTCCTGGTAAAGCCGCGGATCATTAATGACCCAATATATCGCCTCTTCTATAGAAGCAAACCTCTTTCCCAGATCACTCAGCCCCTTGCCCCACAAGGTATAGTGAAGCATGGTTAGCATTGTCCGTTCCACCGCGGTCAATGAATGCCCTAAAGAACCTTTACCTAAAAGAATTTCCGGCAGGATCTCCTGCATAAAATTAATCCAGCGCCTGGAATTCAGCAAAGACAATCTCCCCAACGCTGAAGCCAGCAATCTTTCCCTCTCGGCATCGACCTGATAGCCCTTCAGTAAACCGGCTTGAGCCGCCAGTCGGCGAGAAGGGACCTGCAGAAAGTATTACCGAAGTTATACTTTCTGCCCTGAAAAAACTAAGACCCAAAAGGTAGCTTCTCGCACAGGAGTGAACGAATCGTGCGCGAGCCCTGGAGCGCTGAGTGAACGGATGTGCGAGAAGCTACCCGCGCACCTGTTCGACCCCTTTTCATCATTCAATGGTGCCGAACCTCGGCATGGGGGTCTGCCAGTACAAAAAAGATACCGGTTGAGCCCGGTACCCCCTTTGCTTAGAAATGAATTCATAACTAAACTATGCTGTATTCTTATCTTCGCGCCTGTTCATTTAAGCTGCTGATTATTGCCCATAATTTTCGACAGTTAGCTCGGTTCTTTAAAGAAGATATTCGAAAGAAAGTCATCGAAAAATTGTCCGCATCAAAACAAGGGATACCTGTCTCCATTTGATAGGATAATTCCAGAAGAGGTCAATAAAACACGGTGTGTAGATCCAAAACCGAGCAATATCTACTCTGCCCATGAGATTCTTGATAAAGGAAAGTCCTTAAATTCTATGTTTTACCAGGTCTTGTGAGGTGAAAGAGGAATTATAGGTACTTTCAGCACTGGAATCATTCATACATTTTCAAAATTTAAAGGCATAGTTACTTACCTCTTATAAAGTCTGATTAGCAGAAGTAATAGTGACTTCTAAAGCAGCCCTAGCCCAGGGGAACCGTTGTTTGAGAGCATCAAAATTGGGTCCGGAGGTCTGAAAGGCTGCTGTACCCTTAATTAGAAATCCTGCTCCCGGACCATGTTGACCCTCTACTTCCCGGCTGCCCAGAGTAATAAGCACTTTATTGTTTTTTGCTATGTTTGCTTCCGTGGTCTTCATGTAACCGGCAGGAATTACTAAACTTCCACCCCCGGTTACTTGAACGTAACTATTCCAAGTATTTACAAGGTGTGGTCCTTCCTCACCTTGTGTAGCAATAGCCACGACGCCTTCGTAATTGAGTACTTCGAATAATTTTTCCGGAATCATACAAAAACTCCCTTTTCTTATCAGATTAGTTGCAAGAAATAATTATAGTGGAAATAATGGCCAATCAAAGTGATCTAAATCACAGTAAGCCAACCTAAACATATTATTTCTCTTTGAAAGCTTTTCATTCGCATGTACAATAAGTGAGATAAACCCTATTTTCCCCGCCCTCTCCTCTGCTGAAAAGCTTGGGAGGACATTACCGCTAAATCATATAGCCACTTAGAAATCGAGTCTATAAATCTATAAATCTGATTGGCGCTCTTGGACTCAGAAACTTGATATTTTATTGACTTAGTCTATAATTGTTTTGACATGTATTCCGAAATGTTATCTTGAGGGAGGGCTACAGTTGTCCAATAAAAAGATTCACCTTTTAATGGTGCTGACGTCCATTTTCTGGTCAGGCGCATTTATTACTGGTAAAATTGCCGTCGGAGAATTCCCTCCATTTGCACTCACTTTCTTTCGGTTTTTCTTTGCTTTACCCTTCATTTTTGCAATTTTGTATCTTCGAGAACCGGGTAACCTTATTCCACGCGGTAGACAATGGCTGCCGCTAATTTTTCTTGGCTTCATCGGCACTTTTTGTTATCACTCATTGTTTTTTACTTCGTTAAAATATACCACGGCGACTAATTCATCGATTATTGGAGCTATGAACCCCATGGTCACAACACTTCTGGCAGCCATGTTCTTTAGCGAGCGATTAACTCCTTGGCGGATATTTGGCATTTTCTTATCTTTTATCGGTGTTTTTCTATTTATTACAAATGGAGATTTGCAATTAGTCTCACAATTTCGTTTCAACAAAGGCGATGTAGTTATGCTGATCGCAGTCTGTTGTTTTGCTATCTATTCGCTGCTTAGCCGTCGCTATATGAAACAATACAGTCTATCACCGCTCATGGTAACTGCTTATACTTTCTTGATCTGCGTTGTCATTTCCATCCCTTTCTTCTTGTGGGAAAACCCTTCGACCTATTTATTTTCGGCAACTGCGAGCGGATGGCTCTCCATTCTCTATATGAGCGTGTTTGCTTCTGTATTGGGTTATCTCATCCAGATGGTTGCTATTCAACGGATTGGGGCACCTCGCACTGCTATTTATATTAATTTAGTACCGATCTTTACGATTATTCAGTCTGTGACAATCTTAGGCGAATCGATCACTCTCTTCAAACTCATTGGGGCCGCCATCGTAATTACAGGCGTTTATTTAGCGATACGACCGGAAGCAAAAGGTAAGTATTTAGAAAGCTCAAAAAGTATTGCCTAAATAAGGTTCTTCTCCCTCCCCAGTATAGGGCACCAAACTCTTTTTGATGTTCCGAATACCACCACGCGGATCTGGAACATCTCCCTGATACCGTGGGATGACATGAACATGCAAGTGAAAGACCGTCTGCCCTGCGGCTGCTCCTACATTAACTCCGACATTGTATCCATCGGGGTGGAACCGCTTATTTAGCTCCTCTTTCACTTCTTCAAGCAACTCCCAGATGCTCATAATTTCTTCCTCGGTCATATCAAAGAGACTTGCGATATGCCTCTTCGGGATAATTAAAACATGACCTTCATTGACCGGGAACTTATCAAAAAAGGCTAGGGCCATTTTGTTCTCCACTAAAATATCCGTCTCTGTCGGTATACAGAACATGCACTCTGTCATTCTGCTTCCCCCTATTACGTCCGTCTTGGCTATAGATAAAATGCCATCTGCGCCAAAATCCATTCTATGATGATGCCCATACTCCCAAATGAAATAGACAACGTTAGACTCGTACCTTTCTTTTTCGCCGAACTTCCTGCTTTTCCTTCCACCAATCACCAAATCTTTCAAAAACTATACAATAAGACGCCAGTCAGTTCAATAAATCTGATAGGCGCCTTATTACATAGGCGTGTAGGTCACAATCACAAGTTGCTGCTTGATTCTATTCGATAGTACACATCCATGCTATACTTGAAATAGTTTTAAAGTAGAATAATATTCGTTAATAATTCCATAACTTATAGTCAA
>NZ_MLBF01000062.1 GCF_001936615.1 Desulfosporosinus metallidurans
TTCGATCAATCTTGGCAATGGACATGCCGTCAACCGTTTCGTCTGTCACACCTTTGGTCATCGCTCCGTTGTTGGCATAAATATTTTTGTAAGCGATAAGATACAACTCTTTGTTATAGAGCAAACGGTAGATGCGATATAACGGTAATTTTCGCTTGCCTCTGTCGCCGATGATATCCAATACTTTTTCGGCCTTCTGCATTCCGCATACCTCCAAGCGATTGATATCGTAACCACCTGTCTCCCTTCTCCTGATCTCCCGCATACTTGGTTACCCTTTCGGCGGTACAACGATCCAGCGGCACATATTAAAGTCCGCCTGTGCAACCGTCATTACAACCGCCACCTTGGATACTACGAAGACTCCGTTACCTTAGAAGTTTCCCCCGTTAGGCAATCCCATGTTTTGCGCAGGAAGAACGTAATAGCTCGACTTAGGTTCCCACTCATGACCTTGCTTGAACTCACTGTTCAATGGCTTATCGCCTTGGATTTCTTCGAACGAAAGTAGATTTCGAATATGCGATAAGTAGGGAGTATTTAGACGGTGTATCCCTAGATGTGACCTTCCATCCCTAGTCATTCAGGTTTAGGCAGTGTAGCTTTTAACCATATCGAGCAGAACTTGCGTGACCTGCTTCTACACCATCTTCGATTCATCCACGCTTTACCACCATGCTGTTTTTCCCTCTTCCTTTCAGATTTAGGTTAGGCGTTGTTCTCAACGTATTTCCAAAGACATTGGTCTGGTAACCAGACAATTCTTGCTGCGCACGACATGGCGCACTCTCTCGCGTCATCCGGCTCCCATCATCCAGCCGTTGGCTTGATGCCCATTTGCCAATGAACGAAGAGTTTGGGTTCTCGCTTGGCGATGTTTCCCAACCAGTTTTCAGCCCTTGTCTTATGGGTTTTCAGCTTCTTGAACTTTCTCCTAGCCCATTGAACCAAGGCTTGGTTCATGTGCCGCAGGACCGGGTACATTTGGGATTTGTAAAAGCGTCCATAATAGTTAATCCATCCTCTAAGAACTGGATTGACCTCGCTAGCTATATCCTCTAGCTTTAGGCCAGGTTTCAGATGTATCCTCCACTGCCGAATAGTTTGCCGCATGTGTTTGGCTGCTTTGTTGCTGACGGCTGGGGTAAAATTGATGAAGAATTTGCCATACCGGACGCCTCGCTCGAAAGGTGTAGCTCAGAAAATCAAAAGACGTTTCGGTATGATTTCCTGTGCGGTCATCATCTTTACAGTAGACGATTCGCGTTTTGTCAGGATGCAGTTCAAGACCACATTCTTCAAAGCGCTGTTTTAACCGATTGTACAATAGTTCAGCTTCTTGTTTCGTGCGACAGTGCACTACTCCATCATCTGCAAAGCGAGCCCATGGGTTTTGAGGATGGTTCTTTTCCATCCATTTGTCAAACGTATAATGGAGAAATAGATTCGCAAGAATCGGACTAATGACCCCACCCTGCGGGGTTCCAGACATTCTTGCCACGTTAGTTCCATCCTTCATCTTAAACGAAGCTTTCAACCAGCGCTCGACGTAGAGAATTATCCATTCTGAATCCGTGTGTTTCTTTACGGCCCGCATCAACAGCTCATGGTCTATATTGTCAAAAAGTCCCACGATGTCGAATTCGAGTACCCAGTTATATTTCCAGCATCGTTTGCGGGTGATTTCCACCGCATCGAGTGGTGACTTTCCTGGTCTGTATCCGTAGGAATCTGCATGAAAATAGGGTTCTACCAAAGGCTCGAAGTAGATCTTGGCTACCATTTGAGCGATCCGATCGGCCACTGTAGGAACTCCAAGTATTCTTGTGCCCCCATTTTTCTTCGGTATTTCTACCGCTTTCACCGGAGGTGGAAAGTAACTACCGGAGGACATCCTATTCCATATTTTGTACAGATTGTCCTTTAGATTCTTCTCAAATTCTTCGATGGACTGGTGATCAACCCCGGCTGACCCATGCTTTGCTTTAACCCGTTGGTAGGCTTCCCAGACCACATTTTTGGAGATGTCAAACGACTTTGTCTTGTCCATACAGTTCCTCCCATGTTTGGTTGACTGATTTTCAAAACTGGATAACACAGCCCCTTCACTCCCTTCCCGTTACAGGAACTTCATCACTAATACAGGCTGTTCCGCCCCTATACTTCGCATCGGTACTCTCATCCTTGTGGATCTGCCACTTGGATTTCTCCCTTGGCATCGAAGTCGTAGGTTCCCACGTTCCCTATAAGAGCCTGTGCTAAGTTCACGTCGCCTCCATGCCGGCCACCGTCTGGACAGTAAACAGGTGTCCTCCAGACTTATCCCAGGTTAACGACACCCCCCTGGTTTTGATGACGTTCCTACGCTTTCGACACTTTATCAGCGCTTTATTTGTATTCGTCTCCATAGCACTTACCTGACGTGGTCTTGCCTCGCCTTTTCCTTAACGCTCACTACCATAGCTTTTGTCCACAGCAGCTTAAGGTGGTTTGAAGCCTCCACCTGTATGGCGGCTCCGAGGGGCCTCCCCTCATCTCTTATACAGCATGTCGTAACTTCACGTGACAGTTCCTGTCACGTGAAGTTCGCCTTCGTGGCGCACCATCGTCGGCGTACCGAGCAAATGGCTTATCCGGATGGTTTCTATCCATCCACTTATCGAACGCATAGTGGAGGAAGAGATTGGCAAGAATTGGACTTATGACGCCCCCTTGGGGGGTTCCTTTTGTTCGTTCCTTGATTGATCCATCTGGCATCTGAAACGGTGCCTTTAGCCATCTCTGAATGTAGATGATGACCCATGGATTGTCCGTATGCTTGTGGACGGCTTTCATCAGCAATTCATGGTCAATATTGTCAAACAGCCCCTTGATGTCAAATTCCAGTACCCAATCATACCTCCAACATCGCTGCCTTGTTACGGTCAGGGCATCAACGGGTGACCTTCCCGGCCGATATCCGTATGAATCGGGATGGAAATGTGGCTCTACCAATGGCTCAAAATATATTTTCGCCACCATCTGCGCTACCCTGTCGGCCACAGTTGGCACTCCAAGTATACGCGTTCCCCCGGTTTTCTTCGGAATTTCCACTGCTTTAACTGGTGGAGGGAAATAGCTTCCGGAAGACATTCGGTTCCAAATCTTATAGAGGTTGTTTTTCAAGTCTGCCTCGAACGCTTCCAAGCTTTCATCATCTATTCCTGCAGCACCCTTGTTTGCTTTTACTCTCTGGAATGCCTCCAGCACTATATGCTTGGAGATTTCATAGGACTTTGTTTTGTCCATTGGTTCCTCCCTTGTGGTTGACCGCTATTCAAAACTGGATAACACAACCCCTTCGCTTCACTTCCATTACGAAGCTTCATCACTACTACGGGTTATTCCGCCCCTGCATTACGCATCGATACTTTCATCCTTGTGGGTCTTCCACTTGGATTTTTCTCTTAGCATCGTATTGCAGGTTCCCACGTTCCACACAGAAGCCTATGCTATGTTCATGCCACCTTCATGCCGGTCACCGACTGGACAGTAAACAGGTTTCCTCCAGACTTATCCCGGGCCAACGACTACCTCCCGGTTTTGATGACGTTCCTACACTTTCGACACGTTATCAGCGGTTCATTTGTATTCGTCTCCATAGCACATACCTGACGAAGTCAAGCCTCGCCTTTTCCTTAACGCTCACCACCATAGCTTTTGACTACAGCAGCTTAAGGTGGTTTGGAATCTCTACCTGTATAGCGATTCCGAGGGGCCCACCCTCATCATCTGTGCAGCATAGCTGCTATTCAGGCGACAGTTCCTGTCGCTTGAATGCGCCTTCGTGGCGCACAGTCATCGGCGTATCTCACAAGGTATGCAGGTTTGAGATTGGTCTTATTTAATGCTCTGTATTTGGCGTTTGGATGATATTGAAGTTTGGTTTCTTTTTCTTCCCATTCCCGCACAATCCACTTATCCAGCTTATGGAGATATACATTTGCCAGTAACGGCGAAACGATACCCCCCCTGGGGTGTGCCGAGTTCCGTAACCGCCAGTTCATTCATAACTCCTGCTTTGAGCATTTTCTTGAGAATCATGAGGATTCTCCTATCATGTATGCCCATGTGCCAGAGCTGTCTAATGAGCTTGGTATGATTAATGTTATCGAAACACCCTTTGATGTCGCCTTCGATTATCCAGTGGTATCCTGTTGTATGGCAGGTTCTCTTAGTACGTTCTAGAGCCATATGTGCATCTCTCATTGGTCGGAAGCCATAGCTGTGTTTAAAGAATTGAGCTTCCATTATGGGTTCAATGATGATGCGCAGGTTTTCCTGAATGATCCTATCAGATATGGCCGGTATTCCAAGAGGTCGTTTTTCGGCTTTTCCTGGCTTATCAATCCATTGCCTCCTAAGAAGAAGGTAGGGATTGTAGTGGCTCAGCCCGTTGATGACTCCCTGGATAACTTCTAGGTACTGTTTTTCTAAGATGTCTGTGATGATTTTGCCGTCGGTTCCTGCTGTTTTACTGCCGTGGTTTGATTTGATATTGTGAATAGCAGTAATGATAAGCACTTCGGATTTGGCCAATTCCAATAGGTCTTTGAACTTCGGCGTGTTGCCTTTTTCCAATTCCTTTTTGGTTGTGGCGTATAAGTTATCGAGGACGGATTTTAACTCTGTCTCATCTCTCAAATTCAAGTAGACTGATTTTTGAGCCACAGGCATCCCTCCTTCCGGAAAGATTCTTGTGGGATAACCAGGAGTGCACAACGGCTTCCCAGTCAGGTTCAGTCATAATGTCATTTGTTGCTTGACTATGCCCCTTCACTCCACAGACATTGCCCTGTTTCATCACTACTATGGGCTGACGAGCCCTGCATGCACCCGTCATTTCCTACGGGTTGGGTTTCATTATCCTTGTAAGGATTCCGCCTTGAAGGGGTCCGCTGTTCCGTGTTTCCTAGCCTTGCATACGTCTTTAGCCGCCTGCTGTGACCCGTGGTTCAGCCTTTGTCCATGATTGGAGGACGAGGCACGCTTCCATTGTCGAAGAGCGTCAGTTTTGGTAATGGGCATTACCTCAACCGTTTCCCAACTCACCATTTGGTGAGTAACAAAGCAACGAAAAGGAACAGCGGCGGGGCATATGTCTCGCCGCTAAACATTAAAAAGGAGGAATAGCGATGTCAATACCACTTGATAACACAGCGAAAAAACGTTTTTATCATAGTTGTCTCAATGCGGATGGCTACGACAAAAAGCAGTTTGAACACTTGTTGGAACCACAGTTCAATAGGTGTACACCTATTGAACTGTGGTTCCAAATCATTGGGTGAAATCCCCGAATGCGTAGAAGATTGGCTACGTAGAAAGGCTAAGACTCCGACATGCCCGATAAAAGTGAAAGTGATTCGTGGTATGAAGCTCGGTGAAGACGGCGAAACGCCAACCTGTAAATGGTTGACAAATGTAGTCGGGCCGCCATAAAACGTCCATGCCGACTTATCATAGGAACCTGCGTGTGTACGGCTCGAAAAGATTAAACAAAGGAAGTATGCGCAAACCGAAGATTAAACGCCCAAGGCTGCTGTTGCCAACGATTTTCTTTTTTCATCCAAAATGCTTAGTAGTTTTCCGACTTCGGGATACGAATTTCCGTTGGGAATGTTCTCGACCTGCATCTTGAGTGATTTAATTTTTTGGCTATGTTCCAGCACAACTTTCGTATCAGTCATGTCAGATGAATCCACGCTTC
Source organism: Desulfosporosinus metallidurans (assembly GCF_001936615.1). Classification (GTDB taxonomy): domain Bacteria; phylum Bacillota; class Desulfitobacteriia; order Desulfitobacteriales; family Desulfitobacteriaceae; genus Desulfosporosinus; species Desulfosporosinus metallidurans. The sequence goes on from NZ_MLBF01000062.1 coordinate 5,747, forward strand.
TAGCCAGATCACGGATAATATCCGTTAAATCCGCAATCTCTTTCTCCACAGGATCAAGGACCCGATCTTGAACTGTTCGCCGAACTATATCCCGTTCGTTCGCTTCGGGTGTGACCCAAAGCGAGTGAACCAAGATAATGAGGTCTTTTCTAATCACAACGTCGCGCCCATCCAGTGTTGCTGACGCTTTTAGTAGTGAAAGCACTTGCCTGAAACGGCGATCTGACGGGCGTATTCCTTCCAGCCTCAAAGCATCCCGAATATCACGAAGGACCTCAAGGATGTCTTGTGGAACCGTGACCATCATTTCAGAATGGAATTGAAGTTGCTCCAGCTCTGCTAATGTGATCGTCGGTCTTTGCGCCGGATATGCCCCTTGTAACATAGCATCAAAACTATTGCCATCTTGGATATAGTCGATTTCATACCGCAGAATGAAGCGGTCAAACAACGCCTCAAGCCCTTCTCCCTCTTCTGGCCATTCGTTTGATGCCCCTACGATGGAGAACAATGGCGATTGAACGATTCCTCCATTGTTATAGAATAAACGCTCGTTTGCGAGCGTAAGGAGCGCGTTCAATATCGCTGAATTCGCCTTAAAGATTTTATCGACAAAGCCTATATGAGCTTCGGGGAGCTTGTTTCGCGTGTTCCTTTTGTAGGTATCCTGTTCGAGAGCTTTTAGAGACACTGGCCCGAATAATTCCTCCGGCGTGCTGAACCGAGTCAAGAGCCATTGAAAGTAATTCGTACCAGTTACGCACTTGGTTAGGTCTGCTACTAAGCCCGATTTAGCTGTTCCAGGCTCCCCAACAAACAAGACGTGTTGACGTGCGATGAATGCGATGAGCATTCCTCGCACCATTTCTTCTCGTTCAAAATACATAGATTTAGGAATCTTTCAATCTCTTTGATTTTGTTGATCATCTTTTACACCCCCAATAAAGAGGGCACACCTCCCTTTATTTGTCTTTTCGCTTATTCAGATTGCCAACGTCTGTCTGTTTACCGATACCAAGACGCCATAATCCAGAGGTTTTTTCCATCGACTTACAACTGTCCCATCCGAATTAAAGTGAGTGTAGCGGACGATGAAGTGTCCTCTACTACCCTTTGCTTTAGCTACTATCCATTCAGTGGCGCACTCAGGACAAACATATTCTGGATTGCCACCGTAAACTCTGTGTGCAGGTGAATGTGGACAGGTTTTTAGGTCTGTGTTCATATCAGGTGTCACCTGCCTTTTCCATCAGAATAGTTACGCTATCTCTGATAAGCAGAATTCTTGCTTCCATTTCATCTTTCTTCTGGCTTAAAATTCCTTCATAATTCTTGTAACCTGAGATAACACGCTTGGCTTCGTCGATTATTTCTGCGAGTTTTGACTTCGACAAGGAGCCGTCGGCTGCCGCGTGCTGGCTTTGGCCGTAAAGACTTTCCAGGTGGTCAGAAACTTTCGTTTCAACCATCTTCAGCGATTCAGCCGAATTCACGACCTGAATCTTAAACCCTTCGCCCTTCGGAAACGCTGAACAGAAGCTGGTTAACTTCTGCAATTCCTCGTCATAAGCGGCTGGAACGAAGTAAACACCGCCTGATGGACGAACCGGCGTAGGCGAAAGCGTTTTGAGAATGCTTTGCACCATACTTCGGACTGCTTGCCCATTGTGATGGTTCTTGAATACTTCAAATAACCGCGTCGCCTCCTGACACAATTCCCATGAATAGGAACTTGGATCGGCTGTAAAGCTCATTGTTTCAGCTTTTTGATCGAGTGTAAGGACGGCAGTCGCATCCTTCAATGTTCGTATTCTCTCGGTAGGTGAAGCTGCAAACGGTTCTTCCTCTTGTGCAGTTTCGTCAGACGAGCATGTTAGAGTTATTCCAAAACTATCATTAGCATCTAGCAAGTTGAAGTCGCGCCTCGCTCTATCACCACCCTTGGTAAGTATTTGAACGTGTGCGCCGCTGGCTTTAAGTGCCATTATTACTTCACGGGTTGGCATCGTGTCAATATTTGCGGGATATGGGTCACAGGTGAAGCAAAGCATTATCTTCTTGTCTTTATATTTGCCACCAGACAACTGCCTCGTTACCGCTTCGACGATCCCCTCCCTCGGTTTTACGTCTGCAAAGTTTTCAGTAGGCTTGTATCTATCGTGGATTTTGCGAGCGTAGCAATACCAGCACCCATGATTACAGCCATTATAGATATTTATGGCTAAATCGCTGTATTCCTTCGCTCTTGTTCTTGGTTCATAAATAGGTCTAAACATGAAAATTCCCCTTTCTGTTCTTATTTGATGTTAAATTAACTACCTGTAACGGTTCTTGCTTTTTGGTCGGTTCAACAACCAACCTAACATTTTACTTTTTCCTTGAGATTTTCTCGCATTTCCATGAAACCCGTGAGATTAAGGACTTCGTTTCGCATGATTTGTTCAATTGTTTCGATGAACGGAGTTTGATAGGTTACGGGTTTTGCTTCCAGTTCTCGAATTAGTCCTTCGGGGACGTTAGAAATTTCTAATAGAGCTCTTAGCTTTTGCGTATCCTTTTTCATGCATTTCCCTTCTTTCTTTGTTTCATTTGTTGTTATCTACTTTAAGGCAAAAAAAATAAGCCTCTTACTAGAAGAGGCTTTACACTCCGCGCCAAAAAGGAGGTCTAAACGGCACAGATCAGACCTAACGTTCCTACGCAATCACGAATGACAGGGTAGATGGTCCGGCTTCAGGACTGGGAAAAGGAGGTGAGCCAAAACCCGTTCTCTTTGCTGATATCAGCGTACCATGACCCCAAAACTTAGTGAAGAGACTTTTTCCGATTTTCTGAAGTTTTTTGGTTTTTCTTCGTTTTACTTGAATAAACGAGAGATAGAACGGTTGTCAGTGAATTAATCTATAATTGGTCGATATACTTTCCGTTCCAGAGTATGAACCCTTGCAGAAAGTGTCCCCGCTTCCGTCTGCGCTGCCGCTTTCTCGAAGTCGTACATGCGCGAGTCGATCATGTCCAAATGATGCAGGAGTTCGGCTTCTTTTATCATAGGTCGTTTCGGGCTGCCCCATTCTGGCGTTTGGTGATGCGAGAGAATAATGTGCTGTAAAAGGAGTTTCTTTTCTACGTCGAGTCCTTCCATGTACTCGATGACGCGCAGCCCAATCGCAATATGCCCCAACAGTTCTCCCTCTAAGGTGTATTCGGTGCCCAAGCCTGTTTCATTCAGTCATCAGTTCATAAACCTTGCCGATGTCATGTAAGATGATTCCTGCATAGAGTAGGTCCGTATTGCATGGATAAACGATCGTTAGTTTCTCAGCGGCAAGGAGCATGGTCGTGATGTGTTGAAGTAAGCCGCCCTGATATGAGTGATGAAAGGATTTTGCGGCTGGGTAGTACATAAGTCTGCTCTTGTGCTGTTGAATGACAGTTTTGACAGCCACTTTGAGCTTGTCGTTGGCAATGGCTTCGCTGAAACGAATGAGGATAGCCCACATCCTGTCTGGTGGTGTTGGGGCTGATGGAATGATCGTTTGAGCTTCGTACTGATCGGTTTCATTAGCTTTGCGCAGTTTGTAGACTTTGAGTTGTAATGTTCCTTTATACTCTTGAGTTGCGGCATCGACTTTTACGATGTCTCCCTTTTTGGGGTGCTCCCCCATAAGAACCTCCGCAATATCCCAAACTTTGGCGTTGATCTGGCCGCTGGCATCAAGCAGGGTGAGATCGAGGCACTTTTTAAATTCCTTGGTTTCCTTTTCAGTAATCTCTTTCACAGCGAAAAAACCGATGATGTTATTGTCCTTTTGAAAGTCTTTGATCATATCAATAGCCTTCCTTTCTCTTTAAATACAAACATGTTTCAGCGTTCAGGCTCGGTGATGTTTTGGCGTTGCGGATTAAGCATTTTGGATACTTATAGTTGTGACATTTCTCACCGGTTGGTACATAGGTTGTTACGGATGTATTCATCCTTCCTCTCACCTTCGTTTTGTGGTACGCCCATACCTTTTTTGGCAAAACTAAAGGAAGCCACCCTGTAAAAGCTACTTTATACATGGACCGTATACCCACCGTTCCTGGACCAGCGAATCGCTTTGTTACAAAATTAATGGAAGTATGCCATCACCATACGTACAATTGAATTTGTCTATATAAAATCCTGTGCCCTCAAATAACATGTTAGAAAGACTACGAACGTGATCAACTGAGGTTGGAAATTTCTGTCGCCAAATTTGGCTTTCAAGTAAGTCGTAAAACCATTAAGAATGTCATATGGAAGGAATCTCCACTTTCATCTAGAAAACCAGTGTTAGCTAATATTTTAAGAAAGAGATGCAAAAGAAATTAATTATCATCTTAATGTTAATCGGAATCGCACCTTCTGTAGCTAGGGCGTTGTTCTCGAACGATCAATACGAATAACTAAAACTCTGGCCGATAACTAATGAGAATTTCGCTGAAAGGATGACCTTATGCGAGACGCATTCATCTTAGCCAATTCTCTCATCTTCTTGGCGCTCTGGGGACTAGGATTACGACAGGCTAATTCAAAGATAGTCTGTTAGAGCAATCGGAAAAATGTTTTGTCTCCGGCATTGCCGGGGTCTGTAACATTCAAGAAGCCCTGGAATGCCTACTGTTACAGGCTTCCAGGGCTTCTTTTAATTATTGATATCCTCTCGATTAAGACGTTCGAGACGAGTTGCATCATAGATACATTAAGGGCCTAAGTCCAAAGGCATCTGTGCCTGCATGGCCATAATTAACCGTCTTTCAACTTCGTACCAGTTAACCAATCGCCCCCAGGCTGTTACGTAATCTTTGCGTTTATTCTGATAATCAAGGTAGTAAGCATGCTCCCATACATCCATGACAAGTATGGGGATACTACCCGCTTGATATAAATTCTGATGTTTTTCAATGGTTAGCATTTCTAACCTTCCCCAGGCCGGTTGCCATACTAGCAAGACCCATCCGGACGCTTCTACATTTATTGCGGCAGTATTAAACTGTTCCCAAAAAACAGCCAGACTACCAAAATAGCGCATTATATGCATTATAGTTTGAGCCCCGGGGGTCTCCCACCTGTTTCCGATGGGAGCCATCGATGTCCAATAAATACTATGCAAAATATGCCCTGAACCGTGAAAAGCCAGTTCCCTCTCCCAATGTTTGATTAAGGCAAAATCCCGTTTTTGCCTTGCCTCGCTCAGTTTGAGCTCAGCTTTATTTAAACCTTCCACATAGGCCTTATGATGTTGGTCATGGTGAATTTGTAATAATCTAGAACTGATTACAGGCTCAAGAGCATTAAACGCATAAGGTAACATTGGTAACTGGTGTTGCCCCGTTGGCACTATAATAGATTGCATATGAACTAGACCCTCCCCCATAACTTCCACTTTGTTTGTTTAGTTATAATTCATATTCTTTTATATTCCTAGTTATAGGTTATTATGTAGCCACGATGTTAGAACCTGAGCGTTTGTGCAATACAGACCCAATCCTATTACTTAGACATCACAGTCTGGAGTATCGGTAATCCATAATAAACAAGCGTAATATAACCCTTGTGGTAATGGCCAATTTGAATAACTTCTTAGGTTGTGGCGCAAGCAATGAATAAATACAAAACTCTTGTGTCACAAATTGATTACTATCATCAAACCGAATAACTGCTGGAAGAGTTGAACATTATTAGGGACAGACAAATCTTTCAATTTGACCTGCCTCTTTTTGATCATATGCATCGCTTCAATGCCTTGAATCGTTTTCAAAAACCATTTGGGCACAAAAAAAGGCCCTCACCGTTTCCGATGAGGAGCAAAATGAGTAGGACGAGAGATTTTATCGAGAGATATCTTGCCCAGGATTTGGTTTACTATGCTGAGGTTAATAGGCAAAACCTACCAGCTTACAGACTCGGTACCTAGATATACTAGAATTAGGATGGCAGATGAGCTTCTTGAAGAAATATTGCCCCCAACTTACAAGAAGTTAATCCTTTCCATTTGTATAAAGGCGAGCTTAATGGGCTCCCCTTTTCTACGTCTTAAATAAAAATATTCGCACGTACCCAACTCAAACTTGACATGAGATGGGGTAAAAACTAGATATTACCCATCATCAAACCAAGTTTATTACCATATTGTTCCACATACCCCAGCTTGTGCATATTATATACTATCTCTTAGCAAAGGAGGAAATGCAAATGGCATTCGGTGGTGTTGATGTAGATGATTGTCGTCGCGACAAAAACCGTTTTGGAGAAGGAATCGCAATTGTTGTCGTAATTATTCTTCTGCTTATCGCACTGGGAATCGTATTCTAATTTAGAAAGGAGGAAATATTAATGTACGGTTATGGTGGAATGGGAATGGGAATGGGAATGGGAACAGGAGTAGGGATCATCGCTATAGCTATCTTAATCCTTATAGCATTGGGTGTTATCTTTTAATAACGATTTATAAAATCGCGCTTCTATAACGAAAGGAGACAGTTAAGATATGCCAATGTTCGATCGTTCTGGTTTTGGGAGATTTCCTTTTTTCCCCTTTTTTGATGATCGATTCGAAAGGTTCGAGAGATTCGAACCATTTGAAAGATTTGAGTTTAGACCGTTTATGTTCAATCGACGCCGTTTCTTCTAATTTAGAGAATTGTAAAGCCAAGTGTTGGTTTTAGTAGGGTGAGAAATTTTTTATGCATTGATACCCTCCTGCGTTATCAGGCGTAGGAGGACGTTTTCTTATATTTACTAAACAATGATTATTTTGTGAGATGCATTTGACAATATCCACTTTAAATTGAGTATACACCAGAGTATGCGGGGACAAAATTCCACCGTGCAAGTACAATTGCATATTTTGTTAACCTGTAAATTGAAATCGAGGATCCCTACATCTTATACAAAAACCACTTACAGGTACCTCCAGCTCAAACTTGATCTCAAACGGCTTCAGCTCTCCATCGATCTCGCTCTGGCATCTGAAGCACAGCATCCTATTGCCGGTGATCTTCTCTTCGGTCATCGACATCACATGTTCGATCTTGGTTCTTTGTCGGCGATCTTAAGCCTTATCGGATGGGGCGTGACGTTCTCGAACCAGGTTAGGACTTCGATGGGGGGCATTAGGATTTTTATTGATTCTCCATATTCCCTTTTATCTTCCTATCTACAAACTGTCCATTTCCCAAATATGGATAGCACTAAACCGCTGCGCGGTGGTTTCCATAGTTTAGATGCCTGAGCTGAACTGATATTGTAATAATCAGTTCATTTTTTAATACTCTCCTTTATAATAAAGTTAAATTTGATTTTAAAGGAGATGTTCTATTATGACCAAAGAAGAGGTTTTGGAAAAGCTGAAATTTGATGTAGAACTCAGGGGGTTAAGCAAGAATACCCAAGATGAGTACTATACCAAAGCTAAAATCTTTCAGGAGTACTTTGATAAACCTGCCACTGAGCTGGGTGAACAGGACATCAGAAAGTTTCTTCACTATAATTTGCTAAGGATAATGTGAAGTAGAGGCAATTTATGATTTAATAACGTTGTGTTATTAGTTAGTATTTACCATCTATATTAATACGAAAAAGTGTAATAATACTTTGGTACGTAATTCTTATCAATTGGAGGAAAAAGTATGCAATTAATTAATGCAACTCAAATGATATTAAATCTGTTTCGAAGAATTCCTAGTATTAAAGACTCTACAGTTTTAGGATTAACTAGTGGTTTAATCGGAACATTCGCGATGGATATTATTGACTTAACTGCATGGCGAAAAGGTAAACATGAAATGCTTTATGGACATTTAGCAGGCTCGATGATATTTACGCCAATAAGAATGCATCGTAGAGAAAACTTTTTCATTGGCCAAGTTATGCATATGTTAGCAGGTTCAGGAATTGGTGGCATAATAACTTGGTTTATGAAAAAAACTGGAAAAGACCATCATCTCCTTAAAGGTTCTTTCATCGGCATGCTTAGTTGGTTAACCTTATATGAATTTGGACAACGGCAAAAATGGTTCACACTTAAGGCACGAAAATCAGTTACATTTTATTATGCTTTCCTTATGAATATAGTCTTTGGTGCAACCACGGCTCAAGCTATCGTAACTTTAGCAGACCCTTCCGTCTTCGAAGCAAATCCTAGTTCACCTAATGAGACACTGGTAAATGCTCGTCGGAATAATCCAGAGCCACATGAATCAAAAAGTATGGTTGAAATGACATTCCCTGATTCTGACTCCTTCTTGCACCATACGATATAAAAGGAATAGTTATATAAATGACAGTAACGCTGACACCATGCTGGCCAGCTCAAAGACTTTGAATTTCCTTAAACCATTGTATATTTACGAACCGCGTTAGGAATACCTCAATCTTGAAGTATTTCCACGTAGTTCGTGAATTTTTCTTTTTATAGTTCAGCCTTTTCTATGAAATCCTCATCATTCATCTTCAACTCCAACTTCCAATTAGACAAAATGGCTACCACTCAAATAGAAGTTATCCTCCAATTAACAAGATGTGATTCGTACCTCTAGGGCTTCCAACCAAATAATGACGCGCCAATATATGACCAATACTCAAGAAAACACCATTATTAACTCAAGATGACCTAATCATCTCATAACTTCCTTGCAAAATAAGGGGAAACCTGTCTCATAAAAATAAAAAGGCCTCTACTGTATAATAGTAAGGACCTTACCGTATTCCAACCGACTCATCTATCTGCACTCCAAGGCCCGCCGATAACCCGGAATCAGCAAAGGCCATGAGGGATAATCTACAACTCCATTTGCCCAAGCGGAATTGTTAGTTCGACATATTGATGGATTTCGTCGTTCTTTCCTACCGAGAAACAGTTCTGGAACATACTTCAGGATTTCCGAGAAGTTGGCATTTGCCGCCTGCCCTTAACAAACGGCTGGAGTGTTATGCATTTTTCCATGAACTTCATTCTTGATGGTACGCGCGTACCTGTTTGATAAATGAACGTTAGAAAAAGTTGCTTACTTTTCGTCTTCCCTATACCAGATTGAGACTCTCGTTTGAACAGTCGTTAGTATTACCCTTTGCTGGAGGCGGCAGCGAGCTTCAGAGAAATACGCGGTCGTTTGATTTTCCCCCATTGGGAGGGGGAGTGTCATACATACATTTCAAGTATCCCCTACCAATTGAATACTCTCTGAGCTCCCCGATAAAAACAAGCGAAAACCTCAAAAAGCCGATTTTCCACATTCTAAGGATTAACCGACTGAACTATTCAGTAGCTGTAAAGTTTTTAACAAGTTGCTGGGGGCCGAAGGACCCCTGGCAAGGCCCGATTGCTCTGAAGGGGGCATCGAGTGATAGAAGGGTCGAAGGTGCGGGAAACATGTACCTTCGGGATTTGGGTCTTTAGCGAACGTGATTTAGTTAGTAATCTAGAGAATTATTTGTTTGTCATCCAGACTTTTCTTTGCAGAAAGAATAATTAATGTCTATATATTCCATCCATCTAATTTAAGGCATTTTAACGCCTATTTTGGGGAAATATAATTCTGAAACTAGGCAGAATATGGAGGGTGGAATATATGAACAATATGCAAGAAACTAATCAAGGTCAAGTAGAACAAGTTCCCTTTGGAACTGTCCAACACAACTTATCTGACATTATGCCAATGTCTTCTGAAGTTGGAAATCTTTGGTCAAGTTACTATGCAGAAAGTATGTCCGTGTGCTTTCTTAAAAGCTATGTTGCTAAATCTAAAGACCCCGATATTCGCCCTATTTTGCAACTGGCACTTGATGTTTCAACCCAACGGGTAAAATCTATGGAGGACATCTTTAATTCGATTAATCATCCTATCCCAGATGCTTTCGGTGATAAGGACGTTGATAGCAATGCGAAACAGTTATTTTCTGAATCCTTTACACTATTATACACTAGACTTATGCACAAGTTTGTTTCGATAAATTACTGCAACGCATTAACTGTTTCTTCTCGCACAGACTTTCGTAATTATTTCCACGAATGTATAAATACTTCTCTTGAGATACACCAAAAAGCCACTGAGGTACTTTTAGCAAAAGGGCTATTAATAAAGTACCCTAGCATTGTGATTCCTGACAGGGTGGATTATATACATGATAAAAGTTATTTTGGCTCGATTATCCCGTTTATTGGAGAGAAGAGACCTTTAAATGCACTAGAAATTAGTCATATATTTTCAATGATGGAAACTAAACAGTTACTGAGTACATTAAATTTAGGATATAGTCAAGTCGTTAAGTCTGAAAAGGTTAGGAACTTTATATCTAAGGCCAAACAAATTTCAGATAAACATCTAAAAGTTCTTGGTTCTTCTTTAGCGGACGAGGATATACCTCAACCAGCAATCTCTGAAATATTAGTTACTGACTCTAAAGAGTCTCCTTGTAGTGATAAGTTAATATTGACCCATGCCACCGCAGTTCTAGCGTTTATTATTTCTGGATACGGAACTGCCTTGACAAGTACCGCCAGAATAGATTTAGTATCAATGTACCGTGATTTCGTTACTGAGATTCTAGCATTAACCAAGGATGGGGCAGAATTAATGATTGAAGGCGGTTGGTTAGAAAGAATCCCAGAAACGGCTGACCGTAAAGAATTAATACAACATTAATCAGACACAGAGCCAGCACGTTATCCAAACGTTCTGGCTCTGTGTGACTCATTAAATATTTGCTGTACAGGAGAAATATTTAGAAGTAGGAAATAATACACCTTCAGTTTACCCCTTTCCCGATTCGCACCATTAAACAAATGTCCTAATTGTGCCACGTCACTTGGAACTGGTGTTATTCCGTCCTTTGTTAACCTCCCAATTCAAGAACCAACCTTCTAGGGGTACTGCAACCAATTCGTTTGTTGAGTTAGACGCACGATATATCGAGGACGAGATTCTCATACACCTACGATTGAGCACCGATAATGAAGGTTAAGTAAAGCACCAGCATTCTATCATTATTGATAACGCTGGTGCTATTGTTAATAATATGATGCCCTTCTCATTCATAGTGCTTTGACAATTTCCAATGCCCCTGCGCACGATGAAATTTGAGTATAAGTCGAATTAAGCATTCTCTTCCTCAATTTCTCCGTCATCTCGTCAGCCGTCATATAGATCTTTTCTTCATCCCAACCTTGGGTAAATACGCCGAATTAAATGAGCGTTTGTATTAATGTGCCATACCTATCCCAGCCGTCAAGGACTAAGTTTTTGCATAGTTGAGTTGAACGAGCGTTGGTTTGAGTCTGTATCCAAAATGAACAGGAATGCGAAAAGCAGGAAATAAAAGAGCCCACCGTTTCCGATGAGAGCCGAAAAGTGAGGACTGGAAACGGGAGTTAAAGGATGGGATGCCCTGAATTCAATCACTATGCTAAATTAGTAAAAAGATAAGGCGGTTTCATCAACTGCCTTAGTACTTAGCTATACCAAAATCCCATAATGTCTAGCTATATGATGCAGGGTTTCACCTTTGCGAACATGATGATGCATTGTTAGAAATCCCCTCCTTTTTGGAAACACTCCAAATTATGCCAAAGAGGATTTCTTGGTGCTAGTACAAAGCAAAACCCCGACATATGTGCCGGGGGCGATCTAAAAATAAGTTTGATACAAATAATATGCACCTGCGATTCCAGCTGGGATTGCGCATGCAATAATGAATGTGATTATTGTTGGTTTGATTAGATCCTTCCACACACTATCGATAGGCATAACGCTCTCACCTCAACGTTTAGCCTGCACCTACTCCACTACATCTTATGCAGATACCATTAGGGCACAAAGAAAGGTTCCCACCGTTTCAATGAGGGCGAAGCGAAGAAGAGAATCTTTCAAAGGTATCTTGCCCTCAGATCCTGTTTATCATGTGAGTTATCTAGAAAAAAATACTTCTCATCTGTCATTTTCCTTAATAGAATCCATTAACAAGAATTGTTGAACGGAGGTTAACTATGATTGACCTTGATGTTCTTGATAAACAATGCCCAAAGTGTTGTGGCCTCGGCAGAATCGAAAACCCAGCATGGTATCCTATCTGGGCCACACGCAGCGATCTTAAGGATTCGGTTCAAATTTTGGAGACTAAAGAGAAAATAAGCCTTGTTGGAAAAACGGCTCCGGATCAACCCGACGAACCGATCTTTTTCATTTGTAAGGAATGTCATGGTAAGGGAAAAGTACTTACAGCTGAAGGGAAACGGCTTATGGAGTTTGTAAGGTTTTGGTTGAATCCGAACTATTAAATGAACTAGATTAAATCATGATCATTGTTTCTTTCCTTCCCTAGAGTAAAACTCGTTAATTAATGCGTCAAGTTCTTCGCTAACCCCAACCACTCTCGTGTCCGTAAGATCTTTATCGGAAGCAATTTTTTGCATTTGTAGTCTTAGTTCTTCTATTTGTTCGAAGATCGTTAGTTTCAACTTAGAGCAGCCTCTTTCATACTAAAATTGCACACTTGGATATTTTAGTATGAAAGAGGCTGTAACATCAACCGTATAAAAGGTAATGTTTTGTCGGAATATGTAAAACAGAAAAGGCCCCCACCGTTTTGAACGATGAGAGCGAGTGCAAATTGAAGACACAGATATCTTGCCCAGGATTTGGTTTATTATACGGAGGTCAATAGACAAAACCTACCAGCTTACAGACTCAGCACCTGGATATAATAAAGTTTAGAATGGCAGATGGGCTTCTTGGAGAAATACAGCCACTAACTTACAAGAAGTTATCCGTACATTTAAAACAATATAAAAGGGGAGCTTTGACGGGCTCTCCTTTCCTACATCTTAAATTAGATAAGGTCCATTGTGCGAAAAATAACCGGTCCGGTACATCCGGAACGGTTATTGTGATAAAAGGAAATACATTTTTTAAATATATAAAAGAGACAAAACATTTTTAAATTTGAGTCCGAGAATGAGTACTATGACAAGTCGGAGTCGGATGGCCGGCCTAACGTTTTTTCCATCGCGCATTCCTGCCGCGACTAATGCATTCGATTAAATTGTCTTGCCCAAGCTCATTGAGTATCCGCTGGATCGTTGGCCGGCTAATTCCTGGACAACGTTCTTGAATGTCATTAATAGTGAAGTCTGCGATCATATGGTTAATAACGTCCTGAACCTTCTTTGCTTTCCATCCCTTTTGGCGTGTTGAGTCTGATGTTTGACCCACTCGTTCCTCAAATCGTTGGTAGGATTTTAACAGCATTACAAGGAAGTAGTCGATCCAGGGAAGGAGATTATGTTCGCCTTCATGCCATCCTACAGAAGACTGTTCTAGAGTCTCATAATATTGTTCCTTAGTCTCTTCAATGACTTTTTCTAGACTAACGTAGCGACCAACTTCGTATCCGGTCTGATATAGCAGAAGCAATGTCAGCAGTCTTGCAATACGACCAAAACGTCCGAGAATGGATGAATACAGAGAAAATCCAGGGTAAAGGCAGCGATGAGTATTAATTCATTAATGGTACCGAGTTCCCGATCCCGTCGATAATCGTTTACAAGTTCATCAATAGCATTGGGGGTCTGCCATGCGGGTACTGTAACGAAACGAATTCGTTTCGTACCGTCTATGGATATCAAGAACTTAACACCCTTGTTTTACAAAATCAGAAACTTCTTTATTCCCTCCTCATTAAGTCAGCGGGACATACGTTGATGGAACTTGCTAAAGACCCTAAATTCCTCGGTGCGTCGATTGGTGCCACCTCTGTCCTCCATACTTGGGGACAAAATCTCTCGTTCCATCCTCATTATCCCGATAAACTTTTTATCCCGATTTCTATAAGAACATGTTCAATATCATAGAAATTCTGAGAAATGCTTTTATAAAAGTCGGAATAATTAGGCTTAAGTTTTTGTCGCATTTTCATCGGATATCACAAATAATTATAATGCAGGACAATTCCTGACTAATTATTATGAGGTGATTTCATGAAGAAAATCGAACTAACACTACTTGTAAATGATATCCTAAAAGAAATGGAAATTCTACAATTGCACCGGCGAACCATAACCTACTATAAATCCGGGCTGTCATCTATCTGTGAATTCTTTGAGAATCATAAGAAGTATTCCTTTACTGAGAATACGTTAGATGTTTTTCTCGAAAATATGAATGAAAAACTGTTGCGGAATGAATTGTCTTTATTCCAGTTTAAGCGTCTGGAGCGTGCCTCCAAAGTTCTGGCGCGTTATGCCAATATAGGAAAACTAACTTGGGATACTCTGCCAAAAGGTTCTAGCATTAAGGTGAATGGATATTTTTCTGACATTTCATCTAGTTATGAAGTGTTCCTTGGCAGGCACCAGATGAGCGGAATTCGCTATATTCGGGCTAATGTCAGACACTTCCTTAAGTTTTTGGAAGAAATCGGTCACAAGGATTTCACGGAAATGTCATTACAGACAATTAGGGATTTTCTTATAGCTACCCAACCTACCCACAGGGGAAGCATGCCCAACGTTATGGATTCTGTCAAGAAATTTGTACACTTCCTTAATATAGAAGGGCTAACGTCACTTACTCCGGAAATGATACAATTTAAAGTAGCAACGCCCCGAAAAAAGGTTCTTCCATGCTTTAGTAAGGAAGAAGTTAAGGCTATGCTGGAACAGATCAATACGTATACGCCACAAGGAAAAAGAGACTATGCTATTATCTATCTGGCATCACAAACAGGACTTCGGTGTTCAGATATCCTGGGCCTGAAGTTGACGGACATTGACTGGAAACATAATGAAATGCATATCATCCAAAAGAAAACTGGAGAAGCACTGTCCCTCCCATTCGGCTCTGATACAGGCAAAGCCATGGCAGACTATATACTTCAAGGCCGCCCGGATACAGATGTACCCTATGTTTTCCTTCGTGTAGAACCACCTTACAGGAAGCTTGTTGATACGGCCGTTACTTCAAGTATACTGGCTAAATATATGAAAAAGGCGGACATCACCCATCTTCCGGGAGACGGGAAAACATTTCATGCCTTGAGACGTTCCATAGGTACATGGATGCTGGAATCAGAGATTCCGCTTCCAACTATATCGCAGATTTTAGGTCACCGAAGCCTCGATTCGACAAAGCGATATCTTTCCCTTGCTACATCAATGCTGTCTGAATGTACTCTTGATATCCAAGACCTTGGGACTGAAAGGAGGGAACTGGTATGAATCCCTCTTTTGAAAGCCGATTCGCTGGACAGATGCAGGACATGATACAGTTTAAAAAATCGCTTGGGTACGCAGACAACAGCTATGTCGGTTATCTTTTAAACTTTGACCGTTTCTGCATGGAGAATTACCCCGATGCGTCCGTTCTGACCAAGGAAATCGTCATGGACTGGGGGCGGAAAAAGCAGAACCAGAAACCAGAATCGGTAATAAGGAAAATCATAGCCCTCCGCGAATTCGCGAGATACCTGAATTCAGTCGGTGATAACGCCTATGTGGCACCATTGGAAATGTTTGGACGAAGGAAACCCTTTGTACCATATATCTACACTGATGAAGAACTGACTGCTTTCTTCCGTGCATCCGATAGGATTCCAGAGGATAAACGTTCTCCTTACCGGCATCTGGTCGTTCCTGTCATGTTCCGCCTGCTGTATTGCTGTGGACTCAGACCCAGTGAGGCTAGACATCTGCACTGTAGTGAATTTGACCTTGATGCAGGTATACTACATATCAAAGAAACAAAACGGCATAAAGATCGTACTGTTCCGGTTGCGCCTGGCATGCTGGAACTATGCCGAAAGTATCATTCGTTAACCAATCTTGCTTATAAGGACAGGGAATATTTCTTCAAGAACCCAAACGGGGACATATATCCTGAAAACTGGTTGCAGAGACATTTTTGGAGGTGTTGGAAGATAGCCGGCATTACTTCGTTTCATGGATCAACTCCAAGAATATATGATTTTCGTTATCCAAACCTAAATAAAATCCAAACCTTTTTCAAATACGCCTAATATTTAAGGGCTTTGATGAAAAAAGGTTTGGATTTTTTTCTTTTGCCGTATGCTCCTCTTATCAAATGAACAGGAGGGCATACAAATGAATGTACAAAACCTCGGGAATAATTATCCCAAGCTCATTTCCCACATGAAAACCAGCGGTTACTCAAAAATATACGTTGACAGGTTCAGAAGAGAGATTGAAAAAATCCTGTCAGCTGTGGATTCAAAGGAATGGTCATGCTATAGAGATGTCTATCTGGAATACACCAAAACATCACAATCCCCTGATTATCTACGCAATAAGCGGACTCTCATCGGAGTCATTGAGCAGTTTGACATCAATGGCAGATATCCGGATGGAAGACGCAGACATGAGCTTTTCCAAAGAGGTGCTTATCCGTTGTTGTCACCAGAATTCAAATCCGTCATTGACTATTACTGTGAAACAGAAAAGAAACGCGGTAAGAAAGTTTCCACCATTTATACAGAATCTCATAATGCATCCACATTTTTCTTATCCCTCCAGCAAAAAGGAATAGATAGCCTGGTTAAAATTACAGAAGAAGATGTGCTTTCCATATTCATGTCTTCGGATGAAACACTGCTAAGGAGCTGTTCTTACAAGAAAAACGTTGCTGCAGTATTGAAGGCGTGCATTCCATGCCATCCAGAAGCTTGTTATCGGATTCTGGCTTTTCTTCCCGCCTTAAGGGAGACCAGAAAAAATATACCGTATCTAACATCAGAAGAAATCCAAAAACTCAAAGAGTCACTGGCTAATGGTGAAAATTCTCTTACGCTCTGTGATAAAGCCATCGGGATACTTGCACTTTACACAGGACTTCGTGGCTGCGATATGGCGGGAATGACCCTTGACTCCGTTGACTGGGACAGGGATATTATCTATATCAGACAGCAGAAAACGGAGTTCCCTCTTGAACTTCCTTTAACAGCAATTGTTGGTAATGCCATATATGACTATCTGACATCTGAACGTCCCTACACAGAAAGCAGGTATCTTTTTGTTTCACAAAATAAACCATATGTCCGACTGAAAAGTAGAAGCATTGGCAACGTGGCAGTCCGGATTATGAAAGCTGCAGGCATTCGACAGTCAAAAGGTGACCGGAAAGGATTCCATATCTTTCGCCATCACCTTGCCACAGCCCTTTTGGGAAATGGAATCCCTCAGCCTGTCATCAGCAGGACACTTGGCCATACTTCACCGGATTCCCTTGAGGCCTATCTAAGTGCAGATTTTCTTCATCTGAAGGAATGCTCCATCAACATAGATCGTTTTCCTGTGCCGAAGGAGGTGTTCTCTCATGAATAAATTCACTTCGTTTCTTGCTCCGCTCATGGAGGCATATGTTTTCTACCAGAAAGCGTCTGACCATTGGAACGAAGCTTCATATGAACCAAACCTCGTGCTTTTTGACCGGTATTGCAAGAAACAATATCCGGAAGCTGCTCTTCTGTCACAAGAAATGGTGGATGGATGGTGCTATAAACGCGACATGGAAACCAACAATTCGTGCAGATCAAGAATCTATGTTGTTGCCAGTTTTATAAACTATTTGAGAAAACGCGGAAAAACAGATGTTATGGAGCCTGACATTCCAAGGATCGAGCGACGCACGTATATTCCCCATTCATTTACAGACGTTGAACTGGAAAATTTTTTTTGCGCCTGTGACTGCTTGCCTTCCGTATCCTGCACTCCCGAGCAGCGTTCCAGGAAGATAACCGTTCCTGTATTCTTCCGTCTTCTTTACAGTAGTGGAATACGAACCAATGAGGCAAGAATGCTGAGGGTTGAGGATGTCGACTTGTGCCATGGGATACTGGACATCCATTATTCCAAAGGGCATGCCCAGCATTATGTAGTGCTGCACGATTCCATGCTTAAACTTTTGAAAAAATATGATGCATCAATACGGAAGCAGTACCCTCACAGGGCCTATTTTTTTCCTGCAAGGGGCAACTCTTTCCATAAAAGGCAATGGGTACACACAAACTTCCGGGAATTGTGGAATAAATATAACAGTTCTCATGCTACTGCATATGAGCTCA
>NZ_MLBF01000063.1 GCF_001936615.1 Desulfosporosinus metallidurans
CTTGGTATTAAAAAGCTCTTCCGAAAGGAAGAGTTTTTTAATTTATACAGACACCAGTTAAGTTACAAAGATCTTGAAGAGCAAAAAAACTAAAGATGGTTAACTTAAACGATGCAGTTAATGATAGCAAAGGAAATATTTTTATTGACCATCTTATTAATAATTAGTATAATGATAAATAAGATATGAACTTATACATAATTAAGGGAAAACAAGATTCTGGAAGAGGAAGAGAGGGATATGGATATGTCTGATCAATACATTAAATAATCTTGCAGGCAAATTAATAAATTGGAGGTGTAAGGATGACTGAACTCATCTTGTCCAGATTACAATTTGCGGTAGTTACATCTTATCATTTCTTGTTCGTGCCACTGACACTAGGGTTAGGAGTACTAGTGGCGATGATGGAGACATGGTATGTGCGAACTGGAAATGAAACGTACAAGAAAATGACAAAGTTTTGGGGGAAATTATTCCTTATTAATTTTGCACTAGGTGTTGTGACCGGAATAGTCCAAGAATTTCAGTTCGGAATGAATTGGTCTGAGTATTCTAGGTTTGTCGGTGATATCTTTGGAGCACCTTTAGCAGTTGAGGCCTTAGTTGCATTTTTTCTAGAGTCTACGTTCTTAGGAGTCTGGGTTTTTGGCTGGGATAGATTGCCCAAAAAAGTACACTTACTTAGTATTTGGCTTGTGGCTATTTCCTCTAACTTGTCCGCACTTTGGATTTTAATTGCCAACTCCTTTATGCAAGAACCAGTTGGGTATATTTTACGAAATGGCCGGGCAGAGATGACCGACTTCCTAGCCTTAATCACTAATCCTCATGTCTTTTATCAGTTTCCTCACACTGTACTCAGTGGATTTGTGACCGCAGCGTTCTTTGTCATGGGAATTAGTGCTTTCCATTTATTGAAAAAGAATCATCTGGACGTTTTTCGGCGTTCGTTCCATATAGCAGTCATTTTTGGGTTAATCAGTGCTTTCGGAGTTGCGGGAGTGGGGCACCTACAAGGAATGCATCTTGTTCAAGCACAGCCTATGAAAATGGCTGCGGCGGAAGCGCATTGGGAGACGGAAAATCCTGCTGGATTATTGTTATATGCCTCTATTGATGAGCAAGGACAGAAAAATAATTCTGAACTTAAAATACCAGCCCTGTTAAGCTTCCTTTCCTATAATAGCTTTACAGGGGAAGTTAAGGGAATTCATGAGCTTCAGGCCGCTGCAGTCAAGCAATATGGGCCAGGAAACTATGTTCCACCGGTAACGTCTTTGTTCTGGAGTTTCCGGATTATGTTGACAGCCGGAGTGTGGTTATTATTGATTGCTCTCGTTGGACTTTATTTCTATAAGACGAATCGCTTAGAGCAAAAGGCTTGGTTTTTAAAGATTGTGCTTTGGACGATTCCAGTACCCTATATAGCGAATACCACGGGTTGGTACTTAGCTGAAGTTGGGCGTCAGCCGTGGATTGTTTATGGATTACAAAAGGTAGAGGCAGGAGTATCGTCCTCTGTCTCGGCAGTTTCCATGTTGATCGCCTTGGTTGGCTTCACTCTGATTTATGCAGCCTTAGCGTTGGCGGGCGTTTACCTCTTTATTAAGGTTATAAAGAAAGGCCCGGAAGAGGCCAGCCCAGAAGAAACGCTGAAAAGTAGAATAAAGGGGGCGTCATTATGGACTTGAACATCCTCTGGTTCATACTTATTACCGTCTTATTTGTCGGGTTCTTTTTTCTGGAAGGGTTTGATTTCGGAGTAGGTATTTTACTTCCTTTCTTAGGAAAAAACGATAAGGAACGTCGTATCATCATCAATACCATCGGACCCCACTGGGATGGGAATGAGGTCTGGTTGATTACCGCTGGTGGAGCCATGTTTGCTGCTTTTCCTAATTGGTATGCAACTTTGTTTAGTGGCTTCTTTCTCGCCTTGTTTCTGGTGTTAGTAGCCGTGATCATTCGTGGGGTTGCCTTTGAATTTCGCAGCAGTGACAGTAGTCCTCGTTGGCGGGGAACCTGGGATTGGATGATCTTCACAGGAAGTTTCCTGTCAGCTCTCCTTTGGGGTGTCGCCATGACGAATTTGCTTCGGGGAGTACCGATTGATGCCAAGATGCATTACGTTGGAACTTTTTTTGATCTTCTTTCACCGTATGCTATCGTTGGGGGTTTAGCCACACTGTTTGTATTCATCTTTCACGGTGCCTTGTATCTCAGTCTCAAGACTACGGGTGAGATGGCTGAGCGTGCCTCAAAAGCCGCCCAGAGTACGGGTTTGTTAGCCATCCTGGTTATTCTACTGCTGGCTGGTTTAACCTATCTTCAGACGGATCTATTCTTAAGTCATGGGGCAGGTATTACTTTGATAGCATCTGGAGTAGCCCTTATTCTAGCCAATGTATTAATACGTTTCCGTAAGGTTGGCTGGGCTTTTGTGACGAATGGTTTGACTATTCTCTTGTTTACTGTATCCTTGTTCTGGGGAATCTTCCCACGAGTGATGGTTTCTAGTCTCAATGCGGAGTGGAGTCTAAACATTTATAATGCTTCGTCCAGTCCTTATACGCTGAAAATAATGACGATCATTGCCTTGACCATGGTTCCGATTGTTCTTCTGTATCAGGGATGGACCTATTGGGTCTTCCGCAAACGGGTGACAGAGAAAGACCTTCACTATTAAGTTGGCATCCTTTAGAATGAAGGGGCAAGAAGAGTCTTGCTCCTTCATTTTTGCTTGGTGAAGCATGAAGTGGCGCACATTTTTACTTGTCAAGTTGAGGATGCAAGTGAAAGAACCGTCCCTTACTTGCACTTAGGAGATGAAAAAATGTTCGATAAGCGGTTAGTTCGAGAGGGGAGGCCCGTCTTTTGGTATCTATTGCTCACGGTCGGGATGGGCATCGGGATCGCTTTATTGGCCGTCGCCCAAGCTTGGTTTTTCTCCCGAATCGTGGCCGAGGTCTTCTTAGAGGGAGCCAACCTTAAGACAGTCTGGAATTCTCCTTTTCTAATTCTCGCGATCATTGTGCTGCGGGCCAGCTTTCAATGGGTTAGTGAAATTAGCGCCCATGAAGCATCCTCCTGTATCAAGGCAAGTCTGCGCAAACGCTTAATGAGCCATATTGTCTCCTTGGGACCTGTATATGCTCGAGGGGAAAGGACGGGAGAGTTAATCACAACTGTGGTAGATGGGATTGAATCTCTAGAGGAATACTTTTCGAAATACCTTCCCCAACTGCTTTTGGCCGTAGGAATACCCCAAATTATTTTAGGATTTGTGTTTCCGCTAGATTGGAAATCCGGCTTAATTCTTCTCTTGACGGGACCGCTTATTCCTGTATTTATGATTCTGATTGGAAAGATGGCTGAGACAAAGTCCCTAAACCAGTGGCAAAGTCTGAGCTGGATGAGCGCACATTTCTTAGATGTTTTGCAAGGAATGACGACCCTCAAAGTCTTCGGAAGGGCAAAAGATCAAACACGGGTGATTGAAAGAGTCAGTGATTCGTTTCGGAGGACAACTCTAAGTGTGTTGCGGATTGCTTTTTTGTCGGCGCTTGTCTTGGAGTTCTTAGCTACTATGAGTACTGCTTTAGTAGCCGTAACTATCGGGTTAAGGCTTGTCTATGGAACCCTCTCTTTCTCTGCGGGGTTGTTTCTCTTGCTCCTTGCACCGGAATTTTACACCCCCTTAAGATCTCTCGGCTTGAATTTCCATGCTGGGTTGTCTGGGGTAAACGCTGCTGAGCGAATCTTTGAGATTATGGATCAACCTTTGATGAGTGATGATGAGGAGAAGAATAACAACATTGAGAAGGTCGATGACAATGGAGAGAATGCCATAAGAACATGGCGTGATCAAGTCTTATCCTCTGATTTTCATATTTCCTTTAATCACGTTAGCTTAACTTACCAACCAGGAACGGCCCCGGCTTTAAACGAAATAAACCTATCCCTACATACTAGAGAGAGAATTGCCCTCGTCGGACCTAGTGGGGCGGGCAAAACTTCGATTGCCCAGCTGTTGTTACGCTTCATTGAGCCATCTGAAGGTGAAATTTTTGTCAACGGAGATTTGCTTAAGACAATTTCGCTCGAAAATTGGCGGGAACAGATTTCGTACGTTCCCCAGAATCCCTACCTTTTTTCGGGGAGCATTGCGGAAAACATTCTAATGGGTCGGCCTTCTGCAACAGTCGCAGAACTCACGAGGGCAGCACAAGAGGGGTCAGCCCATGACTTTATTTTGGAACTTCCAGATGGTTACCAAACGCTCCTCGGAGAAGGAGGGACTCGCTTAAGCGGCGGACAAGCTCAAAGGATTGCTATTGCCAGGGCTTTCTTAAAGGATGCTCCGCTGCTTATTTTAGATGAAGCGACGTCTTCCTTGGATCCAGAAAGTGAGTACGCAGTTCAGCAGGCCTTGAAACGACTCTCGCAGGGAAGAACCGTTTTAATCATTGCCCACAGGCTTAGTACGGTTCGCCAGGTGGACCGGATCCTTGTGATGGAGCAAGGTCAGATTGTGGAACAGGGTAACCACGAGGAATTGATGAGCGAGCAGGGCCTCTATTATCGCATGGTTAGAGAATTTCGAGGGGAGTCTATATGAAGAGCATGACTTGGTTAATCCAATTGATGTTACCCTATTGGCGCCGAATCCTGCTGGCTTTGATTTTGAGTACACTTACGATTTCGAGTCATATCGGCTTAATGGCGACGTCTGCTTATCTTTTGTCCCGAGCTGCGCTTCATCCGCCAATACTCGATTTAATGGTAACCATTGTAGGAGTGCGTTTTTTTGGGCTCTCCCGCGCAGTTTTACGCTATTTAGAACGCTATGTGTCTCACGACGTGACATTCCGGGTTTTAAGCCAAATTCGGGTGAAGTTTTATCAAGCGGTAGAGCCTCTAGCTCCAGCTCGGTTGAAAAACTTCCGCAGTGGGGATATGCTGAGTCGGATTGTGGCAGACGTAGAAACTCAGCAGAATCTTTACTTGCGTGTTTTCGCGCCACCCTTCGTCGCGTTATTGGTCCTGTTCGGATATGGATTTTTTCTGGCCCGTTATGATGTGCGGTTTTCCTTTATTCTTGCGGCCTGTTTTCTGGTAGCCGGGCTTGGAATACCATGGGGAATTAAAGGTTTGAGTCAAGGGATTGGGCATCAGATTGTTGCTCTTAAGGCAGAATTAGCGACACAGGTAGCCGATAGCTTCTTGGGAATTACGGAACTCGTAGCCTATGGTCAAGCCCAAGCGCACTTGGAAAAAATTCAGCAAATGGACAAGAAATTGATGGATCTGCAGCGTCGAATCGTTAGGCTTTCAGCTCTTTCCGCCGCACTGACGGGGATGATCGCTAACTTGGGTTTATGGCTCGTCTTGGTTCTAGGAATTCTACTTGTAGAAAAGGGAAAATTGAGCGGAGTCAACTTGGGCATGTTAGCCTTGGGGACCTTCAGCAGCTTTGAAGCACTGTTTCCTTTGGCCCTTGTCCCTCATCATCTGGAACAAAACCGTGCTGCTGCGGATCGCTTGCTCGAATTGATTGAGGCAGAACCCGCCGTAAAAGACAGCGGTCATCTGTCTCCCCAATCAGAAGGATTGGATATAGTTTTCCAAGACGTGAGCCTTAGGTATGAGCAAGACGAACCTTGGGCTTTGAAACATTTGTCGTTTAAGATTCCCCAACAAAGTAAGGTGGCTATTGTCGGCCCGAGTGGAGCAGGTAAGACCAGTGTCGTGAATCTTCTCCTTCGTTTTTGGGAATACGATGAGGGGCGAATTGACTTGGGTGGGTATTCGTTACGGGAGTATCCTCAGGAGGATGTTAGGGGCTTTATTGGGGTCGTGACTCAACGAACGCATCTGTTTAACGCGACAATCCGAGAAAATCTTCTTTTGGCGAATCCCAAGGCTACGGACGAAGAACTGATTCATGCAGCTCAGCAAGCTAAACTCCATGATTTTATCCTATCTCTACCTCAAGGGTATAACAGCTTCGTCGGGGAAGGTGGATTCAAACTATCTGGGGGACAAAGACAACGCTTGGCCATTGCCCGAGTCTTGTTAAAGAACGCCCCGATTTTGATCTTGGATGAAGCCATGGCTGGGCTTGACTCCTTGACAGAACGAGAGGTCATGGATGAAGTCTATCAGCTCATGGAAGGGCGTTCGGCTTTGGTGATAACTCATCGCCTGATTGGATTGGAGAAGATGGATGAGATTCTGGTTTTGGACCGGGGCCAGATCGTGGAACGAGGAACACACGAGGAGCTCCTACAACTAAGAGGGCTCTATCGGAAAATGTGGGAAATTTAGCAGTTTTTGGACAGTTACTCTTCGCCCTCTGTCCCTTGCCCTAAGAGTAATTCAGCTTCGTCGGCCGGAAGTGTCTGCACGGTTTTCAGCTTGCGTGCAATGGTTCGAGATTTCCTGGTTGCTGTATCGATGGTGTTGCTCGCTTCTTGGAGTTTTTTCTGCGTTTTTTCTAGGACCTCTACAAATTTACCGAATTCTGTTTTTACTGCGCTCAGCAAGTTCCAAACTTCGCTAGAGCGCTTTTCTATTGCCAAGGTTCTAAAGCCCATTTGTAGGCTGTTAAGGAGAGCAGCCAACGTTGTTGGCCCTGTTACGATGACTTTGTATTCTCGTTGGAGAAGTTCACAAAGACCGGGACGACGTAACACTTCGGCATATAGTCCTTCAACGGGTAAGAATAAGATGCCAAAATCCGTAGTGTTCGGAGGATCGATGTATTTGTCTCGAATGGTTTTGCCCTCAAACTTGATACGGTTTTCTAGGGATTTACCGAGTTCTTCGATGCGTGTAAGATTGGCCTGATCCTGTGCTTCGATTAAACGTTCATAATCTTCGATTGGAAATTTAGCATCGATTGGAAGCCAAATGATGCTGTCCCGACCGTCTCGAGCGGGAAGTTTGATCGCAAATTCGACGCGGTCGTTGCTTCCTGTTTTGGTAATAACATTTGTGGCATATTGTTCGGGAGTTAAGATTTGCTCTAATAGATTCCCCAGTTGAATTTCTCCCCAAATCCCTCGAGTTTTTACATTGGTAAGAACTTTCTTTAGGTCACCCACCCCAGAAGCCAACGTTTGCATTTCGCCTAGCCCCTTATGCACCGCTTCCAAGCGTTCACTCACTAATTTAAAGGATTCTCCTAAACGTTGTTCAAGGGTGGCACTAAGTTTCTCATCGACAGTCGCGCGCATCTGGTCTAATTTCTGCCCGTTATCCTGTTGGATAAGGAGAAGCCGTTCCTCTACCGTTTTGCGCAATTGTTCTAATTTTTGATCATTCGTTTTGGTTAAGGATGTTAATTGCGTGGAAAAGATGTCCAATTGGTTGCGTTGAAGGTTGGCAATTTCCGCCATGCGTGCCAGTACAGAATCGTTAAACGAATGGACGGATTGATTTAGCTCCTCGCGGACTTGTCTGGCGTTAGTATTAGATTCTTCTCGATTCTTGGAGATTTCTCCGTTGACCAATCGTTCGTTGCGTTCAAGGGTTTTCTCGAGAGAATTGAATTTACCTTCGAACTGGACAAAGGGAGAGTTCGACGACCGTGTCAATAGGATAATCAATAAAATGATGGTGATGACAACAAGGATGATTAAGCCGATCAGTAATTGTTCTGTCATAAAAAGTGCCTCCCAGTTATGTAGTTGCCTTAGATTAATACTCTATCATAACTCAGAGACTTTTTTGTGAAAAGATATTAATTCAATGAATCCTTGTCTATTCCTTACTGGTTAAAAACAGAATACATATTTTTTTCGGAATATGAATAAATTTTATAAAGGATTTTGAAGGTTGAAAGAGAATTAATCGAATGTAGTCGAGAGTCGAATAAGGTACCAAACTGGAGGAAGCAATGAAAAAATTTACAATAAGTGTAACGACTCTTATCATAGTAACCTTGTTATTCGGTTTAGGCGGTTTATCCTTTGTAGCTTATTTTAAGACGAGAGAACTCTTAATTTCAAATTTAGAAATGCATATCTCCTCGTTGACGAGATCTTCGGGTTCTGAAGTGGGTTTGTGGTTAAAAGCTCACCAAACAGATATGGAGGTCATGGCGAACACACCGTTACTGGAAAGTATGGACCAAAACCTCATCATTCCTTATATGAGAAAAGAGAGTTTGCGCAATAAAGACTTTGAGCAGTTTTTTACTGCCGACAGTAAGGGCAACTCTTTTTCTAATTCAGGCTACATATTTAGTGTTGCCGACTGTGATTACTTTCAAAAAGTTATGGCTTCAGGCGAGTCTGTAATATCAGATCCTGTGGTCTCTAAGGAAAGTGGGAATCGAGTGATCGTGTTGGCATCACCGATTAAGAATGGAGATAAGATCGTCGGCCTTATAGGGGGCACTGTCAACATTGCTGAACTTACACGAATTGTTTCGACCAAAAGGGTTGCAGAAATCGGCTATGCTTTTATGGTTCAGGAAGATGGTCAGATCATGACTCAATCAAATCAAGAATTTACCATGTCTAATAATGCCCTCAAAGAAGATAATGCTTCCCTGGATTTTAAAGGAGCTATCCGCAAAATGATTCAAGTGCAAACAGGGGTTACCCGGTCTTCATTTCAAAATAAGGATACTTATTTAGCCTTTGCTCCGGTGCCAGGGGTAAAATGGTCTTTTGGGCTAGTGGTTCCAGTTAGTTATGTCACGAATCAGCTCCGTTATCTGCCGATCAACTTTGGTTTACTGACGATATTTGTTGGTTTTCTTTTAGTTTTTGTCCTGAATCGTTGGCTTGTCATTCCACTTGCTAAATTGGCGAAGTTTACAACAGAGCTTGGCGGGAATTTGCAGGAAAATGTGGAGGATAATTATCGATTAAATGGTCCGGTAGCAGAAGTGCAATCTTTAGCTACCAACTTTCAAACGATGGCGAGTGCGCTTCATTCAAGCTTTCAAGAACTAGACAGTTTGAATGGGAATTTAGAAAGGGAAGTAAGTGAGAGAACTACGGTTCAACAAGATTTGAAGAAAAGTTACGAAGAACTTGGGGCAGCCGAGGAAGAATTGAGATGCAACTACGATAAACTGCAAGCACAAGGGATTGCTCTACGGGAATCAGAGCGTCGTTTTCGTTCCTTGTTAGAAAATGTTGAACTAATTACTGGAATTATCAGTATGGAAGGTCGTGTCATTTTCATTAATGACTTTGCGCTCAGACTTACGGGGTTTGAACAGGACGAAGTGATCGGACAGGACTATTTTAGTAGTTTTATTCCTGTTGAAGTGCGAGATAATGTGAAATTCCGCTTCACAGAGGCACTAAATAGTAATGAGGCTATGTATCATGGTACTTATCCTATTCTGATTAAATCCGGGGAAAAACGTTTAGTCCATTGGAATAATACTCTCCTCTTTGATTCTGAGGGCAAGGTCACTGGTTTTGCTAGTATCGGAGAAGATATTACCGAACGTAGGAAATTTGAAAAAAGACTCAAATACCTTAGCTTTCATGACTCTCTAACAAGTCTTTACAATCGTACGTATTTTGAAGAAAACCTAAAAAGTCTCGAGGGGGAGAGTTTCGCTCCATTAGGAATGATTATCTGTGATGTCGATGGCTTAAAACTGGTAAATGACACCCTAGGACATAGTACGGGCGATCGATTACTCCGATTAACAGCCGGAATTATTAAACAGTGTTTCCGGGAAGGCGACTTGCTCTTTAGGATTGGAGGAGATGAGTTCGCAATTATTTTACCCAACAGCGGATTATCATTAGTGGAACAAGCCTGCTATAGAATTCGCCAAGGAGTTGAAAACTACAATGTAGCACATGACGAGTTTCCTCTCAGCTTATCTGTGGGATTTGCGGTGAGTAGAGAAACCTATCCGAACATTGGCGATGTCTTTAAAGAAGCGGACACTAACATGTACCGCGAAAAACTAAATCGCTGTAAAAGCAGTCGTAGCGCCTTAGTTCAGGTCTTGAATAAAAATTAGCCCGTTGACTTTAAACATTTTCCATGTTAAATTGAACAAAATAATATTGTAACGGGCGGGGGGGCTGGAAAGGCCGGCTGAGATTTAGACCCTATGAGGTCTAGGACCCTTATAACCTGATCTGGATAATGCCAGCGTAGGTAAGCAGTTTTACTCTTTTATGAAGATGAGAGAGCACAAACCCTATTCTGGGGATTTGTGCTCTTTTAGAATTTAAGAGAATTTACGAAAGTTTAGGAGGACGTTATGAAAAAGGTACTTACCATAGCTGGTTCAGATAGTAGTGGGGGAGCGGGAATTCAAGCCGATCTGAAAACTTTTTCTGCCCATGGGGTCTTTGGAATGAGTGTCATAACCGCCGTCACCGCCCAAAATACCCAAGGAGTTTTCGCAGTACAGGATATCACTAGAGATGTTATTGCCAAACAAATCGAGGCAATCTTTGAGGATATTGAGGTCGACGGGGTGAAAATCGGTATGGTTTCCCAAGTGCAAACCATAGAGGTGATCGCAGAGCAGTTAAGACACTATGCACCTCAAACCATCGTTGTGGACCCGGTCATGGTATCTAAAAGCGGCTACCACTTATTAAACCCAGAGGCGGAAGTAACTCTGATCAAGGAATTGCTGCCTTTGGCAATGATGGTAACACCCAATATTCCGGAGGCTGAGGTCATGACCAAAATGTCCATTCGCACGCTAAAGCAAATGGAAGAGGCCGCCAAAATTATTTATCAGATGGGGGCCAAGAATGTACTCCTGAAGGGAGGACACTTAGAGGATGACTCGACTGATATCCTCTATGATGGACGGGAATTCAGTTATTTTTCCTCATCTCGGATTGCAACTAAGAATACTCACGGAACGGGGTGCACACTTTCGTCCGCCATCACGGCAAATATGGCTTTAGGATATTCCCTAAACGAAGCCGTCTCCCGAGCTAAGGAGTACATTACAATAGCGATTCAACATTCTTTATCCATTGGCAAAGGCGTGGGGCCAACTCATCACTTTTATACACTTTACAAAAAGGCGGGATTAATCGAGTGAGCTTAGAAAAACAGAATAACTTAAGCATGTTAAACTTTACAACCCTTTGGTTCGGGGCAGCAATTTCCGTGGCTGAAATTTTAGCCGGTGGATTGCTAGCTCCTCTGGGCTTCAAGATGGGACTTTTGGCGATTATTTTAGGACACATAGTGGGAACATCCCTTCTGGTGTTGGGAGGAATCATCGGCACCAATGAGCGGATTCCAGCTCTAGTGTCCACCAGAATTTCCTTTGGACAGTATGGTTCGTACCTATTTTCCATTCTCAATGTTTTACAGTTACTGGGTTGGACGGCTGTGATGATTATATCTGGAGCGCGCTCGGTCAACCAGATTACTAAACTATTATGGTCGTTCGACCATCTGACGATTTGGAGCCTGATTATTGGTGCCTTTATTTTTGTTTGGGTCTGGCTGGGCAAAGATAGTGGTTGGAAAAAGGTCAACCATATTGCCGTTATATTATTGTTTTTGTTGACAATGGTCTTAAGTTTTATCATTTTCCGCAATCCAGAGCTGTTTAATAAGCAAGTGGTTGGGGATATGACGTTCGGTTCGGGTTTAGAATTAGCAGTGGTTATGCCCTTATCCTGGTTACCCTTGATCTCCGACTATACCCGCTTTGCCAAAACGAAACGTGGTGGGGCTGGGGGGAGCTGGCTCGGCTACTTTTTCGGCAGCAGTTGGATGTACGTTATAGGCTTAGGTGCAGCCATCATCTCCTCGGATCCCGATCCTTCGGCTATGTTACTCGCTGCAAACCTTGGGATTATGGCCTTAGGAATTATTGTCTTAGCTACCGTAACAACGACCTTTCTCGACGCTTATTCGGCCGGAGTTACTTTTTTGAACCTCTTTCCGAAATTTAAAGAAAAAACAGTAGCCTTGGTCATGACCGCGATTGGAACCGGACTAGCAATTATCGTGAATATTGAACAATATCAGGATTTCCTCTATGCTATCGGCTCGGTTTTTGCACCCTTGTTTGCTATCTTGTTGACGGATTATTTTCTCTTGAAAAACAAGAGGATACATGCTGAGCTGCTTGTTAACTGGGGAACCCTGGCCCTCTGTGTCATAGGGACAGGGTTATACTACCAGTTTATTAAGTTGGATTTTGTTCTGGGAGCTACCATTCCGGTGATGCTGCTGATCAGCATACTGCATTTTATAACTTGGAGGGTGACAGGCAAATGGAACTACGTGAAAAAATCTCCGCTAACTTAAGCTCGGTTAAAGAAAAAAGCCCCTTGATTCATCATATTACCAACTATGTCACTGTCAATGATTGCGCGAATATCGTCCTAGCTATCGGCGGTTCTCCCGTCATGGCCGATGATCTGGAGGAAGTTGCCGAAATGGTAGGCTTTGCTTCTGCCTTAGTTCTTAACATTGGCACTCTGAATTCCAGAACGATCGAAAGCATGCTGGTCGCCGGACGGCGAGCGAAGGAATTGGGCGTCCCTGTGATCCTAGATCCTGTTGGGGTAGGGGCAACAAAGCTTAGAACCGATACTGCTGAAAAACTCATTAAAGAGTTAAAACCCGAAGTCATCCGGGGGAATATGTCTGAAATCAAAGTCTTAGCGGGCCAAAATGTGGCTATTAAGGGAGTGGATTCGCTGGCCGATGAACAAGGCAGTTCTATCATTGCACGCACATTGGCCACTGAGCTACATTGTGTCATTGCCATTACAGGAAAAACGGATGTCGTGTCCGATGGCCGTCAAGTTTGCCTGCTGGATAACGGTCACCGAATTTTGGCAGACGTCACTGGAACGGGGTGTATGACAAGCTCGCTCGTGGCTACCTTCTGTGGCGTAACAAATGATTATTTCACGGCTTCAGTGGCTGGAATCATAAGCATGGGGTTAGCAGGAGAGATGGCTCAGTCTTCGATGCACCATGGAGATGGGATAGGAACGTTTAGGGCGCGGCTGTTTGATAGTATCTACAATCTGTCCCCTGAGATCCTAGCCCAAGAAGGTAAAATCCGCTATGAATGAAGTCAAGGTGGACTATAGTTTGTATTTGGTCACCGATCGAAACGCGCTCGGAGGTCGGGACTTGGCTCAGAGTGTTGAACAAGCTATTCAGGGTGGCGTGACCTTGGTTCAGCTTAGGGAAAAGTCAGTTTCGACCCGGGAGTTCTTAGAGTTGTCCCTTAGGGTCAAAGAGATAACCACTCATTATCATATCCCCCTCATCACCAATGACCGCCTAGATATTGCTCTGGCTGTAGATGCAGACGGACTGCACATCGGACAAGATGATCTCCCGATGATTAAAGCGAGGGAACTCTTGCCCAACAAAATTATCGGGGTATCAGTCAGTACCTTGGCGGAAGCATTGCTAGCCCAACAACAGGGCGCCGATTATGTGGGAGTCGGGGCAGTTTTTAGCACACCTACAAAGACCGATGCAGCTGAAGTTAGTCTCGATCAATTAGAACTTATTAAGAAATCGGTCACCATACCTGTGGTCGCGATTGGCGGAATCAATGAGAGCAACCTTCGTCAGGTTATGGCTAAAGGGATTGACGGGGTTGCTGTCGTATCCGCCATTTTGGCTAAGGAAAACATTTTAGACACTGCTAGGCATTTGCATGAACTGCTTAAAAAATAATTATCAGGGTGTTATTAGAAACGAGACTCCTCATTATGTAGAGGGGTCTCGCTTTTGGTGGATAGTTGGGTTAGGGTAACAAAGTATAAATGTTGTTTCGACCCATGTTAAGGTATGCTATAATTTTACACAGCTCAACTCATATTGGGTCTGATACGGTAAATTGTGCCTCACATTCACAAAGTTTAAGGAGGGAATCGTTTGATCACTCGTAAATTAATGATCTATGCACTTGTTTCGCTCCTCGTTGTAATATTCCCTCTAAACATGCTCATGCCTAAAGCCGCAGTCGCTAACTCCACCATAGGAGCTGTTGATTATGTTTCCCTAGGAGATTCCATCGCTTATGGTCTAAGCGCTCCTTCTGGGCAAGGATATTCTGACCTCTTCTATACCTATCTGCAAAGCAAGCCAGAATTAGCGGGTATAAAGTTATACAATCTAGCCAAACCAGGTCTGGAGAGCAGCGACCTTTTCAATGAATTAAAAAGCGACAGTAATGTGAAGGGTACCTTGGAGAATGCAAATATTGTAACTGTAAGTATTGGCGGGAACAATCTTCTTGGACCCGTGATTCGGTCCGTAGCTACGGCTTATCATCTTGATTTATCTGACCCGCAACTAAACGTAAACCTAGGGAAAGCTTTACAGAACGACAAGAACGAGACCAATACATTACTCGATCTAGCACTTTCCGGGACACTAGAAACCGAACTGAATACGGGAGTGGCCAAGTTTCAGTCAGACTGGCCACAAATGATCGAATTAATTAAAACCATGGCCCCTAAAAGTCAAATTTACGTACTTACCGTCTACAACCCTTTTTCCCAGAATGATCTCTTATTTTCCCTATTCGACCCTTATGTTCAGCAAATCAACAAGGCGATAAAGGCTGGAGATGGGTATTCAACAGCAGATATTTATACTTGTTTTCTGCAAGGATCTGCCCAGCAGCCACTTAACTATGATTTATTACAGGGCCAAACTGACCCACACCCCACCCAACAAGGTCACAAAATGATTTTCAAAACCCTGTGGAATTTGTTCGAACTGTACAATGCTTCTCCTTTAGAAAGTAAAACAGGTATCATGGCCAATAAGACATGGACCATTAAATTCAGCATGCCCTTAGCAAACTCGGCTGGAGAATTTATTCAAATCTATTCTACAACAGGTCTCCCTATAAATGTTTCGGTGAAGCCAGGGGGACTGTGGTCTGATTCCCTTGTTGTGTTGCCTCCTCAAGACGGCTATACCCCGGGTGTTTACAGTCTTTATATAAAAAGTGGGTTGCCCTCTAAATCAGGCCAGAAATTAGCTCAAAGTGTAAGAATGGACTTTACAGTTAGCTAAGAAGCATCGGTCCGTTCCGGCACCTTGCCATCCATGGCGGTGTCTAATCTCAAACATCCTTGTTTGAGTCGTGGCGGTGCTCTAACCTCGAACGTCCTGTTCGAGTCATGGACAAGTCCCGTTGGTGTACTCAACGCTTTGCCTAGTGCTTTTTGCATTGAAATAAATTTTGGCGCAAATACTTGACAAAGAGCTGAGTTTCGTTATAATTAAATCATAATCACCCAATAGAAAATGATTCAGTTTCAGTAACTTGTTGGTGGCGTGCTAGGTAAAGTTTCGATTCGTTCGGAAGTTTCAGCATAGCAATCAGTTGAGCTAATGCTGGATTCGAAGAATTGGAACCACCTAGAAGGGTGGTTTTTGTGGTCTCAAAAAGAAATCTTTCCCGCAAAGTTCCTCTTTATTAATTCTTAGTTTAGTTTGAGTTTTTAAGTCAGTTTAGTTAGTCAGTAGTCAGTAGTTAGTTGTGTATGTCTAGATTAGGTGATAATTTGATCCGTCTGAAATGAGTTAGGTTGATCTGTATCAAGTTAGGTTTAAAAGGTCTGGCAGTCTAGGTTAGTCAAGTCAAGTTTGGTTTTCCTAAGCATGTTTTTCAAGTAAGGAAATCAAGTCCAGATTCCGGTAATTGAGTTTAGATTGTCACATGTTAGAACGTTTGGTATTTCATCAGATTAGACCCGATTAGACCTAAAGTTTATACGAATAGAAATAATGGAGGATTTGTCTAGATTAGTTTCGTTACCTTAAACTTACTCTTTGAATTGGTTTAGTTTAAGTCAAAGTCAAAGTCAAAGTATTTACTCCCCTTACCATTTAGTTTCTCAAAATGTTCATTTTCAGTTTTGTTTGCTTAGGTGTAAGGTGAATCGGCTACAAATTTAGTTTACAATGGTCGTAAGTAGTTTGGTAAAACTTTGTTGATGATTAGTCTCGAGCCGTGTATCCATTAATTCTCGAGGAACTTTGCGGGATTCAATTAGTGTAAAAGTCACTCAATGAGTGGCTTTTCTTTTTTCAACAATAGAAAAATACATAAGAAAAACATGTCCTCCTTTAACAACGAAAAGCAATCCGTCATAGGATGTTAAAAAAGGTGGGCTAAACTTGAATCACAAAGGCCATTCGCTCTGTCCGGTTTTAAGAGAAAGTGGATCTGGGGCTGCTGTCAGAGATTTACAAATTCGCTTAACTGTAGCAGGTTTTAATCCCGGCAAAATTGATGGGGTTTTTGGACCACTTACGAAAGCAGCCGTCCTGGCTTTTCAAAAGAGCAAGAATCTAGTTCAGGATGGAATCGTCGGGATCAAGACATGGTCTGCTCTGGGCGCAAATTGTAATAAGACACCCATGAAGCAATGTCCAACTCTTGTACAAGGAAACACAGGGCCAGCAGTTGTAAAGCTCCAAGAACTCTTGCGAACGTATGGATTTTATTCAGGTATGCTCGATGGGATTTTTGGACCCATTACGAGAGCAGCTGTTCTGGCTTACCAAATGAGTATGAACTTAGTTCCAGATGGAATCGTTGGTATTAAGACTTGGACTGCACTTGGTGTGAATTGCATATAGATTATTGAGTAGAAGTTAACTTCTCTTTAAACCCACCTTCATCGTTTTGAAGGTGGGTTTAAAGATTTATCAGTTAGTTAGAAGTTACTTTCTGAGAGGACTTTGATAAGGAAAGAAGCACCCCAGATATCACTAAGATAAACCCGATCCAATGATAGGCGGCTAATGATTCCTTTAGGATAATAACACTTAAAGTAATGCTAAATACATGCTGCATATTACTAAAAATTGAAGCCTTGCCACTTCCGATCTTGTTAATACCATAAAGATTGAGGAAAAAGGCCACTCCAGCAGCCAAGAAGCCCATGTATAAAATAATAAGCCATTCGGACATAGAAACATTCCATCCCGATGATTTTAGTTGCCATGCACCCATAGGAATTAGCATTATAGCTGCGAAAATCAAAGCGTAAATACTTGTGACAAGGGAGGAGAATTTATGCATGATGTTCTGCCCTAAAAGATTGAACAAACCGATGGACAATACATTGATGAATAAGTATAATTCACCGACTCCTAATTTAAAGGTGAGTAAATGAAGCAATGAGCCTTGAGTAAATACAATCATTAAACCCATAAAGGAAGTTATCATACCCAGAGTTTGGAATTTCGAAGGTTTCAGCTTATAGAGGAGAAATATCAGCGTATTCGTCACTGCTGGAAGGGTCGCAAAAACAACGGAGGCATTAGTCCCTGTCGTTTGCTGTAACCCCAAGAGTAACGCAACATAAGGGACTACAATCCCTAAGATACTAATAATAACCAGTTGAAACCATTCCATTTTGTTAGGTTTGGGAGCTTTTTTCATCTGGGGCCAGGCTAGTGGTAAAAGAATGATCAGTCCTAAAACTACTCGTATAGCGGATAAAGTAAAAGGTGGCACTAGGCCCGCGATCAGCCGACCCGCAATGACATTTCCACCATAAATGAGCGAGGAAAGAAGCACAAAAAAATAGGCCTTAAAGCGAGTGGTTTGATTACTTCGTAAATGTTGCATTATAAGCTCCCTTGATTGATTTGGATGTTTAACCAATAGCTATTATATAAAATGATGGGCTGATATTATAGAGGGTAGGCATAAATTCTGATGAAATATTGATCAGGAATAAGTAAAATTTACATTGATACTCAGGCTACTTATATCTAATATTAAGTTGCCAGTAGCTACAGCTCTTTATAAGGCTGAATTTTCCGAAAGGTAAAAAAGGACTGCTCAATTATGCGTCCTATAAGAAATATTTACGTTATATGAAATTACTATATTAAATCGTTAGTATTGCATCTAAAAGTGTTGAGAATAGAGGTCCAGGGTAGGATGTGATTGGATTCAAATAATTACGACATTTTGCCCAAACATTTATCGAATGAATCATAGTTATAATTTATTGCACCATATTGTTGTACTATAGACAGAATGCTAATCTACGTGCTAATCTTCATTTGTGGGGTCATTGCGCTCTGTCTATGTTGCAGGCCAATACCTTAAAACAAAGAGGAGGTGTAGATATGGCGAAAAATCGACCTCGGTATCAATTCCAAAATTACCACGTTTTAATTATCCTCTTAGTATCGATCGGTATGCTTACCTTATCAGGGTGTGGCGTTTCAGTGACAAATATCCTACCTAGATCATCACCCCAGATGCAGCAAACGTCAACTTTTACAGCGACAACTAGGCAGAACACCTACGTTGTGGGAGACACATTCAAGATTGGGGATCTCCAATACAAAATAAATCGTGTCAGGACTTCGGATGGTGATGCAAATAAAGGCATATCACCAAGGCAGGGGAACACTTTCCTGCTTGTAGATCTAACTATAGAAAATCAAGGAAGTATCGATGCCGAGGTTAGGAGCATGGTAGGGTTTAAACTTAAAGACAAGGATGGCCGAAGTCAAGCTTTTAGCATGGGGGCAGCTCTGGCCGTTAAAGATGCAATGGACGGGACAATTTCAGATGGGGGGGAAATGACGGGCGAATTAGGTTATGAGGTCCTAAGGGGAGCTCAAACATTCGATTTAGTAATTACACCTTATCCTTTAAGTTCTAAAACTGCAATAGTTCATATCACTACTAATGTTAATCCGGAATATAAGTAATGGATATGAAGGAAACCTTCGGTACCCCCCTTTTAGACCGCGTTTAAGCCAGTAAGAAGCATTGAATCCATATCGACTCCCAAAATCATTCAGCGATTTTTAAGCTTTCAGGACACTCATCAGGGCTATTCCTAGAAGAAAGCTGGACTTTTACCGCCAAAATATTGATCATAGAGCAGATTTGATTGCTATAGCTCAGAAACTTACTAAAAGGTTCAACTTAAACTATTTGTTCAATATACAGGTTAAGTATCATAAAGGAAAGGGCTACTTTATTGAAATTAACACCCGAATGTCCGGCGGGATTCATAACTCTTGTTTAGCGGCTGTTAATGTTCTATATCTTGCATTAAGCTTCTAATAGGAGAGGGACCGACTACTCGGGAGACGATACGTTGGGATTTTCAAATACGCACTCGTAGAGAACTATGAGCTTACAGACCTTGGATAGAAATTTTTTTACATCCTTCATCGGCTTTTAATATTTAAAAGGCCACGCGCATGCGTAGCCTTTTAAATATTTGATTAGAAAGTATAACTTTCTAAAAGCCAAAGTTTTTTTATCTCTCCGAGACGTGTCTTGTGAATAAATTCGAGTAATTTAGCCTTAATAGACACGTTTTGCCCCAACATATGCTTTGGTCCAATAGGGAGTAAAACTATAAATTGCAATTCCCTTACTACTCGTTGCACTGATAAATTGATTACTTCCAATATAGATGCCTACATGACTAACTTGCTTTCCAGAGGTGAGGTTAAAGAAAACCAAGTCCCCTGGAATGAGATTGCTAAAGGCCACTGGGGTTCCTATTCCGTATTGATCAATGCTAACACGCGGCAAAGTGATTTTCTGGCTAGCAAAAACATAACGTGTAAAGCCGGAGCAGTCGAATCCATTAGGAGTGGTGCCTCCCCATCTGTAAGGAACTCCTAAGAAACTTTTGGCTGTAGTAATGATTTGTTTAGTTTTTTCCTGGAGAAACAAGGGGACAGGTTCATTGTTTCTGATCGTGATTACAATAGGTCGAAGTGTCATCCGTTTAGCCTTGTGTCTGTGATTTCTGCCGAAACACTACATGTTCCATAAATCAGAACAGCTATCACTCCGACTACAAGCCGTTGCCTAATACAGGCCTTAGAATAGGGGGGAAGGTGTTGAGAATCGCTGTGGGTAGGTAGGATATGGTAACACCCAGGGTCATAGGAAGTCCGATAATTAGCCCGTATTCAAATTATATTTCTGGCTCATAGCTATCTGAAGGCCCCCCGCGATCTGGGAGCACATGAGGTAAATCATGGAACTGCCAATGACTACGGAAGGGATGTTACCTAGAACTGCAATGGTTTTTGGGAGGAAGGACAAAGCCAAAAACCCTAGGCTTATAGGAATCAAGGTAAATCTAGAAGCTACTCCACTGGCGATAATTACTCCAGGACTAAAGAAAAAGTTTACAGCACCGATGACCCCCAGGAAACCAGACAGTACATTGACTAATCCAGTAACGGCGACCCCTCTAGTGATCCGATTAGGCATATTATCTGGTTTGAGAAGTTCATCGACCGCTTGAATTGATCCTAGGTTGTTGACGGATAGCGCAAGAAAACAAATCAATAAAGAGAGAAAGACACCCGAATCGAAGACGAAAGAAGGTTTTAAACCTTGCCAAAAGTTGGCAGCGTCCGGAAGGTCGTTGGTTGGAAGATGTGACTGAGGGAACAGGAGAAGGTAAGGTAAAGTAAAGTTACTCCGATTATAGCCCAAAAGTAATTATAGCCTAAAAATGGGTTGTGTATATAATATCACGTGACTAGTGCAGAATTGCACAATTAGAGAATTAAGGAGTTTTTGAATTATGGCAAAAAAAGCATATAAGTGAATCGGGATATCTAACACCTCTTTACATTGACGCTGCGTAAAGGTGTATAGTAATTTTGTCAGGAGGTGATCACGTGGAATACACGGTGCAAAAATTAGGTCGAATGGCAGGTGTTAGCACTCGTACTCTGAGATATTATGATGAGATAGGAATTCTTAAACCAGCAAGAATTAACTCGTCAGGGTATCGCATTTATGGTCAAGCCGAAGTTGATCGGTTGCAACAGATTCTTTTTTATAGAGAGTTAGGTGTGGGCTTGGAAAGTATTAAAGCTATCGTAACAGCACCTTCTTTCAACGGAGCTAAGGCACTGAGAGAACATCGTGAGAAGCTTCTTGAAAAAAGAGTGCAATTGGATGTGTTGATTTCCAATGTTGATAAGACCATTGCGCTAATCGAAGGGAGAATTATCATGTCGGATAAAGAAAAATTTGAAGGCTTTAAGCAAAAGCTCGTGGATGACAATGAAGCAAAGTATGGCGAGGAAATCCGCGAAAAATATGGCGATGAGACGATTAACAAGTCAAATCAAAAAGTAAAGCTTATGTCGCAAGAGCAATATGACGAAGTGACGAAGCTTGCTACAGAGGTTATCGAAACCCTGCATGCTGCGTTTAAAACGGGCGACCCTGCTGGAGAACTCTCTCAAAAAACGGCAGATCTCCATCGTCAGTGGCTATGCTATTATTGGGATAGCTATTCAAAAGAAGCCCATGCTGGACTTGCTCAGATGTATGTGGATGATCCGAGATTTACTGCATATTATGATGAGAAGCAACCGGGCGCTGCAGAATTTCTAAGAGATGCGGTCTTCATTTATACGGGAATGAATAAATAAGCTAAACGAAACAGCATTTTTATGGCCAACGTAGTTGCGTGGCCTTTTCTATTTCTCACTATTTATTAATGTTTTCCCCAAGGTTAATAATAGAAAAACAAAACTGCGAGTAAGGTTGTATAGCCAAAGTTATTGGCATCAAAGTCCCTTCTAAAAGGCTTTGTTTTGTCGACAGAATACCTATGATATAATTATTAGTATAAAAATTAATGTTTATGGAGAGTTATATGGTTTTTAATGAAATTATCAAGAAGCTTCCAGAAAGACCTGGAATCTATATGATGGTTGATTCACTGGGGAATATAATCTATGTCGGTAAAGCGAAAAACCTCAAGAACAGGGTGTCACAATACTTTCGAAACCAAAAGGATAGAGCTCCAAAAGTGGCTGAAATGATAGATAATATTCATACGTTTAATTATATCGTTACAGATACAGAACTGGATGCATTTATTGAAGAATGCCGCCTTATCAAGGAAATACAACCTAGATATAACAAGCAGATGAAGAATTATCGAAATTATAGTTACATAAAAATACCGGCAGAACAATACCCCAAGATTTCTAAAGTAAATGAAAAAACTGAAGATGATGCCTTATATTTTGGCCCTTTTACCAGTCCCCATCGGGTGGAGAACACAGTACAATACTTGAATGATTTCTATCCTATAAGAAAATGCACTACCCCAGGATTAGTAAAGAGGGCTAATGGTTGTCTGTTTCGACAATTGGGCACTTGCTTGGGTGTTTGTACTGGGCAGGTAAGTCCTGATGAATACAGGGTTCACGTTGAAAGAATTCGACGGGTTTTAAACGGGAATGATATGATAGCTGTTCTGGAACTTTCAAAAAGGTTCGACGAGGCTATTGAGAAGCTAGAATTTGAAAAGGCCGCTCAATATAGGGGGTATGACTTAGGACTTAGACATGTCATTGGAAAGCAGCGATTAGTTCAATCCTCAAGTAAAAATAGAAATATCTTAGCGGTTGAATTTATTGACGCTACACTTGCTAAATTATTCCTTATCAAAGGGAATAAGCTTCTTTATGGGAAAGTTTTTAATATATTAACGGCAGATATGACAGAATTTAGGCAGTATCTAAAACAGATAATCAGTGATAAGTTTATAACAGAAAAAAGTGACATGTGTAGATTGAATCAGAAGGATATCGATGAAGCTCAAATTATTTATTCGTATCTGAAAAAGAATAGAAAAAGAATACTTAGTTTTTGGATACCTTCAACACTACTGAATAAAGAAACAGCGGGTATAGATGCCACAGTCTCAAAAATTATAAATAGGATCCATAGCAATGGTGCAAGGGATTAAAGTATTATTCTTCAGAACGTATCGGTTCAGTAGTATTTATGGAAAAATCCCGTTCCCAAAGCTCATCAGGCAAACAAGTGGACAGGTTCTTTGTTTGCGACCTTAGGCATCTCATTGAGCGCAAAAGTATGGTCTACAGCAAAATACAGCCTGGTGCATCATAGTTTCCGGGCTGTATTTTGCATAAAAGGTTTGCTTAGTTTGTTCAGACCAGATGAATACATATTAATTTATATCGACATGTTGACTATTAAATAAAATATAACTACAATGTAATCATTCGAATCGGTCAGGTGGCCGACTGATATATGGGGTGAAAAAATGAGTAAAGAAGATACAGAGGTCCAGGGCCAACTAATCAGTACACGACAAAGTATACTTGATGCTGCTAGTAAATTGATTGCACAGAAGGGTGTCAAAGATACCAGTCTGGCCGATATCTCAAAGGAAGTTGGAATAAGCAAAGGAACGTTATATTACTACTATTCCACTAAGAATGATATTATCTATGACATTGCAGATATTCATCTTAAACAAATTACTGACGAGCTATTATCATGGATTAATAATATTGAGCAAAATGTTGAACCGGAGGATATATTGAAGGTGGTATTCGAAAGAATATCAACTGCGGAAACCAGAGGTAAGCTACATCTATATCTCATCAGTGATGCAGTAACGAGCAACGAACCTCTTAAACAGCGCTTCAGAGAAAAATATAAGGAGTGGAGAATAGCTCTGGAAGATGGTTTGAGAAAGGTGCTGAAAAATAGAACAGCCGACTATAGAGTATTATCCTATATAATACTGGCAGCACTTGACGGATTTACAATCCAGTGGAGGCTTGGTGAGGAGGAAATTCCAATCGACGGCATTGCCAACCTCTTATCAAAGATTAAATAAGCTTTTAGGGCTTATCGGTCGGTCGGACGACAGATAAGTACATATGAAAGGCTGGGGGGTGTGAACAAAGGTATCATTGAAGAATTTGGTAAGTATTATGGAAGTTTGACGTTTAAGGGAAACGAATAAGTATTTGTGACAGATTTAATTAAGATATGATTATTTGATGTTAACCTAATTGT
>NZ_MLBF01000064.1 GCF_001936615.1 Desulfosporosinus metallidurans
ATATATAATATAATCACTTCAATGAGCCGATCCCAAAACAACGTGTTGACCCGTAAAACCAAATTGATCTTAAGCGAAGTGAACATCACTCCCCACTCGGCTAGACCGTGTGTTATACCAAACGCCCCAAGGAGCCACATATTCTTCGCTAGGGTTATTCGGCTAAACTGCTTGTATTGTAGAAGAATGACTAAGCCCATAGTAAAAAAGGCCAATCCATATCCGAAATAAATGATGATGAGATTTAATGACATATTGCTAATAATAATCACCCAATTTAAACATTAATTTTAAATTATAACTGATCAAAGCATTTATTCTTATCATATCATTCCTAATTCTTTTCACAATATGCCTGCTCAATTAAATGCAAAACGCTCTTACCCAAAATTCGGCAAGAGCGCTTAACTTGATTAACTCATACGATTTATCAACACTAAAGTCTTGATTCAGAGCCTTTTACTCACTTCATTGAAGTGAGTAAAAGGCTCTTGAAATGTTACAGTCCTAACCATTATACTCAAAAAGGTATGCCCTTTCCATGATACTACTAATGATGGAGATTATGATCTTGTGGTAGCTGTTGTTGCTGTGGCTGAGATGGAGGTAAAACGTCAGAGATTGCTTGTGGCAAAGCTGTGATTACCAGAACAATCGAAATGATAGAAGAAATAAGATACACCCATGCAGAAGGACGATCATAAATCCACTTGCGTTTAGCAATATGAATGAACCACAATGATACAACCAAGGAAACCAGTAAAAAGATAATCTTTGTAGGGGGAGACAATGATAAGAGACTTGAGCTTAAGGTCGTTAGACCCAAAGCGAGCAAAAGGGTATGAACCCAGTGGTGAGAAGAAGCAATAATTGCCAACAGAACTGAGCCAGTTGCTTTAATGATACCTTTACCCTTTTTTCTTTCCAGAACTTCGCTTTTTTTCATATGCGACCCTCCGTAATTTATAAAGATTTGGGAAACGAACGTTTTAGGTTTTCTCAGAACATGACACAATATTGTTAAGTGGTATAAGTTCTATGCCTTTAGTTTACAGCTCGTAAAAGATCATCTCATGAAAAAGTTGTGAATTTCTCATGAATTGATCCGATAATGCCTAACAAAAAGTAATCAACTAACATCACAAGAGCATTAATTATTAAAGGGCAGTTTCTCCTTGAGGAGCCACTGCCCTTTTTTCGAACTACGTTATACTCATCTACTCTCTAAATCCTGTTTACGGCTTTGATATTCTGCTGAATTGATCTCGCCACGCGCATAACGTTCACGTAAAATGTCTAATCCACTATTCTGCTTGCTAAATCCGTTTGTATGAACTTGCGAAGAGTTACGACGAAACAAATAGATACTAAGTAGAATGATCCCAATCCCGAAGATGAGCGGCATGATTATTCCCATCATACCCATCCACCCATATCCGCCCCCATAGCCCCCATAGCCACCATATCCGTAACCACCGTTTCCCCATCCGCCCATCATATTACCCCAGTTTCCCCAGCCACCCATCATGTGAATTCCTCCTTCAAATAATTTACCTAATTTACCGTCGGAAAATAATCTTAACAAAGTTTACCCTCTAACAAATCAATTCAAGTACCATATTATCCCTTTTTGATAGATATTGTTTGCTTTTGTCCAGACAGTTCTTGTTTCCGCTCAAGGTATTCCTCTCGATTAATCTCACCCCGTGCATATCGGTCATTTAAGATATCCATTGGGTCATGCACCTGAGATTGATGGTTCGTGCAGCATGACCCTCCAGCATTGGATGAATTAAACATATAATACGCTACAAAGACTAGGATAATTAAACCAAACATCATTTGAGATTCCCCCTTTAGTTACTTATTGAGCTACATTGCCCAATCCCATCATATTACTGCCCTTGTTCACGCCCCTGCCCCCATTTCCGTTCATCATTGTACCTTGCGAACGAGTCGCACTCCCTCCGTTGGTCATCATGTTCCCTCCGGACTGACTCATGAATTGATTCATTTTATCAAGGTTATCTTGTCCAATTTGGGCCTTTAAAATCGGATCGGAATTCATAAGATTTTGCATCGCCTTAACATCACCCGTTTGCATAGCGTTCTGCATCCCTGATGAAGAGCGGAGATTCTGCATGGCGCTCGAATTCATTAAAGTTTGATGTTGTCCTGGCGAAAAGGTTTGTTGCATGAATCCCTGCATTTGACCAACCCATCCATTACCTTGTTGCTGAGTCGTTCCAGCGAGAGCTGGTAAAGCCATAA
The DNA here is from genome assembly GCF_001936615.1 of Desulfosporosinus metallidurans. Classification (GTDB taxonomy): domain Bacteria; phylum Bacillota; class Desulfitobacteriia; order Desulfitobacteriales; family Desulfitobacteriaceae; genus Desulfosporosinus; species Desulfosporosinus metallidurans. The sequence continues at coordinate 2,272 of NZ_MLBF01000064.1, forward strand.
GCCCCACTGCTAACGTTGCAGTTCCTACGATGGCCGTGATTTTCTTACTAAATTTTTTCATTTTATATTTCCTCCCTATAATCTTCATTTTACAGCTTCTTTGCTTCGTTTGATTTGCTGTTCTTCCATGACCTTAGTGTAACTCTCTCATGCGTTATTCTCATGAAAAAGTTGTGAATTTCTCATGAATATGGAGACAAACTTACTTGCTTCATGGTATTATTAAAAAGAACTAAATAGTTAGGAATAAGTGATTTCTTCTTGAGGGAAGGAATTGAAAAGGAAAGTCAGTAGAAGGCTGACGCGGTACCCGCCACTGTAAAAGGGAATCAATTCACATCATGTCACTGGGACTTACCTGGGAAGACGTGAATTGATGATGATCTTGAGCCAGGAGACCTGCTTATTCTCAATGTGAAAACTACCTACGGGAATGTTAGGGGGTGTATACTTGTGTCGATATGTCAACTCCTGTTGTCTGATACATGTTAAACTTTTAACCCTTCTATGGTGAAGGGTTTTTATTTTTGTATTTCATAGACAGTGGATCAGGAGGAAGAAACGTTGAAAGATATCACTCAAACAATGAAAAGCCGCCCTCAGTGGCTGGGTTATGGTGCGGCAGTGACTGGGTTACACCTTTTAGGCATCATAATGATGTTTCTAAATATAAAGCAATACCCTCAATTACTGGGATTTGCCTTTCTGTCCTATACGCTGGGCTTACGTCATGCTTTTGATGCAGATCATATTGCCGCCATCGATAACACTGTGCGCAAAATGATTCAGCAAAAGCAAGACCCTATGGGGGTTGGCTTTTTCTTCTCGATTGGTCATTCTACCGTGGTCTGTATCATGGCAATAATCACTGCACTCTCCATGCACTGGGCCCAGCAAAATATCCCACAAATACAAGCTGTCGCAAGTGTGATAGGAACAGCAGTTGCCGGAAGTTTTCTCCTTCTAATAGGACTATTTAATCTTTACATTTGGTTTGATATCTACGGTTTTTTCAAGAAAATGCGTCAGGGTGAGTTTGATGAAGAAAATCTTGATGAACTACTCTTAAGTCGCGGTTTCGTAACCCGTTTCTTCAAACCACTCTATCGATTTATTAACAAGAGTTGGCATGTCTATCCTCTAGGTTTTCTCTTCGGGCTAAGTTTCGATACTGCATCAGAGGTAGCCTTATTGGCTATTTCTGCGACTCTTGGTACCAAAGGTATGCCCATTACTGCCATTCTATCTCTACCCATTATATTTGCTGCTGGTATGAGCTTGATGGATACTGCGGATGGAATTTTCATGACCACTGCTTATCATTGGGCTTTTTCCACTCCACTTCGCAAAATTTATTACAATCTATCAGTAACAGGTCTATCCGTAATCGCTGCACTAGTAATTGGATCCATCGAACTTGCACAGATTATTTCAACAAAGCTTGGATTTCATCGCGGCTTTTGGGGATGGATCCAAAGCCTAAACTTCGGTTCAATCGGCTATCTACTGGTAGGTCTTTTTATCTTAACTTGGGCAATATCTTATTCGCTCTGGAGGATCTTGGGTTTCGAAAATGCATAGTTTATGAATTATTTCATTATTTGGATTCAATACGGAGGTCAACAATAAATGATTATTCTTTTGGGGGAATCTGCGGGGGCACGTGAGCTAAGTACACAATTAAAAGCCAGGGGACTTGAGTTAATACGAAAACAGAGCTGGACTGAAGAGACCAGCTTGCAGACCCCTTCATTGGTCATTGATGCTAGCCATCCCTCTACTAGTATAAAATTTGCCCCATTACGACAATGGTGTGAACAACGAGGAATTCCTTATATTAGGTTAGAAAGACCCGAAACTAAAGTTCCCTCAAGTCCCTTAATTTTCCCAGTCTACAATTGGGAAGAGGCTTTACTCCAACTTAAACAACGCGTTGACACCTTACACCAACTAAAAGGTCGTCCGATTACGATCTTTATAACGACTGGCAGCCATCAACTACAAAGTATTGCTAACAGTTCCTTCGCCCGCTCTGTTCGTCTGGTTGTACGCATCCTTCCGGAAGGGCGATTGGTGCAAAAATGCAATGAAGTTGGTATTCATCCTCGGGATATTGTTGCTATGCAAGGCCCATTTTCCAAAGAAATCAATAGAGCCCTTTTTAAGTTTTACGGAGCTGATATTCTCTTGACACGAGACAGTGGTCTTGCCGGTGGGACGGATACGAAAATCTCTGCAGCCTTAGAACTCGGATTGGAAATCGTGCTGGTCAAAAAGACTAAAACGAACACTGGTTTGACTGTAAACAGTACCCACGAATTACTAGATTGGATCGATCAAAACATTCTTGATAGTCCAATCACCCAACTTTGAAGAAGTTGATGTTCTGTAGAGAACGTGAAATCGATAAAAGAGCAGTTGCCTATTATGAAGCAACTGCTCTTTTCTACGAACTACAACTAATCTTATCGACTCTCTATATCTTGTTTACAGCTTTGGTATTCCGCGGAATCTATCTCGTGCGCATAGTATTCACGTAGGTTATTTTTTTCCCAACCTCTCGGCCACAACCATTTCTAATTGTTCTTGGGTAGCGTTTTTCCCTAGTTCGAGATCATCTACATAAAGGTTAGGTGGATTGATAATTTCGTCCTTGTAAATTACATCGACCTTTACATCAGGGCCGAACTTTTCGCTGACCGTACCGGCCATTTTCAGCAACCCGCTTCAGCGAAGGCCTGCTGGACTGTTGGAATACACTTTGATGGTTACCATTCTTAATTCCTCCTTCTTACATTCTCTTGACGATCATAGTCATTTTCTTGACAATTCCTTCATGAAAGAGTACTCCCCGGATGCCAGGATGTTCACTGGCAAAGCGAGTGATGTCCCCTACTTGGTGGTCATTGACTCCCTTCACCACGGTAACCGAAAGCACAATGCTAACGCCCTTTTCTGTCAACCGCTCGATAGCCTTCATCTTGATATCCAGCAAATCGGCACCCCGTATTTTTTGGTATATTTCCGGGGTGAACCCGTCAAATTGCAGGTATAAGGCCGGTTTTACCAGAGCTAACTCTTTAAGGAGCATATCATCCTGGGCAATTCTTAGACCATTAGTATATAACTGGACAATATTAATCCCCTTCAGCTTGGCCAAAATTAAAATCTCTAAAAGTTTCGGGTGCAGGGTGGGCTCCCCACCGCTGATTTGAAGAACATCCGGGTTACCCTCGGCTTTCACATAAAGGTCCATCATATCGGAAACCTGTTCCAGCGAAAGAAAATTATTACCTTTGGCGTTAGCTGGGCATACCGGGCAGGAAAGATTGCAAGCATCCGTAATCTCAACGATGCCCAGGCAGGTATGCTGTTTGTGTCCAAGGCCTAGACCACAGTCTTCCGAGCAGTCCTTCTTAATTTCGTTAACAGGATGTTGCAGCAGCGTATTACTTCCGGTCATGTTCTTCTCTCCTCAAAGCACTTGCAGAGTTTTTTCTTCAGTAATCTGTCCAATCACCCGGGCATCCACCTTTTTTTGCCCCAAGGCCGCCAGAAGGGCATCTAACTTTTGAGGTTCAACTGCCATCAATAGCCCCCCTGAGGTTTGTGGGTCACAAAGAATTAGGCGCATTTCATTGGAGATGGAATTCTCCCAGATTACCTTGTCCCTCATATGGCGGAAGTTGGAGTGGGCTCCCCCGGAAATGGCCCCAGCCTCGGTCATTTCCAGAGCACCAGTTATCAGCGGTACGTCTCTGGTCTTTACCTTTGCCCCCACGCCACTGGAGGACAGCATTTCAGACAAATGCCCCAATAAACCAAAACCGGTCACATCGGTACAGGCCGAAACTCCAACCTCAACCATCGCTTCTGAAGCATCTCTGTTCAGGTTGCACATTTCCTTTATAACAGCTTCTTCCATCGCAGGCGTGGTTAGTCGGCGATCAATACCAGTGGTGATGACACCAATACCCAATGGCTTGGTCAGCACCAGGGCATCCCCCGATTTTGCTCCCTTTTTAGTAATAAGCTGGGCGGGATGGACAAAACCAGTCACCACCAAGCCATATTTAGGGGCATGGTCGGTCAAGGAATGGCCGCCGATAATCGATATTCCCGCTTCTGCAGCCTTATCGGCCCCACCCTTTAAAATTAATTCCAAAATACTTAAAGGCAAGGACTGGTTGGGATAGCCCACAATATTTAAGGCAAAGGCTGGTTTTGCCCCCATTGCATAAATGTCACTGATGGAATTGGCTGCGGCAATCATGCCGTATTGGTACGGGTCATCCACCACTGGTGTGATATAATCTACGGTCTGCACTACAGCCAGTTCATCGTTTATTTTATAAACCGCAGCATTTTCTTCCCGACCGGCCAGCACCCTGGGGTCAAGCACCTGAGGTAAACCGGCCAGCACTTCCATTAGGTCCGCCGGACCTATTTTACAAGCTCAGCCAGAGCCAGGTGAGTAAGAAGTAAGGCTTACTTTTGGCAGACTCATGTCAACGTCTCCTTTTTGTTTACAGATTAACACGACAGGTATTATAATACAAATGAATAGTTTGCATGGATTATATGCATCAGCGTTATAGGTGGTGTTTTAGCTGGCTGATTTAATTCTTTACCAGCTCAAGTTTTTTCACTCAGTCGCCCGGCATTTAAGCTATTCCAAGGCAGGGAAAGAACTTAATTTAAGCCAACCGGCAGTGTCCCGGCAAATTGCCTCTCTGGAGAAGAGCTTGGGCCTGGATTTATTTTCCCAGCGAGGTCGCCAGGTGATTCTCACCGATGCAGGACGATCCCTCTATGACTATGCTGACCGCATTATGAGTCTGGCCCAACAGGCGGGTCGGGCGATGGCCCAATACCACGATCTGGAGCGAGGGGAAGTCCGCCTGGGAGCCAACTCAGTAGTGGGATGCTATTTGCTACCTGCCATTCTCAAAGACTTTTACATCCGCTTTCCCAATATTAAGGTGTCCCTACAAGTGGATAACGATCTCCAATTAGCCCGTCGCGTTGAAGATGGGGAACTGGATCTGGCTCTTGTGGGTGGTCCGATGGAGCGCGATAACATTCACATGGAAAGATACACCCGGGATGATCTGATTCTGGTCTGTCCTCCTTGCGGAGAAGAACTTTCCCCGAAGGCTTTGTTTGCTAAGTACCCTTTGATTACTAGGGAAAACTGCTCGATCACCCGGGCCACCATTAAAGAACATTTGACAGGGTATGGCATAACCCCTCAGTTCTTTATGGAGATTTCCGATACGGAAGTGATCAAACGCTTAGTTATGTCGGGCATCAGCGTGGCTTTTCTACCCGCTCGGTCCGTTGAGATGGAAATAACCTCCTACTTGCTACAAGAAGTTAAGGGAGACGGAACCGTTTTACCCTGCTGGGTATACCTAGTGACAGCCAAAGACCAGCACTATTGCCCCACCCTGCTGGCCTTTATGAACTTTGTCAGAAAATATCAGTAGTCTGATTGGAAACAACGTATACCTAATCAATTCGATTAAGCTGTAATGAGTTATGATATGACAAAGAACAATTTGCGATTAGGTTATATTTCGCTATCCAAATAAGAACTAATCCGTCTTAAATATATAAAGCTTAGGTTGGTACCGCCTAAGCAATAATTAAATGGATTAGGAGTTATTGTCATGAGAAACTTTACAGTTATGCAATTAAGTACTTTTAACGGAATCAACAAACCCGCCTATGTGGGTTATCAAGGAAAAGTTTATGATGTATCAACTATCTTCAAAGGTGGAGAACACGCTGGTATAAAAGCCGGCCAAGATTTAACGGATGACTTTGCTAAGGGTCCTCATCAAGCAGATATTTTTAATAACTTCCCTGTAGTTGGTGCATTAACTGAGGAAAGCCTATGTGGAAAAGTCTTCTCCGGTACTTCAATCAAAACTGATCTCCTTTTGCGTCTCGCTCTCGGAACGGTGTTTTTCGCTCATGGAGCACAAAAATTATTGGGATGGTTTGGGGGGTATGGTTGGAGTGGGACAATGGGCTACTTAACTCAAACCGTGCATCTAGCCTCTCCAATAGCTGGTTTGGTGATTTTACTTGAGTTCTTTGCCGGAATAGCTATAATCTTAGGTTTCTTGACTAGACCTGCCGCTTTGGGAATTGCTCTCGTTATGTTAGGAGCAGCTTTTACAGTTCATCTGCCTAATGGTTTCTTCCTAGACAAAGGCGGAGTCGAATATGTCTTTGTACTTTTCTTAGTCGCACTCTTCTTATTAATTAACGGGGCTGGAACTATTTCTATCGATAGGCTCATTCGTACCCGATTTCAAAGAAACTAATTAACTCCGGATAATAGCAACAGACAAAACCCGTCGGACCTCACATCCGAGGGTTTTGTCTGTTACAATATGTTAACAACTATCTAAACGATTAATTTGATGTGCAATTAATTGGACATCCTATATTTAGTGTTATATCCCGAAGGAGTGAACAAATAATGAAAATCAAGGAAAATCTTTATACTGCAGATTCATTTGAAGGAGATCTTTCCTTTGAAGACGTAATTTCCCAGAATCAAGAAAAAATAACTAATTTAATCTATGGAATGACAGGTGATTACTACCTCGCCCAAGATTTAATGCAGGAAACTTTTCTAAAAGCATTTCAATCCAGACACTCGTTTAACGGTAAGTCAAAATTCTCTACCTGGCTTTATAGAATAGCTGTTAATATTACAATTGACCATCAGCGAAAGAGCTGTGTCCGTAAAGAGATGGCTACAGAGAAAACTAACCCCAACTTTTCAAGGGTTGATACCTCACAAGAACCGGACGGAGTCTGCCAAAAAAATGCTACGAGAAATATAATATTCAGTTCCGTAGCAGAATTACCTGAGCAACAGAGAGAAGTTTTTGTCTTAAGAGAAATCAATGGTTGCTCGACAAAGGAAGTTTCTGAAATATTAAATTGCTCTGTGGAGTTGGTAAAATGGCGATTACACAAAGCCCGGTTATCTCTGCGTAAAACACTAAATAATAATACGAAATATAAAAACTTAGGGTCCATAACCTTGAACGGCTTTGGACTAGAATAAGTTCGAAAAATCCACCTTATTAAACTACTCAAAAAAGAACGGCACTTTATCAAAACCTACGTTCTTAACTATAACAACGGCGAAAGAAGACGCGCGTTCGCTTCCTTCATCTTTTGCCAAAGTGATCGGTTGGCATGTTCTTCCCTATCGATCTGTAGGCTGTCCGTTAGATCTTGCTTGAAATTCCGGTTTAACTTCACAGCCAGTTCAGAACTATATAGCATAGCACTAAGCTCAAAATCCAATTGAAAACTTCGAATGTCAAAATTAGCTGAACCGACAATGCAAATCTGTTCATCCACTGTCAAAACTTTACTGTGTAGTATCCCCTTCTGATATTGGTAGATCTCAACTCCCGCGCTTAATAGGTCTTCATAGTAGGAGGAAGAGGCCAGATACGAAATTTTATGATCCGGCTTCCCTTGAACGAGGACTTTGACTGTGATTCCACTGAGTGCTGCGGATTTCAAGGCCATGATCATGCTTTCATCCGGAATGAAATACGGAGTGGTCAGAAGGATCTCTTTCTGTGCGGTAGCAAGAATCGTAAAGAAAAGTTCCTTCATGGATTCCGGCTTGGAATCCGGTCCACCAGCGATCACTTGAGTGAGGGTTTCTCTCCCAGGCTCCAGTCGAGGATAATAGCGTTCTTCCGTAATTTCTTCCTGCGTTATGAAATACCAGTCGTTAAGGAAGGTTTCTTGCATCGTTTGGACGCTCTCCCCTTCTAGACGCAAATGTGTATCTCGCCAAAATCCATACTTTGGATCGCGCGAAAGATATTCATCTCCAACGTTAATTCCACCAAGATAGCCGGTTTTACCATCAATTACAACTAACTTTCGATGATTCCGGTAGTTCAAAGTTCCGATGAGTTGAGGGAAATGCAGGGGGAAAAACCAGCCGATTTCAATTCCGGCTTCAGTCAGATCTTGAAGAAAAACTTTCGGCAGATGCCGACTTCCAAGTCCATCAAAAACCATCCGTACTTTGGCACCTGAACGGGATTTCCGTATGAGAAGAGCTTGAATCTCCTTTCCGATTTGATCTGCACGGAAGATATAGTACTCCATGTGAATATGATCCTGAGCAGATTCTAGATCACGCAGTAACGCATTGAATTTTTCTTCTCCGTTTGTGAGGACTGTGACTCGGTTGTTCCGAGATAAAGGAGCGAAGCCACTTTGGAGCAATAAACGTGCTAAGCGTTTACTTGCTGTAGATCCTTCTTGGAAAAAAATGTCCTCCGAAGACAACTCTTCTTTTTGGCGAATCGAAAGTTGGGGTAACCTGCTACCCGGAAGGTGCTTCAAGCGAAAGAGCTTGGCTTTTCGCGGAGAACAGCCAAAAAGGATATAGAGAATCCAACCGAATATCGGCCAGGTGGCAAAGATTGCGAGCCATGAGGCTGTTTTTTCTGGATTTCTACTTTCCAAAATTACAACGAGTTGAGCCGCGAGCAGCCCTAATAAGGGTACCAATGCAATAAGAATGAAGCAGATCAAATTGTATCACCTCACGTATTAAGGAAAAGGCTCAACGAGTACAGATACAGCAGAAATTCATCCTGCTATATCTGTACTCGTTCGATTTATGACTTGTACTGAGGTTCCTGAGTCTGAATGTACTGTTCTCTTCCGTTTAACTCATTGAGAGCAGCATCAAAGGTTTTGGCGAGTTGCTCAAACGTTTTTTTAGCTTTTTGATCCTGAGTTTCTAAGGAAAATGTCTTCATACTAGCGGCTGCGCTTTGAACTGTAGCGATGGCCTGTTCCATTTGTGTTCCAACGGTCATGGTTTCACCCCCTTTCGTGGAATAATCAATAGTCTCAACCTTTGGGTTTAAATATCAGCGCCCCAAGGAAACCGAAGATGATGGCAGCAGATATCCCTGCACTAGTTATCTGAAAGATACCAGTTAGAACCCCAATAGGACCTGTAGAATCAAATTCTTTTAACGCACCCTTGACTAAGGAATTGCCAAAACTGCTTATAGGTATCGTAGCTCCTGCACCAGCAAATTTGACAAGGGGATCATAAAGACCTAATCCCCCAAGAACCGCTCCTACCACGACTAGAATGCTTGTAGTATGGGCAGGCGTTAGTTTTAGTCCATCAAGCATTAACTGTCCAATGACACAAATTAGGCCGCCCACTATAAAAGCCCATAAAAATTTTTCCATTCCAAATAAACATCTCCTTTAGATCTCAATGCAGACTGCATGGGCAACAGAAGGAATACTTTCTTTCTGCTGAAATGACATAGGGGATAATAAAGCGCCTGTTGCGACAACTAATATCTTTCTTAGCTCTCTCTTACGCATGCGATTCAAAAAGTGGCCGAAGGTCGTGACAGCACAACAACCGCACCCGCTTCCTCCAGCCATCACGACAGGTTGATCCTCCTTATAGATTAAAATCCCGCAGTCTGTAAAGATTTCTTCCGGTATGTTAAGGCCATGCTTTTTTAACAAGTCACCCGCAATCCTATGCCCCACTCTTCCTAGGTCACCCGTGGCAATCAGGTCATAGTAACTCGGGTCACGATCCAAATCCCTAAAATGGGCTTCAAGAGTATCAACTGCTGCTGGAGCCATGGCTGAACCCATATTAAAGGGGTCAGTAAGGCCCATATCAACTACACGCCCTATAGTTGATGCCGTTACTCTAGGACCCTCTCCCTGGTCAGAAACCAGAGCGGCGCCTGATCCTGTTACAGTCCACTGGGCTGTGGGCGGTTTTTGGGAACCATACTCAGTTGGATACCTGTACTGTTTTTCTGAGGCAGCATTATGACTGGATACACAGACTAACGCATTCTTAGCAAATTTACTATCGACAAGCAGGGAAGCCAGAGACAACCCTTCCATCGAAGTAGAACAGGCACCATAAAGCCCAAGAAAAGGAACAGATAAAGTACGAGCAGAAAAGCTGCTGGGAACAATCTGGTTAATTAAATCTCCGCTGAGTAAAAACTGAACATCTTCCTTTTTCATCTTGGCTTTTTTAATGGCCGTCTCACATGCCTGTTCTTGCAGTTTTTGTTCGGCTTTTTCGAAGCTATCCTGTCCAAGTCGGATATCCCCATGGAGAAGGTCAAAATCGGAAGCTAAGGGACCTTTTGCTTCATAGGGCCCCCCCACAGCAGCCGAAGCGATAATAGCGGGTTTTGTCTCAAAAAACCAAGTCTGATGCCCTTTTAACATTTACATCACACCCAATGCTCTTAAACTTATGACAACTAGAGAAACGAGAAAAGCAGAGAAGACACCAAAAACGATGACTGGGCCTGCGAGTTTAAACATATTTCCTCCAACTCCCAGAACATAACCTTCACTTCGATGTTCGATAGAAGCGGAAGCGATGGTATTGGCAAAACCGGTAATCGGGATAACCGTACCTGCCCCAGCAAACTGGGCAATATGGTCAAAAACACCGAGACCTGTTAGCAAAACAGTAATGATGATGATAACTGCCACTGTAGGATTTCCGGCACTTTCTTGAGAGAAGTGAAAATACTTAACAAAGAACAATTGTATTGCTTGACCAAGAATACAAATAAACCCTCCCACGAAAAAAGCCTTGACACAGTTTAACAAAATCGGTCGTTTCGGCTCTCTTTCTTGAGCAAATTGTTGGTATTCCTGCTGAGTAGGAGATAGCTTTTTTTTCTTTTTAATGGACATAACTGCACCTCTTAATGCAATAAGTAAGGGCGTAATTTATTGAGGAGATCTTCAAGTCTTCGGGAATTCTTAGAAAACATGGCTTTTGCTTTAGTATCCTCAGTTTGTAGAGCAAACGTTACTAGATCAGCCTGGCTTTTCTCAAGGGTGGCATAGAGCATTTCTTTGACTTTGGGTTGAGGGATTTCAACGACATCGTCAAAGAGATCAAGATATAAATCTCCCGCTGAGTCGACCTGACCAAGAAAAACGTTCTCTAGGGAAATTCCCATCTTATCGAGTTCAGTATTGAGCCACTGTGGGTTAAGTCCTAAGGAGGCCAGAGGTTCCTCTAACATGTTCCCATCCAGAACTACAGTTTGGGGCTCTGCTTGAGGAGCAACCTTATTTCCAAGGTCGTGTGGGGTAACCGGTTTTTTGTCTGACTTTAAGTAAGGATTAATGGTACCGTTGGTCTCCATCACCGCAAATTCTACATCTGCCATGTTGAATGCGTTCTTAGAACGAAGGTGAGACAAAAGATCTTCTCCTGTCATTCGTACACGCATAAGATTATCTTCCATAATCTTGCCATGTTTTATTAATACGGCTTCTTTTCCGTTGATTAACTGATGCATTACTTTGCTCTTGATTGAAAGATAATCCAAGGCAATAGGAAACGCTACCCATACGAGCAGGGCAATAAAACCAGAGAATAGATTGATAAGGTTTATAGACATTAGAGACGCAACTATGGCAATGACGATATAACTTATAAAATTAAAAGGATTGATCTGGCTCATATTCCGTTTGCCCATTAGCCTGATAGCTGCCCAAACTAAAATAAACAAAGCAACCGATTTTAAAAGGATCTGCGCCCATTCCTGCATGTGTATCCCTTCCTTTAAATTGCCGTTTTGTCCCTTTAATTCCCTTTATATTGGGGCTCTTCAAATTCAAGAGTTTGCAATCTCTTTTCCAGATCTTCAATAACTGAGTTGGTTACTTCGAGTGCGTCCGTAAACACAGACCTTGCTTCTTCATCTCTTGTTTGTGTACTATACACTCTTAAAGTTCCACGGGCCCCTTTCAAACTCGCCAAAGTTTGTTTAACTTGAGAAGCAACTGTCATAGTATCACCTCCATCATCACCAACGTTATTATGCCTTTTAGAAGTTTATTAATTCCTGAGAATTTACTAAATTAAAATTGGAGGGGAAATTCAATGAAATGTTGATTCATTGGAAACGCTAAAAAGGGTTAAAGAGCCTTCGAATTTAAAACTCTTTAACCCTTCTCTTAGAGGACAATTTATACAGTTTAAGTGTTTACTGAACGTTGTACATACCATGGGATTTCATATAGTTGAAGAGGTCTTCCCCATGTTTTTGCTCTTCTGACTGAATGTGGTTCAAGGTTTGACGCACATTCGTATCCTGGAATTCAAAAATTGCAGTATCATAGGTACTCGAGATATACTTCTCTGTTGAGAGCATGTCATTGGCCAATTCAGCATCATTCTGATTGAATGCGCCACCCGCTTGGGTTTGCATCCCACTCATTCCTTGTTGGGACTGTGATTGCATGGATTGTCCTTGATTCATGCTTGGGGCCTGTCCGCTTAAAATTTGGTTGATCGTGTTAAAATGTTGTTGCTCATGAGAAGAGTGTGTCTGAAAGAGTTGTTTGAGCTGAGGCTCTTGCGCTTCGTTGGAGTATTTGTTGTATTTCTGAACGCAAAGTTGTTCATGATGACTTAGGTCTTGTAAAAACATTCTTTCCTTTTGACTGAGTTGAATTGGCATGTAGACACCTCCTTGAATGATAGACTTAGTTTCAGCGAATTCTAAGAGATTATGCATGGAAAAAATATCCATCACTTTCCAGGTTTAATCAACATACCATTATTCAAATGATTCATTGCTCCCACAACGTCTATCATAGCGATGATTTCTATAAACTGTTTGTCCGTAAACCCAGCATAACGAAGTTGTTATGGGCATACATTGTAATACAAAATTCACAGTTGTTTCTCTTTTAGTTTGTAGAAAATTCCTTTTAACTCTTCAGGAAAATTATTCTCGTCAAGCAAGTCAACATTGGGCATTAATGTATACCCCCTTTTTTTATTTGCCCTAGTATATCCTTTTCCGAAAATTTTAAGTAATAAAGGCATGAGATGTTCACAACATCAATTAAAAAATGAAAAAAGGGTTCCGATTTCATATCGGAACCCTTAATATCGCTCTTCGTTTCATTCTCTAGTTAGAATCTTCCTAGATCTCAATTATTAGCCTAGATCACATGTATTGATCGGACTATTCTTTAAAAACTTTGATGCACCATTTTTAGTTGTTGCCGACGTGCCAAAATCGAAAGTGAATAATTCAGGACGAAATACGTTAAAGCAATCATTCCAAAAACCGTAAAGACTTGGCCTGTTGAACCGTATTGCCCTAGGATAATCATTCCTTTACCCGTCAGATCTTCCACGCCTACTACCCAAACAAACGATGTGTCCTTGATAACCGTTATAAACTGTGATACCAATGGAGGAATCATCTTATGCATGGCTTGAGGCAAAACGATGTGCATCAAAATTTGGCGATAGGAAAATCCCTGTGCCCTAGCAGCTTCCCACTGTCCTTTATCAATGGAGTTTAACCCTCCTCGAACAATTTCGGCAATGACAGCCGAAGTGAAGACTGCAATCGCGACAATCCCAGCATTTACTGGTTTTAACGTCGTCATAAACCGGAAAACCAAAATAAACAAAAGCATAGGAATGTTACGAACACTTTCAATATACACCGCAGCGAGTCTTCCGAGAACAGCTTGTTTAGAGTAGCGAGCAATACCAAGAAGAGTTCCAAAGATAAAGCTAATCAAAATAGCCATGACGGCAATGTAAAGTGTCGTTAAAAGCCCCTGCCCCAGAAAACGAAATATCTCAGGCTTTAATACCTCTTGAATCATGCCGACACCCCTCCCTTATTTTCCAAGCGACGTGTCAGTGTTGCTAGGGGTAAACAGAGAAGGAGATAGAGCAGCCCTACAGCCACATAAGCAGGACCATAATAGAGGTTGTCACTAGACCATGAGTCGGCATGATACATCAGGTCGCCGCCAGCAATCATGGCCAATACAGATGTATTTTTAATCAAATTGACCGCTTGATTGGTGAGCGGAGGCAAAACCAAGCGCGAAGCTTGTGGCAAAATCACATGACGCATTGCTCCCCAAAAACTAAATCCCTGTGATAATGCTGCTTCCATTTGCCCCCTGTGGATCGAACTAATTCCAGCCCTGACCACTTCAGCAATATAAGCACCATGATATACCCCAACACCCAAGACACCCACCACGAAAACTGGCAGCATAATGCCCATGTGTGGTAGCCCATGATAAAGGAAAAAGACCTGGATGACGAGTGGCGTGTTTTGAATAAATTCGACATAGATACGATTCAAAACTTTAGCGAGTGTCCACTGAGAAGTTCCCAACACCCCAAATATAACCCCTAGCATGAGGGCCAATAAAAGGGCAAGGAGGGAAGAAAGGATTGTATTTTTGAACCCCTCGACAAATATCGCCCAATCTTGGAAAAGCGCTACCCATTTAAACCAGGCAAAAGGTCCGACCACTATTTAAGACCCCACTTTTGAATTAGTTTATCGAGGTCCCCAGATTTTTTCATCTCTGCAATGGTGTCATTGACCACTTTCGCGATTCCATCATTACCTTTTTTGGAAGCTACACCATATTCTTGAGGACTAAAACTATCCGGTAGGATCGTCGTCGAATCATCCAAATATCCGAAAAGGATAGAGCCATCTACAGAGAAACAATCCACCCGGCCAGAATCCAGTGCCGTTTTAATTTCCGGATAGGTGCCAAACTCCAAGAATGAGACTTTAGCCCCCACCTTATCAGCTTCAGCCTGAACTGCCTTTTTACTGGTCGCGCTTTGCGCTACACCAATTTTCTTGCCGTCCAAATCTTTCAAACTTTTAATACCAGAGCTTTTCTTAACCAATAATCTTACACCATCCGTAAAATACGAATCGGAGAAATTGTAACTTTTTTTACGTTCTTCTGTGATGGTAAATGTCGATATGTCCATATCAACGTCCCCACTATCTAACACTGGACCCCGCGTTTTTGCTGTAACAGCCGTGGTTTCAATAGTTTCAGTTCCTATAATTTTCTTAGCAATGGCTTTAGCCAAATCAATTTCAAAGCCGTCAACTTTGCCCGTGCTAGGATCTTTGTATCCGAACTTCGGCACATCAACTTTAACGCCTACTTTGAGAACCCCTCGATCCTTTATAGCCTTGACATCAGCGGGTACTGCTGCACTGCTGCTTGTGGAAGATGTGGTCGGCGCGGCAGGAGAAGCACCACATCCGGTGACCAAACCCACAACTAATAATAAGCTTGTTAAAACGATTCCAGCTTTCTTCATTCTTAAATCCCCCTCCAATAATCTTTACTTCCGTTAAAATCAACTCACAGCAGAATTGGAACTTAGCGTATAATTCTGCTTAAAAACGACTTGGTACGTTCGTGGGTTGGGTTTGCAAAAAATTGGTCCGGTGAATTCGATTCCATAATCTGTCCCTCGTCCATAAAAATGACACGATCCGCAACTGTTTTGGCAAAACCCATTTCATGGGTGACAACGACCATGGTAATTCCCTCATGGGCCAGATCAATCATAACATCGAGGACTTCCTGAATCATTTCCGGATCTAAAGCCGATGTTGGCTCATCAAAGAGCATAATTTTAGGCCGCATAGCCAAAGCCCGCGCAATAGCCACCCGTTGCTGTTGCCCCCCTGAAAGTTGCGAAGGATAGACGCCTGCTTTTTCCTTTAGCCCTACTCGATTAAGATAAGCCATCCCAGTCTCCATTGCTTCTTCCTTAGGGACTCCTTTGATCAGCATAGGTGCTAGTGTCAAATTCTCCAAGACTGTTTTATGGGGATAGAGGTTAAATTGCTGGAAAACCATAGCCACGGATTGACGAACTTTGGCCACCTGTGCTTTATGGGCTGTAATCTCCACCCCATCAACCGTCACTTTACCAGAACTAGGTTTTTCTAGAAGGTTCATACACCGAATTAATGTACTCTTGCCTGATCCACTAGGGCCGATGACGACTAGTTTTTCCCCCGATTTTACCGTTAGATTGATCTCTTTGAGAACATGCAAATGCCCAAAATGTTTGTTTACCCCTTCTAATTGAATCAAGCGGGTGCTCCTTCCATTTTACTATTTTTTTCTTTCTAAGAATATACCTTATACTATAACAATTATGTTTAATATTTTCGTCATGAATAATAGAATTCCTCTATCGAATTGTCTATAATATTGTATACATGATCCCTGGTTGACAAATACTTGTCCATGTTCTAAACTACAAATGAGCTGACATTGAGATCGCGCCTATTGGCGCGAAACCAAAAATGTAGAAGGCACCTGCTATGGACGGCAGGTGCCTTCGTTTGTGTTCCATTTATTTTCTATTTGATTCTGCGAATATGTGCTGTTTCAAGTTGCAGAACGTCCAGCTTAGCTTCTACACGATTAAGAGTTTCAGATATTTGCAACAGTTTCATTTTGAACCTGACAAACATCGAAAAGCATCTTGATTTTGTCACTAACTTTGTTTTCCATTCGCATTTCTAGCTTATCAACTTTGTAAGATACCTCTCTAATCTCTTGCTTAAGTTCATTTTGGATGTCTTTCTGGCCTTCGAGAATCTTCGCAAACATTTCCATGACCTTTTCATCCATCTTGACTACCCCATAAACACATCATAACTCTTTAATACCCCTAGTCAAGCCCTTCAAAAGAACGCTGTTTCATGTCAGGAAAACTATCCTAGACTATTCCAAACATGCTTCAACAAAGCCTCTAAACAAAACCTTGCTGTGCGCTTCTGTTTCCATCATACTCTCAGGGTGCCATTGAACCCCCAGGCAAAACTTAGCGCCGGGCTTCTCAATCCCTTCAATGATTCCATCGGAAGCGAGCGCACACTGGATAAATTCTGGCGGGATTTCTGATACGGCTTGATGATGTAGACTGTTAACTCCAATTTTCGTCTTATCAAGAAGACGAAAAAGATCTGATTCCTCTGCGATAGCCACATCGTGCCAAGCGTATTGTCGTGGGGCGGTTTGGCTATGTTGCATCGCACTAGGGTACTGACTAGGAATATCTTGATAAATTTTTCCTCCAGCTGCCACCGCTAAAACCTGAATGCCTCGGCAAATTCCCAGAAGTGGGAGGTCCTGTTGCAGGGCCAACTGAGTAAGCAATAGTTCGCTGAAGTCCCGTTCGGGAAAACATTCACCAATTCCGCGTCGAGGATTCTCTTTTAAGTAGACGGGAGAAATATCCCCTCCACCCGTTAAAAGCAGGCCACTAATGAGCTTCAAAATATCGGTAGCCTCTTCATGTGTCCGAACAGGCGGAAGAATAAGCGGGATCCCACCAGCATTTCTAATACTCTCAACATAATAATGACGTGGGAAGGTTTTTAGTTCTTCAGAACAATGAGCCGCTGTAATACCCACGATTGGTTTTCCAACCATCTTAATCCCTCTCCTCTCTATTCGTAAATATGCAAACAAAAACAGCGTCGGTTTTTGCTCCGCTACGCTGCCTTCCTCTTTCTCCTGAAGCTCTATCTTAAATATCCGCTAGCCCTAAACTGATTTCAATGGCTTGGTCCACTCTCAGCATTACTTCTTCATCTAAGACAGCCACTTTTTCCTTAAGACGACTTTTATCAATCGTCCGAATTTGCTCTGTCAGAATAACGGAATCCCGTTCTAAGCCACTTCGTTTAGCTCTAACTTCAACATGAGTGGGTAATTTTGCTTTCGCAATCTGTGATGTGATTGCGGCAATAATTGTCGTTGGGCTAAATTGATTCCCAATGTCGTTTTGAATCACAAGGACTGGACGAGTTCCTCCCTGTTCAGAGCCGACGACGGGGTTAAGCTCTGCGTAATAAATCTCCCCGCGTTTTATGATCATCTCTGACACTCCACCATTGTTACTTCATAGCACTCCAATACTTCTTGTTCTGCTGAAAACAACTCTCTAGCAATCGATAAATTCAGCTGCGCCATTTCTAAGTACCCTCTACGCATCTGCTCATGGATTCCTTTTTTCCGGCGTTCATGAAGGATGTTGTTAAGCGCTTCTCGAATAAATTCGCTGCGATTTCGTTTTTCTACAGTGACGATCCCGTCCACTTCCGCAAGCAAACTTTCGGGCAAACTGATCATAATCCGTTTACTTTCTGCCAACATTAGCACCCCCAAGTCATTTAGCCAAAGCTATACTCTATTATAGACAGCAATGCAAAAAAGTGTCAACGAAGAAGAAGGGTGACTAAGCTAAAATACCATGAAAAAGCAGCTATTTTCGAATGTAAATTATGGCAAGTTGCCAATTCGAACATAAATTTTGCTATAAAATTGTTTATCACTGATAGTATTACAGTATATCACTCTTGCTATACTGATTTTTTCAGTCAGAAAGTAAAACTTTGGGTCGCTTCAAGAGCCTATCGAGTATTGTATCATGGGCTAATTCCTCTAAGCGGTCGTCGAGTTCCATTACGGGAGTTTCTCCTCCGCGCCTTCGAATCGCCAATTCCAACAACAAATCAGCCAGATGGGGATTCTTTGGAAGAAGCGGGCCGTGCAAATACGTACCGAAGACATTCCGGTAACGTACCCCTTCCTCCTGATCCTCCCCGTTATTTCCATGCCCAACTAAAACCTTACCCAAAGGCCTAACCCCTTCACCCAAATATGTTTTCCCGGAGTGGTTCTCGAACCCAACCAACGTCCTGAATTTGTGGGCAGACACCCTTCTCGACCCCACTTCATCTGGGTCATAGTTCAGCGCGCGCTCATCAAGTTCTACAACAACATTACCGATTAAACGCTTCGCTCCGGCGATAGTCCAGACATCTAAAATGCCCAGGCCCTGGATCTTTTCTCCGCCGGCCATTTGATAGTATTTTCCCAACATTTGATAACCCCCGCAAATAGAAAGCACCACAAGACCATTCTCTATGGCCCTTCGGAGCTCATGTTCACGACGCATCAAATCTTGCACCAGTAGGCCTTGTTCTCGGTCAGACCCTCCGCCCAGGAAAAGAATATCCATCCCCATAAAGTCCAAATCTTCACCCAAAGAAGCCTGTTGAATCACTGGTTCCATCCCTCGCCAACGACAGCGGGCAGCCAAGGCCAAAATATTCCCCCGATCTCCATAGAGATCAAGTAAATCCGGATAAAGATGGCAAATCGTCAGTTTCATGTGCTTGCCTCCTCTCCACGAATATTGGCTTTAACATTCGACAAGCCTGCCTTCTTCTGCCGATCTTCCAAAATCTCACGAAGTGGGAAAAGCAACGTGTACGTGGGCAATATGAAGGCAACTTCGTTCTCTTCGCGCTGAGCTTGCAACAAATCAAGAGCCGAAGTTAACGTATGTTCGAGGACCAATTTTTCTTCAGAAATTCCAGCGTATTTAAGCCTTAAAGCCATGTCCTCTGCGCGAAGCCCTGTACATATCACTTGATGTATCCTTTCCTCCTGCACTCCTAATCGTTCGAAATTGACATCCCAAAGCCAGGAAATATCCCGTCCATCGGCCGCTAAGTCGTTAATTCCTATTAAAATACGAACGGGTTTATCCGCGCCCAGCACAGTCTGAATGACTTGATCAAATCCTGTGGGATTTTTAACGAGAGTTAAGGTGATCTCCCCTTCTGACAAATAAAAACGTTCCATCCGTCCAGCTTGAGGAACAAACTCCCGCAACCCTTTTTCGATCAAACTGTCATTTAAGCCAAGTTGACGAGCTGCCGTCAGTGCAGCCAAGGCATTGTAAAGATTATAGTACCCTTGCAGAGCTATCGCAAAGGTGGTCAAACCCACCCGAAAGTGCAGCGAACCCTCCTCAGGAAAGACATTCTGAGCTAATATTTTAGGCTCAGGCCGATGAAATCCACAGCCTAAGCAATTGAAAATCCCCAATTGGCCGTAATGAAAAAGCGAGTACTCAAGTTCAGTACCACATATCGGGCAAAACTTTGCTTCCCTGGTTTCCTGGCTCTCACTTCGACTATCTGGAGTGCGCTCCACTCCATAATAAATGCTCTTCCCATGATCCGTGCCAAACTGGGCAACTAAAGGATCATCTGCATTTAATACGAGCACCGTTTCTTTTGGTATTGCGCCTCTAACCATACGAACGGTCGTATCCAACTCACCATAACGATCTAGCTGATCCCGGAAGAAATTAGTGACAATCGCCAAACTGGGAGTGACTTGTTCGCAAAATTTTGGTACTGTAGCCTCATCCACTTCCAACAAAGCTAAGCTCGTCCGAGATGACCCACTCCAGCGAGCATCTTGGATCAATGCCCCGGTAATACCTGTCACAAGGTTCGCCCCAGCTTGGTTAAACGCAAAGCCTTTTCCGGCCCCACGTAATATGCTCGCCAATAGATTGGCTGTCGTCGTTTTCCCATTGGTCCCGGTGACCATAATAATCCCATCTGTATAGGCGGCACTCAAATATCTCATGATCTCTGGGTCAAGCCAATGCGCAATTTTTCCGGGCAAGGTTGTCCCTTTTTTCCCAGTGACTTGTAAACCCATCGTAATTAGTTTACCTGCCCATAAGGCAACCCAAAAACGCCACGTTCGTTTCATA
>NZ_MLBF01000065.1 GCF_001936615.1 Desulfosporosinus metallidurans
TGTGCGTCTTTGTGGCGCTCAGTTATAGTACCATTTTGCCAACGTACTGTCAACTATTATTTTCTTCCATAATTTTCTTTCATTTTCCGTGTTTGCTCTTTCTGACTGGCATAAGAAAACTTGGTTTCAGGGACACTCGGCCATCCGACACCAAGCCATCCATGGCGGTGTCTAATCTCGAACGTCCTGTTCGAGTCACCGCCAGCGACCGCCTCGTGTCACTGGTGCCACCAGAAGCTTATGCTTTCTTACTGGTATCAGAAAAAACGCTCCAGCAAGTGAAGCGTTCCTCGTAAACAATACTATTCGACTTCTTGAATGATCGGCAAAATCATCGGTCTGCGACGGGTTTTTTCGTAAAGTTGTTTGCTCAAAGCATCTCGAATTTGACTTTTTAACACGGCCCATTCTGTAATCCGGCTCTCA
The DNA here is from genome assembly GCF_001936615.1 of Desulfosporosinus metallidurans. Lineage (GTDB taxonomy): Bacteria > Bacillota > Desulfitobacteriia > Desulfitobacteriales > Desulfitobacteriaceae > Desulfosporosinus > Desulfosporosinus metallidurans. Next base: position 427 of record NZ_MLBF01000065.1, read on the forward strand.
CGGCAACGCGCCATCGTCTGTCTTACCTTGAGTTTAGCCTCGTCTAACATAGACTCTGACTCACGAACATAGACAAACCCACGTGTTACAACATCAGGTCCTGAAATAATCGCACCAGTTGAACGGCTAATCGTCATGACAACGATTAAAATACCATCTTGAGAGAGCTGTTTTCGATCCCGCAGTACAATATTACCAACATCCCCAATACCCAATCCGTCAATCAGGATTTTACCAGCCGTGACCTTGCCCCCCATAGCTGCTCCATGTCGGGTGAATTCAACAATCCCCCCGTTTTCCGAGACAAAAATATCCTCCCGGGGAATACCGAGTTGCTCAGCCAACTGAGCATGTTTTATCAACATACGATACTCGCCGTGAACCGGCATAAAATACTTTGGCCGAACCATATTAAGCATTAATTTTTGCTCTTCCTGACTGGCGTGGCCAGAAACGTGCATTCCGTCCGTCGATTCATAGATGACATTAGCGCCCAATTTAAATAATTGGTCAACCGTTTTAGCCACTGATTTCTCATTTCCCGGAATCGGACTTGCCGAAATAATCACGGTGTCTCCCGGTTGAATTGCCACGTGCCGATGATCATGGTTCGCCATTCGGGTCAGTGCAGACATCGGTTCACCCTGACTCCCCGTAGTCAAAATACACGCTTGATTTCCCGGCAAACCGATAATTTCATCAATATCAACGAGAGTTCCCTCAGGAATATCCAGATACCCCAGTTCCGCTGCAATGCCAACAATATTGACCATGCTTCGTCCCACGACTGCTACCTTACGGTTCGTCTTAACTGCAGAACTAATAGCCTGTTGAAGTCGATAAACATTTGATGCGAAACTGGCAAGAATCACTCTGTCCTTAGCCTCATAAAAGGCCTCATCAATCATTTGTCCGACATTTCTTTCAGAGGGCGTAAAGCCAGGTCTTTCCACATTAGTACTGTCTGACAGGAGACACAAAACCCCTTTGTCTCCCAATTCCGAAAATTTATGAATATCAAGTGTTTCCCCAGATACGGGAGTATGGTCTAGTTTAAAATCCCCGGTGTGCACAATAGTCCCCAATGGAGAATGAATAGCAATTCCTACTGAATCCGGAATGCTATGGTTGACACGAATAAATTCAATTCGAAAAACTCCCAGTTTAATGACATCCCTTGGTTGTACAACAGTGGCCTTGATATTATTTAAATTATTCTCTTTCATCTTGGACTGTATAATCCCCAAGGTCAAACGTGTCCCAAAAATAGGCACATCCACATCTCTCAATAGATATGGCAATGCCCCGATATGATCTTCATGTCCGTGTGTTAGCAGTATGCCAAGTAACATTTCTTTGTGTTCAATTAAATATGAGTAATCCGGTATTACAATATCGATCCCCAACATTTCTTCTTCTGGAAACGCTAATCCCGCATCAATCAGCAACATCTGATTATCATAGCGAATCACGGTCATATTTTTTCCAATTTCTCCAAGACCGCCCAAGGGAATAATTTGCAGTTTATGCTCTTTCGGCAAATAAATCTACCTCCTGTGTTTATTTTATCAACTTCGCATTGTGCCTAAAAAGCTAAGGGGACCCCCGTAAGTTTCTTCGACGCCCAAAATTAAGGCAACAAAAAGACGCGAACTACTAAAAACGAACACAACGACGCCCCGTATTCGTCAGTATTTCGAAAAGCATCTTATGAAACTAGCCGCACAATATATATAAATTCATTATAGCGCGAGAAATGCTCAATGGCAAGTTACTTCACTTCCCTAGTACACTTGACATTACTTTGTCCTTAGACTCAGTATGAAAGTTTACATTTTGGATACAATAATCAGAAAGGTGGTTTGTAATCATGACTAATGTTGTTTGTTCTGCCGTTCAATGTCACCACAACGAGGAGGGACACTGTCAGCTTGAAACGCTCAGTGTAACTTCAAGCTTAATGAATCGCGAAGCAGAGTGTGCTTTTTACGAACCCAAGACTGAATAATCCAGAGATAAATCCATATTTACTAAGGGGCTGTGACAAAACTCGTTTTCAGTTTGAGTTTTGTCACGGCCCCTTTTATTTTTCAAGAAGCAGGAATTTCAGAACTATAAGAGAATACTTTTTTAATATTCAAATATTCAGCCAAGTTTGAAATTTAAAAAGGAGGAAAGAGAATGGGGATCTTAAACTCTAAAGAAGACCTTACCCGTGAACAAGCTTTGGAACTATTAGAGGACTTTGCCAAGCGTTGGATAGCACATGACGGACTATGGTTCCAGGCCATTGAGCAAGTACGGGGGCTTGACGAAGCTGTCGAACGCGATATTGAGGCTTGGCGAAAATTTACTGTCATAGAAGCCAAACGGATTATGTCTTTCCTCGATTTACCCAAAAATGGTGGGCTTGACGCACTGGAACGAGCGCTAAAGTTTCGGCTTTATGCCTTTCTAAATGTACAAGAATGCTCTAGACCGGATGAACGAACCTTGATTTTTAAAATGCTTGATTGCCGCGTCCAATCTGCCCGGAAACGCAAGAGCCTCCCAGACCATCCTTGTAAACCAGTGGGAGAAATAGAGTACTCTTTATTCGCTTCCACGATTGACTCGCGCATTAAGACAAGTTGCATCGCTTGCCCACCAGATCCACATCCGGAAGAATTCTACTGCGGATGGGAGTTTACCCTTGATCAAGATTAGCATCGCTAAAGCTCTTCTCTGATTCATTTATGAATACAATATCTTTATGCAACAAGAGAGAACCCCTAAGTCGATTAGGGGTTCTCTCTTGTTAGAATCACTAAAGTTACATAATACTATTCAATTTTTTTTGAGGTAATCAATGTACTGATTACCTCAAACTTAACTTTCTAGACTATCAAGTTACTTGCCTTATCTGCAGCCACTTTCAATTTTGGTATACCATGGGCAGTATTTTTGTTATTGACGTCACTGACGTGTATCTTTTTGAAATCATCCATAAGATCTATTAAGAACTTCATTTCCTCCTGCGTCGCGTTAACAAGAGGTAAACGTACCCCACCGGCTTTAAGTCCAGCCATATTCAAAAGGGCTTTAATGGGAACTGGGTTCGCGGTTACGAATATTCCTTTGAAGATTGGGAAAAGTTCAAGATGCAACTTAGTTGCTAGTGCAGTATCTCCAGCAAACCAGGCATCCACCATTTTTTTCATCTCATCTCCAATGACATGGGCTGCCACACTGATGATTCCACTACACCCCAACGCCAACATGGGTAAGGTCATTGAGTCATCACCACTGTAAACCGTAAAGTCAGAAGGTAACATCCTCTTAAGCTCACTAACCTGATCAAGAGAGCCTGCAGCCTCTTTCAAGGCTACAATGTTGCGAATTTCAGATAGCCTCTTAACCGTCGCAGGCATTAGATTGGCGGACGTCCTACCCGGTACATTATAGAGCATTAGTGGTAATGAAGTCGCTTCAGCAATCGCCTTAAAGTGCTGGAACATCCCCTCTTGAGACGGTTTATTGTAATAAGGTACAACTGCCATCACTCCATCGACACCCGTTTTTTCAGCCTTACGAGCCATGGCAATACTAGCATCCGTAGAGTAGGACCCGATTCCAGCGATCACCGGTCTTTTCCCCAGAGCCCCTTTAACCACTTTAAAAAGTTCTAATTTTTCTTCAGCTGTTACGGTCGGAGATTCTCCTGTCGTTCCACAAACTACTAGGCCGTCTGAGCCGTGTGCCACCAAATACTGAGCTAAGCGTTTGGCTTCTTCATAATCAACCTCCAACGCTTCATTCATGGGAGTCACCATGGCTGTCAAGATTCGTCCGAAAGACATCTTTCTCATCCTTTCTTCCCACATTTAGTTTGCCTTCGAAATAGTTTAGCTTAGATCAGACACTTAACTTGAATTTTTTGTGTAATGCTTGTACTGCAGTCACCATATCCTCTTTGTGTACGAGTACCCAAATGGTAGTATGTGAATCAGCCGATTGTAGGATGGTCACACCAGCATCGGAGAGTGCTTCTACCATATCGGCCATAACCCCAGGAACACCTGCAATTCCTGCTCCTATAATTGAAACTTTAGCACAGCTTGGCACGATTTCTGGTTCAAAACCCATATTTTTAAGTATATTAACTGCTTTAGACGAAACCTCATCGGAAACAGTATAGAGTACTGCTTCGGGTTGTACACTGATAAAATCTACGCTAATGTCAGCAAGGGCCATCGCTTTAAAAATTCGTTTGTCCGTGAGATGAATGTTTGGAGCATCTACCGTTAAAATCCGAAGTTGAGTGACATTCGGCGTATGCGCAATCCCTGTAATTATACGGTCAGCGGTAATATCCGTTCCTGCTCCTTGATCTGGATGCATATTGGTCACCAAGGTCCCTGGTGCATCTGAAAAGGTCGATTTAATTCTGAGCGGAATATTACGTTGCATCGCAATTTCTACAGCTCGTGGGTGAATGACCTTAGCTCCTTGATAGGCCAATTGACATATCTCGTTATAAGTAACCGTGTCTATGATACGTGCATCTTCCACAATTCGAGGGTCGGCGGTCATAATTCCCTCAACATCCGTATAAATATCGATCGTTTCTGCATCAAGGGCTACTCCAAGAGCTGAAGCCGTTGTATCACTCCCTCCTCTTCCGAGGGTTGTAATTTGACCGTCTTCCGTTATTCCCTGGAATCCGGTAACGACAACAACTTTACCTTCCGAGAGTTGCTCAAGAATAGCACCCGGCTCCACTCGTACAATCCGGGCATCCCCAAAATCATTGTTTGTGATAATTCCAGCCTGCCCTCCCGTAAAAAGGACTGCTTCAAATCCAAGACTATTTAAGGTGCTGACTAAAACAGTACCCGAAATCACTTCCCCGCAACTCATGAGCAGATCCAACTCACGTTTTGGTAAGTCCGGATAGATTCCTTGGACCATCTTTAGAAAGGTATCCGTTGCGTAGGGGTCCCCGGAACGGCCAATGGCCGACACCACAATAACCGTTGAATACCCACCATGAACGGCCTCTGAAACTTTGGAAACGACTTGCTCTCTCCGCTCCGCTGTGGCCACGGAGGTTCCGCCAAACTTCTGAACTAAAATTCGCACCCCCATACCCCCTCTTCGATACACGATGCTCGAGGCACGATGCACGATATTATAAAAGCAGTTCCGCTATTTGTACGGCATTCGTTGCCGCACCCTTGCGAATTTGATCCCCTGCTACCCACAAATTAAAGCCCTGGTCAATGGAAAAATCCTTACGCAAGCGTCCGACATAAACTTCGTCCTTGTCAGAACTGAACCAAGGCATGGGATAACGGTCCTTACTAGGCTCATCATCAATAATAACACCTGCTGCTTTACTTAAAGCCTCCCGTACATCAGAAACACTAACTAAGCGCTCTGTCTCCACATTGATGGACTCAGAGTGACTGCGGAAAACAGGTACCCGAACCGTGGTTGCGGTAATCGCCATATTCGGGGCATGGAAAATCTTCTGAGTTTCCTTAACCATCTTCCACTCCTCTTTGGTGTAGTCTCCCTCTTGAAATACATCGATGCGGGGAATAAGGTTGAAGGCAATTTGATAAGGAAAAACATTAGAAGTAATCTCTTCCCCCTGAGACCAAGCCTTTACTTGATTCTCAAGTTCCTCAATACCTTCCCGTCCTGCTCCCGACACGGCTTGGTAGGTCGAAACAACAACCCTGCGAATTCCTGCCAAATCGAAAATTGGTTTGATAGCAACCGCCATAATAATCGTTGAACAATTGGGGTTGGCGATAATCCCCTTATGCCATTTTACATCTTCTGGATTAACTTCAGGAACGACTAAAGGCACTTCTGGATCAAGCCGAAAAGCGCTGCTATTATCAATCACTACTGCTCCACTGTCCACGGCGGAACGGGCAAATTCTGTACTCCCTGATCCACCAGCAAAGAGAGCAATGTCTATGCCCTTAAAACTTTCGTGAGTTGTCTCTTGAACCTCTAGATCCTGACCCTGCCATGAAATGTGTTTTCCCGCGGAACGCTTGGTGGCTAACAACCTTAATTCATCAACGGGGAAATGACGTTCAGCAAGAATCTTAAGAAACTCTTGTCCCACTGCGCCCGTAGCGCCAACAATTGCAACATTTGACATTCCTGTATGTTCCTCCTTACGTATGTTTACCTTGTTCAAAGGGTGCCCTGCCGTTAAAGCAAGGCACCTTAATCATTAAGCGATCACTACTTTATCGATAATCCAAAAGCACCGGTTGAATTTGTTTTCCGGCACATGCCATGACGATCGTTTCCGGAACTTTATCCATATGAGCCACTAAAGAATTCGCTTTAACGACTGGATTATCTTGACCAAACGGTACCAAGTAAATATTCTTTGTAATGAGTAATGTTCCAATATTGCGAGCATTTAACCCTAGCCCATCATTCGTCGAAATAGCTAAAACGACGGGTCGATGATTACGAAGATGGGATTTTGCCGCCATGAGTACCGGGGTATCTGTAATTCCGTTGGCTAGTTTAGCTAGAGTATTTCCGGTACACGGAGCGATAACCACACAATCAAACATCTCCTTAGGCCCGATCGGCTCAGCGTCTGGAATAGTATGAATCAGCTCCTTGTGCGTTATTTCCTGAAACTGATGTTTCCAGTCCTCTGCTTTTCCAAACCGTGTGTCCATGTTTTCAACGGAATAAGAGATAATCGGCGTCACCTCAGCCCCTTCATCGACTAATCGTTTCATGACCTTTATGACTTCACCTAACATACAGTGTGATCCTGTAAACGCAAACCCAATTTTTAACCCGTCAAACTTCATCTCTTCGCACCTCCACTCTTAAGACTCAACCGTGGCATTCATTGTGGTCAAGTGACGAAGAATAAGTTGCGGATAAATTTGAGCAAGAATTCGGCCAGCCGTTTTGGGAGCTACAATACCTGGGAGACCCGGAGCCAGGAGAGCTTTAATGCCCAGCATTTGCGCGTATTCGAAATCTGTTCCTCCTGGGATTGAAGCCAAATCCACAATTACTGCATCCCTCGCTACCTTTTCTAACATCACACGGTCTAGTATGAGATGAGGTACGGTATTAAAGATGATCTCCGCACGACCAATCTCATCCTCCAGATCGGAAAAATGTACAGGATGAAATCCCATTTCAACAGCACGTGCTAAGTCCGCAGCCTTACGGGCAACTCCTGTCACATGTGCACCCATACCTTGCAACAAGCGCGCCAGAGTCCAACCGAAACGCCCCAAACCTAAGACCATGCTTTCGCTGCCATGAATCGTGATGTTTGTGGCCTCCATAGCCATCTGAATGGCTCCTTCGGCCGAAGGTATGGAATTAAGGATCGTAATTTCATCAAACTTGATGGTTTCAATCAATTGGAGTCCCATCTTCTCCGCTGCTGACTTCAAAGCTGGTCGCGCAAATCCTATGAGCAGTGGAACCCGCGACGGAATAGCTTGAAGTATTTCTTTGTTGAGCACAATGGGTGAAGCAGAGTATTTTGCTTTCACAACCCCACGTTCATCCGTGCCGAACATCGGGAAAACCAACACGTCCACTTGGCCGACTGCATCCAGCAGCGTTGGAGCCAGTGTCAATCCCCCAATAGGAGAAGCAGTTTCAAATCCAACCCCAATTATGTAGGCTCCCTGTTTTTGAAGTTCGGGAATCAAATATAGCTCCCGCTCATCCCCTCCTATGACTGCCAAACGAATTCCTTCCAAACCCGCACTCATCTTTATGCCCCCTTTGAGACAGTGTCCCATTGACTACTATCCATTATATGAGGGCATACGGGCTGCGGTTACGCAGGATCATTACCTAATCAAGGAAATTCTCAAGTCCTATTACTAAATCAGTCAATTCAAAAGCCTTGCGTATTGCTAACATAACCCCTGGTATATAAGTCTCTCGTGAAAACGCGTCATGCCTAATTGTCAGAGCTTGGCCTAAACCACCGAATAATACTTCTTGGTGGGCAATCAACCCCGGTAACCGCACAGAATGAATATGGATCCCCCCTAGATCCGCGCCCCGAGCCCCCGCAAGTTTTTCATATTCGTTCGGGTGTCCCTGAACCATAGGATCACGGACTTCCAAAATCCCTTCTGCCGTTTTTAAGGCGGTCCCTGATGGGGCATCCAGTTTTTGATCATGGTGCAGTTCAATAATATCCACATGAGGAAAGTATTTTGCCGCTTCCTTAGCAAAACGCATCATTAAAATGGCTCCAATCGAGAAATTCGGTGCAAAGAACGCGCCGATATGTTCTTTAACAACCAGAGCACGAATTTCATCAATCTCAGCTTCGCCCAATCCAGTTGTTCCAACAACTGGCACTACTCCGGCCATAATTGCCGTTTTAGAATTTTTCAAGACCGACTGAGGATTCGTGAAATCCACTAAAACGTCAGCGCGTACTTCACGCAGAATTTCAAGATCCAAGGGGCCCGTTATATCGACACCAACTCTCGATGCGCCAACAACAAAACCCACGTCCATCCCTTGATGTCGAGTATCTGAAGCCCCCACCAGTAGAAGATCATCTTGTTGAATAAGTGAACGGATCACTTCCTGACCCATTTTGCCACTTGCTCCGGCTACAAAAACTCGAATTTTCTTCAAATAGAACCCCTCCTGTGAAGATAAGGCAAAAACCCCGTTGCAAATGCAATGCGGGGTTACAGCTTTTCCACTCATTTTATTGATTATCTCGTCCTCTGTCAAATTAAATATTAACGTATTTTCTCAGATTTATTATGTAAATCAATGATAATTACCTCAGAACCTACTTTTTTAATCGTTTGCCAAGGTATCACCAAGACTTCCCGTTCCCGTTCTCCTTTTGAACCCCAAAAGCCCGAGAACCCCCCACGAGAGGTAAGAATGATTGCTTCAACCGATCCGTTAAGAGAAATATCGAGATCGGCATCACCCACCAAACCTAGCTTCGCTCCATCATACAGATTAATGATTTCTTTACCGGCTAGATCACTTAAAAGCATCCTATCCCCTCCCCTACTTCCGTAATTTCAGCCAAACTCTCAAGCCAAAGGGTTGAACAATGGCCAGCAACAAGGAAATGACCGCGAGTGGTTCAACGAAAAATTCCGCTTGACTCCACCAATCTTCCGGTATTTTCAGGAAGGAGAACAATAGCTCCAGCGAGAGATATATTCCCCCTGCAGTGCCCACCAATTGACTTAAAGCAGTCGCCAATTGGTTAGGAGCAGGCTGTGATCGCCACATCATTAAATACCTTCGTTCACGTATGGAAAGGACAACACCTACGACCAAAAACGTAACCCCAAGGGCTTGCATCTTCACTCCCCCCTTATGGGGATTGTATGAAAAGACAAACTACCCTAGAACAAAGAAATCAAATTCCGGTCGAACCAAACCCTCCTGATCCTCGAGGCGTTTCCTGAAGTTCTGAGACTTCTTCAAATAACGCTTGGAAAACCGGCATAAAAACCATTTGGGCGATTCGATCTCCAGGATTAATGCTGACAGATTGAGTTCCAAGGTTTTGCATTAACACTTGAATTTCTCCCCGATAATCAGAATCGATCACGCCCACACCATTCGTTAACCCTATTCCATAACGATTAGCTAATCCGCTACGGGCAAAGACAAGGGCGACCACATGTTGATTGGGAAGTTCGATAGCCAAACCCGTCGGAATCTTGACGTTCTCTCCAGGGTTAACCGTCATCGGTTCCTTAAGATCTGCGCGAAGGTCGACCCCTGCAGAGGCCGCTGTCGCATAAGCCGGAAGAGCTATGGAATTGTTACTTACCTTTTTTATCTTAACCGTAATACCCTCTGACACCTAGGCACCCTCCTTGTGTATGGGGCACAATGCATCGTGCCCCTACTCGTCCCAGCCTGTTTGTTTCAACAAATCGGCTAATACTTCTTCATGTCCGGATGGGCCCAAGGTCATAATACTAATTTTATCCTTTTGCCAAAGTCGCCCGATCACCCGCAAAACATCGTCCAAGGTCACCTTTTCCAGCTTTTCCACGACTTCCTCTGGGGTAAGCACGCGATTATACGTCAGTTCTGTCTTCCCCAAACGACTCATCCGACTACTTACAGACTCGAGCCCAAGATATAGGCCGCCTTTAATTTGCGCTTTAGTTCTCTCAAGTTCACTTGCGGAAATTCCCTTTTGCTTAATTTCCTTTAGTTCTTGGAGAATACACTCAATGACTTCCTTAGTGTTCTTGGGACTCGTCCCTGCGTAAATCCCAAATAAACCAGTATCCACATAAGTGGAGTGGTAAGAATAGACAGAATAGGCTAAGCCGCGCTGCTCTCGTATCTGCTGGAACAACCTAGAACTCAAACCGCCACCTATAATATTATTGAAAATATGCATGGCATAGATATCCTCGTCATCTTGACCCAGACCAGGTACTCCGAGAAGGATATGCATCTGTTCTGTCTCTTTATGTTGATAACGTTCCACAGTCTGCCCAGTAGGTGTTCCTTCTAAAACCCTGCGGCCGCCTCGCTTAAAAACACCAAATTGCTTTGATAGTTTCTCTACAATATCCTCATGCTTGATTTTTCCCGCCACTGCTACCACGAGATTATCCGGGGCATAGTGTTCAGAGAGAAACGTCATAATTTTATCCCGATTTAAGGATCGGATGCTCTCCTCAGTGCCTAAGATCGGCTTTCCTAAGGGATGATCATTCCATACACATTCGGAAAAAATATCATGGATCAATTCATCGGGCGAATCCTCATACATCTTAATTTCTTCGATAACCACATTTTTTTCTTTCTCAATTTCCTTTTCGTCGAAAAGCGAGTAAAAAAACATATCACTTAAGACATCAATGGCAAGATCAAGATCCTCATCTAGAACTTTAGCATAGTAGCAGGTATATTCTTTCGTGGTAAAGGCATTGAGTTGCCCACCAACTGCTTCAAGGGATTCCGCTAAATCTCGTGCACTTCGATGCTCCGTACCTTTAAAAAACATGTGCTCCATAAAGTGCGAAATCCCCTCAAAACCTTCACGTTCATCCCGAGAACCTGCACCCACCCATAAGCCAAAGGCAATCGAACGAACATGTTCAATTTCTTCCGTAATAATTCTAACCCCGTTGGGCAACACCGTTTTTTGATACAATCAATTCAACTCCCCTTTAACATCCCTTTACGTTCACTGTGCAAAGGAACACTGTAATATTTTTGGTCCCCTAACCAGACTTCTAAACGTCCTACTCGTTCTCCCGCTCGAACCGAGAAATTCGCAGGTTTCTCCCACACAACACGAGTTTGAAGGTTCATGCGCTTCGCTTTTGGAATGCTGACATCGATTGAATCATCACTGAAAACTGGAACTGGCTTATAGGTACTGGGGAATTCGGCGATGGCCTCTCTTGGGTTCACCAGCCGAACCGTCTCGGTTTTTTCAAATCCCCACTCTAGTAGTTTCTTGGCGTCCCCGAACCGATCGGGTGCATTAAGAACCACAGCCAACAACTGACGACCTTCCTTCGTTGCAGAGGCAACAAGGCATTTACCTGCAGCTGTCGTCGTCCCCGTTTTAACGCCATCCGCATACGGATAATTCCAGAGTAGTTTATTTGTATTTCTCAAATCCATGAGCACATAAGGATCAAGAAAATGTATTTTCGTTTCTCTTTGACGGGTAATCGAGGCGAATTGTGGAATTTGCAAACCATGCCGAGCCATAAGGGCTAAATCGTAAGCAGTTGAATAATGATCTTTAAGAGGTAGGCCATTCGTGTTTTCAAAATGAGTATTTTGAGCTCCTAAAGCCAGAGCTTTCCGATTCATCAGCTTTACAAACTGTTCTTCAGTTCCAGAGATATCCTCGGCGATCGCTACACAGGCATCATTACCCGATCGGACTAAAGCCCCTGTAATGAGTTCATAAAGGGTAATCTTCTCTCCAGGATCAAGATGTATGGTTGATTCGCCGACAGCTGCCGCTTTCTGACTAACCGTTACAACTTCATCTGGCCTCCCTAACTCAAATCCTAGAATCGCGGTCATGATCTTAGTGGTACTGGCAGGTGGGCGACGTTTATTCTCCTGTTTACCGAAGAGTACATCCCCTGTAGCTACATCCATCAGCACAGCAGCGTCTGCCGTAACTCTAGCAGGCCCATCCTCAACCACAGCAGGCTGAACAGCACCAAAAACAGGGTTCACTGGAAGTAGGCTAGTGCTTATAACACAAAGCAAGACGCAGCACCAGGCACGCGTCCACTTTTGTCTGATCATCAAACCACCTCAATTTCTTATTTATTATGAGGTAGTATCTCCGATCTGATCAAATGTTATTAGCTCAGCAAGGGTTTGGAAAACATAACCCTCTCGTGCCAATTGATCGAGAATGATAGGCAACGCTTTGACGGTATTCACTTTTGGGTGCATTAAAACGATCGCACCCTTCTTATCGGGTTTTATTCCAAACCGTATTGCCGGATTAACAATCCTTTTAATAATAATCTCCGTCGTACTGTCACTCCGCCAATCCACGGTGTCTAAGGTCCATAGAATTGTCTGATAGCCCAATTCGTCAGCAGCCCGCAATCCTGAAATGCCCTTTTCACCGTAGGGCGGTGCGTAAAAACGTGTTTTTTGTCCAAGGATTCCTTCAATAATTCGTTCTGTTTTTTTAATCTCTTCTTGGTTAGCTCCTACGGAAATCTGATCAGGATGCGGGTGAGAATACCCATGGTTTTCAATTTGATGCCCTCGTTTGGCCATTGTTTTTAACAATTCCGGATTTTTCTTGGCCCAGCGCCCTGTGACAAAAAATGTCACTCGCGCATTGCCCTTATCCAAAGCATCCAAAATGGCAGGGATAAATTCTTCGCCCCAATCAACATTAATCGTTAAAGCCATGACTTTCTGATCTGTTTTGATTTGTTCAATGGGTTTAGTGACTGGAGAATTAGACACCATAATCCAATTCTTTGTAACGAACCCTGCCAGCAATAGAAAGAAAATCCCGCCTAACGAGAGCATTCGTCGCGAGATTTTAAAGTTTATGAACATTCGCGTCCCCCCCTCCATTAACATTTATGCGAAGAGGAGGATGCACAGACTGATGATGACAGATATTATATTGATTCTAATATTACGCTTTTGGCATAGCTTCTTTACGAGAGAGGTTCAAGCGCCCTTGTTTGTCGATTGCTGTCGCTTTAACCAGGATCTCATCTCCCACTTTGACGACATCTTCTACCTTTTCCACACGTTCATGGGACAGTTGAGAAATATGCACTAGCCCTTCTTTGCCGCTAAGTCCCAACACTCCCGGGATCACTTCCACGAAGGCGCCAAAATCCATGACCCGCATAACTTTACCTTTATAGATTTTGCCCACTTCCACGTCCTGAGTTAAGGACTGGATAATCTTCAAGGCCTGATCCCCACCATCGCCGTTGACCGAAGATATAAAGACACGACCATCATCCTCGATGTCAATCTTGACTCCCGTTTCTTCAATAATTTTCTTGATCGTTTTTCCGCCCGGTCCAATTACATCACGGATTTTATCCGGATGAATCGATGCTGTAATAATTCTTGGAGCATAGGAAGAAAGTTGTGGGCGGGGCTTTTCCATGACCGCAAGCATTTTATCCAGAATAAAGAGCCGACCTGCTTTCGCTTGGGTTAGGGCTCTCAAGAGTATCTCTCGTGATACTCCCTTAATTTTTATATCCATCTGCAAGGCTGTTACGCCCTTGCTCGTGCCAGCGACTTTGAAATCCATATCTCCAAAGTGATCTTCTAAGCCCTGGATATCCGTCAGAATGGCGATTTGATCTCCTTCCTTGATGAGACCCATCGCAACCCCTGCCACTGGCGCTGAAATAGGAACTCCTGCATCCATCATGGAAAGGGTACTGCCGCAAACTGAAGCCATTGAACTTGATCCATTGGATTCCAAGACTTCCGATACCAAACGAATCGTATAAGGAAACTCGTTTTCATCGGGTAAAACTGGGAGCAAAGCTCTTTCAGCTAAAGCACCATGCCCGATCTCCCGACGTCCTGGCCCACGCATCGGCCGGGTTTCCCCAACACTGTAGGGTGGAAAATTGTAATGATGGATATAACGCTTGGACCGTTCAAGACCCAACCCATCTAAAATTTGCTCATCATTTGCGGCCCCCAGCGTCGTTACAGTTAAGACCTGAGTTTGACCTCGGGTAAAGAGGCCTGTCCCATGTGTGCGTGGTAAAATTCCCACTTCGACCGTGATCGGGCGAACTTCATCGACTGCCCGACCGTCCGGGCGAATATGTTCGTCTGTAATCAATTTGCGTACAATTAGGTGTACTAGGTCTTCGAGCATCCCCTTTATTGTTTTGGTTTCATCGGGAAACTCAGCTTCGAAATAACTTAGGGCCTCTGCTTTAACTGCGTCGATCGCGGCTTCCCGTGCCTTTTTCTCCTCTACACGGACAGCGGCATCTAATTTACTGTATGTAAAGCCCTTAACAGCTTCTGCCATACGATCCTGGACTTTAACGTTTTGTATCTCTAGCTTATCTTTGGCCAGTCCCCTCTGTAGAGCTTCCTGTCGATAGTCCGCTATAAACTTGGCAATCTTTTTAATTTCCGCATGCCCAAACATAATCGCTTCCAAGATTTGATCCTCGGGTACTTCATGGGCACTGGCTTCCACCATCATGACAGCTTCTTCTGTTCCTGCCACAGTAAGAAGCAGGAGACTTTTTGTTGCTTGTTCAACGGTGGGATTAATAACAAATTCATTGTCAATAAGTCCTACCGTAACGGCTGCAATAGGACCTTCGAAGGGAATATTCGATATCGTTAAAGCTGCGGATGCCGCATTAATCGCCGTAATATCTGTCGCACAATCCTGATCCACGGACATTACAACGGTAACCACTTGGACATCATTACGAAATCCTTCTGGAAACAACGGACGTACTGGACGATCAATTAAACGAGCGGATAAGGTAGCCTTCTCACTTGGCCTTCCTTCCCGTTTAATAAATCCGCCTGGAATTTTACCCGCGGCATACATACGTTCTTCAAACTCGACGGTCAAGGGGAAAAAATCAATTCCCTCCCGGGGCGCCGCGCTGCAAGTCGCAAACGCTGAAACCACTGTGTCCCCATACTGGAGAAAAACTGAGCCTCCCGCTTGTTTAGCAATTTTGCCAGTTTGGAAAGTCATCGTTCTCCCACCGACTGAGAGTGACTTTTCAAATATTTCCTGTTTCACAATGGAACCTCCTTAAATCGTTTCAATCCTTCTTCTTAACTTGTTTCCTCTTCGACATATTATTATTATTTCCTGCAATTTGCATAAAAAAACTAAACTTAAGAATAATCTTGAGATTCGAAGCCAACTTTATCAGTAGTTTAATGAAAACTAAAAGCGGATCCCTTAAGATCCGCTTGTTTCGTTGACCATTTCTCGTATTACTTACGCAGGCCAAGTTCAGCAACAATATTACGATAACGATCAAAACTTACATTTTTTAAATAAGTGAGCAAGGCACGGCGTGAACCAACCATTTTTAAAAGACCACGCCGAGAATGATGGTCTTTCTTATGGGTCTTAAAGTGTTCTGTCAAATAGGTGATCCGTTCCGTAAGAAGCGCAATTTGCACTTCTGGAGACCCAGTGTCCCCTTCGTGTTGGGCATGCTTTAGAATAATCTCTTGTTTTCTCTCAGGTGTCATCATGATTGTTTTCCCCCGTTTTTTTAAAATCCCAACTGCCCAGGTCGACGTTGGAAACTTCGTCAATCCGAGTCAGTGGGTCCTATTAGTTTCCTAAAATAGTATACATGGTAAAAATATATTTGTAAAGTTCTTCAGCTATTGGATGCTCTTAATGGATTCCACGCAAAAGATCTTCAGCTTCAAATTTATCTTTCTTTAACTGGAACAAGAGTTCGTTGATTCCGTTAAACTTACGTTCATCACGCAACCGCTCTTCGATATAGACTGTGATCTCACGATCATACAGATTTCCGTCAAAATTAAAGAAATGAACCTCTACTATTGTACCATACAGATCATGAAAGGTTGGTTTCATCCCGATATTCATCATACCAAGCACACGCTTACCCTCTAAAGAGGCCCAGACTGCATACACCCCTCGTTTCGGAATGAGTAAGTCTTCTGGAGGGAGAATGTTCGCTGTGGGATAGCCCAGCTGACGCCCGCGTTCTTCTCCGTGTACGACCGTCCCACTCAGGCAAGGTGAGCGTCCAAGGAGAGACTTGGCTAAGGCGATATTCCCTTGAAGCAATGCCTTGCGAATACTGCTTGAGGAAATGATCAAACCATCCATCACTTGCGCCTGTAGAACACTAACTCCAAAACCATGCTTCTGTCCTAAGGTCCGAATTAGCTCGGGATTTCCTTTCCCGTGGGCACCAAAGGAATAATTAAAACCAACCACCACATGGACTACCCCTAGAGGAAGTAGAATTTTCTCTACAAACTGTTCTGGTGACGTGTTCGCCATCTCTCGTGTAAAGGGCAAAAGATAGACCGTACGCACTCCGATCTCTTCCATATGAAGCAGACGCTCTTGAGTAGTGGATAATAACTGTATTCCCCGTTCTGGAAATAACACTTTTAGAGGGTGAGGCTCAAAGATCAAAACGTCAAGTCCCACCCCTAATCGTTTTGCTTGTCCTAATCCATGTTCAAGTAAGCGCCGGTGACCTAGATGTACTCCATCGAAATTGCCTAACGCTATGACACAGGGTTCTTTAGTTTCTATAGGCAAACTTGTTAGAACTTGCACCGATTTGACCTCCTAAATTATCCAAAAACCTTATGCGGAAAAAGGCTTTGCTCACGCCAAACCCCAATTCCGATCAATTCTCCGTCCTCTATCACCTGAACATACGATTCCTGTCCTTCGGTTATGGTCTCGATCAAATCTCGCCTTGTCGGCAAACCATGCTTAAATGCATTAGCTCGAACAGCTGATAAGACTACCCGAGGAAGTTCAACCCCCGCAGTAAGCGGAAGCAAAAAGGGATAGGTTGACTTGCGCACCGCTTCATCAATCTCTTCAAGGGTCCAACTCTCTTGGAGCTTGAAGGGGCCCGAGCGAACACGCACTAAATAAGACATATGCGCACCAAAACCCAATGCCTCTCCAAGATCATAACATAGCGTACGAATGTAGGTCCCTTTTGAGCACTCTATGTCCAAGATCGCCCTGGGGAACTCTCCTTCGTACCACTTTACCAGCTTTAATTGATAGATAAACACTTCACGTGATGTTCTCTCAATGGCGATTCCTTGCCGAGCATATTCATAAAGGTGTTTACCTTCTTTTCGAACTGCCGAGTACATGGGAGGAATTTGTGTAATTTTGCCCGTAAAGCTTGGTAACACCTGTTCTAAGTCATTTTGTCCACAGTTCGGTGAACTTACTTTAGTCACTTTCCCGTATGAATCCTGAGTGTCCGTTGTAACTCCAAAAGTCACCTCGGCACGATACGCTTTCCCCTGCTCTGTTATGTATTCTGCTAAGCGTGTCCCCTTCCCTACACAAAGGGGTAACACACCAGCCACCCCGGGGTCAAGCGTTCCTGTATGGCCGATTCTTTTAGTCTTCAAGATTCTCCGCATCCAGACAACCACATCTGAAGAGGTCATCCCTGGTGGTTTGAGGACATTAATGATCCCTTCCAAGCCTTAACGCCTCCTCAATCGCGCTCCTTATGCTTTGTTTGGCTTCAGTCATAGGGACTCCCAAGGTACATCCAGCAGCACGTTTGTGCCCACCTCCACCGAAGTGGGCTGCAATTTCATTGACATTCAGCCATTGATTCGAGCGAAGCCCCCCTTTGATCTCTTGAGGTCCCACCTCTTTAAGTAGGACTGCCACCTCAACACCCGCGATACTCCGGATGTGATTAACCAGTCCCTCACTTAATTCCTGGGTTGCACCGCTTTTTTGGAAATCCTCTAAGCACAGGCTCATGACCGCTAGCTGACCTTCTGCATGGATTTCCAAACTGTCCAAAGCATATTGCAGTAATCTCAGCTGTGCCAAAGGCTTTTGGTCGAAGAGATTATGATGAATTCCTGATAAATCAAGACCTGTGTCTAGTAGTTCTGCCGTCAGGCGATGGGTTTGCGCAGTCGTATTACTATATTGAAAACAGCCCGAATCCGTCACAATTGCAGTGTAGAGATTAGTGGCCATATCTCTATCAATTTCTATACCCAGCTGGCTAATCAAGGTCACCGCGAGTTCTCCACAAGCGCATGCTTGGGCATCGATCCAGTTCAAGTCGCCAAAGAACTGATTGGAAATGTGGTGATCTAAGTTAAGAACCATAGTCTCACTTGGAATTTGAGACACAGCAAGATTAACTCGTTGAAGGTCCGTGCAGTCCACAAACATCCAGGTTTGTGGCGAAGGGTTAGGCAGCTCCCGACTGATACGGGATGCGGCAGGTAAAAACCTTAAATTGCTCGGCACTGGATCTGGATTATAAAAGGAAACTTCTTTTCCCATTTTCTCGAGGGCGAGACCCATCGCCAACATGGATCCGATACAGTCCCCATCAGGTGATACATGGGAGAAAAGCGCCACCTTTGGCGCTTTTCTTAACACTTCAATTATTTCTTCCACAGGTGAATTTTCATTATTCATGAGATTCATCCTTACTCGAATCGTCGGAAACTCCAACATCCCGTAACAACTTCGCAATGTGTGCACCATGTTGAATGGAAGGATCGTACTTGAAATCGATAGCCGGTACATGTCGGAGTCGTATACGCTTGCCAATTTCACTTCGCACAAACCCCGCAGCACGATTCAAGGCTTCCAAGGATGCTTTTCCTTCATCCTCAGTGCCTAGAACGCTAACATACACTTTGGCGTGCGCTAAATCATCCGCAACGTCCACACTAGTCAGCGTTACAAAACCAATCCGAGGATCTTTCAACTCCACGCGAATGAGCTGAGAAATTTCTTCTTTGAGCGTTTCTGCCAACCGATTGGGCCGATGTTTTGACATACCTATCCCTCCAGGACACATTTACTAAAGAGTGCGTTTGACTTCTTCCATGGTAAACGCTTCAATGATATCTCCTTCTTTAACATCATTGAACTTTTCGATGCCAATTCCACATTCGAACCCTTCAGCAACCTCTTTAACGTCATCCTTAAAGCGCCTCAGAGATTCCATGACACCATCATGAATGACGATACCATCACGAATAACACGGACTTTAGCAGAGCGAACAATTTTCCCTTCTGTCACCATACACCCAGCGACAGTTCCGGCTTTCGGAACTTTAAAGACTTGACGAACTTCGACTTTACCCAAAACAACTTCTTTAAAGGTAGGATCGAGCAGACCCGTCATAGCAGCTTTCACGTCTTCGATGGCATCATAGATGACTCGATAAAGGCGCAAATCCACACCCTCAAGTTCAGCTGTCGCCTTAGTATGCGTATCCGGTCGAACATTAAACCCTATAATGATGGCATTTGAAGCTGACGCCAACATGATGTCGTTTTTATTGATGGCACCCACACCGCCGTGGATTGGGTTGACTCGTACCTCACCGGTTGACAGTCGCAGCAGGGATTGCCGTAGGGCTTCGACCGACCCTTGAACATCCGCTTTAATAATAATGTTTAATTCTTTGATTTCGCCCTCTTTGATCTTGTCAAAAAGGTCCTCTAAGCTGACTTTTACCACAGTTTGTTTGGATTCTTCCACTTTACGCACAGCGATCCGTGCCGAAGTGATTTGTCGAGCCAATTTTTCATCGGCAACAACATAGAACGTTTCGCCAGCTTCAGGCACTTCGGATAAACCTTGAACTTCAACCGGCATGGATGGTCCTGCCTTTTTAACCCGTCGGCCCTTATCATCCACCATAGCTTTAATTCTACCAAACGCACAGCCTGATACCGCAACGTCCCCGATATTGAGCGTACCTTTGGAAACGAGGACGGTAGCGATGGGTCCTTTCCCTTTATCCAGCTCGGCCTCAATTACAGCCCCTACTGCTGGACGATTCGGATTCGCCTTTAAATCCTTAACTTCTGCGACCAGAAGAATCATTTCGAGTAACTGTTCAATGTTCAGTTTAGTTTTTGCAGACACGGGAACGGCAATGGTTTCTCCGCCCCATTCTTCCACGACAAGGCCATACTCTGTCAGTTCTTGTTTTACTTTTTCCGGGGTTGCATTTTCTTTATCTATTTTATTAATAGCTACAATGATCGGAACCCCAGCTGCTTTAGCGTGATTGATCGCTTCAATGGTTTGAGGCATGACTCCGTCATCTGCCGCTACTACCAAAACCGCAATATCCGTGACTTGGGCACCACGAGCACGCATTGCTGTGAAAGCCTCATGACCAGGAGTATCTAAGAAGGTAATCTTTTGACCGTTGATTTCAACCTGGTACGCCCCGATATGCTGCGTAATTCCACCAGCTTCGGAAGCCGTCACATGCGTCGTACGAATCGCATCTAAGAGGGACGTTTTACCATGGTCTACGTGCCCCATCACCGTTACAACAGGTGGACGGAAGACGAGATCCTCAGGTGCATCTTCGACATCTATAATAACAGCCATGGATTTCTCAGCTTTCACCTCAACGGTGACACCCATTTCACCTGCCAAAATTGTTGCAGTTTCAGCATCCAGTTCCTGATTAATGGTCGCCATAACTCCCAGATTCATAAGGTGCTTAATGAGTTCGCCAGCCTTACGGCTCATTTTAGACGCTAAATCCTGCACAGAAATAGATTCTTGAATCACAATATGCTTAGGGGTGGTATCTCGCACTTCTTTTTTAGGGGGCTTTTGAAAACGTCTATGCGGTGAACGTATCGCATTTTCTCTTTCCTTTTCTACTTCGCGTTTCCGTTCATAGGCTTTATCTTGGGCCTTCTTACTTGCCGGCGGCTGTCGTTTAGCTTGCTCGTTAATCGTTGGAGCCGAAGGTGCGGCTGCACCAGCACGAGAAGGCATTCCTGGACGTTGGCCCTGGGATTGACCTTGATATCCTGGACGTGGACCTTGGGATTGACCCTGATACCCTGGTCGTGGACCTTGGGATTGACCCTGATACCCTGGTCGTGGACCTTGGGATTGACCTGATACCCTGGACGTGGGCCTT
>NZ_MLBF01000066.1 GCF_001936615.1 Desulfosporosinus metallidurans
TAAACATACATTTTTTTAATCACTAGAAATTTATGTTGTCTCCCGTGATTCAATCATGATGTCAGGTAAAAATGTTTACCATATTTACTTGTTAATCCCATATCACCTCTTTTCGTTTGATATCATTCTCCCGTACCAATTAGATTTTTAACTGAAATCCAGAGCAGAAGGTTATTTCCCATCATGATACAAAAGATTCATGGCCGGAACATGTTTCCCAGGAATTACGCAATAAGGGTATTTCACCTTTAAAAACTCAAATCACCTTTAATTACTGAATATATAGTATATCATTAATATGAATTTAGTCAATAAAGCAGTTTAAAATTTATTCCCTCAACTTTCCCATTAAATAAATTCCTCATAACGACGACTGCGGCTGCAGCGTCATTCAAGCCGGAACTGTTACCCGCCGTGACGGAACCACCCTTCTTAAAGACAGGAGACAGTTTTGCTAAGGTGCCCATAGTTGTCTCACGTGGATGCTCGTCGGTATCAAAGACTACCGTCTTGTTTTTTCCAGTGGAAATAAAGAAAGACACTGGTGGAAGCAGGCCGCTCGGAATTCCCTCAAACATGGGGGCGGATTCGAGATAAGCTTTACGCTGCCTTTGGTCAAGGAAGAACTCTCTTTAAGACGGTTATGTGGTAATTAGATATAGTAAGTGAAATATAGTCATAATTTTTTGATTTTTACTATTGCATGTTGAAAAAATAGTATGGTAAAATGCTATGACTGACTGAAAATAAAATTATAGAATATTATAAGTTTAGTCAAGAACCTTTCTCTTCGGCCGAATTAAATTCCAAATAAAAGGGGGAGTCCGATAAAGAAAGTAATTTTGTTTTTAATCTTCGTGTATCAATAATTGTTTATAATTATGAATGTGAGAAGGGGATGCCTTTATGAAAAAATTATTTAGAATTAAGAAATCGGCCATTTTTATTCTTTTCTTCGTAATATTACTTTCATTAATTGGTTGCAGTTCATTAAATGTTGCTGCCGATAAAAATCAAACCACTGCTGTTTCTGCTACTGTCCAGTCTGGTGGTTATGATTTTTCCAAACTCGATCAGTTAATGCAGCGGCATGCGGCGGAATCAGACTTAGAAGGCTTTACAATTTTGTTGAAAAAGGATGGCAAGGTAATTTTCGAGAAAGCCTATGGCAACTACAGTTTAGACCAGATGCAACCTATTGCCTCCGGGACTAAATGGCTTTCAAC
This sequence comes from Desulfosporosinus metallidurans, assembly GCF_001936615.1. Lineage (GTDB taxonomy): Bacteria > Bacillota > Desulfitobacteriia > Desulfitobacteriales > Desulfitobacteriaceae > Desulfosporosinus > Desulfosporosinus metallidurans. The sequence goes on from NZ_MLBF01000066.1 coordinate 1,227, forward strand.
AAGTGTAATTATGACCTTAGTGGATGACGGGCTTCTTTCCCTGGACGACCCGGTATCCAAATACTTGCCCCAATTTACCGGGGTAACCGGTAAGGCGACGATACGCATGCTTCTGTCCCATACCTCAGGATTGCCGGATCTAAGGTATAATTTAACTCCTGTATTACTTAAGAAAGTGATGGAAAACTCTTCCTCGTTAGCGGAGAGTGTCAACATAATTGCCGAGCTGGCCAATAAATCCGGTGAAATAAATCCGGTGAAAGAGCCGGGGACTGTATTTGGCTATGGAGAACACTCCATGCAAGTAGCTGCCCGAATAGCAGAAGTAGTTTCCGGAAAACCGTGGAAAGAACTGTTTCAAGAAAAAATCGCCGGGCCTTTGGGAATGACCAATACCAACTATAACTTAAGCTATGTTAACTGGTATATATCCGGTTTGCCGAGTACTTATGGGAAACCCACAAAAACTCCTTTAATTGCTTCCGGTGCCTGGTCGAACATGCAAGATTACGATAAATTCCTAACCATGATACTCAATAAAGGTAAATATAACGGTAAACAAGTGCTTTCAGCCGATTCCGTAAGTGAAATGCTAAAAAATCAGTACGATAAGACAGAAATTATTTATTCACCCTATGGTCAATATGAATCTATAAATCCAGGTGTCTCACAAACTCGCTACGGTTTAGGTAACTGGCATGAAGTGATGGATCCCAAAACAGGTCAAGCTTTGGTGGCCAGCTGTCAGGGGGCTTTTGGGTTCAGTCCCTGGGTGGACTTCAGAAACAATGTGACTGGCGTTTTCCTGACCAAAAGCACACTAAAGGAAGTATATCCCTTTTATACTGAAATCAGAAAAGTAGTTGATGCCATCGTGTCGAGCCAACCTGCATCAACTACAAAAAATTAAAATATTAATATCTTAAACACCTTACCTTAGAATCGCTTAACAGTACTTTCTGCGACCTCCTTCTTTCCGTGTTGGATGAAAGAAACTCTTTACAGTTTCTTTCATCCATTTTTTTGTGGCCTGAGCACAGGGAAAGGAGAAGGTACATAAATCCAACCATCAGTTTGGAGTTAATACCTAAGGTTGTGTCGGGATCGTTCACTGCCGTGGTATATATTCGGTCGGGGACTGGTACTTCTCGGAATTCGTCGAACTCTTTCAGGGGGGTGGCAATATAATAAGAGGATATCTTAAGGTGTTCGGGGTCATCTTGCCTCAATACATAAAACTTTGATGATAAAAGATTTCTTTAAAATGCCCACGAATTTAAGATATCTTTCAGTAAATTATTTTAAGCGGTGGAATCTGGTATTCTCCATTTGATACTTCCGGCTTAGGGATATAAAATCGTAAAATTACATTGAAATCATCTTTCGGAGCGGGTAGCCAGTTGGATTCCTTCCCTTTGGGCCTCTCATTTTGAATATATATGTCAAGGGAACCGTCAAGATTATAGCGGATATTCTCAGTGCGATCGCCAAAGGCATAGCGGTTTATCTCATTCTCCACAAAAAAATATTCCTTATCATACAAACTTATTGACCAGAAGGCTTCTGTTGGAGGAATTTTATCAAAATGCAATATATATTTGTTCTTACCATTAAGAGTCTTACCTTCGCCGTCCATAAAGGCCCTCGCATAATAGGCCTCCTCAAGCACCAAAGCTCCAAGGCCTGTTATGGCAGCAAATGCCCTTAACTCGTAATTGTTACCGAACATACCTATTTTTTCAGTAATAACATTCCATCCATTTATCACAGTGCCTTGATTCTTAGTACTTTTATCAATACTCTCTTTTGTAGCCTTTTCAGCCCGGATAAGCCCTCTGGCAAAAGCCGGGTCTAGTTTTGTAAATGGACTGATATCCGCAGTGAGTCCAATTTCAGCAAACGTGTTTATCAAGCCGGCTTCGTCTTCCTGAGGAGGATTGTTTTTCAGTGCCACCCGCAATTTTTCCCAAAACTTTAGTTCATCAGGAACATCGGAGTCAGGATTAAGCAACCTCTCATTCTCAGACATCGGTGAGCTGGAATAATCACCGTTCAGGAACTTACTTAACGGGATCAGAGTAAATTGTTTTTGCAAAGCATTAACATCCGGAAGATCTTCTACCCCATTAACTAATATTCGTCCAATAATCCATACATTGTTGGTCGGTGCCTTGATTGCTTTGAGCTCCTCTGGTAAAGAGCCCTTCCATTGCGGCCCGACAATAACATAATCTCCTTCATTTGTCCCGGTGACACGCTGCCCAACACAATAGAAATTATTTGTATACATATCATAGAGAGCCATTACATAGTAGCGTCCATTGGTATGGGGAAGATGCATAACAATTGGTTCTGCAGCAAGATCCAGCCAGGCGGAAGAATAAAGGGTATCGTTGTTGGGTGCAACCACCTGCCTGTCTTTTGGCTTAGAAAGACGTTTATTGTGAATATATTCGTTATATGAAAAGGGTTTTAGGGACATCAGTGACCTCATTGTGTCTTCCATAATCACGATTGGACAGCCGTAAAGATAAGCCTGCTTCCCTAATTCGAAGGCTCTTTCTTCCTTAGCTTCGGTATCATGACTCAATCCAATACCTCCTTTAGGTGAACCATTACTATACTAGTTAATAGCTGCCATCCGATAGATTACGCTTTGATTCGGACGACGCGTCATAGAGGTTGAACAAGACTCATTAAATGACTTTGAAAACTGAGCGCATGTTTTAACATGCGCTCAGTCTGTTAGAAATCAGTCTTATACTCTTTCAAAAATCGTAGCAATACCTTGTCCTCCACCAATACAAGCTGTGATCAGACCAAACTGGACATCACGACGGTTCATTTCGTAAACCAACTTCGTCGTGAGGATAGCACCGGTAGCAGCGATGGGATGTCCGTGAGAAATGGCTCCGCCATTAACATTCACTTTACTCATATCCATTTTTAGTTCCCTGTCACACGCCAAAGTTTGAGCAGCAAATGCCTCGTTGATCTCAATCAGGTCAATATCTTTAAGGCTTAGTCCCGATTTTTTGAGAGCCTTTTCGGTTGCCGGCACCGGACCGATACCCATAATATTGGGGTCAACTCCTGACACGGCAAACGTGCGAACTTTAGCCAATGGTTTAAGTCCGAGGTCCTTTGCTCTTTGGGCAGACATAACGACAACTGCGGCTGCAGCGTCATTCAAGCCGGAACTGTTACCGGCCGTGACGGAACCACCCTTCTTAAAGGCAGGAGGCAGTTTTGCTAAGGTGTCCATAGTTGTCTCACGTGGATGCTCGTCGGTATCAAAGACTACCGTCTTGTTTTTTCCTGCCGGAACAGTCATCGGAACAATCTGGCTCTTATATAGCCCTTCAGCCTGAGCTTTTGCCATCTTTTGTTGGCTGGCCAAGGCAAATTCATCCTGTTCCTGGCGGCTGATTTGGTATTTATCGGCTAAATTCTCTGCGGTGATTCCCATAGGCGGGTTGCCTATTTCATCTGTCGAAAGTTGGAAACCTTGACGAAAATTCGGTGGTGTTTTACTCGTGAAATCCACATGATCCATCATATAAGGCTGTAGAGAACAGCTTTCAGTACCACCGGCTACGAATACATCACCCATTCCTGCCATAATCGCTTGTGCCGCCAAATTTACGGCGTTTAACCCGGAACCGCATTGACGATCAATGGTCAGGCCTGGAACATCCATGGGCAATCCGGCTTGCAAGAGGCATAAACGTGCAATGGCCCCACCTCCATTAAGACAATTACCAAAAATCACATCTTCAATTTCATTGGGATCAAGATCAATTCGTTGAATTACCTCTTTGATAACTTCTGCTCCATAAATATGGGGTTTAACCCGGCCTAAAGTGCCACCGACCTTTCCTATTGCTGTGCGGACAGCTGATACGATAACTGCTTCATTCATCATTTTCATAACCTCCAATTTTTGTATTAGATCGAAAAAGACTCATCTGATCTCCTATTATTCGTAGCTATAGAACCCTTTTCCGGTTTTCTTGCCCCATTCCCCTTTGACAAACTTCTCAACCATAAGAGGCGACGGTTTGTCATTTGGGTTACCGGTCTCCTGATAGCGCTCCATGGCAACATAATAGCCTAAATCAATTCCTGTTAAATCCTGTAAACGGAACGGTCCCATAGGATGACCGAGTGCATTGACCACAGCTGTATCAATTTCTTCCGGTGTGGCAATCCCCATATCTACCAAATAATAAACTTCTTTACTGATAGCTGCCAAAATCCGGTTTACTAAAAACCCATAGATTTCTTTCTTTAAGAGCACCCCAATTTTGCCAATCTTTTCACATAATTCCATGGTAATTTGGGCTGTTTCCGCAGATGTATGGGGACCTTGGACCACCTCCACCAACTTCATAACCAAGGCAGGATTAAAGAAATGCATGTTGCACACTTTGTCAGGGCGCGTGGTAGCATCGGCCACTTTGGAGCTAACAATAAACGAACTATTGGTCGCTAAAATTGCGTGAGGAGGGGTAATTCGATCAAGATCAGCAAAAAGTCTTCGTTTAATATCTATTTTCTCAACTGCCGCCTCAATAACATAATCAGCATCCCCAGCAGCCTGTTCCAAACTGTTTGTAAAACTCAGGTTTGCTAAAGCTTGGTCTGCAAGTTCTTGATTCAGTTTCCCCTTCTTCACCCGTTCCGCCAAGTAAGATCCAGCAAAGGCTTGGGCTTTATCCAACATCTCCTGACTAATGTCTGTACAAGAAACTTTAAATCCTGCCAAAGCTGCACTCAAGGAAATTTGATGCCCCATATTTCCGGCACCAATCACACAGATCTTCTTAATATCCTCTACTTTCACGTTAACAAGCACCTCCATAATATTTAAAATTTAGACCTTCATTTCAAAAAGCACTCTTTAAAATGCTTCCTCAGGAATATCAATCGCCGATGTATCTCCTTCAGCGATTACTTTAATTGTAGCCATTACATCAGGAACTACGTTTCGCACGTAGAAACGAGCACTTTGAACTTTACCTTGATAAAACGAATTGTCAGTGCTTCCAGCATCCAATTTGTCTTGCGCAATTAAAGCTTGTTGCATTAACAGACATCCACTGTATAACTCTGCCGTAACCCGCAAAATTCGGGTGGAATAGAAAGGAACCAGCTCGATATTTTGATCATAATAGTTTTCTACCGTTACCTGCAGGTTTTGATATTCCTCCAAAGCTTGAGATAATATTTGGAATTCGCGCATAAAACGAGCGTTATTCCGATTATCTTCAATAAATGCTGCCAGTTCTTCAAACCAATCTCTGAATAGTTGGCCATTTTCCAGCTTCCACTTGCGGGTAACTAAGTCCATCGACTGAATGAAATTCGTTCCTTCCCAAATAGAGAATATTTTACTGTCCCTGGCCTGGCGGGCTATCGGATATTCTTCGGAATAGCCATAACCTCCATAGACTTGAATGGCCTCAGCAACTAAATTCCAAGCTTGATCTGAACAATAAGCCTTAATAAGTGGTGTGATCACCTCAATTTGACGTTTTGCATCATGGACGTCGGATGGTTCATCACTATAGTTGATTAAGTCTATGAAATAATATGCCTTGAATATCATTGCACGCATTGCTTCCAAGGTAGCCTTTTGGGAGAGGAGCATCCGTCGGACGTCCGCATGTTGGATAATCGGCACCCGTCCTGCTTTAGGATTTTTGATGGAGCGGCCTTGGATGCGCTGTTTGGTATATTCGACTGAATTATTATAGGCGATGGCTGCTACAGCTAATGCGCCATGTCCGGTATCCACCCGAGCCGTGTTGATCATTTTGAACATCTGGGCCATACCCTGACCAAATCCTCTTTCATCGGGAGGGTCACCGATCAGGGTCCCATAGCAATCATTTTCATCGCCAAAACTGAGGACTGCTGTGGGAGAACCATTCATACCCATCTTGTGTTCGATTCCTACAGTTGTTACATCGTTAAATTCACCCAAACTTCCATCTGAATTGACGCGTATTCTTGGCACTATGAATAATGAAAGCCCTTTTGTCCCCGGTGCCGCACCTTCCACTCTAGCTAAAACCAGGTGAATAATATTCTCAGTCAGATCATGATCTCCGCCAGAAATGAAACACTTTGTCCCTTTGATCTTGTAAATCGAGGGATTATCCGTAGGATATGCCTTGGTCAACAGATCACCCACATCAGAACCTCCGCTAGTCTCGGTCAGGCACATGGTGGCTCCCCAAACCCCACTAAACATTTTCGGGGTGTATAAATCTATTTGCTCCCGGGAACCAAACGATTTGATCACCGATCCTATACCACTGCACATACTAAAAAACATCGTCAGTGCAGTATTGGAAGCAGCCATAAATTCATGTACCGCTCCATACAGAGTCTCCGGAAGGGCACTTTCGTCCTCGACATCCTTATTTGTGGCTCCCCAACCGTTCTCTCGCATAAACTTGTAAGCTTCATGATAGGAAGGCGGTACCGTGACACGCCCATTTTTGAATACTGTCTTGATCGTATCTCCGTCATCGTTTGTCGGAGCCATTACATCCTTACAGGCTTTAAGAGCCTGGTCAAGAATCTGATCCACATCATCAATATTCAAAAAGTCTCTAAAACGTCTCAAATTAATTATTTTAGGAAAATCCAACCATTCCTTAATAATAAATTTATGTTCACGGTTAGAGTAGATAAAGTTACTTCCCAATTCAGCATTCTCCTTTCTGTCCTGGAATCTAGCCAACCCGCGACCCTTATACGGTACAGTCAACTTGAAAACAATTCACTTGGTAAACCATAGCCAATTACATTGGCTACATGACCCTCTGATTATTTCAATAGCAAACTGTATGCCTCAGATACATTACTCATTTCAACTTCTAGATAACTAGAGCTATATTTTGGACAACTTGGGAATTGCTTTCAAGATTTTGAAGACAAGCGGCTACTTCCTGAGTTGCTGCTGCTTGGGTAAGGGCAACATCCGATAACTCTTGAATCTTATTTAAAAGATGATCTACCATAGTATTAATTGAAGAAATAATCTTTTTCGTATCACTGACTGATTTCGAGCTATTCTCTGCCATCTTACGGATCTCATCCGCTACAACTGCAAAACCTCTCCCGGATTCACCTGCTCTTGCTGCTTCAATAGCTGCATTAAGTCCTAAGAGTCTTGAATTTGAGGCAACATGATTAATAAAATCCAGAATACGATTTGTTTGCGTAATTAGTTGTACTATCTCTTGAGTTTCACTTAAAGCTTCTGCAACGTTATTGGATAAACAAACTGCCGAAAAGGATATTTCATCCGTCGAGGCAGAAAGCTCTTCTGCAGATGATGAAATTTCTTCAATTGCTTTTTGCAGATTATTCTGATTCTCTAAACTCAGCGACAGAGTTAGCGTTCCAATAATATTTCCTTCTTTATTCGGTATGGGTACAGTAGTTGATTTAAACTCTGATCCATAAACTTCTTTAGGTACAATTTTAGTTACTGGGACACCTGTTTTAATGATTGAAGGAATGATACTATTTTCGGGGAAAGGTTTCCCCTCCCATTGACCAGGACCATCATGGCCTGTCCTAATATTACGCAAAAAAACCTCTTTATTGGTAATTGATATGGCATTGAATATAACGAGTGCCTTATTAAATGTCGCTGCAACATCCCCATAAGTTTCAAGTAATTGGTCATCGCTAAGATTATAAGATTTTTCATTACTCACAAGCAGCGCCTCTTTCTATGGATTTCCGTTGTTCAAGGACACAGGCGAAAGAGTCATGATAAAAAGGCTCGAAACTCTACCTCTTGCAAATAAATCTGTATAAAATGTAAAGAATATAACTATATTTTGAAACGCTGATTTGAACCTGTTTAGAAAGCTGTTTCCGGAATATCTATGGCTGATGTATCAGCTTCTTTAATAACCTGCACCGTCGCCATTACATCCGGCACAATATTGTTTACATAAAATTTTGCAGTTTGAATTTTTCCATTATAAAAGTCCTGGTCATCATTGCCTTGAGTAAGTTTTTCTTGCGCTACTAATGCTTGCTGCATCAGCAAGTAACCCCCAAATAGTTCGGCAGTGATTCTCAATATTCTCGTACTATATAACGGAACTAATCGAATATTTTCCTTATAGTAGCTTAAAACGGTATCATAAACTTCCCGATAGGCTAGCAATGCTTTTTCCAGCAACTCGAACTCGCGGGCAAAAGTATCGTGATTACGATTAGCTTGTATGAATTTATCGATCTCCATCAGCCATTCTTTGAAAACAGTACCGTTATTAAGACTCCACTTACGTCCCACAAGATCCAGCGACTGTATGAAATTGGTTCCTTCCCAAATGGAATAAATCTTGACGTCCCTAGCTTGACGTGCCACAGGATATTCCTCGGTAAATCCATAACCGCCGAAAACTTGAATGGCTTCGGTAATCATTAACCAAGCTTGGTCTGAACAATAGGCCTTGACCAAAGGGGTAATAACTTCGATAGAGCGTGCAGCAGCACTGATGTCAGCAGGATCGTCACCGAACTTGATTAAGTCCAAATAGTAGAAGCCTTTATAAATGATGGCACGCATAGCTTCTATTGTGGCCTTCTGAGTGATCAGCATTCGACGAATATCTTCATGTTGGATAATGGGAACCCTATTCCCTTTGGGATTGTTAAAGGGTCGACCTTGAATACGTTCCTTGGCATAATGAACTGCATTGTTATAAGCTACCGTGGCAACTGCCAAAGCACTGTGCCCAGTATCCATCCGCGAGTTATTAATCATCATAAACATTTGAGACATACCCTGACCGATCCCTTTTTCGTCCGGCGCTTTGCCTAAAAGAAAACCGCGGCAATTGCCCTCTTCTCCAAATGAAAGCACAGCTGTGGATGAACCCCTAAGACCCAATTTGTGCTCAATCCCAACGGTTGAAACATCGTTGGATTCCCCTAAGCTGCCGTCTTCATTAATCCAGATCTTGGGAACGATGAACAAAGATAAACCTTTTGTGCCAGGGGCCGCACCGTCCACACGAGCTAGTACCAAGTGAACGATGTTTTCAGTAAGATCATGATCACCTCCGGTTATAAAGCATTTTGTCCCTTTTAGCTTGTAGATTTTCGGATCATCTGTCGGATAGGCCTTAGAAGTCATATCCCCTACATCAGAACCACCTCCAGGTTCAGTTAGACACATTGTGCCTTCCCAAACACCTTCAAACATTTTCGGAGTAAAGAATTCGATTTGTTCAGGAGATCCGAACGCCTTAATTACAGCAGCTACACCGCCGCACAACCCAACATAAGGGGCCAATGAGGGATTAGCTCCAAGCGTAAATTCACGGACAGCTTCGCTCAGCAGGCCGGGAAGTGTCCCTTCTCCATCTTCATCCAGGTTACTTGCTCCCCACCCATTTTCTTGTAAAAAATCGTAAGCTTTCTTGAAAGATGGCGGCAATTTAACTTTTCCATCCTTAAAGATCGCTCCAATTGTGTCTCCGTCATCATTGGTTGGAGCTACAACGTCCCTGCAAACTTTTAAGGATTGATCAAGAATTCCGTCGACATCATCGATGGAGAGGTAGTCCCGAAAGCGTTTTAACCCCAGAATCTTCTCTCCGTCCAACCATTCCTTGATAATGAATTTGTGATCCCTGTTGTTGTAAATATAGTTACTGGCCAAAATGTTCATCCTTTCACTTTTGTAATTTGTATTACAAAAATCCAATATACTTTGGTTACTCTTCCCCTGCCTAAACGCTATCTCCCTTGGAAATTTGCCGGTCTTTTTTCCAAGAAGGCTTTCATGCCTTCTTTTTGATCTTCTGTAGCAAAAAGAAGATTAAAACATTTATTCTCATACTGCAGACCTGTCTCCAGATCCATCTTGAGTCCTTCGTTCACAGCGGATTTTGCCATACTTAAGGCCACCGCACCTAGAGCGGCGAAACGTTTCGCCATTTTCTTAGCTTCAATAAAAAGTTGATCTACCGGCACAACTTTGTTGACTAGTCCGATACGCCATGCCTCTTCAGCACTAATAAAATTCCCTGTAAAAATCATCTCTTTTGCTCTGCCGACACCGATCAAACGTGGCAGACGTTGAGTTCCACCCGCACCAGGTAAAATGCCCAGTTTAATTTCCGGCAATCCGAATTGAGCATTGTCCGCAGCGATACGAACGTCTGCCGCCAACGTTAGTTCACACCCACCACCAAGTGCAAAACCAGCGACCGCAGCGATGACGGGCTTAGGCATATTTTCTATTATGTTTATAGCTCTTTGCGAGGGTCGGTCACTATTCATCACCTCTACCGCTGTAGCAGCAGCCATCTGACCGATATCTGCACCTGCTGCAAATACTTTTTCACCTCCTGTTATGATCACAACACGTACAGAAGGGTCTGCAGACAGAGTTGAAGCTGCCTCCGCTATTTCATTGAAGACCTGATTACTCAACGCATTTAGCACCATGGGACGATTCAGCGTAATGGTAGCTATTCCTTCTTCGATTTGTACAATTATTGTTTCGTAAGCCATTCGTACTGCCTCCTAGTTAGTATTTATTTGCTCGTCTCATACAGCGCTTAATCTTCAATCACATGCCTTTTAACAATCTTTCAGGGCCCCCCGTATTTTTTATACACAAAAATCATGCCACCTCACAATAACTCTCCAGTACACACAACCTTAGCTGCCAACACTTAAGTTTTAAGTTTATGCAACACTACTGAGCTAAAAGCGAGACCTTACTTGCCAATAAAATCAGCCTCAACAGCATCAAAGGTTTTGGTTAAAGAAACGAATATTGGTTCCAGCAATTCCGGTGCAGTGTTTTCAGGCCCGTCTGCCGGTGTATGGAAATACATGTGCCCGTTAAAGATACCGAATGCATTGTATCCTTTTTTCAGTATGCCATCTACTTCTCCAGCGTTGTTCCCGTTTGAGGTCGGGATAAAGCTCTTGGCATCTGCGAAGGAAGTTTGCAGAGTGGAGAGGAGTTGCGGGCTGCAAACCAAACTTTGTTCCTTTGGTTCCCGAGGAACTTTTTCCATGCTGTCAGGTGTTTGCTTCCAAGACCAGGTTCCTATTGACGCACCCAAGTGCAGCCATGTTGCTACGTTCTCAGGTTTGGGTGCCAAGTTCTCCATGTATCTATCCATTCCTACGTAAAATCTCTCGTGACCCGAAGTTGCCACGAAAATAAAACTTACGTTGTGTTGTTTCTGTCCGACCCACCTGGCCAGGTTAAGAAACAATGATACTCCAGGGCCTCGTTCGCCCCCGCTTTGAAACCAACCGCTTGTAGGAGTGGAAACCACTATGCATTTTTGTCCGTTTCCAATCTTGCCGATGACATTTTGTGTTTTTGCCTTTGCTTCAAACGTTACGTTTAGCTTTAGAGATACTTCTTCACTTTTCTCTATTGCTAAGAGCAGTGTCTTCTCGTCTTTGGGGGATACCTGGATAACAGGAATAGGTTGTTCTTTCTCATTTAACTTAACGTTAATAGCCCAGATTTCCGGTGAAGGAGCTTCTTGCACTGCGATAACTGCCTTTGCACCTGCCTTTGCCGCATCTCCGATTAGATCAATATGATCTTTACCTAGGGTTAAATAGCCCCACGCCCTGGGGAATGTAACAAGGGCTATGCTGCCCTTCAGATTATCCTGATCTGCACCTTTCTGCATTTTTACCAAAAGTGCCTTTATAGTTTCATAACCGGTACTTTTAACAGGCCACAGCGGGAAACAATCCACCTGTTTTCCGGATACCGTCAAGCTTTTCTCTTTAATAAAATACTGGGGAATGTCAAACGTCTGTAATTCAGTCGTAAACCCTGCTTTTTTCAATTCATCGCGAATCCATTGTGCGGTTTTGGTGTCAACTTCAGTTGCCGTTCTGTGGTCACCCATCTGAGCGTATGTAACCACATCTTGATACAAACTCTGACCTGTTATTTTTATAGGTTCTTTAATTAACATTTATTGTTTTCTGGCCTATACCTTGGCTGCACCCCGATAGAATCAAAGCATAAGCCTTCATTGAATGCAGCAATACTGACCCTTTCCATAAGCCCTCTCCTTGTTAATGATCCTCTATGAATTTTTTGTATTACTAACATAGTTTGATTTTCATAATTGAGATTTTAGCTTTTCTTTATCTACGGAGCAGTCCAGCCGTTTAATTTCCAGCCCTTTGTCTAATAACACTACTGATGGCACTTTTACAATATTATATTTATGAGCCAAATTTTTCTTGGTGGCCATATCCACTTTTACAACTTTATAGCTATTCGAGAGTTCTAGGTTTACTTCTTCCAATAAGGTGATAAATTCCACGCTCTCACTATTTAAAGCATTGTAAAAGAGTAGTAAAACTTTTTTCTCACTTTGCAATACCTTAGTATTAAAAACATTCTGTTCTTCAATATACCGTTCCGCCACTACTGCTGCTATGGCCCCATCCCCAGCTGCTGTTACAACTTGTCTTAAATATTTAACCCGATTGTCTCCTACCGCGTATACTCCTTCGAGATTCGTTTCCATCATTTCATTGACAGGAATATATCCTTTCTCGTCCATCTCGATGCCACTATCTTTAAGAAAATGGGTCGAAGGAATCATGCCCACAAAGAAAAAGACACCCTGACAAACAAGTTCAGTAGAATCCCCCGTTTTTAAGTTCTTAATTTGAACTCCTTTTACATTATCCTCGCCTAAGACCTCTTCAATGGTAGAGTTCCAGATAAACTCCATCTTTTCATTTTGGGATGCTCTTTCAGCACTGACTTTATTGCAATCAAGAATTCCTTCATCATGGAGTACAATCACAGTTACTTTACGAGCGTACTTTGTAATGTACATTCCTTCTTCAATGGCTTGATCCCCGCTGCCAACAACAATAACGTCTTCCCCTTCAAAGAATTCCGCATCACAGGTGGCGCAATAGGCCACACCATTGCCTTGAAGCTTTTTTTCACCGGGAATATTCAGCAGTCTAGGTTCGCTGCCACAGGCTATGATCACTGCTTTGGCATTTAGCTCTCTACCTTTTTTAGTCTTAACTAATTTTTCTTCCTGTGAAAAATCTACGCTAATAACTTCGTCTTTTAAAAATCCCACGCCAAAACTATCTGCATGATATCTAAAGTCCTCCATTAGATCCGGTCCGGTGGTATGGGTATATCCGGGATAGTTTACAATTTCTCTGGTAGTATTTGCCAAACCGCCTATGGAACCTTTATTAATAACTATTGTTTTGAGTCTAGCCCTTCCTCCATAAACGGCAGCAGCTAAACCTCCCGGGCCCCCACCTATAATGAGCAACTCGTAATTATCAGCCATTTAATAGTACTTCCTCCATAGTTTCTTTTGAACGAAAGACTTACCCAATCACTTCAGCTATTTTAGCTTCAACTTGCTCGTCTTCAACTTTTCCAGTTATTTTTCCCTTGTATTCTCCATTATTAAAAAATAGAATCTGGGGAACCCCTTTTAAAGAAAAGCGTTGATACAAAGCTTTATTTTCTTCGACATCGACATGATAAAAACCAAAGTTCCCATCATACTTAGGTGCTAACTCCTCCAAAACCGGAACAACTTCTTTACAAACATGACATGTTTTTCTTGAGAAAACTGCCAGACAAGGTTCACCATTATCATAGATAATTTCCTCAAAACTTTTTGAATTTAATTGTTGTAAAGACATTCACTTATACCCCATTCATCATCGATTTATTTTCATATGATTTTTAATAGTCTTTGGTAAATATCTGATAGGCCGGAGCTCCTTCGCATTGTGCCGGCATACGCACACCGCCAACAACCGCTACCGTCGGTGCAAAGTCAACTTCACGAATCATCCGTTCAGTGTATACACCTGATTTCAATCCTACACCTGCTCCAATAAAGATCGGTGATACCGACGTATCTGCAAAACCATAGGTTGTTGATAATGAATCACAGTGATCATAGTTATATCCCTCTGCCAACCAAAAGAGTATATCACCTGATTCCGGCCCGCCTAATCCTAAGAGAATAGCATCTCTGTTTCTTAAAGCCATAGCAATGATACGTTTTCCTGTTTTCTTATCTTTATAGCCATATAGATCGGTCATGATTTGTTCTTCCAGCTCATATTGATCCTCAGGATTGACAATGCCATGAGGATAGCGACCTTTTATATTGAGATAAATATGATTTGCTCGGGTAGCGACAGCTTTTGTGCGATTCCAGTCGATTTCATATAGATCATTTCCGTTCTCATCTTTTAATACTTCTGTATACCCGAGTTCCCGCATTATCGGTACCATTGTACCTTTTGTATCCCCGATTAATGGGACATCATGTTCCGGACAAACCTGCGCATGATCGGAAATAATGAAAACTGTCCATTCTTTATCCAAAAGGTGTAGGAATTGTCCTATATAATTGTCAGTCTGGATATAAACATCTTCTAAATATTGTTGGAAGACATTTCCTTCTTGTCCTTTATGCCCTTTTTTCATGTATTTGATGATTAAATGGCCTTCTAAATCCACATTGTGAAAGTGTGTGAAAATAACATCATAACGATCTTTTTCAATAAAATAATTCAAGGTATCGCCATACCATTTCCCCATATTATCCCAACTTGCCAACATGCATTTCTTAAACAAATCTGAGTTATTTCCTCCGGCAAGGCTTAACGGCTGCGGATAACCAACATTCTCACAAACTTCTTTAAACAAGCTTTTGGGATGCCAGACTGAATCGGCCGAAATATTCATAGCTGAAGAACACCAAAGTTTTAAACGGGTTCCATCCTCTGCCAACTCTAAAACCCTCATGCAACGATTTGCTAAACAAACACCATTATCCTTTGCCGCTTCATCTACAATATTTGGCGTAAATACATCAGGTTTCAAAACAACAATCGGTTCAGCTTCTTTTTTGTTCTTATAAATTGCTATTTTATCGTAAACGCCTTGGGGATTTTTGAGAATTAAGCATGGTCTTCTGATCACGCCCTCGGAATGAAGCAGTATAAATTCTTTCGCTCCTTCAGGCGCATTAGCCCATCCAGCAGCTTCTTTTACCGGAGAGACTTGTACATCGAAAACACTGTCACTAGCTCCGCCTTCCTCATCCCCATTCAAAATAACGACCTTTCTTTGCTTGGCTACAATTTTAGATGCGTCAGCTTGTTTCTTACCCTCAATAGCTTTCAAATCCGTGAGCATACAGGGCACATCACCATCATTGGTAGCAGAATTTCTATAGTCAACTTCGGGGGTCTTAACATCAGCAATGATAAACTTTTCTTTATCAACTTTAGCCACACCGATATTTGGCGCTCCCGGTTGTGTCCCATCTACCACATGCAAATTAGGATTATTGGAAGTTGGGGGCCATGCACTCCCCGGCCAATGCCATACTAACGTTCTTTTTCCTGCTTCCGCAAATACGTTCCACAACTGCTCCGCTTTACAGTGTGCGGATGATAAATTGTATTCAGTGATATCTAAAGACTCAGCTGATTGTCTGTCAAAACCGGTAATACCATGCGTGTATGGATGAGCGCCGGTTGATAAAGTAGTCCACATAGGAGGTGTTACTGTCGGTTGGCCACCTAACATAACTAAATCTTCTCTGGCCACACCACGTTCAATAAATTTTTTAGTATTAGGCATTTTACCTTCATCAACAAATTTTCTTGTCAATCTCGGATCGAGACCATCTATTCCCAGGATAAGTATTTTATTGGATAATGCTGTTCTTTCCAAACTCATTAATAGTCCCTCCAAAACAAATTTATTATCTATTTGTTGGATTTCTCTCTTTCATCCAGGCCTGTGGCGAGAAAAATTCGATATGGATGTATCAAAACATCCCCTTTGAGTTGATAGTCATAGAGGTAAACGAAATGGCAGATTAGTCAAGAAGCCCAAGCTTCTGGCTGATCCTCGCCGCCTCACCAAGGTAGAAAGCCCTGGCATTACTGTTAAAAGTGTTAAGTCCCAACGCCTGAAGAGAGAATATCTTCATTTCCAATGCCTCCTGATTGTCCGGTTGCACACTTATGACTATCTCGCAAAGTTCCAGAGCCAACTGGTGCAGATCCTCATCCTGTTTTTGGGCAGCCTTCATTAGTATTTTTTCCGGCCCTCCGGCCATATCGATTAATTCCGTATTTCTTTCTTTAGCCGGCAATGGCTCAAGCCAGGTGGGGTTTCCCTCGAACCAACCGGAATAAATTCTGAAAACTCCTTCTACAGCCCAGCTCACCTTGCCGTAAAGCTCCAAGAGGTAAGACTTGTTGGCTAAATGTTCTGGCAAAGAAGTTATAGAACTCCTCATTTCTTCCAGCGTTTTTCCCTTGTTTAAGGCCTTTACCACCTCGTCGTCAATAAACTTTACGGCATCTCGATAGTCACGTAAAACCTCAGCTGCTTTTTCTTTGCCCTTGATGGGCTCAGTGTGGCTGGGTACTAAGTAACGTGGTTCCAGAAGCATGGCCTGCTCTAAGCTTTTATACCACTTGTAGGCTGAACGCACTATTTTCATAGGGCTAGAAATATTGGGGAATGAAGCATAATATAGGTCACCGCAGCAAAGCAATTCCAGTTGAGGTACCCAAACCATGAGGTGATCCGATGTTTCACACTCTATATGGTAAATTTTAAAGTCCAGCCCACCTAAGCTAAACATAATACAATCATCAACCAGCAGGTTGGGCAGTACGAGTTTTTCATCTCCAGGCTTGTCTGGGATAATCTTAATATGTCTATGACTCACCGGAAGGTCAAAATTATACTGGAGAATATTCTGCCGCATATCCTTGCCTTTAAGCCTTCGCCCATACTCCAGCCAGTCCATAAACTCTCTGTGAGCGATCACGTCGGTGTCGGGGCAAACAAACTCAGCTGTACCCATCCAGTGATCTCCGTGACAATGAGTATAAATAATCTTTTTGACCGGCTTGTTTAATAACTCACCCAGATCCGCTTTTATTTTCCTGGCCACCCTTCGACTGTCTGAAGTATCAACAATAACCAGTCCCTCTTCGGTGTCAAAAATAATTACGCTGCCCATCCCATAATTTATTGCAACGTAGACACTATCACATACCTTTTCAATTTTGGGAGTACCACTAATTAACTTAAAATTTTCTATAGTTTTAGTAACTTTTGGGTCAATATGGATTTTATTAAGATTTTTTTCGAGAATACTCATACTCAATCTAATCCTCCATGATTTTCCGGTTTTAGGGTTTTGATGATCCTTATTAGTGAACTTATTCCCATATCAACTCGGGCTTTAGAGTCTAATGTCTAATGCCTAATGCCAAATCCTTATTTCGCAAAAGAATTGCAGAAGCTATTGTGTTTAGGTCGAAACAAAGGCGTCTGAAAATACTGCTTAAACCTACAGGATGATTAACTGCTTTTTAACGAACTATTTTTATAAAAATTACTTACGAGATGCTTGATTCATTTCCATAATTTTCATCAGGACTCTCCGGCCAAGTGCACTGGGTGGGTCAAATCGTCTTATGAACTTTTTCTGGTCGTCGGTGGGAGGTAATAGCTCGGTTAAATCCGGCGATATTTTGAGCTTCCAGGGAATATCCTGCTGCACATCTTGCACTGTTACCCCCGGCATTATCGCAGCCAGGTACATTTCATGGGTATCCTTGTCAAAGCGGAAAAGCCCTTTGGTGCTGATCAGAGCTGCTGGTCCTCCAGGAATATGGAAATGCCCGCTTTCCTCTCGTGCTTTTCCACCGGTTATAAATCCTGAACTGCACAGGTAATCCAACTTTTCCACAAACTTACCACTACGCATGGTCAGGATTACTTTTCGTGAGTAAGACAGGAATTCCGGCGCTCCTCCGGCCCCAGCCATGATCATCCTAGGCTTAGCATAATCACCTAAAATCGAGGAATTAAGATTTCCGTACTTATCCACCTGACCAACACCCAAGAAGCTCACATCCACAAAGCCCCTGTTTAGAATGACACTGAAGATGTCCAGTATGTCACAACTGTAGGAATAGCTTTTTAAAGCGGTGGGATCGGCTATGTGGATGGGCGACGAGACTGGCGTATAGTCCACCATCCCAGCCTCTGTCAATAATATTGCATTCGGAGTAAAAAATTCTTTGGCTAGTATAGCAGCCACCGTTGGAAATCCCTGTCCGGTGACTACTACATCTCCGTCCTCAATTTCCTGCGCTGCGGTGATCAGCATAAATTCCGTGGGATTGTATGAAAAACCCATCAGTCTACCCCCAGCAATATTTTTTCTAATTCTTCATCCCCTGCGCCGGAATTAACTGCCTCGGCAAGTTGGTTAAACACATCAAACTTGAGTCCGATAATTTTTCCGTAATCATTCTCATCGAAGTGCCCATGGGTTTGACCACCATCTTTAACCGTGCCACTAAACTTCAATGGAACCCTGAATCGGGCCAAAGCATCAGCGCCAAAAACTTCTTTGTATTTTTCTAGGTACTCACGGCGTGAGGCAACTCCATATACCCAGGAATCCAGCCATTTTTCGACCCCATCAGTCCCTTTAGACATGCTGAAAACCATTCTGCTTCTAAAAGGAAAATCAAAAGAGTAATAGCCGCAAAGTTCCATAGGGTGCGCCCCCCAAGGCTCGTGAATAACCGCGTCTACCATAAAGTTGGGAATTATCGTGTATTCCCTGCTTTCTCTGATCTCCAGATTATCAACTATTTCCTCAACAGAAACAATTATCTTGTCTGCGGCCATAGCGGCCCATTTGGTATTGCCATTGGCTCCCCAGTACTGGACGTTTCCAGATCGATCAGCTCTTTGAGCGTGCAATATAGACACATTAGGCCTGAGTGCCGGCACTAGCAGAAGATCGTTTCCTGAAAAAGGGCATTTGCTTACCTTGAATTTTTGTTCGCCGGCAAATCTCCTTTTATTAAAGATATCACTATGGATAAGAGAAGGCAGGACAATGGCACAGCTGTTCCCTTTCGCTCCTGCCTCCAACATCGAGAGCAGGCTGTAGTTAGAGTACTCCTCCATTTCTACCTTACCACTCCGCATAGCACCTTCCAATTGACTTTCCTTGATGCCGGGGGGTCTGGCTACAAAAGCTGTCATCACCCTTCTCAGACAGCCACCGGCGATCAGCACTTCGATTTCATCCAAACCGCTCTGATTTACGTAGGTCAGGTCTTTTTTGTGCTGCCTGATAATCTCGTGGATGAGGGCGAAAGGGGCTCCGGTTATGAAATTGGCTTCTGATATTGTGTCGCCGTCATGTACGTAATGGGAAACTGCTTCTTTAGCTGTCATGATCTTATCTGGCCTCTTTTTTCCTGTAAGCATATTTCCTCCAAATAATTAAGATTTTTTCCTGTACTCATAAAGTACGAGGGTAGAAGGTTTTGCAGATACATACTAAATTTTTTTTGCAATTCCTTATGACATTTTTTCATTCACACCTCCTGATTTTGAAGTAAATTTACTACTGAACATATTCTATATCATTATTATATATTTAGTCAATAATTGATTGCAGAATATTTTTAAATAATTTTTACGGTATAAGACGTATAAGTAGAAATAAGGTGGTGCTGCAGAACTACTACGAAGTAGTTAGCAACACCACCTTGTTTTTTGTAACGGATTCATACAAGGTGTTAACACTTCGAACTTAAATGGTCAAAACCCATTGAGAATGTCCACTATTTTGTATAATTCTTAACATAAAATTTTTCATGTTTACAAAGTACACGCTAACTGCGCGTCTTTTGGGACGCGCAGTTAGCGTTTTAATCATTCTCTGATTTAAGGCTTAATTCGACTGTTCAATTTC
>NZ_MLBF01000067.1 GCF_001936615.1 Desulfosporosinus metallidurans
AATGAACGAACAACGACAAAAGTTATGGCCTTTAATAAGTGACGAGCAATGGAATGATTGGCATTGGCAAATGTCGAACCGGATTACATCCCACGGGGAATTACTCGGATCTATGTCTCTTTCCCCCGAGGAAGCTAACCAAATTGAGCGCTGCCTGGAAAATTTCCGCATGGCAATCACTCCTTACTACTTTTCCCTGATGAATCCCCAGGATCCTGAGTGCCCTATTAGAAAACAAGCAATTCCTTCAATCCACGAATTGAGCAAATCCTCATGTGATTTAGAAGATCCGCTGCATGAAGAAGTCGATTCACCAGTACCTGGACTGACACACCGCTATCCTGACCGTGTTCTGCTCCTGGTAACGGATCAATGCTCAATGTACTGCAGACATTGCACCAGAAGAAGAATGGCTGGACAAACCGACCAAGCTTTGCCTCTGAATCGATTCAAGCTCGCCCTGGAGTATATCCGCTCCAACCCACAGATACGTGATGTATTGATATCCGGAGGAGATCCATTGACACTTTCTGATGAACGTTTGGAGTTTATCTTGTCCAATCTACGTTCAATTCCCCACGTTGAGATTATCCGGATCGGGACAAGAACCCCGGTAGTTCTTCCTATGCGCATTACGGACCACCTCATCCAGGTTTTGCAAAAATACCACCCGATCTGGATCAACACACACTTCAATCATCCTCAAGAGCTTACCGTTAAAGCCCGTAACGCCCTGAACAGACTGGCCAATGCTGGCATTCCGCTTGGGAACCAATCCGTTTTACTTAAAGGAATCAATGATTGTCCTTTCATTATGAAAAAACTAGTCCATGAACTCGTAAAATGCCGCGTAAGACCCTATTACTTGTACCAATGCGACTTATCCAGCGGCATTGAACATTTCCGGACATCGGTCGGTACAGGTTTGGAAATTATCGAAATGCTTAGGGGACACACTTCTGGTTTCGCTGTTCCCACCTTTGTTGTCGATGCCCCAGGTGGTGGCGGTAAAATCCCCCTGCAGCCCAATTATTTGATTTCCCAATCAAATGACAAAGTCATCCTGCGTAATTATGAAGGAGTCATCAGCGTATATCAGGAACCAGAAAATACAACAAGCAGCTGTAAGGCGTGCTCAAAGACCTGTCCCGGCTCGAAAACCCGCCAGTTTGGTCTTGCTAAATTGCTGAAAGGTGAGCGGATTAGTCTGACACCTCAAGAAAACATGCGGCAGGAGAGAAGAAAGAAAGTTTCTGGCGGTTGTGGAGGTGAATTAAATGCTTAACATGACGAGCCCTGAAAGCTTCTCAAGCCCTATTACGGTGGATGAAAGGAATAAACGGCTGGTTGTCAACGGTTACGCACAAGGAACCAAGCCTTCGTTGTTCGGCCGACATCTCATCTATCTAGCACTAAAAAAGAAACTGGAGAAAATATGGCTTTGGGCATTGCCGGCAGATGTCCCTGGATTTTTACGATGCGGCTTTCGTACAGAAGGCAACCTTTTCCGTGGCGACTACGAGGAATTTGCTGTAAGCCTTGCCTATTATGTTAGTGGAGCGATAGGTCATTCCAATAAGATGGAATTAGAGAATAATATTATCCATACTGTTAGAACGGAACCTATCCATCAGTCCCAGAGCTTACCTCTCGGAATGGAGTTAAAACTCTTAAACGAATCCTTCGCTCTGCAAATATCACACTTACTAACCCAAGTTTTCACAAGTTATCCCTCCCCTGTGGAAAACCCTCAATATATCCGTTCATTAATAGAGCATGGGAATATCTTTGCCGGAGCATTTTCACAAGAAACGCTGATTGGAGTTGCGGCTGCTTACCCTGAACCAATTCTTAACCGTTGCGAAATGACGGATTGTGCAACAATAGAAGAATACCGAGGACATTCACTATCTGAACGTTTACTGTGTCTTTTAGAGCATGAAGTTCAAAAGCGTGGCTCATTCAACCTTTATACTCTGGCACGCGCCCAGTCCTACGGAATGAACAGAGTATTCCACAAACTTGGGTACAGCTATCAAGGCCGCTTGATTAACAATTGCCATATTGCCGGTTCCTTTGAGGACATGAATCTTTGGGCTAAATAGGTATTGAATTATGTATAATAAAATTGTAGTTCCTGTCGACTCTTCTTCCCTTTCCAGACGGGCCTTAACCCATGCTTTAGAGTTAGCCCGGAACACGGGTGCCAAACTCACCGTGCTTTATGTCAACCAAATCATCCTGCTTTACCATAGTGCTTTAGGTCCTGAAAGCCAGTATATCCCCTTCGAAAAACTTGACTGCGAAGACATCCTGAATACCATGTTGGCAGACATGGGCATCCAACCGGATTCTATCAGCAAAAGGATTGCAACAGGCTATCCTGCCCCGTTGATTGTTACGGTTGCAGTAGAAGAAAGAGCAAATCTTATTGTGATGGGCAGCAGAGGCTTCGGCCTGTTAGCAGGCTTATTATTAGGAAGTGTCAGCCAATCGGTGATCACACATGCGCCTTGCCCCGTCCTCATCGTCAAATAACAGTCCGCTAAACAGCAAAAGAAGCCTCATATCACAATAATGCGGTGTGAGGCTTCTTTTAATGTTTTACTGGAACAGAATTCACGTATGTCCTTGTAGGTCAGGGAAAATTGGCGTAGACGGCCATACTTGCCACTCATTTCCTCCATATTTGTTAATCAGAATCATCAGATTGCTTTAAGGTTGAATTCGCTGATTGGTCAGAAAGATCGTTATTCAAACTTTCATCCTTCTGGTGTTGCTTAAACCTGAGTTTTAGCCGTAGTTCTCGCCATATCGCTAAGAGTAGCATTATTAAAGCTCCCGCAAATGTAGAACCTAAGATTACTAAGACTAAAGGAACTTCTTTAGTAACCAAAAAAAATTGAATCGTAACTAAACTAGCATTTTGTATAGCAAAGATTGCAATTAGTAAGGAACAAATAAGGGATAAGATGAGCACAAACATTTTACATTACCTCCTCGTTCATTATGATCCTTATTCGACTACAATCTACGACATTCCTGCGCATAGTTTGCTCTTTCCTTTATTCTTTGTTGATGGTTTCCTTTTTAAGGGCCACCGTAATATAACAAAGCCCGTACCCTAATACCGAAAAGAACGAGGCCGTTACAAAAAAGTCAAAGCTCATGAATGAATACCCTCCTCGACTTTGCAGCTCGTGTTTGAATCATACCTTACATCTATAATTCTGCCAAAAAATATCATCTCGTAGTATCACTGATCATGACTTTGGCACCATTAGCGAGAAACGCTTTCTCCCAATTGTCGACGTAAGACCCCGTAGCCCACTCGGCCATAATGACAGCCTCTCCTTCCTTCATCTCAAGTTTAGCCAAAGGTTCGCTATCCAATTGCTCAGCACTAATTCCGTAGACATACAGTTTTTTTTTCGTTATAACAAGAGCAATATCATGATTAGGCGAGGTAAAAGCATCCAATGCATCCGGGACTCGCTCTTTAATATTCTGCCAGCTGAGACACAACGTATCGTAGAAAATCAATTTGGCTGGTGGAATTAGATTGACGTTATAGTCCATATAGTGGGGAGTACCTTCGTTTTGATAGTTAATTCTTCCCTGGAGGTACCAATGTCCGTTTTTACGGGTGAGCCCGAAATCCTCCTCAAATTCGTCTTCATCGAGCGGCGTAATCCCTTCATTACTTAAAATCCGACGCGCTTGGGCCCTGGCATTGTTATAAGCGGTTAATCCACTGTTCCCTAGCAAGTCTGACACCTTGATTCCTACTTGCGCCGAGATTTTATCCACAGGTAAGACTTGCAATTGATTGATACCTCCGATATCGTTTTCTATGGCAACATAATCATTACCGACATAATCGATAATCCTTTTATGAATTCCCTTTTGAACGTTCTGATGGATAATTTCCATACTCCTTGATTGCATTTCCAAAACCTTAGTAGAAACATCGTGAGCCGATAGCTCATCTTCCTTTTCCGCTCCATTAAGTACATTGCGCACCCGAAGCTCCCAAAAGCCACTACTGCGCGGAAAAAAGATATTATTACCCTTTAAAACCTGATGAAGGTTCTTGTTGTCCGCCGCCAACCAGAGCGTCTGATACGTGAAGTCATTGTTTTGCGGTACTTTCAGTCCCAACAAGACACCGGACGTTCCTGCCTTGCTCTGATTGTTTATGTCAAAAACATTGGGGTTCGCCGCGGCTAAGGAACGATCCACTTGATCTGAGACTTTTTGTAGAAGTAACACATTATTTTGGACAAAGGCTATGATCTTTGTATCATCAATTTTCATGAATTCGCCCAAGAAATTCTCAGCAGTAGATACAGTTGTGACATCCACTACTTGATTATTAGGCACTAAGGTGCTTGTAAGCGTAAGATATTTGGTCATTAAATAATCCGTCGAATTTACTTTTTTTATTTTATACGTGGGATTGTTCCATACATAGCCACCGAGCATGGCAACTCCCGGGTTGAATTGTGCAATATCACCAACCCATTGCTGATTCCCCCCTCTGGAATGTCCGTTGGTATGTAAATCCTGAAGCACCGTCCATTTTCCTTCCAGTGGGGAGACGTTATTAACTGGGGGAATAATCTTACCCGCTGTCGTCCACGAAAGATTGCTACAGCCGCCAAGCAAGAGGATAGAAAGTACGACCAGCAGAAGTTTACATACTCTAACCATCGAAGCTCTCCCCTTTGGGTAGGGTAATCACTACGTTGGTCCCTTGATTAAGCACGCTACTAATCTCCAACTTACCGCCCATTAGGTTAACAATTTCCTCGCAAATTGACAGCCCGATCCCATTTTTTGAGTGTGAGCTTTTCCCTTTATAAAATTTTTCTTTGACCATCGGCAGCTCCTCAGCTCTTATACCACATCCGTTATCTGAAATCGCAAATATAAACCCCTCGTTTTGAATCTCAACGTTAAAAACAATCCGCCCACCCGCAGACGTAAAATTGAAAGCATTGTCCAAAATATTGATGAACAACTGCTTAAGCCGATTGGTATCTGTGATAAGATAGGGCAGATTTTCCGGGTATCCGACAATAAAATTGACATTCTCCCGCACTGCCCGTGGAGCTAATTGTTTGTGGAAATGTTCCATAAGATTAGCTAAGTTGATTTCTTCGTTTTGTAGTTTGATTCGGCCAGAGATAAACTTGGAAAAATCCAGTAATTCTTCAACCATATGAGTTAACCGTTCACTCTCTTTGGCAATAATGTTTAGGCCGTCATTAAGCATCTCTTTCTGTTGGAATTTTTCGTTCTGTAAGGTAATAGCCCAACCCAAGATCGAGGTGAGCGGAGTGCGCAACTCATGCGACACCGACGAAATAAACTCATTCTTTAACTGTTCCTTTTTTACGATTTCATCAGCCATATAGTTCAACGTGTCTGAGAGCTTGCCGATCTCGTCTTCATGGGTTTTCTCACTTCGCGCTTGGAAATTCCCCGCTGCCATTTCTTGAGCTGCTTCAGTAACTTCTTTTAAAGGTACTATAATTGAATTGGCTAAAAAGACACTGATTAACCCAACAATAAGAACGACCACTAAGCCAATCGAGACAAAGATATACGCCGTATTTTGAATATCCTGATCAACAGCGCTCAAGGACGTTATAAAGCGTAAGGCTCCCACTATTTGATCATTGGCTTTTAAAGGGTAAGCAACAGCCATAACCTTTTGTCCATTTAAGGTTCCAATCCATCTCCCGGTCTTTCCGTTTAAGGCATCTTTAATATCGTTAATGGCTACATTTTCTAATGGGATCGTACCCTGTGAGTCCATCACAACCTTGCCATCCTTGTCCACAATTTCCACTTCGGCGTTGCTTTGATTCCAGAAAGCGTCAACGTTATAAAGGACATTTTCCTGCAGGGAGGTATCCGAGAAATACTTAGCATACAAATCAGCCGAGATCTTTATCTGATTCGTGAGGCTGCCTTCTAAACTGCCATAGTAATTTTGCCGTACCGTATAAATAAGCAACATCTCAAGTATCGTAACCGTGATGATGATAACGATCATAAAATTGGCGGTCAGTCTTGCTCTAATCCCTTTCATTTAAGACTCCTGCTGCCATCGATACCCAGAGCCCCAAACCGTTTTAATATAATTGGGCTGCGAGGGAAGATCCTCAATTTTTTCCCGCAAGCGTCTAATATGCACGTCCAATGTTTTAGTATCTCCAAAATAATCTTCCCCCCAGACAGCATTTAACATCTCATTTCGTTTTAGTGCCCTCCCTGGGTTTTCCATAAACACCTTCAATAAAGCAAATTCAGTCGGTGTCAACTCAATTTCGAGATCATTTTTAAAAAAATTATTCGAGGTAATATCCAAACATAGTTCTCGACAACTAAGGATCTGTTTTGGTTCCTTAAGTCCAGCCCTGCGCCGCAGCACTGCCTTGATTCGGGCTATTAATTCAAAAGGATTAAACGGTTTTACCATATAATCGTCCGCACCAAGTTCCAGTCCGAGAATTTTATCGGTATCCTGCCCCCTAGCTGTCAGCATAATCACCAACGTTTCCGGCATGATATCACGGATCTGTTGGCAGACTTCCAGCCCACTAATACCAGGCAACATTAGATCGAGCACTACAAGCTCAGGGATAAATGTCTTCAGCATAGAGAGGGCTTCCTCTCCGGTCTCAGCTTCACCCACCTGATAACCGGCCGCACTAAGGTTGAGAGTAATAAAGCGCCGTATCGATTCTTCATCTTCAACTACCAGTATTTTTGCCTTTTTCTCGTTCATCGGACCACTCCATTTATCGAGCATTACAGGTCGCATTTATCCTGCCCCTTTATTGTAAACCAACTAGAGCGTCTTAGGGTAATCTTTTCAGCGACCTTAATTGTGCAAGCCCTCAGGAAAGACAATCGGCCGAACATGAGGACCTAACACCCCGAACGAAAACCCTTGTTTTTTGAGCATTTCAATAATAACCGGCAACGCTTGAATTGTCGTGTTTTTACCGGCAAGATCATGCATCAAGATAACGACCCGGGTCTTTCCCTGAGTTTGCTGCTCAACATTATGGATTAACTGATTTTCCGGTACTAAACTGGCATCGGTATCCCCCGTGTCAACATTCCAGTCCTCCATAAGATACCCTCCTGCGTCTACAGCATTAAAATAGTTAATATTAAAATTCCCTACGGTTCCTCCTGGGGCGCGGATTATTTGCGGACGAATTCCGATGGCATTATAAATTACAGTCTCCGCTTTCGTCACATCGGACAGAAATGCCTCTGGTCCCTTATACACCTCGGCCATATTATGTGAATAAGTATGGTTGCCTATCGCATTACCCTGTTCATATTCTGCCTTCAACAAATTCGGATTAAGCTCAACTTGCTGTCCGACATCAAAGAACGTGGCATGCACCTTTTCCTGCGCCAAAATAGCGAGGATTTTCGGAGTTGTGCTGGGGTATGGTCCATCGTCAAAGGTCAAAAAAGCCATTTTCCCGTTTTCCGGTTGAAATTGACGCGGACGCATGGCCAAACACGGTGCCGAAGGTGGATTTCCAGCAGCATCATAGTAGGAATGAATGGGGGTTCCCGGAGATCCTAGCGATGGAGTAGGTAACAAATCCTCCGTCGTTGTCCCAGTGACTTGTCTACCTGTTATTGACTGGGTCTTGGTTGTTTGCATCTGGGATGTCCCGCTTAGAGAAGGTGAACTCCCTGTTGTGATTGAGATTCAGAGGACTGGGGCTGAGTTCCCTCTGATTGAGTTTGATCTAATTGAGTTTGATCTAATTGAGTTTGTGTTCCCTCAGGTGGGGACTGGTCTCCGCTTGCTTGGGGCGGAGTTGCTGCGGTTAGAGACTCCCCTTTATCGGACTGTACTACATTTGGAGACGTCTCCGTTTCCTGCCTTTTGGCTGTTCTAACATTATCTCTACCGTCCGTGGCTGTAGAACCGGCAGACATAGGTAATGGCTCCTTGCTCAGCGCAAGTGAATCGTCCTGTTGAATTACGGGTTGAGTCCCCATGCTCCAGTAAGGAAATCCCCCCACAATGAAGACACCAAAACTTAAAAAGCACGCTGTAAATATTAAAGCGCTTCCAATTTTCATTTTAGACATTGTTCTCTATCCTTCTCCCCCACATCTTCTCTCCACTTCTTAAGGGACTTGTATCGTGATACTTTTACAATACACCTTTTAACTCTATTGTTTTTTACAAATTTCTTAAAAATGGTTACAAAACGGTTAAGAAAATCCAATAAGCCTGTTTCTACAATTGGAAACAGGCTTATTGGATGTATATTTATCCCAAGCGTGGAGCGATTGATTAGAATTGCTTCCTTTAGAACTAGTCGGGCAATTTCGAAAGTGCCTTTTTATTACAGACAACCACCAGAACGTCCTTCTCTTCAATAACAGCATTGGCTCCTGGAGCAATAACAATCTGATTTCCACTTTTTCTAATCGCCACTACATTAATTTTATAGACCGCCCTCAAATCCAACTCTCCGAGTGTTTTATTGACAAATTGGGCGGAAGCAATGATCTCAAAAATACTGTAGTCTAAGGACAATTCTATGAAATCCATAACATTCGTTCTGATTAAGTTATTGGCTAGGCGAACTCCCATATCTTGTTCCGGATATATGACTTTGTCCGCGCCGATTTTCTCCAATACTTTACCGTGCAGGGCCGATTGGGCCTTAGTTACGACATAGGGGATTCCCATTTCTTTTAGCATAAGGGTAATCAGGATATTTGCCTCGAGATCATCCCCGATTGCTACAACCGCTACATCAAAATTTCGCACTCCTAAGGCCCGGAGTGTCTCTTCATCTCGTGCATCAGCCTGTACTGCATGAGTCACATCGTGCATTATGACCTGAACGGCGTGTTCGTTCTTATCCATTGCTAGAACATCATGCCCTAATATATTGAGGGTTTTGGCCACACTTGTTCCGAACCGACCTAAACCAATAACCACAAATTGTTTGCGCACTGATTTGTCCCCCTTAACCAATCATGATTCGTTCATCCGGATATTTAATTTGGGCTGTTCGTATATTTTTTCTTTTCTGTGAAAGCACAAACGCCAAGGTTAACGGGCCTACGCGCCCTATAAACATCGTTAAAATAATGGCCATTTTCCCCACCGAGGAAAGAGTTGGGGTTATTCCCATCGAAAGGCCCACTGTCCCAAAGGCGGAAGTCACTTCGAAAAGAATAGCAAGTAAATCTACCCTTTCAGTCAGGGAAAGGATCGAGATGACTATGAAAATTAAAAAGGCTGCCGAAGTCGTGATAGCCCACGCTTTCTGAATGACATCCTTAGGTAAGGTCCGCTCCTTTAAAACAACATGAGGCTGATTACGATAAGTACTCAATACAGATAATATAATCGCTATAAACGTCGTTGTCTTAATTCCCCCTCCCGTTGACCCGGAAGAGGCTCCAATAAACATAAGAACGATCATCGAGAGTAACGTTGTATCATACATGCCCGCAATATTGATGGTGTTAAATCCGGCTGTGCGTGGAGAAACCGATTGAAAAAAGGCTGCCAAGACCTTTGTACCTATAGGAAGTGGCCCTAGGGTCTTTGGATTTGCAAATTCAATGATAAAAATCAATGCTGCCCCCACCAAAATGAGAGTTCCGGAAACC
This sequence comes from Desulfosporosinus metallidurans, assembly GCF_001936615.1. Taxonomy (GTDB): domain Bacteria; phylum Bacillota; class Desulfitobacteriia; order Desulfitobacteriales; family Desulfitobacteriaceae; genus Desulfosporosinus; species Desulfosporosinus metallidurans. The sequence continues at coordinate 9,685 of NZ_MLBF01000067.1, forward strand.
TGTAAGACGATTTTCGTATGAAGTTTAATCGTTTTTCCCTTGTTTGCCAGAAGATCTGCTAAAACAATAAAACCCAATCCGCCACAAATAATCAAAAGCATGATGGTTATATTAGTGACGGGGTCTCCAACGTAAGCTGTAAGACTGGAAAAATCCCCAAAGAGATCAAAACCAGCGTTATTAAATGCTGAAATCGAGTGGAATATGCCTAAATAAAGCGCCTTACTCCAACTGAAATCAAAAGACCATCGTATGGTAAGAATGAGGGCACCGATCGCTTCAATCGCAAAGGAAATCTGAATGACAGACTTAACGAGTCGCACGATCCCTTCGACTGAAACCTGATTCAAGGCCTCTTGCAGCAACAAACGTTCCTTAAATGTAATCTTTTTTCCCAGAATGAAGGCAAACAAAGTGGCAAAGGTCATAAAACCCAACCCACCCACTTGAATCAACAAAAGAATAATCCCTTGTCCAAAAATCGTAAAGGTTGTCGCTGTATCGACGACCACTAACCCTGTAACACAGACTGCTGAGGTTGCAGTAAAAACCGCATTCAAAAAAGGCAACCCCAACCCATCCTGTGTTGCTTGGGGTAAGGTAAGCAGCAGTGCCCCAAATAGGATGGCCATAGCAAATCCCAAAACCAAAACTCGCGAGGGTGTCATTAGTTTTCCTATTGAGTTCAAACCCTTTTTCCTCCACGACTTAATTTGACAAAAAGAATTATACCATATTAACCCTACCCCCACGTGACATCGAAGATAGAAAATAACTATCGTTGGACAATCGTTCATGATGGGCCAATATACAATCTGCTAATTCTAACATTTCATAAGATGAACTTATTATTCTATAGCCAAGCAAACAAAATAAGCCCGATTTACGGACTATAAGACAAACGTTTCTGCGCGTCTTACTTTGCTAGCCAGTGCTTTACAATCCAATCCTGCTTGGCAAGCTTATACATTATAAACAGGCCTCTACAATTAACGTAGATAACACAATAATACGCTGTGAAATTGACCTTATAAAATAATTCAGGTATAATATGAGTAGAATTGTGATATCTTCAATCTGAAGGAGGGATAGAGTATGCCAACCATCAAATCGTCCACCGCGTTGCGCAACGATTATAGCAAAATCTCCAAGTACTGCCATGAAACTGGCGAACCAGTGTATGTTACCGTCAACGGCGAAGGGGATTTGACAGTGATGAGTATAGACGCTTTTGAGAAGCGCGAACGGGCACTGGAAATCCGCGAAAAGCTGCTGGAAGCACAATTACAAAAAGCCAACGGTGTGCCTATGCTGGACTTTGACGAAGCCATGAGCGAACTGAAGGCGTTGGCGCATGGCAAACTATAAAATTAAAATCATGCAGATTGCTCAAGATGACATGAAGGCCATTGTTGCACATATTCGCATAGAAGATCCCGATGCCGCCATCAGAATGTATGAAAAGATAAAAGCGTCCATAGGCAAGCTTGCGGAATTTCCCCTCATTGGGCCATTGCCACTGGACAGGAAGATCGCAGAACATGGCTATCGCATGATCGTTGTCGATCCCTACCTGGTGTTCTACATCCTGGTAATGGAGGATAATTCGGTGGAAGTTCATCGTGTGCTTCACTGCAAACAAAACTTCCCCCGCATCCTGTAAAAGAGCTATTACCATAGAATTTAAACCATCTAGAAAAACAAGTAAAGATATGTTTAAACAGAGGAAGAGCTAGCTGAGGCTAGGCTCTTCCTCTGTTGCTTTTTCCCCCGGCAGGTTAACTCATAGAACGTCATACAACTTTAAGTCTACTTACTTCGATTTCAGATAAGCCTACCGCTCCTCCAATATACTGACATATTTGACTTACTCTTTTAGAGTGTTGTTTCTTCCCTTGGTTTTTTTTCGTGCAGGGTATTTATGATTGTGTTTATTGTAGTACCCCTCATACCTTCATTTTCAATAACTTTATGTTTATACATGCATCCTCAGCACTTTTTAGACTTTTAGTATAGCATAATCCCTATTTATCTTTGTCTCCCACCCAAAGGATATACCATTTTATTAATGACACATCATATCGCCCGACTCAAGTGAGTAGTAGGTTGTATACTTATGAGCAGTTCATTCTCAGTTCTGAAACATCCAAGAAATTATTTAATATTTATTCAACATAAACTTCTTTCTTCCTCTAAGCTTAGACTAGATATTTCCATTATATTTCGCCCTATAATTTGTTTTTTTCGAGTAATTAATCGGAATAATTACAGGCAGTATTCCCTTAGATATACCCGTTTCAGCTCAAACTAAACAAAAATAGCCCGATTTTCGGACTATAAATTGGCGTTTTCCCTGATATATTACAGGAACCTGATTTATTCGGGTAAAGATACGCTTTAAGGGAATAACTAAATAAAATGATATGGCAAATCTAAAGGAGGCTGAATTCTATTGAAAGAACTATCTGAACGTACCGAAACCGAAACCGTTGAATTAGGGCCTGAAGACTTAGTAATTGTATCGCAGTTAGAACCTGCTACATTTGTCATAAAGATTAAAGTCTATGAACAAAAATACTTTACCCTTAACCCCGATCCTTTGGTGAATCACAATCAAATAGCTCAATACTCTATTTGTCCTTGCTGTTTTACGCAAGCAGTTACTGACTTCAGGGACATGTATGCAGGTTGGTCCAAAATTAATAAAACCATGCCCGCGAAGCTTATTGGTATACACAATCAAGATCATAACACCTTCTATATACAATTCTCCCTAGGTCAGCGATATTTTATTTACGAACGCTGCCCAAAATTACATAAAGAAACGGTGCACGAAGAATTATTTGGAAAAAAGCACAACGTACGACTAAGGGGATTAAGTCATGAGGATGAAAAGTATCTAATTTCCAAACTAAGATTTATGCCCCAGGCTAAAAAGGCGATTAGCTTTTATCCCCAGAAAACCTATTTTGCTCTTACACGAGTACATCACTCGTTACCTTATTCTTGCTAATCGATATTTCGTTCATAGGCGGATGGCCTTTGCCAACAATTCAACTGGATGTAGTACAGGCATCGTTCCCTTCAGACCTTGGCTCAAATAGTATCGGCAAGCGGGACACTGGGTAATGACTGCATCCGCTTCTGTGTCATGGATATCTTCCAGTTTTCGCCCGCGGATGCTCTTTGCCAGCTCTTCATGGTCCACGAAAAAAGATCCCCCAGCCCCACAACATCTTTGAGGGGCACTCATCTCTACCATGCTTACCGCTGGTAGCATGGAAATCAGTTTGCGCGGCGCCTGAATAAGATTTGGACTCCAAGCACGATGGCAGGGTACATGGTAAGTTACTTTCAGTTCCCTTTCAGTTGCATCTACCATATCAGTCGTATCATTCGTACCTGCCGTATCATCCACTTCAGCCCTATCCATCCTGTCCATGTCCTGAGAGTTTCCTAGAACTAATTTGAGATCACGCCATAAGCCCTCGCGGGTAACGAACTCAGTAATCTCAACAACCTTCTCCGCCACTGTTGCCACTTTGCTTTGATATGGGTCATCTTTTGCCAAGGTTTTGGCAGATTTCACTTTCAGCATATACCCGCAAGAAGTACAATCTGTGATCACCACATCCACATCCAACTTGGCAAAAAGATCGGTGTTCCAGCGCACGGCTTCTTGAGCAGCCCCAAGTTCTCCGTGGGCCAGAGCGGGTATTCCACAGCAATGCTGATTTTCCGGGATGACGACCTCATACCCATTAGCCGTCAAGACCTCAAGCACGGCATCACCTATCTCCGGATAGAGATAATTCGTAGCACACCCGATGAAGTAACCGACTTTCCCTCGAACTTCTCCTTCGGGCTTAACGTTGACAGGTATCCGCTGTTCAAACGATCGACTGGCGACTTCGGGAAATTCGTCAGGGACCATGTTTAAGCGTCTGGCCATAGACAAGGCCCAAGTCGCAAGATTAGTGGTACCACTGCGATTGACCACTTGCCGTAAGAGAAAACGTTTTCCCCTTCCTAAGCCATACCTCTTTTGCAGTTCAGCGCGGGCAGTAATGACAATATCATCGACTGGAATCCCACTTGGGCAACCCTGGGTACAGTTAGTACAAAGGAGACAGCGATTGAGAAGCTCTCCAGCCCGATCACTTGGAGCGAGGGTTGTTTCTATAAGAAGAGCCTGGATCAGATTCAGTCTACCCCGGGCAACACTAGATTCTACGCCGTCTTCAATGAAGACCGGGCAGTGTTCTAGACAAAAATTACACTGGATACAACGGTTAATCTCTTTGGCGTAATCTTCAATCCTATACATAAGCTTCACCACCATCCACCCAGATCTTCCCAGGATTCATGATCCCATGGGGATCGAATGCCTTTTTAATCCGCCGCATAAGATCAACTCCGGCGCTTTGGAATTCCCATTCCAGATAAGGTGCCTTTAAATACCCGATGCCATGTTCACCCGATAAAGTACCCCCTAATCGCAACGCTTCCTTGGCGATTTCACCCATAGCCTTTTCAGCTCGTTGCATAAGTTCAGGATTACTTTTGTCCGTCAAAATGCCTGGATGCAAATTTCCGTCCCCGACATGACCGGATACCCCAATAATCAATTGATTAAGATCGGCAATTCTCTTAATTTCTCTAATCATAGCCGGTACTTGAGAACGGGCAACCGTTGCATCCTCGATCAAAACATTGGGGGCAAGGCGAGCTGTGGCCGGAAAGAGCACCCGGCGAGCCAGCCACATTCGTTCCGCTTCAGCGGAGTTTTGGGCTACTTTCGTCTCTCGCACCCCGTTCTCTTGACAAATTGCAATAATTTGCTGGGTCTCCTCATTCACCTTTCCCTCGTGGCCATCCAGTTCTATCAACAGGAATGCTTCCGCGTCTTTAGGTAGCCCCAAAGGTATGAAAGCCTCAATCGTTTCAATAGAGCTTTTTGTAAGCAGCTCCAAACTTGAAGGCACGGCCCCGGCAGCAATGATGGCCGCAACTGCCTCGGCAGCCGCCTCTAATTCAGTAAAGACTGCCACCATCGTCCGTCGAAAAGCTGGAAGGGTCAATAGTTTGACCGTCACTTTCGTGATAATTCCCAAGGTACCCTCAGATCCAGTCATGAGTCGAGCCAAATCATAGCCTGAAGACATTTTGACCGATTTGCCGCCGTAACGGATAATCTCCCCATCCGGCAATACAGCTTCTACTCCTAGGACATAGTCCTTAGTCGTTCCATATTTAACCCCGCGCGGCCCGCCAGCCCTTGTGGCTACGTTCCCGCCCATCGTGCAAACGAGCATACTCTGAGGGTCAGGGGGGTAGAACAACCCCATGGATTCCACCAACGTATGAAATTTTTGGGTCACAACCCCGCATTCTAAGGTAGCTGTAAGATTTTGTTTGTCTACCTCAATGACCTGCTGCAAACGTTTTAAGTCAATGACAATACTACCCGTTCCTGGGGTTGCTCCACCGGATAAGCCGGTACCAGCTCCACGTGGTACAACGGGAATCCGATGTTTGTTGGCATAGCCCAAAACACTGGCGATTTCTGCTGGAGTCGTGGGTTGGACTACCGCAGCGGGCATACACCGCTTATGGGTTGCATCATTCATATAAGCCAATAAATCTTCAGGCTGGGAAAAAACCAGCCGGGGATCAAGCAGAGCCTCTAAGTCCCGAACTAGTCCAGGCATCTCTATCAACTCCCATACTTTTTCTACGCTAAGCTCTTCCCTTTGGTCTAACCGCCTTAACTCCAGCCCGGAATGCTGCTAAGTTCAAATCCAGAATTTCCCCGGCAAACAGCCCTTTCAGCACAGTTTCATAGACCTTCAATGGAATAGGAAGGAATTGTACTCCAGCAAACGCTCCCGTCATCACCATATTCGTTCCGACGGGCACACCTACACCAACCGCAAGTTCCGTCGCTTCCAAAGCCCACAGCTTTTGAGTTTGGGCTATGAGATTATTCGTTAAACCAGAAATGTCCGGGTACCTATCTTCGTTTAGCAAAACTCCCAAGGGGTAATTGGGACGAACGTTCATGATAATCTGAGACAAGGCATTCCCATAGTCCGTATAGGTGCGTAGGGTTTCCAGAGGCTCAAACCCCAAAATGAAATCAGCCTCACCCCTGGAAATCAAGGGGCCATAAGGTTTCACTTGAGAAACCCTAATGTGGCTCGTGACAGAACCCCCACGCTGGGAAGCGCCAAAGGTCTCGCCGACCGATACATAATAACCGCTGTCCACCGCAGCCGTGGCAATAACTTGTGACGCTAGAACATTGCCCTGTCCACCTACCCCTGTGACGATAATGTTTAACACGTTAGCAGTCAAAGTCAGCCCCTCCTTCAACCTTGATTGCCCCTTGCGGGCACAGGCTCACACAGACCTGACAGCGATTGCAAACAACTTCGTCAATCATCGCTTTTCCTTTCTGAAGATCCCAGATTGTTGCCGGGCAAGTGAATGTAGCACTGCAAAAGCGATTGCAGCCGCAGTCATCCCCAATACACAGTTCTTGATTAACATAGACCCTCGGCCGAGTGGAAGCCTTAGCTGCCACCAGTGCACAGGCCCGGCGAAGCACTAAAACTTTTGCCCCCTCGGTTTGAAGGAGTTGATACACCACTTCCGTTGTTCCTTTGACATCGTAAGGATCTTGAATTACAACCTGAATTCCGATGCCCTTAACGACATCTTCTATGAGAAGTCCTTCCACCACATCACCCATGGCATTCTTGTTCATACCAGGATGGGGTTGATGTCCAGTCATGGCCGTCGTCTCATTGTCTAAAACGACAAGCAGGAAGTTAGACCTGGTATAACGCGCATTGACTAAAGCGGGGATTGTGGAGTGAAAAAAAGTTGAGTCTCCAACGATGGCAATGACGGGTTGTTTAAATCCGAACATCCCAAGTTTACCGAGCCCATTGGCTACTCCTGCGCTCGAGCCCATGGCATGCATTGTTTGTGGCAAGGTCCAACCAGTGCGCATTAAAGCGAGTGAGTAGCAACCGATATCCCCAAGAACCACCCCATGACGACCGTCAAGAGCGACTGCCGACTTCATAGCCCAGAAAGATGCCCGATGTGGGCAACCTGCACAAAATGCCATTTCTCTCTTCGGAGCATCCGGCATTTCCAAGTCGACATTTGACCTAACGACAGTTGCTTTATTGTCTATCCCTAAAATTCTAGCAAGGGATTGTTTGACAATATCAGGATCCATTTCTCCGATTCCTGGCCCCCTGAGGCCTGCCACATGCCCAGATCTCTGCCCGTAAAACTGAATCGGATAAACTTCCGCAAGATGCTGAGCTGCCAAGGCCATAACGTTATCTTCATTAAAAGGCTCAATTTCTTCGACAAATATGACCTTTTCAACTTGTTTCAAGTACCCTAAAAGGAACTTTTCTGGCAATGGCCAGGTGATCCCTAGTTTAAGGACTCCGACCTCGTTTTCAAGACCCAGAGCACTCACTGCTTCCCCTGCGTACAAGGCGCTAGGACCAGAAGCGATGATGATTATCTTAGCGTCTTGAGGTCCAGTATAAGTATTAAAGGGGAGAGTATCGGCGATCTGACGGATTTTTGCCAGCTTAACTTCTTGCATTTGATGAAACGCGGCATGGGTAACAAAACGGTCTTCTTTGGCAAAGAGCGGTTCTTTATCTGCGTTCTGAATCTCACCGAGGGTTACATTTCCACTGGCATGGGAAATGCGAGTTACACAGCGTAAAGTTACAGGTAGCCTGAATTTCTCCGACAATTCGTAAGCGGCAAGGGTCATTTGTTTTGCTTCTTCGGGTGTACTCGGCTCCAAAATAGGGATGTGTACAACTTTAGAAAGCAGACGGGAATCTTCTTCATTCGTGCTGGAGTGTGCTGCGGGGTCATCACCGACCACCAGAACCATACCCGCTTTAACCCCCGATATGGCTATACTCACCAAACTATCTAAAGCCACATTCAACCCATTGTGCTTAACAATGCAGAGAGAGCGCAGCCCAACAAAGGAAGCTCCCGCTGCTTCTTCAAGCGCTACTTTTTCATTGACGGACCATTCAGCGTAGAGATGATGTTCCTCCGCCAAACGCCCTAAGTACGATAGAATTTCCGCTGTGGGTGATCCAGGATAAGAAGCAGCATAACTTAAACCCGCCTCAATCGCCCCTCTGGTTATAGCTTCATTTCCGGTCATGAGCACAGAGCGCCCAGGTTCATTAGACTGTAAGCTTAAGAAACTCATCTCTCTTCGCCTCCTTCCTCAATCCCTTTGGAGTATTCAGGGCTTAAGCCCCAATATCCGTATCCCTTGTCTTTTACTGCTCCATCTAAGACTCGTCTCTTTTTATTGAGTACCGCACTGCGCAGTAAAGGCAAACGTTCGGATGGATAGGGTTTTGTTTCCAGTATTCCAGCTGCCAGAGCCTTTTTCACGACCTCTTGCCCCCTGAGACTTCTGATGATCAACGTGTTCCATTCGGGGTCATCTTCGGTTGAACCGACCGAGACGTCAGCAAATTCCGCCGTTGGATCAAAACAACGCTGGCAAGTAGGACGGATGAAACTCCTTAATTCATCGACAGGAATCTGAACCTCACCCTCTTCCGTTGTTACAACCGCATAGTTTAATGGGATATCCATTTTTTTGATCGTTTTTCCGCCTGTTTTCGCTTGAAGAAAAGCGTACACTTCAGTTTCCAAAGACCAGAAACAGAAAAGTCCAATGCAAAAGTTCACCTTTCTAGCACTCAGGTTATGCTCTGGAACTTCCCTCAAGCCCTGCATTTTTCTGATCGCTAAAATCTGGCAAGGTCGTCCCACTGTCACCAGATTGTCCAGCCCTTGGCGCACCCCATCATTAAGGATCGCTAGTGTCGGGCTGGCACTATAATTGGAACCAGCACAAGAAAGTATTTCTTCCCTGGTTCGGGCAATGAAGGGTTTAGGTGGACCGTAATTGTCTGCTTTCGTTAAAATAGCCGCTTGTGATACGCCACTCTCTACCAAGTAAGAAGCTAAGCAACTGACTACCCCGCCGTATTGACTAGCCTGCGCGATATCCTTGTCCAAAGAGCGAGCATAGAGTACTTCCATGTAATGTCCTAAACTATGGTCTTCACGTTCTTGTCCGAATACCTGCCTGTCGAATTCAGGCCAATCGGAAGGAGTGCGGGGGCAAATGCGGTAACAGTTACCATCCTCACGCCCGCAGTCATGAATAAATGCGATGCGTTCATCCAGTGTCTTAATATAGGGGCACAGTCCGACACAAAGCCCACATCGTGTACAGTCTCCGCTTTCCATAACCTCTTGCTTCAAACGCATGAATAACTTAGGCTGTTCCATAATTTTCACCTCATTCACATTGAATAAACGTTCTAATAAAATCTACAATCCAAAAAACAATAGTTCATCCACAATCACGATACTTATTGACAATCACTCCTTTAGTTTTAAAATTCTGATTATTACAATAATGCAAGTTTTATACCAACCCTAAAGATATAATAAATAAACGACGCCTTATTCAGCGTCGTTAAGATAGTTTACAAAGTAATTTTGAACCTTCCCAAAATCAGCCTACGGCATAAGATTGAGGGTGTAACTATTTTTTACACTCTTTATCACAATGTTACAGTTGATACTCCTTCATCTTGCGGTAAATAGTTGGTCTGCTCAGACCTAAAAACTTGGCTACTAAGGATTTATTCCCATTAGCTTTTATTAAAGCATTTTTGATGGCCTGTTTTTCAAGATTTCTGAGGACATTTTCATGTTTGTTTTCTCCAATTCCACTAAGTATTTCTTGAGGTAAATGATCAAGAGTTACTTTATCAGTGGCCAATGCTGATACTCTCTCAGCTGCATTTTGCAACTCGCGGATATTACCTGGCCAAGAATAGTTCAAGAGAATTTGCCGAACGGTGTCCGTCGTACTAGGTACAACCTTTCCAGTGTTACTACACGCTGTTTCCAAGAACCTATCCCACAGCAAAGGTATATCTTCTACTCTCTCTCGTAAAGAAGGCAGAGTAATATTTACCACGTTTAATCGATAGAATAAATCCAATCGGAACCGACCTTGTTTAACCTCTTCAAACAATACTCGATTAGTTGCTGCGATAATCCGAACATCTATGGGAATCACGTTTTGACCACCAATGCGTACTACTTCCCTATTTTGCAAAACCCGTAATAACATGACCTGAATGTCCGAGGGTAATTCCCCAACCTCATCAAGAAAAAGTGTACCGCCGTAAGCTTGTTCAAATTTACCAGGATGCCCTGATTTTTTGGCTCCGGTGAAAGCCCCTTCTTCATAACCAAACAGTTCACTGACCACTAACTCTCTCGAGAAAGCTCCACAATTTAACGCAACGAATGGAGTTTCCGGTCGACTAGACATGTGAATAGCCCGAGCAAACACTTCCTTACCAGTTCCCGTCTCACCTTCAAGCAAAATACTACTAGTCATAGCCACTTTTCGGGCGAGTTCAATTGAACGTTTGAAATTGCTATTTTGACCGATAATATTATCAAAGCAATTTATAGTTGTTGTATTTTTATACTTAACTCCTTGGCAACGTTTCTGTTCCTTCGGTTCATTCTCTTGTAATTGCATTTGTATAAAACCAGCTATAAAGTTTGCCAGTATACCAATTGATGGCAATTCTCCACTACTGCCACTTATAGCAAATACAGCTGCTAGCTCCCCAGGTGGAAAAAAAATTGGAACTGCTGCACAATCATAAGGGTGCCAAACTTGACAATAATGTTCAGTCCCTTTAACAATTGTTAATCGCTTCTGAGAAATGCAATTTCCAATGGCATTTGTTCCTATCTTCTCCTCGGACCAGTCGGTTCCAGGCACATAACCTAGTCTATAAGCAATATCAAAATATTCCTCATCACCACCTATATGGAGAAGTAACCCATTCCTGTCGGCAAACGAATATACCGCATGGAGATCGCTTAGTAATGAAGATATTGAGTCGAAGGTATTCGTGCTTGAAAGAAGTTTATAAACTGTAGAAGCTTTTTGATAACTTACTAA
>NZ_MLBF01000068.1 GCF_001936615.1 Desulfosporosinus metallidurans
CAATGCCATTTGATATTCGCCGCTGTCAAGAGACTTATGGATTTCTTCCAGCACATTGTCAACGCCAATCATATCCAGAAGTTTCGCGTCAAACGCGGAATTTGACAACTTCTCAAGGTTAGTGGGATTACCGTCGAACCACCCGAAATAGCCGCAGTACATGGCACGAACCGTCCATTCCACAGTGCCGTAAAATTCTCCCGGGTAGGGCTTATCCATGTACTGTTCCGGTAGTTTCACTGCCTCCACGGTCTGCATTTCGCTCATACCGAGGTTCATGCAATCTAATGTCTGTAGCAGTATAGACTCAATAGCACCTTTATAATCCATTGACAACGCCAGCACGCAGTTTTGCGTAATTGGAAGTGTGTTCTCCATTCCTGAAATGGATTTACCTTCTAAGTGTAAGTCCCTGTTTTCTTGCTTCTACTAATTCCTTATGATAAAAATAATTGTTGTGTTTTATGCCATTTATCCGGCAATAATTTTCAATTTCCACGGACAGATCTATCCAATAATTTTTCTTCCGCTTGATGTATATATCATGTACCAAAACTGATACTCGTTTTTATACAGGGTTTCTATGTCGTCCTCTCTGGCCTGTTCGTCAAACTTCCGCTTGTTCTGCGCCGCCTGTATCTTTTTGCACTTCTCCCCGCATAGCTGATACCGTTTACTGGGGGCAAGAAAGTACCGCCCACGGATTTGAGAAATACTTTGAACGGCTAGAAGTTTCCCTTCTCGAATAATTCTAACCTGCTCACACGTGCGCTCAATCTCCGCGAATTGGTGGGAAGACATAAATAAAGTCTTCCCCTTTTCTTTTCCTCTAGGATTAAATCAATGAACACTTTCTGCATTAAGGGGTCCAGTCCAGATGACGGTTCATCAAGGATGAGCACCGTGGCATCCAACATCAATGCCGAAATTATCCCCAACTTCTGCTTCATCCCTTTAGACATCTTCCGAATGAGTATTCTTAAATCTAAATCGAGGGCACTCACAAAATAATCTCGATTCTTCTTTATTTGAAGATAATCGCAATGCATTCCCGCGATAAGATCTAAACATTCAGCCCCTGTTAAGTTCTCAATAAAATGAAGTTCACCCGGAAGGTAACTGACGATCTTCTTCACTTCCGTCTTTTCTCGCCAACAATCATGTTCATTGATCGTTACTCGTCCCGAATCCCGCTTTAAAAATCCCATTAAAAGACGGATAGTCGTGGTCTTTCCTCCTCCCTGCCTTTCAGTCCAACGGCTTTCTAGCAAAGAAATAGTGAGACACTTTAAACGGTAACGGAATCACCTCAATCTCAGTGAAACCGGTTTGTTCCAGGAGATCTACCATTTCTTTTTCCAAAGGTAGCCCCTCAAAACCCTCATGACAGGTCAGAAAAAAACTCATTAAATTTTGTGGAATATGAGTTTTAAGAATTTGAAATGATGGAGTTGCTCCACGCAGAGCCGTTAAGATCCCAATTCTCCCTCCTGGGCTTAATAGATCCTTAAGGTAATTCAAAAGTTCCACGCGGTTTGCGCTGCTAAAATAGTAGATATTATTATTGAGAAGACAGCAATCATACGTTCCTAAAGTGTCGGTGAACTCAAACACATCTGTAGCTTCAATCCTAATTCGTCCTTGATAAGATTCTGTTTGAGCTGCAGCCCGATCGGCTACAGACGGATTAATCTCTAGACCCACGCCCGTTAAACTTGGAAATCCTTCAACGAGTCTTCGTAAAAACACAGCTTCACCGCAACCAACGTCTAAGACGTTACGCCAGCGATCTTTTTCACACTTCCCCCTAAGCAACGGCCAGACGAAGGGTTCTGAAGCTTGGGAGGCTCTGGAAATAAGCTCATTTTCCATCTCAAATTCCATTTGCACCCGAGGGATTTCACCTCTCATCAAATCCGGTAATTGCGCAAAGCAAGGCCCCCAATGAAGGGCAAACTCTTTGTACATCGCTTCTAAGCCATAGTCACGGTAATTATTAATGGCCTTCCCCATTTTACTCAGTTGATAATTTCCATTTTTGAAAACTACAAGTTCTTGAATCTTTGCTTGTTCCAACCAATGATCCAGTAAAAGAGGGTCCCAATTTGAATTTTCCGCTAGGATCTGCTCTTTAGTTTTTTCTTCAAGAAGGCGTTCCCAGAGATTAAGTTCAAATCCCGTGTGAACAAGCCACATAAACCCTAAATTTTCCATGAGTGATACCGTCTTTCCAAGAAGTGCCAGCATTCCTATATCCATGGAGGTTCACCTCCCATAATAATAAGCCCCGAAACAAACAGGGACCTTGTGTTTTGCCATATCTATATACTATTGTATTTTATTGGTAAACCAGTCGTGTCTGTCACCCTCGTTCCCCAAATTCTTTCCCATAAATTCGACAGATCAAACTTCCCCCAGATAAACCTTCGGCTAAAGGGCTTGGCTTGTTCAACCAGGCTTAAAGTAGGATCTAGCTCGTTTAAAATTCCCTCAAGAGTTAGCAAGGATTTACCTACGAGGATAAATTCAGAAGGAATATGAATTCCATGGCGAAAGATGATATTTAAAAAGTCCTGAATAGATTCACCCATGGCAAATTTCCTCGAGGGTACTTTCAAATGTTTATGACGTAAGGCAGAAATATCTGCTTGGAAGGCCAGTCTGTCAACATGCTCAGGTACAATGCCCATTTGCGAGATTGTCTCCAAAATTAAAGCATTATTTCCTCGGATCAGTGCAGACATTAGTGACAAGATCTGACCCCTCATTGTACGGGTTAGATGTCCTGTTATCCCGAAATCAAGCAAGACAATTTTTTCCCCAGGTAATATAAATATTACCAGGATGAGGATCACCATGAAAGCACCCCCCCAGAAGGATTTGTTGGAGAAGAGCTTTACTTAAGCGATCTGCGATCCGATGAACATCATAAGATGTTTCTTGAGAACCTATAATTTGATGTAACGGAACCCCGAAATATACTCCATAGTTAACACTGAGGGATGCGTAAATTCCCAGTAAATCTTCGGGATCAGAATATGTACAGAACTGCCTGATGCACTTGTCCAATAGACGCTGCCGCTAGAGGTACAGGATCAAATTCTTGATAGGCTAACTCTAGGCTAGTCTGTAAGGATTCTTCGACAACTCCGCGCACTACCCCAAAGGAAAGCGGGCGAACCCTGTCTTGGAGCTTCGCTAATTCTTGAACAATAGGTTGCGGAAGAAGATCCGACCGGGTACTCGCTAGTTGTCCAGCTTTTACAAAAGCTGGTCCAAGTTCTGCGAATCATTTCTTAGATGCATTCCAACGAATGCTAAATTTTCCTCCTGCATTGGCATTAAATTCCCCGAGAACAGTACATAACCCAAGCCATGTCGGATAAGTACGGAAAGGATCTCGTAGTAACGGGCAAAATGCCTCGCAGGTATTTCAAACATACTGAATGCTCTCCGTTTCTTAATAGACTATTACATAGGTATGAAACTTTAAGCGTAACGTGACAGCTACTATCGGGTTAACTAAAGATCAATTCCTCGAATAATTTATAAAATGAAAACAGCACTTAGTCATCTCCCCATATTTTAAACGGGATACCTTTCGGCATCCCGTTTACTGTTGATGTTATTCTAAGCAACTTCTAAGGCCACATATGTTGTATTGCCAGTTGGGTACTACTGAGAAACAAAACTGCTCTGAATGAGCGTCTTTGCCTCATCCAAATGATTAACTACGAAGATTCGATTTATAATCCGACTGAGCACATCCAAGTCAGTTATCGTGCGAACAGTATCCTGAAGAGATTGAGACTCTGCTCCAAACCGCACTTCAATGTATTGACAGATCGTTTCAGCATTCCCTTTTGCTTCCCCTTCAGCCTTGGCTCTCTCTGCATTCAATCTTTTTCAGGGGTATCCACGAGGATGTCTACGACGGCTGGAATATCAACCAATGTTCGATACAACTGTTGGGACAAAGCACGGCTATTATTAATGTCTCGTTTCAACACTAAAAAATCATAATCACTATGAGCTCCTTCTAATCCCTTGCTCCTGGACCCAAAAAGGATTATTTTTCGGGTTAGTTTTCCGTTTTCCTTCTAAATGCGTCTTAGGCACAAGGCCAATCGCTCCTATTTGCCCCCCGCGTACTCAGGTCGCCAGTAGCCCTTTATCCTTTGGCGTTTCTTCTCCATCGGCGGGACGCACCCTCTTGAGACTACCCGTGTTGTTTAAGGCGCTTACGATCTCCACTCACGCGAACTCACAGACTTTGACGAAGCTCGTTCCCTTTGCCTCTGTCTTCCCGCTTTTGGAGGGGAAGCAGGTTATGCGACTTGAGAACTTGCGTAGCAAGCTTGCCACGCAAGCATCTTCTGCGCATACTCATCCAAGTTTTTTCCTCAACACTGTTACCAGATTTCATTGGCTCGGATTTACTCGCTACTACGGAACGATCCGCCATCTCGCAGCCTATCGATTTGGCTTTTCCCTTCGGGTTATACCTCCTCTACCTTGTCCGCGTTTACGTCAAGAAAACTACGGGATTTCCCTCGGTCATCAACACACTCTATTCCATCCATCCATCCTGACCCTACTCATACGTTATTTATTCGGTATTGATAAGCTTTAAACATAGTAAAGAAATAAGGGATAGGTTATTCATAGAATACTATGAATCCTATCCCTTTGATTAGTATAGTTAAGACGTGCTCCAGGACTTTTTTTATACTATCTTTGCCATAACCCTAAGCAATACTTAACGGTACTTTCGCGGTACTTAGGCGCTGTTTACGTCGTATCGCCAAATAATCCAGTACTCGTTCGGGTGAAGTATTCAGAATCTGATGCTCCGAAATCCCCGCCTCATGGATCAAATCAAGAGCATCGCTAAACTCACCGACCCGGTCCCAAAAATGAGCATCACTTCCCAAAATAACCGGGCTTTTGTACTTCGCCATGTAACTGGCAAAGCAACGACAATTCACCCTCGCTCCATCTTTTCCTTTTATCGTAGACAGTGAACTGTTATTAACCTCGACAGGGATATTTAATTGTGCAGATTTGTAGGCAATCCGCTCAAGATCCAGTTGGAAATCTGGTCGTCCCGGATGAACCATCATATCGGTATATGGGTTTACCATGGCTTTGATATAAGCTTGAGTATTTTGTTCAGACGTCCCTCCAGGATAACAAATAACATGAAGTCCAACGAGCACAAGTTTCATCTGAGCCAAATAACTAAAAGGGATATCCAATTCTCCCTCATGGTTTACGATATTGGCTTCAACTCCTGGTAAAATCTTTACCCCAGATATTTCTTTAGGAATAATCGACAGGTTCCCAAAATGGTAAAGATGAGGAGCCCCTGGCATGCTTGGTCCATGGTCTGTCATACCCAGTAATTTAAGACCCCTGCGTGAAGCTGCCAGAGCATTTTCTGTAATTGTACTGTATGCGTGTCCGCTTGTAATGGTATGGGTATGCAAATCAACCAGTATTTCCATTTTCATCACCCCATGTTAAATTCTATTACTAAGGCCTCAAGAAAAAATTCGTTAAGAAGGTGTACTTCTAACACCTCGTATCGTTAGATGATTCAGTAGAAAATCGAAATCTGTGCTTTAAAGCTTCTTACGCGTGTTGGTAGTGGTACCCTTCCTTAATCAACATCTTCTTAACTTTAGTCAACTCCATCGGGTCAAAGAAATGTACCTCTTTTCCGCTACGAGAGGTCCAAACCTGCGGAGTTAAATACCCTTCCAGAATAAGCTTTTTAAATTTAAATTTTGATACTTCGAGATAGTATGTAGCCTCTTTTGTATTCAATAAGGAATATTTATATTGCGGGGTCATAGTCCAGCCTCCTTTTAATAAACAGGCGTTCACTTTAAGAAAATGAATCTTATCGGACCCGACGCTTTTAAATGGATTAATAGGTTTCTGACACCAAAACGGTGGCTTCAGATTCGATCCATATTGTCATTAGAGAATTGATGAATTAGCACTTACTACGTTAATTCTTTGTAGTCGTAATTTTTTATGATTGCATCACCCCTTTCATTAAATTCGGTATATCTTACCACCACTAATGATACCCTTGTATTATTACGGCAGTATTAATAAAGCTTTAAGCTTAGGTTAAACATACAATTATCAGTATGTTTTTCTTTAGCATAGGGAAAGAGAAAATGTCCCTTTAACTTTTAATTGAACGATAGTTTAAACGGTCGAAGGGGAATTAATCAAAAATTGGTCGATATACCTTCCTCTCCAGAGCATGAACTCTCGCAGATAGTGTCCCTACTTCCGTCTGTACTACCGCATTCTCGAAGTCGAACATGCGCGAGTCGATCATGTCTAGATGGTGCAGGAGTTCCGCCTCTTTAATCATCGGTCGTTTCGGGCTGCCCCATTCGGGCGTTTGGTGATGCGACAGAATGATATGCTGCAACAGGAGCTTCTTTTCTATGTCAAGTCCCTCCATATGCTCGATGATACGCAGACCAATCGCAATGTGTCCTAGCAGTTCTCCTTCTAGTGTGTATTCGGTGCCCAAGCCTGTTTCATCGGTCATCAGTTCATAGACCTTGCCGATGTCATGTAAGATGATTCCTGCATAGAGTAGGTCGTATTGCATGGATAAACGTTATGCGCATAGCTTTTTAAGCAAAACTAAAGGAAGCCACCCGATTGGGCAACTTCCAAATATTTACATATTTTAAGTAGGGATTTACCCAACCACAATTTTGTTAATCTTACACCAATTTCAGGGTATTTGTCAATGATTTCAGCTTATTTTTCACTCCTTTCTGATATTTTTTTACGCATTGCTAATGAGTCGTCAGTTAGTCTAAGTTTCCGTCTTACCCGCCATAATGGGATTATACATTGATTGTATGCCTCCTGGCCCGTGAACCGGTTCGTTACAAAACTAATCGAAGCGATGAAACCTATAGGAAGAGTTTAAACGTTCGTTTCCATGCTTACCGATGCGTACCGATGGACTTTTATAGATCCAACCGCCTGATTCGACATCTATTTGCTCGTTAGATGCTAGTTCTTTGCTAAAGACATTTCCGCATCCGTGTAGCCATAATACCCCATCACCGTGCGTACAGTTAAACTTGTCTATGAAAAATCCTGTGCCCCCAAACAACATGTTAGAAAAACCATGCACGCGATCATACGTGTATTCTATATTTCTAGTTAATGATACTCTGGATATCTACAGCGTCCTATATCAAGTCTATATCGTTAACGGGAAGACGATACGGAGGTTGCTCACACATCTAAACGACAATTAATGTTATTTTTTATCGCAAAAAACCAACCCGCTTCATATAATCTAAAACCTTATTCAAATAATCCTCAGTAACCTCCGGCCACTCAAACCCGGTTTGAGCTAAATAGTCTTGAGTAATATTACTTAAAATTTCAATTTTAAACGTTGAATCGATTTGACCCTCCTCAGTAAGGTCTAGAACAAATCCATTGAGAGAATCATTATGTTTCTTTTTTCGACACTCTTCTATTAATTGGTAAAACAACACCTTATCTAGCAGCTCAATCTCCGTACCCTGTGAATAGAGAATATCTATCACTTTTTTAATCTCAACTTTTTTGTGGTTAAACATGTGGAATACTCGTCCAGTCCATGTATTTGTCCTAATAATACTGATAATCCCTTTTGCACAGACATCGACAGGGGTAAATTCCAGTTCCTGATGTAGTCGATCACGCGGTATGGCTTTCAACTCAATAAGTGATTTTAACTTTTGATAAAAAGCATTTTCATGGATATTTCCCTGAAAGTGGCCATCTGTATATCTTCCAGTCAATATTCCCACCCTAAAAATTGTGGCATGTAGTAGTCCTGAATTTATAGCTTTAAGAACATAAACTTCTGCCTCAAATTTACTTCGAACGTATAGATTGTCGAGATAATTTTGGCCTATATAAAGTTCGGTTTCACTAAACCGCCCGTTGCCCGGTTCTTGGACTAATTGATTTCCAGCAACACTTATTGTTGAAACATGGTTCATATGTCTCCTAAAGGTTAGGCAAAACGCAATTACTTCTTGGGTTCCGAGTACATTTACTTTTTCAAACTCCGCGTACGATCCATAGTGTTTAACTAGCCCAGCTGCATGAATTACAGTCGATACATTTTCCCCCAGCATTTCATAGTCTTTGACGGATAGTCCGAATTTTTCGAGTGAAACATCTCCATTTACCACTCGTATTCGAGAATAGTCAATCGTTGATAACGATGCTAAAAAATAAAATTTTAACAGACGTGTAAGCCGTGTTTCCGACTCGACCCCTCGCACCATGCAATATATAGTGCAAGGGGTACTCTTAAGGAGCTCCCAAAGCAAATGTATTCCCAAAAAGCCCGTTGCTCCAGTTAACAGTACATTCCCCCTCTGAACAGATATCGAGGCTGGAGGAGTTTTATCATACTCCAAATAAATGCTTGGAAAATCCTCCGCAGGCTGCTCAGATTCTTTCGGTCCGCTTATCTTCCCCCTCACCTTATCCGAAAGTTGGCGGATCGTCGGATAATCGTAGAAGTCCTGGGCTGATAAATCCCACTCACGAGACCAAATCCCTGTAAGTACCTCGATGATCGCAAGAGAATCTCCTCCGAGAACAAAAAAATTATCATCCACACTGACTTGTTCTACATCTAATGCTATTGACCATAACCGAGCCAATTCTTCTTCTAACGAATCCCGAGGAGATATGGGCTCTGCATCTTGTATCCTCCCTGCAGAAATTGGATCAGGAAGGGCTTTTTTATTCACTTTAGCATTTGGCGTAAGGGGTATGGCATCCAGCCAAACAAATTTTGAAGGGATCATATAATCTGGCAGCCGCTGTGCTAAATACGTTCTCAGGTCTAAGATAGAGCATGCCTGATTCCCCACCAAATAGGCACAAAGATAGTTTTTATTTTTCCCGTCTTCACGGCTGATTACAACAACGTCCTGCAATAATTCATGCTCTAAAAGGCATTTTTCGATCTCGCCTAACTCAATACGAAAACCCCTAATCTTAATCTGATCGTCATTTCGGCCTAAATGTTCAATCTCACCATCTGACGTCCACCGTCCAAGATCGCCGGTTTTGTATACCGTTTGACCTTGATGAAAGGGATCTGGAAAAAACCTTTCTTTAGTAAGATCCTCTCTGTAAAGATATCCTCTGGCCAGCCCTTCTCCTCCGATATAAATCTCCCCGGTTATTCCCATAGGGACAAGCTCCCTCACCGCATCTAGGATATATATCTTGGTATTAGCGATAGAGTTCCCTATAGTGATATGATCAACTTGAGTTACATCTTTATACATAGACCACACTGTCGTCTCAGTGGGTCCATACATATTATAAATCCTTGCCGAAGGGGCGACTTTCCGTACGCGCTTTAATAATACTTCAGAAAGTTTTTCTCCTCCAATGAAAATTTCAGATAAGGGTGCTAACCCTACCGAACAGTAGGGATCTTTTAATACCGATTGAATTTTAGAGGGTGTAGCCTGAAGCATTTCGATATTGTACTTGTCAATAAGGTCAAACAACAATTTGGGAATTTGCTGTTCTTCTTCATTTGCCATAATAACGCATAACCCCTGAGACAGCGGCAGAAGGGTCTCCATAACAAAGATATCGAATGACACCGTAGTCAAAGAAAGGATTACTTTCTGCTCAAAAAAATGAAGTTTCTGGGTAAGGGCATGAATAAGATTGTTAACCGAACGGTGTTCTATCATAACCCCCTTGGGCTTAC
This sequence comes from Desulfosporosinus metallidurans, assembly GCF_001936615.1. Classification (GTDB taxonomy): domain Bacteria; phylum Bacillota; class Desulfitobacteriia; order Desulfitobacteriales; family Desulfitobacteriaceae; genus Desulfosporosinus; species Desulfosporosinus metallidurans. Next base: position 9,794 of record NZ_MLBF01000068.1, read on the forward strand.
CCGTTGATCCCGAGGTGTAAATCACATAGACCAAATCTGTCGGCTTATTAATAGATACCAAGTTGGAGGCTGTACCGGCGTATAACGCAGCGTCATCAAGATTAATCTTTTCTAACCCCAATGTTTTTTCTAATCGCCCTATTTCTTCTTTTTCTGCGTATAAAGCTTGGGAAGTGAGTACCAATTGCGTTCGACTATCGCGCAGCACCTCTTCGACCCGCGCAATAGGGTGATCGGGATCAATTGGGAGATAAGCGCCTCCCGCTTTAATTATCCCCAAAATTCCAATCATCAGTTCAAGGGAACGATGAACCATGATTCCCACAATACTATCCGGTTTAATATCTTTTCGTCTGAGTACATTTGCCAATTGATTGGCTCGCTCATTTAGGGTTCTATACGTTAATCGTTGGTCATCGACAATCAAGGCTATTCCCTCAGGCGTCTTCTCCGCCTGTTCTTCAAATAACTGTTGAATTGTCTTATCCTTCGGATATTCCAGCTTAGTGAGATTAAATTCATGAAGAAGTATATCTTTTTCTCGGCTGGTCAACAGCGAGATTTGAGACAATGCTTTGGAGGGCTTAAAAATTGCATCTTTTAAAAGAGTTATAATATGGTGATGAATTTGCTCAACTTCTGTTTCTGTTAAGGCTTCGATTAAATAATCGTAATCGAGCCTTAAAGCTCCCTCATCCTTCCAATCACTCACATGAAGGGATAACGTATTAATCTCTTGGCCATTGAAGTACCAAAAGCTCTCAAAGTCGAGATCGTCAATTTCAAACTTTGCATTTTGATAAGAAAAAAAGACATCCGTTAAACTCCCTGAATGACTATGTGCCTCGCGAAAGTCCTTTAATATTTCCTGATAAGGGTATCGTTGATTCCTTAATAATTGTTTCCATACTTTAGAAACTTCACCAAGATAGGTTACGAAGTTCCACTCAGGATTGATGGTTATGCGAAATGGTATATTGCTAATAAACATCCCAGCAGTGTTCTTAGTATGATGATTCGCTCTGTTTAGGACAGGAGTCCCAATAACAAGGTCATGCTTAAAAGTCGTTTTCGATATATATAACGCAAATACCGCAAAGAAAATGATAAAACCCGAGACCTTAAATTCTGTTGAAAAACGTTCAATCTCTTCCGTGAGATCATGCGACAACCTCTGCGTCCTTCTCTTTGCTCTGCTATCTCTCCTTTGCGCTCTTTCTTTTAAGAGGATAAATTCGGGAACAGTTTTATACATTTGTTGCCAAAAGGTTTTACGTTCTTTATATTTTGGGGAATTCCGATATTCCATGTCCTCCAAAATGTAATCAAAATAAGAAGGTTTTTGCTCAATCAAAAGTGGTACATGGTTAACTAAATCCTTATAAGTATTTAGTATATCTCTAATGATCATGATTATGGTCCATGCATCAGAAATAAGATGATGAAATTTCGAATACAAGGCGACTTCATTATTACTTAATCTTATGAGAGCAATATAAAATAAGTCAGCGTCTAAAAGCTGAAAAGGCTTCCTTGTATGCTTATCCTGCCAGCCTGCAAAATCCTCTAACCCGTTTGAATGACTAAAGTCAAAACGATCAAATTTGTGTTTCCGAATCTCAGATATATATTGACGGGGTTCACCTTCACTAATTATAATTCTTAAACGTAAAGCTTCATGCTGTTGAATGATATGATTAGCCGCATTCTCAAGAAAATCCATGTTAACATTTTCCCTAATTATCGTTGTCATTACTAAATTAGCATAACTTGTGTTTCCATAAAATCTTTCGATATCCCATATGGATTGTTGCGGAAAGGTTAACGGGTAAACCAATGGCTCCGGCATTTTTAATAATTCCTCCCAATAAAAAGTGAGTTTTCTATTTACTCAATTCAAAGTATACATAAAATGTAGTACCTTCAGGACTTGTTTCAACACTTATCCTCCCATTATGCCGTGAAGCTATACCGTAACATACTGCTAATCCTAAACCTGTTCCTTGTTCTTTCGTTGTAAAAAATGGTGTACCTAACTTTTCCAGCATATATTGTTCAATTCCATTACCTTCGTCCGATACGCCTAAGGTTACTTCACTGTTAGAAGAAAATGTTCTTATTTTTAACTGTCCACCATTAGACATTGCTTCAAATCCATTACGAACAAGATTTAATAAGAGTTGGCGTATTTCCTGTATGTCGAGTTGTAAATCAGGTACATTATTAAGCTCAACAGTCAATAATTTATCGTTATTATGTGCATCTGCTTGGATAAGTGGCAAGGTGGAGGTGACTATGTCATTAATATTGTACCATTCATACATAGTTGCTTTGTTTTTACTGATGGAAAGAAACTCTGAGAGAATTGAATTTGCACGGTCTAGTTCTTCTATCATGAGGTCAAAGTATTCCTTACCCTTTGACTCTTGTTTGTTTCTAAGTAATTGCAAAAAACCTTTTACTGTTGTCATAGGATTCCGGACTTCATGACTAATACTAGCAGCCATTTCACCGATTAAGTTTAACCGATCAAGCCGTATTATCTCTTCCTCAGCTCGTTTGCGTTCTAAGATTTCCCGAGTAAGTAAATTATTAGCAGTTTGTAATTCTTTAGTCCGCTCTGTGACTATATTCTCTAGGTTATACTCATGCATCAAATCCTGTATCTTAAGTTTATAAAGTATAGTGGATAAGAAATATGATATTACAACTAATAAAGATGCGTTTAGATAGTGCCCTTGGCGTATATTCGGATCTTTTTGACTAATAGCCACGAAAATCATAAAAGCAACCCAGCCCAATCCATACAAAAATGCTGTAATTTTTGGTTTATAGTTGTAAACTACAGCTATTATAATGCATATCATAACGTACACGGTAATTTGGGCATGAATCTTTTGATCGATCCAACCAGATATTATAGCAGAAAGATTTAGTATAAAAGATGCAAAAAGAATGACATAGACTTTATGAACTAAAGTTATGTCATTTGAGGAGAGGACTTTTATTCTGTAGTAAACTAAAATATAAAGGAGTGTAACCAAGCCTAAAACGACATGAGAATAAAATAAATACCTATAACCATCATTAACCCAGAGGCCCCTAGCTCTGTTGATATAGTCTATTAAAAGAAAACCAACGTTTGCCAAGAACAAAATAATAGATAATTTTCTAGTTCGGTTAAAATTAACGTAAGTTAGAATCTCCTCAATGGCGTTTTCGTAGTTCACTGTTATATGTAGAAATTGAAAGAATCCCATGGGGTGCAACTCCTTTCCGAAATAAATATGGGTAACTTACGTTAGGTGGATTTTTAATCACGCGCCAATATATGAACAATACTCAAAAAAACACCACTATAAACTTAAGATAACCTAATAATCTCATAACTTCCTTGCGAAATAAGGGGAAACCTGTCTCAGAAAAATAAAAAGGCCCCTACCGTAATAGCCGTAATAGTAAGGTCCTTACCGTATTCCAACCAACTCATCTATCGACACTCCGAGGCCTGCCGCTAACCGCGCAAGAGTGTAATAGTTCGGGTTAATACCTGGAATCAGCAAAGGCCATGAGGGCTGATCTACAATTCCATTTGCCTAAGCGAAATTGTTAATGTCGACATATTGATAGATTTCGCTGTTCTTTCCTACCGCGGAACTGTTCGTAGTAGGTTTTGAACTGTTCCTGAACATACTTCAGGATTTCCAGGAGCAATTGACGTTTGCCACCCAATTAACAAACGGCTGGGGTGTTATGCGTTTTTCCATGCCCCCCTTGATAGTACGAGCTGAACGAGCGTTGATCAGGATTCTGTCGTAGCCGCTTACTCAAATGACCTTCAATTCGAGATCAGGATAGCGGGCCCCGAAAAGTTTCCGTTTGATCCGGAAAGCCTCGGTTTCGGTTGCACAAACTGCCTTTGGTGTCTTCGATTTCCACATGCCCATCGGGATACGTGACTACAAAAACGATAAATACCCATGGCACCTGTACCCTTTTTCCCAATGTGCATTGCTCTTAACTTCTATCAACTCAATCACGCTCCTTAGAATGGGGGTCGGCTGAGTAGTCCTTCAGTATTGTCCCATCGTAAGCTGGAATCGCAATGAAACGGGTAATCACTAACTAATCGAGGTTAAACAAAATAAGGCTGATGCACGAAATAGTATTTTTGCCGTTATTATAGGACATCCCACAACTCTTCTCCAATGCCATGACATCTATCCCGTAGGCCTCGACGGAAGAAACTGCTTCTTCAGGGAATCGGCACTCCTGACCATCAAGAAAAGCACACCGGCCACAGTAAGTACAAGGGCCAACATTCAGAGGGAGGAATTCTTTGAAAACTCCGGTGCTCTTTATATTGTCTAATACCTTCCTTAATATCTTGGTATGCTCTTCGATGCCTTCTTGCATACCTTCGTAATCAAAAGAATCTTCGAGTTGATACACAGTCTGGAATAATAGCCCTCGTTTAAACTTTAAAGCCTTTTCCTTTAACTCATCAATCGAACCCACTGCAGGGGGACACATCCAATTCTTGTTGTAACTGCCACACGAATTTTGCACGCATTGCAGCCTAAAGTCTTCATTAAATTGAACATCTTCCACTGTAATAATTGCTAATTGATTAACACCCAGAGATTTTAGCAAAGACATCAAATTATCTATGGCTAAGGTCATAAATTCAGCTCCTTTGTACTATAGCATCGGTGGAAACAAAATAAAATGCTTTTAAATTTATTAGGAAAAGGAAGACCCCCGAAGACGTACTTCGGAGGCATTTCGTTTAGAACATTTCTTTACTCGTTTTGTCGATTGCTTCAGTGGCGCAATCATATACACCTGGGAAGGAACTGAAATTCAAACCTTGAGTTAAATTAGGAATAAAGTATAACTTCCCGCAATTTTTGCAGGCCCTCTCTACTTCTTTGGCCACGATTTCAGGTGTCCATGCCGGAAAATCGACGACGCCGCTGTCGATATCCCCCATGAAGCTGATCTGTCCGCCGTATTTCTTGATCAGTTCGGGAGTGTTGTTAGTTGTCATAACTCCCTGCCAGATATCTATTCCCATTTCGATCATATAGGGAACCAGGTTCGCTGCATAGGAATCGCTGTGATGCACGATCAACTCGACACCATTGGCTTTGTAGAATCCATAGATTTTCTTGTAAGCTGGTAGAAAGAATTCTTCAAACATTGCAGGTGAAATGAAAGAAGATTTTTGGCTGCCCCAGTCGTCATGATGGAAAAGGGCATCCGGATGGAGACGATCGATCAGGATTTTTGCATAGTTTATCTCAGCTTCCGTAAGATAATCGATAAGCTCATGCATGGCTTCAGGTTCTTCATAGAGAGCCATTAATGCATCTTCCATACTCATAAGGTGATGACACATTTCAAAGACACCGGGTGCAACGAATGCTGTTACAAATTGTTCATTGCGATCGACTGAATTGGCATGCGCTACAGCTGCAGCCCAAGCTTCATCAGAATTATCAATAACAGGCGCTTTAACGTATTTTCTCCACTCCGTGATATCCTTCAATACCTTGTGTTCATCGTCATGCACAGGGAACTGACCAAGCTGACCTTCCGGCCATCTGAAGGTAATGCCCCAATCATTCTTGAACTCCGTACCTGGTGCGGCCATAAGCCTTACTGGAACTTCCAGTACAATGTCCATAAATTCATATTGATTTACAAATCGATCCGGATTTCCACCTTTGATGGTTTCCATTAAATTCTGCCTCTTCGTTAACATCATTTATGGCCTCCTTCTATTTACTCCTTGCTTTACGCATTTAAACCCATAAGCGATTAAGCGTTTACCAATTCTTTGGCTTTTACTGCGGCACTCCCGGCATCGGGAGCGAAACCGTCTGCTCCGATTTCATCCGCCATCTCCTGGGATACAGGCGCACCGCCGACGATGACCTTGAACCCTGTTAATCCACTAGTTTTGAGCGATTGAACGGTTTCCTTCATTGCCGACAATGTTGTAGTAAGAAGCCCTGAGCATGCTACTAAGGTTACATTTTCATTTTCTTTGATGGCATTAATAAATTTTTCTGTGGAAACGTCTACGCCAAGGTCGACCATCTTAAATCCGGCACTTTCAATCATCATGGAAACGAGGTTTTTACCGATGTCATGAAGATCGCCTTGAACTGTACCGATAACGCAGGTGCCAAGAGAAGATGTGCTAGTCCCTGCGAGAAGAGGTTTAAGTACGTCGACACCCTTGGACATAGCTTTAGCGGCCATCAGCATTTCAGGTACGAAAATTTCTCCTGCGGAGAATTTGCCACCGACGACGCCCATAGAGTCTATCATGGCCTGGAGAATTTCTCCCGCTGCGTTTCCTTCATCAAGTGCTTCCTGTACCAAACCCGGAACGAGTTTAGCTTTTCCTGCCTCTACCTTAGCTTTTACTTCTTCGATCATTGTCATTTTCTATTCCTCCTTGTGATTTTGATTATATTATTTTTTTTGACCGAATTTATCTTCCCGGTATGCTCCGATGTATTCCATGCAGTATTCGTCCTGTCCTAAGAGCGCTTCAGTGGCATAGATCATGCCCATCATATCTCTGTTTAACGGGTCGATGATCGCGCTGTCCATTCCTGCGTTCATCGCCAGCACGATGAATGCCTGGTTGACGAGTTTTCTGGTAGGAAGATTAAAGGAAATATTGCTTGCTCCTCCTGTTACATGGATTTTCGGATACTGTGTTTTGATTTCTTTGATGACTTCTACAACCGTGTTGATTCCGTCTTCCGAGGTACAAAGCATTTGAACTAAGGGATCAATATGCAAGCGAGACGGATCAATGTTATAGTCTTTAGCTTTTTTCATAATACCGGAAAATACTTCCAGACGTTTTTCTGCATCCTGGGGAATTCCCGTGTCATCGCATAAGAGAGCGACACATTCCCATTTCGTATCAGCTATCAATGGAAATATGACCTCAATCTTATCTCCTTCCATGGAGACCGAATTGATAAGACCAGGCTTTTTGCAGAATTTAATAGCCTCTGCACAGATACGTACATTAGGGCTATCAATGGCTATGGGTGTATCTGTAACCTCCTGTACCAGGTCGATAAGCCACTTTATGGTTTCAAGTTCGATCCTATCTTCAACCGATGCACACACATCAATGAAAGCAGCTCCTGCCTCTGACTGAGCTTTAGCCAGATTTCTAATAAAGTCTGCATCCTTTGCAGCAATTGCCTTTGCTACGGAAGGAATTGCTCCGTTAATTTTTTCCCCAATAATTATCAAAATCAGTCAACCTCCATTTGAATTTTTTAAGCTCAGTAAATCAATTACGTTCATCCAGCGTTTCATGCTAAAATACAAGTAACTAAAATTAATTCCCCTTTCCTTTTCTGAATAGGTTGTATAGTTGTATATATGAATATTCGATTTTTTCGAAATACTACCTTTGGTCAATTTTACAAAATATACGGTGTGAACAGTATATTTTGCACTCCACCTTGAACAAGGAGGTCTTTATGGAACATAATACGCTTCTTTCTCAATTTTCCTTGAGGTTAATCAAAACGCTCAGCAAAGAGTCAGGTCTGCAAGCCCTTGTCGATCTAGGGTATGAAATTCTGGGCAACCCTTTTACGATAACTGACTCTAGCGTAAAACTTCTTGCTTCAACCGGTGAAACCAAAGTAACCGATGACCCCGTCTGGAACGAGCTTAAGATGAATAATAACTTTATCTTTCAGACCTATTCGTATTATGTAAGGAATAGTTTATATAACGAGATAGCAAGAAATGAAGCCCCTTTTTACTGGTCGGATCCTTACTGCAAATACCCCAGACTGATCGGGAAGATACGTATCAACAACAGAGATGTTGCTAGTATGGTGGTTTGCGCCCATAATCGGGATTTTAAAGAAAGCGATAAGGAATCGGTCTCTCTGCTTTGCGATGCCTTTTCGATTGAGTTGCAAAAAACTAAATATATAGATTTCTCTCAGGGGCTGATGCATCAAAGCTTTTTGTACGATTTGCTTGATGGGAAGTTTGAAGACGAACGATTAATCGTTGAACGCATTAAAATCTTAAGCTTAAAGTTTAAAAGCAAGCTGTTCGTTATAAACATTGATATACAGAATTTTGATAAATCAAGATCAACCCTTCCTTACATGAGGGATGAAATTGAGAACAAATTAGCTAACGCGAAAGCGATAGTCTATAATCAAAACGTTGTAGTACTCGCCAGTTGTGAAAATGATAGGCATTTTCAAGAGATAGAATTAAAGACTTTAAAAGAATTCATTAATACCAATAATCTACAGGCAGGAATCAGTCGCCCATTTTCGAAATTAACGGATGTAAAGGAACATTACCTTGAGTCGGTCGAGGCAATAAAGTTGGGAAATTATTTAAATAGGGAGCAGCATTTTTATAAATATGAAGATTTTCTTATTTTTGATTTGATAAGTAACTATACTCACGGCGAAAAATGCAAAAAGTTTATTCACCATTCCTTAATATTACTCATTGAATATGATAAGGAAAACGGAACGGATTATGTCCGCAGCTTTTATACTTATCTCTGCAATTTTAAAAATGTTAAAGACTCGGCTACTATTTTAAATATCCATCGCAATACCATGTTTCATAGGATTGAAAAAATAGAAAACCTTTTAAATGTTGATTTAAATGATGGTGATGTATTATTTCAACTCTATCTGTCCTATAAAATTTTGGAATTTTTTAAGATTGCTTTGCCCTGATACTATAAAGCCGTAACATGCAACTCAAAAGGAATTTTAGGTTCGGAAAGTTTTTCAACTTCAGGAGCTGATTGTACATTGCCCGTCCCCTTCTACGAGGACAAAAAGTGAATTAGCATCATCAATCCTCTTAATAAAACGGTGAGGCCATCCCCACAACAAACGAACATATTTTTGCAGTAAATGGAAATATGCATTTTTCATTGATGCAAGCATATATCCTGTGCAACCTATAGCAATATAAAATCCCAAGGCTTTCACAATGGTTGCCTGCGTCATCCGGCTCCCATTATCCAGCCGTTGGCTTGATGCCCATCTGCCAATGGACGATACCCAGAGATCACAAAAACCATCGAAAATAGAATGCTTCGTTTACTCAAGATAGCTAACTTAAACACAAATCTTAAGCCTCACTCCATGAGGCATACACACACATCATTATTTGCCGAAGCTGGAGTAAGTTTACCGGAAATCATGGAGTGCTTAGGTCATAAAGACGATGAGACCACAAAGTTTGTATATCTGCACATAACAAAAACGAATGAAAAAAGAGGCCTCCCAAAAGTTCGGTGAACTGATGAGAAGCCTCTAAAAACCTCCATACCTCTCTGGGGTATGGAGAAAAAAATCCGAAAATGTTACCCCTAGGTTACCCCTAGGTTATCCGTAAATCTCAAGCCCTTGGCGCATCAGCGTTTGAGGGCTCTTATTACATCATGCCGCCCATTTAGTTTTGACTGAAACATCTTTGCTACTAAGTACGAAAAGTGCGTAAAATACAGGTTTTGGGCTTCTCCGGCTGTAATATTTTGCTTCATAATTTATGATTTTTCCTACAGTGCGTCAACAAAATGGCAACATGGATTTTTCCCATCAGAGTATAACAATATTTGCAGTATAGTCATGCTCACACTCTTATTTTGATAGCAGTTTCTTTCTACCGGATTGACAAATTCGTCAGTTTGATGGTAACTAATACGGAATACCCCCTCACAGCTACATTTGGTAGACCTGCAATATCAATTGTCGGAACTTAATCCATTTGCAAAATTAGATCTGAATCTACACAATGGGGGGTCTTAACGAGCATTATATTGGCCTTTCCTTATGGCTAATTAGCCCATTTATCGTTGTTAAAATATGGCAGGTTGTATTGAAAACTAAGTTTTTTTCAATTGCATGCTGCCTTAAAACACAATTATAGTGAATAACTCGTAAGCGTCAAACCCACCGTACCTAGCAATAAACCAAAACATTTGAGACAATACATTTTAAATGTGCAGTGAAAACAAAAGAGCCCCCAATAACTGTAGGCTCTGTCGGGTTAACTATTCTTTTTCATAGATTTACAGTTTTCAGGGTAGTTTATCGGACCACGGTAACAGATCTTGCAGAAAGTCCTTACTCGTGCCCATATAATGTTTGGGGATGGTCTCTAAGATATGGACAATATATTCATAGGGTTTTAAACCATTGGCTTTTGCACTTTCGGTGATCGAATAGATAATCGCACTAGCTTTCGCCCCATTGGGTGTATTGCAAAACTCCCAGTTTTTACGGCCCGTTGCGAACGGACGGACAGATCGTTCCGCTGCGGAATTATCGATGGAAATGCTGCCATCTATAAGATAACGCTCAAGATAGTTTTGCTGGTTCAAGGAATAGTTAATGGCCTTACCGATCATTGAGCCGGAGTCAATGGTTCCAGCTATGGATTTTAGCCATTCAAAATAAGCATCAAGAATCGGCTTGCTTTGTTTCAACCGTTCTTCATACCGTTTTTCAGTCGATTTATCCCTCAATAGGGCTTCAATCTTATAGAGTAAAGCAATGCGCTTCAGGGCTTCATCCGCCGTCGTCCCTTTTCGACTCTCTTGGGGGACACTCTTCAAGCATTCGTCATATTTGCGTCTGGCATGCGACTTATCTAAGTTCTC
>NZ_MLBF01000069.1 GCF_001936615.1 Desulfosporosinus metallidurans
TATATTTCTTTCCTTTTTCTTTTCGAATTTGGAGTTCGGATTATTGCTTCCGTTATAAAGAAACTTCAGTGGCTTCGTTATCTTCCTTGGATTTTGGGTGGGGTATGGTTAATTAACTTTGTGTTCTTCGGATTTGCCGATGTCAATATTGATTATTGGCTTCTAACCAGCGAAGCTTGGTCCCGAATCCTTATTTGCTTTCCTGGGGCACTTTTTGCCAGTATCGGATTCCTCCTTCAAACGGAAGAACTTAACCGGCTTAGAGTTCCTCAACTTAAAATTCTTCTTATTGGAGTTTCTTTATCCTTCTTATTCTATGGTTTAGTTGCAGGTCTCGTTGTGCCGAATGCGCCATATTTTCCTTTTAATTGGTCCGCACAATTTTTAAGTCAATATGCTCCATTTGCGGTTCCAGTGGTACGGTCACTAGCAGGGGGCGCCATGGCGTATTTTTCTATTCGAGTCATGGGGATCTTTTATTATGAATATCGCCGACTTCTGGAAGCAGCAGAAAAAAACGAAACCCTGTCCAAGGAGAGAGAAAGAATCAGTCGTGATTTGCATGATGGAGTCATTCAATCTCTTTACGCAATTGGTTTAGAAGTAGAGGAGGTTTCTTATTTAACTTCGGAATCCCCCCATCAAGCTCAAAAAAGCCTGGAAAACGTGATTAACCGTTTAAATGGAGTGATTCTGGATATTCGTTTCTTCATTCAAGATTTGCTGGTTAAGGTTATGAATCGATTGCAAAAGGAAAAAGATTCACCGGAAGAAAAGTTATCTGAGCGAGAAAAACAAATTCTTCAGCTCATTGGCCAAGGGAAAACGAATAAGGAGATTGCCGAAACTATTTTCCTTAGCGAAAAAACAGTTCGCAACTATGTCAGCAGTATTTTGCATAAACTAAATTTATCTCACCGATCGCAAGCAGCGGTTTATGCTGTCCGCAATCAGGTTGATCCCCGTTCTTTTCTTGGTTCATAAATGAGTGCCTTTACGTGAGCACTCTATTTTTATGGGACATTTGTCATGTTCAAGAAAGGACATATAACATATTAGAATTAGGACATGTGACAATTATCGCAAATAAGCTTAGGTTAGATAATAGACATGAAAGAACTTTTAGTTTTAGGTACGAAACGGAGGGAGAAAAGAAGTACCACTGAACTGTTTTCTTATAAGAACTAATGAACGTAAAGGAGGAACCAAGAATGTTTGAGTATTTCAAGCTTATCGGCAGTGGTCCGAATGACCTTTCTGCTGCCATACATGGCGGATTAGGAATAATTCTTCTCGCTTCATTTATCTGGGCGGTCGAAGCGGTCTTAAACAAAAGTCCGGAAGCTTATAAGAGATTGAAAATCGGAACCATTGTTATGTCGGTGGCCAGTTTCTTGACGATTGTTTTTGGAAATATCGTTTACATTCCGTATCGTGCCGCAAACGGTGTTCAGCCCTGGTTAAAAGCCCATGATATTTATTGGTATCATGCTTTAGGAATGGAATTTAAAGAATTTGCAGCCCTATTCTCCCTCCCGCTAGCAGTAGCTATTATGTATAGTGTAATTACTATGTCGGAAGATTGGTTTAAAAGTGATTGGGCAAGAAAAACTGTGAAATACGGTCTCTATCTGGCAATCTTCTTTACTTTCACTGCGTTTATTTTAGGAGCAGCGATTACTAAAGCGAAGGCTGTATAACCTGTATAACTTATTTTAGAGGAGGGATATCATGAGTGACGCTTTGAAAGTCAAAGAACTTAAAGTTGCTGTAGCCTTCTTATCAGCGGGAATCGGACTGATGGTCTTAGCCATTATTAATTTTATTGCTGATAAAACCGGTGGCAATGCCGGTGCCTTTGCAAAATCGATTGCTTTGCATCAAGGAATTGGACCGTATTCTGGTAAACAATTTTTCACTGCTTTAGCTTGGGGACTTTCCTGGATTATTTTGCACCAAGTTTTTGTAAAAAAAGGAACTGCTGAGCCGAAAAAAATTATGCGTTTAGCTTATATATTCATCACCATAGGGAGAAACTGCCCTTTAGCATTTAGGAAATTATGTGCTAAGAATGAGAATAGGTTCACATGAAGGGATCATCAAGTCCGGGTTCCGCGTTCATAGGAAATTCATAGTTGTGTAGTATCATTGAGGGTAGTTACTAGGGGGTTGAAATTGTTCTTTGTAAGTGGCAGGGAAAGGAGGATTTCATTCGCTATGCCAAATGCAAAGTAGTTTACTCTTAAATTACCCTTTATGTAAAATCAAATTTAAACCTAAAACTTCAAAGGTAAGATGCTGAATCTGAGTTTCATATGCTCAGAACGGGGGATTTCATGTGGGGTGAATCATGTTCAGAACATGTAGGGCTTACACCTTTAGCCCGAATCCGTCAACTAACCTCGTAAGCAAAGAAAGGTGGACAAACTAAGTGTTAATTCCCAAGAAAAAATGGTTTAGTGGGGTCGCTCTTGCAAGTGTTCTTTTGTCAAGTAGTTTAACTGGGGTAGCCCCTTCTCAGGCTGCAATTCTCGATTCTCAAGTTGCTCCAAAGGTTACTACTGTGCAGAGTACTGTACTCAAGAATCCTCCTTTTGATGTTTCTATCTCGAAAGTATATTCTCAAATAATGCGTGAATCCTTTAATTGGACACCCACGATCGAGGTCAAAACGAACGTGACACAACTATCCGAAACTGCTATTGTTCCAGTCCAAGAGAAAACGTCAGCCCCGGTTGGAAAGACGTCTCAAGCGCCTCAGACTGCTAAAAAGCCAAGCGTTTCTTCACAGAAGGTGGCGAACGTCAAACCTAAACAGATTTCAACCCCCCAGGTATCAAGGGGTAGTTCAGCAGCGGACACGCTCATAAGCCGTGGCCTAAGTTTACAAGGAATTCCTTATGTTTGGGGCGGAACGAGCTTGAAAGGATTTGATTGTTCGGGGTTTGTACAATATGTATTCAGGGCTTCCGGGATTTCACTACCGCGGACAGCAGCCGAACAGTACAAACTTGGCGTGCCGGTCAGTCGTGATGAATTAATGCCTGGGGATCTCGTGTTCTTTCAAACCTATGCCCCAGGTGCCACAGATGTGAGAATTTATATCGGTGGGGGGCGTACTCTCGGAGCGGCCAGTGAAGGAGTAGGTATTCACAGTTTGTCGGAAAGTTATTGGTCAAAACATTACCTTGGTGCGCGGCGGATTCGATAGGGATTATGTAAAATAGGTATAGGGCAAGTGAGTTCAATCAAAGATGATTATAGCAATATCAAAAACCTTGGCATGCCTTAACAGGTAATTCTGGATGGGACCCAGGCTATGGCCTAAAGATTATAACTTAGTCATAAAAAAGGAGCGATGTAAAAATTGAGGGAATGACTTGCGGACATTGCAAAAGTTCAGTCGAAAAGGCGCTATTGAAAGACATAAGGACAAATAGTGGTTACGGCCCTATCACTGATCGTGATAGGGCTATACACGTTTATTAGACTTATGCTATATTTAGTAAGAACGAATTTTTAGGGAGACACTTAATCAATATGAACAAAGGTTGAATCTGATTAAAATAAGGCGGATGAAATATGGCTTTAGGAACAACGATCCGGGATTTTCGTAAACAAAGAGGGTTCACACTTCAAGTGCTTTCTGATCAGTTGGGAGTCTCTTGTTCGTTTTTGAGTGCAGTTGAACGAGGGGTAAAGAAGCCGTCAGTAGCAATGGTTCAGAAACTCTCCGATGTCTTAAATATTTCACCCAGCTATCTATTTGGGATTGGGATGGAAAAGGTCTATGGGGAAAAAATACGTTTTATTCGTAAGGGACGGAGCTTAACGATTGAAGAACTCAGTGAACTTTCAGGAATTTCTCCGGAACGCATTCAGGCCTATGAAGAGGGGACAGAGGAACCAAACTTAGAGACGTTAGACCGTTTGGGTGAGGCTTTGAGTGTCACGATAAGATACTTTTTGGAGAAATCGGCAGATGCGCTTTCGATAGGGGAACGTGTGCGTCGTGAACGGGAAAAACAAGGGCTTACTGGAGTTGCCTTGGCAGATAAAGCCGGAATTACTCCGGCAATGGTTAGCCAGATTGAGAATAACCAAGCTGAGCCATCCTTAGATACCTTAGAGAATGTTGCTAAAGCCTTGGGAGTATCGGTTTGTTATTTCCTTTTAGAACAAGAAGATGTGGAAAACCTAGTCGCCTCGCTAAATACCGATGTCTTGTCTCTCTTGGGAGATCCAAGGGTACAGGCAGTCCTGCGCGCCGTTAGGGATTTGGAAGCTGGGGATTTAAAATTTATTCTTAATTACATTCAGTTCTTTAAACGGAACCGATCGCTTTTGGATTAAGCTCTTCTCTGATCCGCTAAAGTGACATGGGGATCTCTTGTGAATTTTTTACCTCCTGAGTGCCTAACTCGGGAGGTTTATTTATTTTATCGATATAATAGAAAAAATATAAATTTCTCCTAGTCAGTGGGAAGGAATAAATGGTATGGTGTCGAATTAGATAGACACAATGTTAAAAATAAGTTCATTAAATTTAAACCACTGGTTCATAAATAGGGCGTTAAAGGGAGGGGGTAGATGGGTGCAATAAGCCATATGTTGCGTATAGACATTATTTTTTTAAACCATTATTAAGTATTTGAGTAAAATTATTAAACTTATATGGTGAAGCGGAGAATTGAAAGGAGCACAATCAAATGAAACAGAATCTAACGACGGTTCAAATGTCCAAAATTCAGGAAATATTTAGTGATCGTGTGCGCTTTAACAAAGTCGAAAGAGTGGTTTACTCTCATGATATGGGAATCATGCCTGAACAGATACGGGCAATGATTGGGTGTACTCCGGATGGCGTCGTTCAACCGACAAGTGTGGGCGACGTTATAGCGCTTGCTAAACTCGCTAAGGAAGAAAAGATTCCCGTTGTGCCTAGAGGTGCAGGAAGTGCAGGATTTGGAGGAAGTGTTCCAGCAAAGGCCGGAATTGTTGTGGACTTCGTCAGAATGAACAAAATACTGGATATTAATACGGAAACTATGACGGCTACGGTTGAACCTGGTGTAATCTGGAACAATTTAGAGAAGGAGTTAAGCAATCGCGGCTTAACATTGCGCGCGTTTCCTTCGAGTTCAAACAGTTCGACGGTTGCTGGTTGGGTTGCCCAGGGCGGAAGCGGGTATGGCAGTTATGAATTTGGAGACTGTCTTCAGAACATCGTTTCTGTGGATGTGGTCTTACCCGATGGTCAATTAAAAACGTTTGTTGGCGAGGATCTGCATCAAGTCTACAGTTTATGTGGGATCACGGGATCGATCGTGAGTGTTACGGTACGGGCACGGGAAAAGGATGAAGAGAGCGTAAGCCTTTCTGCATTCCCTGACATGCAAAGTGCCTCTGAATTCTTGAAAGCCCTCTCCGAGAAAAATGTACCGCTCTGGAACGTCGGCTTGTCCACGCCGGCTTATGTTTCCCTCAAACAAAAGGCCCTTGAACACTATGTTTTACCTGAAGACCAGTATTTGGTCACTATGGTTTTTCCAAAACCTCGTCGGTCTTCTGTAGAGCACCCGATTCGAGAACTCACAACTAAGTATCGTGGGAAAATCATGCGCGAGAAATTAGCTGTTGAGGAGTGGGACGATAAATTCTATCCCATGCGCTTTAAAAAGCTTGGCCCGACTTTAGTTGCCAGTGAGGTGGTCATTCCCATTACAGAGGTCGCTGCTTTTGTCGGAGAAATCGAACGAAAATTCAAAGGGGCATTTGCCCTTGAGGGAACAATGGTGGGGCATGACCAAATCTCCATCTTAGGTTTTATGCTTTCAGACGAAAGAAAGCTTGGTTTTCCGCTGGCTTACGCTTGTGCCTTGGATGTTATGGATAGTGGCGAAAAACACGGGGGTAAAGTCTTTAGCGTCGGGATGTACTTTACCGATCGCGCTAAAACGTTCTATGGTGAAGAGCGCCTAAAGAATATTTGGAACTTCAAACAACTTGTCGACCCCGAGGGGATCATGAATCCGGGCAAGATCATTCCTATCTCAATGGATAAACAATCCCCAACAAAGATGCTTTCCGCGGCCATGAAAGTTGCGAATGCTGGGAGCGGCCTGATTGGGCTTGCTGGGCGTTTACTTATGAAATGGCAAGGGGATGATTTTACCTCACCGCTCGACGACGAGTTGACGGATGACACGTTCGCCTGTGCGCAATGCGGCTATTGTCGCAATGTTTGTACGGTATTTGATGCTATTCCTTGGGAGAGTAACTCTCCACGCGGCAAATACTTTATTTTGAACCAATATATCAAGGGTAAACTTCCGATGGACGACGAAGTCGGAAAGGCACTTTATCCGTGCACCACGTGTAAAAAATGTGATTCCGTTTGCCAAATCCGCGCGCATAATGCCCACCACTGGATGGCGTTACGTTACGAATTCAACAAGAATAAACTCCAGAATACCGGCCTTAGAATCATCCGTGACAACGTGCTTAATACGGGTAACTTCTGGGGCGTCCCTGCGGAAGACCGCTTAAAGTGGCTGGATGTTCCAACAGAAACTCACGGCAAGATTGCGTATTGGTCCGGTTGCTGGGCAGGCACGATCATGGACAACATGGCGCAAAACGCGACCCGTATTATGGATCATCTAGGAATTCCTTTTGTTCATTTCCGGGAGCGGGAACGTTGCTGTGGACTTTATTTAAGCTTGGGAGGATATAAGAAAGAGTTCCAAAATCTGGTGCGCGAGAATTTGGAGATGTTTAAAGAAGCCGGTATCGAGACAATTATTTTTTCCTGCCCAGGCTGCTACGCGACTTTTAATGAAAACTATCAGCAAATGGCGTTGGAAATGGGGCTTGAATGTAACATTCGCTTTAAGCATATCACGGTTTTTTTAAGCGAGCTTATCGCGGATGGGCGCCTGAAGTTTACGGCCCCTCTAAGCAACACGATTACCTATCATGATTCCTGTCATGTTGGGCGTTGGTTTGGGCACTATGATGAACCTCGAAGTGTTATTCGCGCTATTCCGGGCATTGAATTTCGCGAAATGGAACACATTAAAGAAGAAGGGCTATGTTGTGGACTCGTTTCTGCGTTTGACTCCTTGCCTACGGTTGCCCAAAGCGGAATGAAACGCGTTGAGGAAGCGGTTGCAACTGGTTCGGAATACCTCGTGACCAACTGTGCGGGGTGCGGCTCACAATTTAACGCAACCTGTCACGCCATGGGAACGGAGGTCCAGCAAATGGATTTAACCGAACTCGTCGCCCGAGCACTCGGTATCCCGACAATGGACCCTTCCGAAAAAGTCGGAGTCTATATGGCTCAATGTGTTGAGATGCTCAAGGATAGTGTACTGTCCCCCATTGTTGTCCCGGCAGAGGCCAAAAAATAGGTTATTGTTGAAATCTCCTAGGATTTCACTACCGCGGACAGTTGCTGAACAGTGGACATAGCTTGCGCTATGTCCTTTTGAATATTCAGGAGTACGAAAAGCAGCAGGCTGTAATCAAGCTGCTATCCAAGCTCTCCGAATCAACCCTGTGGCGATAGCCGATGTTCAGGAGATAGTCGTTCATAGACGTTTAATGGGAGTCTAGGGTTACCTATATTTATTTTATCTTTTAGTACTATACAAATTTAATTGCTTCATGTTACAATAAAAATAATTTAATAGGGGAATGAGTGATTCTTTCCCGAGGGAAAGAATTGAAAAGGGAAGTCAGTTGAAGCTGACGCGGTGCCCGCCACTGTAAAAGGGAGTTAACTCATAGAATGTCACTGGACATATCCGGGAAGACGTGAGTTGACGTAGATCTTGAGCCAGGAGACCTGCTTATTCCGAGTCAAACTACCTACGGGAATGTTAGGGGGTGTATACCTGTGTCTTCAGGATTACGATTGTTACCTGATACTGGTTAAGCTTTTTACCCTTCTATTGGTGAAGGGTTTTTTTGTTTTTATTATCCCCAAGCATGGGGTTTATGGGACTGTGTTATGATCAGTGGGAAGTTAAATTCTTCATTTTAGAAGATATGTGTTTGAACTGAAAAGGAGTTGTTAATTTTATGAGTCTACGTAAGATTAAGAATATCAGTTTATTAATTGCTTACGTTCTGGCTGTCTATATCGTTTTTCCCAATAATGCCTATGCTATGCATATTATGGAAGGATTTCTACCTTTTAACTGGGCAGCCTTCTGGTGGATGGCAATGATTCCGTTTGTTATTGTTGGGGTACGTTCCATTAAGAAAACGGTGACTGAACACCCTAGTTTAAAGATGCTGCTCGGTATGGCCGGAGCGTTTGCTTTTGTTCTGTCTGCCCTGAAAATTCCGTCCGTAACCGGTAGTTGTTCGCACCCAACAGGCGTAGGTCTAGGTACCATACTATTCGGACCGACAGCAATGACCGTCTTGGGAATGATTGTCCTAATCTTTCAAGCCCTTCTACTCGCTCATGGCGGAATAACAACCCTAGGTGCCAACACATTTTCTATGGGGATTGTGGGGCCGTTTGTTTCTTACGGTATCTATAAGGGCTGCAAAAAATTGGGTGCTCCCCTGTGGCTATCGGTGTTTCTATCAGCTACTATAGGGGATCTAATGACCTACATCACAACCTCCTTTCAGTTAGGACTAGCTTTTCCCGCGGCTTCGGGCGGCGTGATGGCTTCTGCACTAAAATTCATGGGCATCTTTGCTTTTACTCAGCTTCCCTTAGCCATAAGCGAAGGTATCCTTACCGTAATGGTTATTAATATCCTTAGTGCTTACAGTCAAAAAGAGTTGGGATTTTTAGGCGTATTTACTGGCAAAGAATTACCTACCAGCAAACGGGGGGTGAAGGCGTGAAACCAATTGCCAAGAACGGGATATTACTTGTAATTGTAGCCGTACTGTCTTTTGCTCCGCTTTTTATGACACGCGGTGCCGAATTTGCAGGAGCTGATGATCGAGCAGAAAAAGCGATAAGCACGATCGATGTCAATTATAAACCTTGGTTCAAACCCTTGTGGGAACCACCGAGCGGAGAAGTTGAATCTTTCTTGTTTGCCCTGCAGGCAGCTCTCGGAAGCGGATTCGTCTTTTATTATTTAGGCTATGCGAAGGGTAAACACAGTGTAAGCAAGAAGGATCAAGCATGATAAGCATTGATTGTTACGCCTATAGTAATAATCTGAAAACAGTTCACCCGGTGGAAAAGTCTCTATTTGCGATGATTACTATGGTAGTGTGCCTAACGTCTCCTACAGTAATCACACCTCTTATCGTGTTAGCATTAATGGCTGGAGGGATTGTCTGCAAAGCAGGCATCCCTGCCCGGGTTTTTGTCAAACTGATGCTTGTTCCTCTTTCGTTTCTCCTGCTCAGCGTTTTGACGATCGCATTTTCTATCTCGACCAACCCTTCGGGATTTTGGCTAGCTCAAACCATTAATGGGGTAACCGTAGGAACACGCTACCCAGATTTGATTACCGCAGTGCATCTCTTTCTGAGATCGTTAGGGGCTGTATCCTGTCTGTATTTCCTAGCCCTGACCACTCCGATGACTGAACTCATTACAGTACTCAACAAAATGAGGGTTCCGGTGATTATTACTGAACTAATGGTGCTGATTTATCGCTTTATCTTTGTCTTTATGGAAACAGCCACCACGATTCGCCGTGCCCAGTTTTCTCGTTCAGGTTATGTATCCTTCAAAAGTTCTTACCGTTCTTTGAGTCGACTCTTTTCTGCTCTGTTAGGGAAAGTTTTTGTGAAATCCCAAGAACTTTATAATTCCATGGCGGCGCGGTGTTACACGGGTGAGATTAAGGTGCTTACCAAGAAGCGTCCCGTTAGCCTCAGAAATTATCTTATAATAACTGGGTTGGAGATCCCTTTAATCCTATTAAATTTGCTTTGGAGGTAATAGTTTGGCAGAGCTCATACTTGAAGCAGTTGATTTAGAGTATTCTTATCCGGATGGCACAAATGCTTTGCGCAAAGTGAATTTACAAGTTCAACAAGGAGAAAAGCTAGCAATTCTGGGATCAAACGGAGCTGGAAAATCCACGTTGTTTATGCAATTTAACGGAATCTTTCGCCCTAACTCAGGGTCTATAAAGTACCAAGGACAAGATATCTCCTATAAAAGCAAGGAACTTATAGAATTGCGCAAAAAAGTGGGAATCGTCTTTCAAGATCCGGATAGTCAGTTGTTTTCCGCTAGTGTCTATCAGGATATTTCGTTTGGTCCTCTCAATCTTGGTCTTTCGGAAGAAAAAGTGGCAGAGAGAGTAAAACGGGCCATGAAAGATACGGAAACCACAGACCTTGAAGATAAGCCCACTCACTTGTTGAGTTATGGGCAGAAAAAACGAGTTTCTATCGCAGGCGTTTTGGCGATGGGGCCAGAAGTGATTATATTTGATGAACCAACGGCCGGGCTAGACCCTCGTCATGCCCGAGAGTTTATGCAGCTTTTGGAGAAGTTGAGCATTGAGGGTAAAACGATTATCCTATCGACTCATGATGTCGATTTAGCCTATTCTTGGTCAGATCAGATGGCAATAATGTATCGTGGAGAGATCATTGCTCACGGAAAACCTGGCGAACTACTTATGCGCTCGGAGATTGTGGAACGTGCTGATTTGACACTTCCATGGCTGATAGAAATGCATACTGAGTTGGTGAAAAAAAGGCTGGCTGTCTCCGTCTACCCCTTTGCCGAAAACGAAGGAGGATTTGCTTAGAAGCATTCCGAGGAAGCAAAGGGACGGTTCTCGTGCTTCCTCGGAAGAGGAATCCCTAGTACTATAATTCCGTAACGAAGCCATTTGGGACGCTCAGAACGGGTGGTTTTTCAAAAAGTAATGCCATAGAGAGTAACCTACAAGGTTAGACCTCCATGGCATTACTTTTTTGTTACGTCAAGGCTGCCGTATTTGCCTCCGGGACAGAGGATTTGATCCTCAACCTCTTTAACTTTTTTAGGAAGCTGGACAATAAACTCCGTCTCTTGCCCGACCTTGCTCTGTACGGTGATGGTGCCCTGATGAAGGGTTGTGATTTGCTGAACCAAGGCCAGACCAATTCCCGTTCCACCAGTCTCACGGGTGCGGGACTTGTCGGCCCGGTAAAAACGCTCGAAGATAAAAGGGAGATCTTCTTCGGGGATGCCGATGCCTGTGTTTATAATCTTAATTTCAGAAAAATCCGGTGTTCTTGTAAGGGCAACGGTAATCTGACCGCCTAAGTTTGAGTAGCTATAGGCATTGTGAACAAGATTGTAAAAGAGCCGGGTCAAAAGGCGCCCGTCCCCGACCGTAGTCACGGATTCTGATGGAGCGTTCCAATTTAGAGTTAATTCTTTTTCTTGGATGAGCGGATGGAGGCTATGAATGACTTTCTCAAGAAGATGCTTTAAGTCCACAGGTTCTAGGCTCATCTTCAAAGCCCCTATTTCTGCTACATTTAAGTCTTTGAGGTCACTGGATAGGTCAACTAAACGGTCAATTTCCTCATGAATGGAGGAGAGATTTTCCTCATCGGCAGGCAGGACGTTGTCTTGGAAGGCTTCGATATAGCTTTTTATAGAGGTTAAAGGAGTGCGCAGTTCATGGGCGATATCTGCGGTAAATTGTTTACGAAGGGTTTCTTGGCGATTCAAATTGTCTACCATTGCGTTGAAAGCGGTCGCCAATTGCCCCACCTCGTCTTTGGCTTGAATAGCAACGCGCTCATCAAGGTGTCCCTGGCCAATACGATCGGTTGCTTGTTTTAATTGTTTCAAGGGTGCGACGAGACGACGACTTGTGAAGTAGCTGAGGATGATCCCGAATAGAAGCGCCAACCCTCCAGCGAAGAGGAGAGAACGAAAGACTGAGGCTTGGAAGAGGATATCTTGGGGATTGAGAATTTGTGCGGTCGCAGGGTAGCGGACCTGTGCAGTGGCTAAAGTTCCAAGGGGTCCTGACACCGTGAAGGTCTTCGTTTTCCAACTCGTGATGGAAGAGGAAGACATTCCCATACTCATCCCCATCCCCATCCCCATCCCCATACTGCCTTGACCGTGCATCATGGCGTCCATACTGTTATTTAATGTGGCGATGAACTTCCCGCTCGGATCTGTCAGCGTGACGACCGTACCGATCGGGAGGGAATGGCTAATATCATCCAGAGACGTGGAATCCCATGTGCCCTTGCTTTGATAAATAGCACTTAGACGAGAGGGTAACTGTTCCAAGGTTGCCTCATTCGTCTTGGTTAAATAATCACTAAACTGTTGATGGAAGACTAAATTTACTGCAAGCATGCTGAGCGTTAAAGTTATCAGCGAGATGATTAGTGTAGAGAGAAAGAGTTTTTTGCGCATTTTATTCCCCCGTACTTGGATTAAACTTGTAGCCGATTCCGTAAACCGTCAGAATGAGTTGAGGATCGCTAGGGGTAGTTTCTATCTTTTGGCGAATCTTCTTAATATGAGCATCAATCACACGGTCATCTCCGTCAAAGTCATGTCCCTGAACAATTTCAACCAGCTGCCCCCGTGAGTACACTCGACCAGGGTGTTTCGCCAGGGCTCCAAGGATCTTAAATTCGGTTGGGGTTAAAGAGATCTCTTGATCATGAAGCCGAATTTCATGCTGTATGTTATCAATGGTTAGGCCGTTGTCATAGGAGACTACGTCCGCCAGCGGTGCAGTTTCGTTATTTGTGCGGCGTAGAACGGCCCGGACACGGGCAACCACTTCGCGGGGGCTAAAGGGTTTTGTAATGTAATCGTCGGCACCAATACTCAATCCATTGATTCGATCCTCCTCTTCAACTTTAGCGGTGAGCATGATGATGGGGACGGAGGATATCTTGCGGATCTCACTACAAATTTCTGTTCCGGACATGCCGGGGAGCATTAGATCAAGGATCACGAGGTCAAAAGGGTTTTCTTTAAACATGGTTAGGGCAACAAGGCCGTTAATGGCCGTGCTGACCTGAAACCCCTCTTGTTGAAGGTAGGCCTTGAGCACGGTTGTAATCTTTTTTTCATCATCAACGAGTAAAATTCTCATGACGAGCAAACTCCTTTCAAAGACGTATTTAGCTCATTATATAAGGGAAAGACAGCCTTCGGCAATCTGGTTAGGGGTAGATATAGCGATTTTTTAAGCTTGAGGGGAATTCATAGGATTTTCATAGGAAATTCACAATAGTAGAGTACACTTATTGATGATCCTTGAATCGTATTGAGTTATGAGTATGGTCAATGTTATGGAGGAGATTAAGTGGTTAATCGTAAGCAAAATCAGTATCTTAAGACTATAGTTTTGGCAACATTGATAACTGGTAGTTTGGTTGGAGCAGGTGCCTACGGGTATTTTTCCGGAACAGCCTCCCCAAAGTCACCCACGTCCTCATCTGCGTCCGCGTCTTCGTCTTCTGGGAACAGTGATTATGTTAATTTGAAAAATAAGGTCAATGTTCTAAACCAAAAGGTTAGATCAAATCCTAATGATAGTTCACTACAACAGGAATTAGGCAATGCCTATTATGATTTAGGGACAATGGCACGGACAGTCGCGCCGAATGAAGCGCGAGAAGATTATCTCCAAGCCATAAAATACTATCAAAGCGTCCTGAATACTAAGAAGGATATCAATGTGTTAACCGATATGTCCACAGCCGCTATTTATACTGGTCAAAATGATGTGGCCGAAAAGGGTTTCAAAGAGGCCTTAACAGAGAATCCGGATTTTATACAAGCATTGTTTAACTACGGGGTTTTCCTTTCGGAAATTAAGAAAGACTACGCATCGGCTATTAGTGTGTGGCAGACTGCATTGGACAAAGACCCAAATGGCCCTAATGCAGAACGGCTAAAACAGATTATTCCTCAAGCTAAGGATATGCTTGCTGCGCAACAAAAAAGCAATGACCCTGTTGCGGGTACATCGAGTAATAAGACACCGTAATTCATCCTTCGATTGGTGTGAGCAACCATCCTAGGTGGACAGATATTAAGAACTGAGATATTATTTGCGGTAGGGTGCGGGAAAAAGGAATAATTTGCTGAACCCGTCGCAAAGTAATCGATCGAGGAGTGAACTATGAAGACAAGAGCTAAAGTCTTGATTTTAGTGATAGTGGGTGTCTTGGCAATTATGGCCTTGGTCATACCGAGATTCACTGGTCCAACTGAATTTCATGTAACCAATCAGCCACAAGTTGCTTTCGAAAAAGCGAAGAAATCGGGTAAACCAATTTTCTTAGAGTTTTACGCGAAGTGGTGACCCAGCTGTAAGAGCATGGAGCCCGTGGTGCTGGCTCTAGAGAAAAAATATAGTGCAAATGTTAACTTTATTGTAGCGGATATTGATGATCCGGAAGGACAAGTTCTCGCCAAACAATTTAATATTTACTATATCCCAGCTTTTTTCGTTTTCGATCAGCAAGGGCAAATTATATACAACGATACTGGACCTCAAAGTAAAGCTGCTTTAGAAAATGCTATAAATTCCGAGAATCCAAATAACAGCTGGTATAAATCATTCTTTGAAGTAACGATCCCGAATGCTTTGGCATCTGGGGGGGTATCCATCTTAATTCTAGTTTTCTTAGGTGGGGTGTTGACTAGTTTAAGTCCCTGTATCTTGTCAATGTTACCCGTTATGTTGGGGTACATCGGTGGTTTGGAAAAGCCAACAAAGACTAAGGGTTTCATCACTTCGGCATTTTTTGTACTAGGCTTAGCCGTTACATTTGCCATATTGGGTATAGTCGCGTCCCTGTTAGGTAAAGCCTTTGGCCAGATTGGGCCAGCATGGCCATATATTATCGGACTTTTTGCTATTCTAATGGGCTTACAATTAATAGGCGTTTTTAACTTTGAGTTACCTGGTTTGAAGGCTATGCCCGAGAAACGAGGGGGAGCACTGGGATCGTTCGGAGTGGGTTTATTATTTGGGCTGGTTGCTTCACCCTGTGCAACTCCGGTTTTAGCAGTTTTGATGACTTATGTGGCTGGGCAAGGGGTACTATGGTATGGCGCTTTGTTGCTCTTTATATACGGTCTGGGCCATGGGTTACCGCTGATTATTGCAGGCACATTTACAGCCGTGCTAAAGAGTTTACCCCGCTTATCGAAGTGGAGTCAGTATATTACCTATCTAAGTGGTGGGATGCTCATAGTCTTAGGTCTATACTTCCTTGTGCGAACGGGTGGGTGAGACGATTTATAGAAGAACCCATTGCTAAAGCAAAAGAGGCAACTAATAGCAGGGAAGGTTTCCTATTGGCAAGAGGTTAAGGAGAAGCTCGTACATCGCAAATCCCATTGTGCTTCATAGAGCAAAAAAGGAGATCGTATATGTTACCAAGCATTAAGAACGACCTCATGTTAAAATCAAACTTATCAGATGCTAGAAAGCGCTACTAAAGGGTCTAAATCAACGGCCCTTTTACAAGAAAGTACAGAAAGAACACCGATTAAGACAGATCCGCATATAGTAGCCAAGGCCATCAAAGGGTGAACTTGAAAGCTAACGGTTTTTTGGAAAACGATTGGGCCGAGTAGAGTGGGAGTAAGTTTACCTAAGAGATATCCGAGAACCCCTCCAAAAATGCTAACCAAGGCAATTTCCCGGATTAGAAGGGAAAGAATGTGGCGACGGCGAAAACCGATGGCTCGGAATATACCTATTTCCGCTACACGGTTATTGATGTTCCCAGTCGTTGTGACGAATACAATTAAAACCCCGATAACTCCCAATAATATAGAAGCGAATAAGGAAAAATTTGCAAAGCGGTCGACACTCTCTTTGGCACCCTGAACCAATTGAGATAGTTCTGCGACTTTGGCCTCCGGTAAGAGTTCACTCAAGAGGGCCGCAGTTTTATCCGGTTGAGTCGTATTGAGTTCGATCATGGACCAAGAATCTATTCCAGTAAGGGTGCGAGAAGTCTTGAAATTGGTAAAAACTCCATTATCTTCTGAACCGCCTGTTTCCTGCATGATCCCGACAACGGGATATTTTTGGTGGTTAAGTTCTAGGGTGTTCCCAATAACGAGAGCTTCTTGGCGGGCAAGGTCCGAACCGACAATAACTTCTCGGTCCCTGGGCTCTTGTCCTTGAATATGCCACCAAGGTTTCATTTTAAGTTCACTGGAAAAGTCTACGCCGATGATCAAATAACGTTTCTTACCCCCCGCGACGGAACCAATAATTTTGGGGGCAATTCCGTTAATCGCAAGTTCTTGGTCATTTTCTAGTTTAGCTACGATGTTATAGTTTAAACGTTTGATTTCGTAATTAACTCCTGGAACGGAGAGACCGCCGTAGCTGAGTGTAAAATGTTCTGACTTCGGAGTAATGACGACGTTAGCACCATATTGGGTTAAACTTTTTTGCAAATCGTCTCGCATGCTTTTAGCCAATGTATTCAGCGTGACGGTTAGGCCGACTACTAATATAAAAGTAAGCAGTAAAAAGATAGTTTTCCCTTTTCGCCGTTGTAAATTTTGGACCGCAATATCCGTTAAAGTCATATGTTACCTCCTTGTATCAAATGTTCGGAGGCTCGAAGTTCGATGTTCGACCCCAAGCTTCACGCCAATACCCTACAATGTGCATCGACCCACCCTCGTTCCGACTTCGGCCCTCGTGTATCGTGCCATTTACTTAGCCTTCGTTCTGATCACCGGCTTCTGCATCTAACCTCTGGCATCTGATAGGGCCGCTGACTTCTGTTATCATATATAACGTAAAGATTCAGCCGGTTCAAGTTTTGACGCTTTCCAAGCCGGGTAAAGACTGGCAATCAGGCCTACCACAAGAGAGCCACCAAGTGCATAGACGAGTAAATTAGATTGCCAAGGGATTTGAACTTGCGTTTTAATCAGAACAGATCCGAAGGTTGCGGCCATACCCATTCCAAGTAGGTAACCTAATAACCCGCCGAGAACACTTAATAATCCCGCCTCGCTAAGCACAATTTGAAAAATGTGGCGTTTTCGGAATCCAATCGCCCTCAAGATCCCGATTTCTCGAGTGCGTTCCTCGACAGAAGACTTCATAGTCATAGTGATTACCAAGCTACTAGCAAGGAAGAGAATCAAGGATACGCTTCTAGCAAATAAGTTAAACTTGCTTACCGTATCATTTCGAGATTCAAGAGTAGACTTTAGAGCGGTAACCTTGGTATCAGGCAGAGTGGCTGTTAATTGTTTGGTTACCTCGTCAATCGGACAAGTATAGCATAAAGCGGCAGCCTCGATGAGGCTGATGGCGTTAGGCCGATTCGCTAGTTTTTGCAGCACTGCTAAGTCGATAAATACCGCTTGGTCATTTTCTGCTGAACCTGTGGGTTGGACGACCCCGGCCACTTTAAAATCTTGCCCTTTGATCGTGACTGTTTGATTGGGGCTCAAACCCAGGGTACGGGCAACGTCACTTCCCAATATCACTTCGTTGGCCGTTGGGATTTGATTTTTAGCGAGACCACTTAGTTGCCACCATTTTTTTAGGTGCAATTCTTGAGGGAAATCGACGCCAAGTAACAGAACAGCTTGTCCCTTGATGGTAGTGTCGACTAAAAGCTTGGGGGATATTGTGGCCAAGGTTTCCTTGTTTTTAATCGTTTTCATAAGTGGAATAAGGGACATGTCCAGTTCTTTGATCTGCGTGGGTGCTTCAACCGTTATGCCTCCAAAGGTTAGGGCTTGCCCGGTATCGGGAAGGATGAGAATATTAGAACCGAATTGATCAAGTTTGTTGGCGACATCTTCCTTCATGGCTTGAGTTGTCGTGAATAGGAAGATGATCGAACCTACTCCGATGATGACACTGAGTACTAATAAAATAGAGCGTATCTTTCGGCGGCGTAGGTTTTGAAGCGCAATTTCTGTTAAACGCATTTTATTTCCCCCTTAGGACTCTTGAGGAATGGGATTGAGAACTCCATCCCGGATATAAACTGAGCGGGTGACCCAGGCCAGGTTTTCTTGGTTGTGTGTTACCATAATGATGGTTAAACCGTCCCTGTTAAGCGCTTGAAATAATTCCAACAGTTCCTCGGCAGTTTTTGAGTCTAAACTACCAGTGGGTTCATCCGCGAAAATAATAGAAGGTCGATTAACGATGGCCCGTGCGATGGCCACTCGATTTTGCTCACCACCGGATAATTGATTTGGAAGGCGGTGAGACTTGTTGCTTAAGCCCACTTTGTCGAGGACAGTTTGAGCCATTTCCCGTTGTTCCCTTCCTGGGCGGGAGGTTATAACCAAGGGGAGCATGACGTTTTCCAAGGCAGTAAGATAGGGAATCAATTGATATTGTTGGAAAACAAAGCCGACGTATTCGTGCCGAAAATCGGCCAATCGTTCGGGTTCTAAAGCATAGACATCGATATCGTCGATGATGAGTTTGCCAGAGGTGGGCGGATTTAACCCTCCAAGAATACTGAGCAAGGTGCTTTTCCCTGACCCGGAAGGACCCATTAATGCTAGAAATTCTCCTTTCAAGATCTCTAAACTCACATTTTTCAGGGCTTCAGTGACACCATCCCCACCCTTATAGGTCTTGGTGATTTCACACACGTTTATCAAAGACATTTAGTATTTCCTCCTGAATTGTAAGAAATATAATCTATAAGTATTGTAGTCCTAAAAACCACTCGATCAAACGCTGCATCCATTGCCGTTTCAGCGTATGGAAAAATCTTACGCCAAATGGGTTATGGTAACGATAAAAGTAAGTGCAAAAGTAGCAACAAAAGTGAATAACCAGAAAAGACTTAGCGCCAGTTAGAATGAACGCACTCGTAAGAACGAGTGCGTCTGACATTACCTTTGACATAATTCTAAGATTGTAGTTAGCTAGCCTTTAAAGATTAAACTCTGGGCGACCAGGAATCCAGTACGGCTTGGGGAATCTCAAGGTTATCACCGTTTAAGGAGTAGGTCAGTGCTTGGGGTGGATAGGCTTGGCAACCACCGCTGAGTCCTTTGAGTGTTTGGAGATCCCAAATTGTTCCGCAAGTGTTACAAATTATTTGATTGTTGGAAATATGAAAGGAGTCCCCCTTACAAGGCTCACAATAGCTCACAGCCACCATCACTTTACCGTCAGGTTGGATAAAGGCTGTCAAGGGAACAGTCTTGCCGTTGGCTTTGTACTCTGTCTTTATGAACTTCTTTTCCTTCACCGTACCTAGCGTGGTCACAACTTCTTTCCCATTTTCAACCTTGCTTGGAACAACCGTTTGCTCCAGTTTAGCGTTCGAGCTATAATTCATTTTTTGTCCGGTATCAGCAAGCGCGTTGGCCGAGTCACTTGGTTTGCTATTACCCAATATAAAATAGGAACTTATCATTACTGCAACCGCTACAAGGCCTAAAATGCTGTAAAGGCCTGCTTTGCTTTTCTTCGGTTGGGTAAATTTTTGTTTTTTCTCTTCACGATCGTTTTTCATCTAGAGATCCTCCTTGTTAAACAGAGGGGTGTACCGAGGGACGGTTCTCTTGCTTCATTAGGAAGCAGGAGAACCGTCCCTTTGCTTCCCTGGCCTACATGCGCATTCCCATTCTTACTGTAAAGGTGAGAAAGTTCAGGATGCCGAAGAGCAGGATGACAACCAAATACGGCATAGAAACGGATAGTGCTTTACTCACGCCATAGTTCTTTTTGGCAATTCGATAGGCGGTGTAAAGGGAACCGAGAGTACCGGCGATAACTAAGAAGTATTGCATAATTTGAATCGTCGGATCGGAAACGAAGTCAGTCGGTCCCTCAAGATGCACTCCGAAGAGCCCCATGAAGGTGTAGTAGATTGACTTCCCTTCAGCCAGAAGATGGAACAAGTTGTGGGCCATGTGGGAAGCAAGGTCAAGTGGAATGACGGCATACCCAAAGCGTGCAAAGGCATTACGCAATGTCTCGCCCGTGAAACGCTTGGAAATTGCAGTAGCTGCGAAAAGGAGTAAGACTGGAGTCGCCATAGCGAAAATAAAGAGGATGGTAAAGGCGATATCTTGATTGGCAATCCCTAATGTCTGCTCGACCGACTTCAGGAAGGAGGGGTAAAAGTCTAACATCGTAATGTTTTGAACAAACACAATTCCGACGATGACAATCGCTAAGAACGATTCTTCGAAACGAGCTCTAGTCATCGACCAAAATTCACTGGTGGGAATGCGGGGGGTTAGGCGAATTGAATCATGAGGACAGCTTTTGATACAACTTCCGCAGAGATTACAGTTGGCGTTGTTTTCCATAGCCATCGGAAATTCAAACATAGGACAGCCGGGCGCTTTGTCATTGCCTTTATAGCAATCCCTTGTTTTACAGGTTTTACAAGTGTCTTTGTCTGCTCGGAGCTCTAACATACCA